>CAYWIM010000001.1:0-144754 GCA_964458325.1 uncultured Verrucomicrobiota bacterium
CTTCCTGAGGAAAGACCGTGTGTTCTTGCCTCTGTGGGATGGTTCGGGAGACGGGATTTGAGATTCCGCCGAGTTTTTGCGTGTTTTTGCGTTTCTTGAGGCAAAAGATTCGAGAGCCGAGTCTTGGACTTGGATAGCCGCAAAAAACGCAAAAATACGCAAAAAGGATATCCCTGATGAAAGACCGTGTGTTCTGCCTCTGTGACATGGTCCGGGAGACGGGGTTCGAGATTCATCGCTACCATGGACCGGGCCACATGGAAAAAGTGTACGAGAACGCGCTGGTCCATCGGCTTCGAAAACGTGGATTGAAAGTCGAACAGCAATGTCCTCTCAGAGTCTACGACGAAGATGGCACGGTGCTGGGCGAATATTTTGCGGACTTGATGGTCGAGGAGATCCTCATCGTCGAAGCGAAAGCCGCCAAAGCTGTCGCGACTGAACACGCGGCTCAACTCCTGGGCTACCTGCGGGCCAGCCGTGTCGAGCACGGACTTCTTGTGAACTTTGGGGCTTCCGTGTTCTTCATCAAGAAATATGTGGTGTCCGATACAATGGCCACGATTGACGGGCTTTAATCCCGGCACGATTACTTTCCGCCGAGTTTTTGCGAGTTTTTGCGTTTCTTGAGGCAAAAGGTTCGAGAGCCGAGTCTTGGATTTGGATAGCCGTAAAAAACGCAAAAATACGCAAAGAGGATCTTCCTGAGGAAAGACCGTGTGTTCTTGCCTCTGTGGGATGGTTCGGGAGACGGGGTTCGAGATTCCGCCCAGTTTTTGCGAGTTTTTGAGTTTCTTGAGGCAAAAGGTTCGAGAGCCGAGTCTTGGATTTGGATAGCCGTAAAAAACGCAAAAATACGCAAAGAGGATCTTCCTGAGGAAAGACCGTGTGTTCTTGCCTCTGTGGGATGGTTCGGGAGACGGAGTTCGAGATTCCGGCTTCGAACGTTGGCGGCTGCGGGATCCGCCTTCAGAGGCTGGCGGCGGAATGGGCGGCTTCAGTTTGGAGGCGGAGCTGGCCGCAGGCGGCGTCGATATTGTCTCCTTTTTCGAGGCGGAGGGTGGCGGTGGCACCGGCCTTTTTGAGGGCATGGAGGAAGGCGGTCTGGGCGGGAGGATCGGGGCGGCGCCAGAGGAGGCCATGGACGGGGTTGCAGGGGATGAGATTGACCTTGGCGCGAAGGCGGCGGGCCAGGGCCGCCAGGGGAGGCGCTTGGTCGATGCCATCGTTTACCCCGGCGATCAAGATGTATTCGAGCGAGATCATCCGGCCTTTGCGGGCAAGGTAATGCTCGCAGGCTGAGATCAGCTCGGAGAGTGGATATTTGCGGTTGACGGGCATGAGGCGGTTGCGGACGGCGTCGGTGGCGCCATGGAGGGAGATGGCGAGTCGGAACTGGGGGGATTCCTCGGCGAATCGGCGGATTTGAGGGGCGAGGCCGCAGGTGGAGACGGTGATGTGGCGGGCGCCGATGGCGCCGCCCCAGGGGGCGTTGAGGATGGCAAGCGCTTTGGAGAGGGCATTGTAATTGGCTAGAGGCTCGCCCATGCCCATGACGACGAGGTTATCGATTCGGCGCCGGGGCGGGGAGGGCTGGGGCGAGGGCGTTTCGGGGGGGGGTGGAGCGGCGGCGAGCCAGCGTTCGGCGGCCAGCACCTGCTCGACGATTTCGTCGGGACCGAGGTTGCGTTTCCAGCCGTCGAGGCCGCTGGCGCAGAATTTGCAGCCGAAGGCGCATCCGACCTGGGTGGAGAGGCAGAGCGTGAGGCGGTCGCTCGATTCGGCGTAGAGGGCGGGATTGGCGGGGATGAGGACGGATTCGATTCGGGCGCCATCGGCGAGGCGCCAGAGGAACTTTCGAGTTTGGCCGGGGGCGCCTTGGCAGCGTTCGAGGGTGAGGGGATGGAGCTGGAAATGGGAGGCGAGGCGGAGGCGCAGGGGCCGGGGGAGATTGGTCATGGCATCCCAGGATGTGGCGCGGCAGGCATAGAGCCAGGAGAGGACCTGGGAGGCGCGGAACGGCGGCTCTCCCCAGGCGTCGAGGAGGGCGGCCAATTCATCCCGGGATTGAGAGCGGATGTCGGGGCGGAGGGGAGGCGGCTTCACGAGGCGTCGGGCTGGTAGTATTTCCGGGTATAATCGCGGACCATGCGCCAGGTGTTGAACTGCGGGATGAGAGTGGCCATGGCGCGGCGGATCCGAGCGATCCACTGGCGGGGGATCCCTTGTTCATCGCGCTGGTAGAACAGGGGGATGACCTGTTCGGAGAGGACGCGGTAGAGGTTTTCGCTGTCGCGGCGGTCCTGTTCCTCGATGGAATCGGGGTGGGAATCATCCCCGATGGCGAACCCGTTGGCGCCGTCGTAACCTTCGCGCCACCAGCCGTCGAGGATGCTGAGGTTGAGGGCGCCATGGATGGCGGTTTTCTGGCCGCTGGTGCCGGAGGCTTCGAGGGGGCGGCGGGGGTTGTTGAGCCAGACGTCGCAGCCGGACACCATCTGGCGGGCGACGTGGATATCGTAATCCTCGAGGAACACGAGCGATCCTTGGAGAGAGGAGTATTTGCTGAGGTGGATGATATGCTGGATGAATCGTTTGCCGTCTTCGTCCTGGGGATGAGCTTTGCCGGCGTAGACGAACTGGACGGGCCGGGCGGGGTTGGAAGCCAGGCGAACGACGTCGTCGAAACGCTGGAAGATGAGAGGGGCGCGCTTGTAGGTGGCGAACCGGCGGGCGAACCCGATCGTGAGGGCATCGGGATTGAGGAGGCGATCGAAGCTGATGAAGTCGCGTTTCTCGAAGCGCCGGTCTTGGAGGAGGAGGCGGCGCCGGGCGAACTCGATCAGCTCGCGCCGCATCTGGAAGCGGAGCGCCCAGATCTCCTCGTCGGTGACGAATTGGGGATCGGCCATGCACTTCCAGAAATCGGGATCCTGGAATCGGGACTGCCAGTCGGGGCCGACCTTGCCCTGCCAGAACCGCTGGGTGGCGGCTTTCATCCATCCGGTGAGATGGATGCCGTTGGTGATATGGCCGATGGGGATTTGGTCCTCGGTTTTGCCGGGGTAAAGGTCGAGCCACATGCGGCGGCTGATGCGGCCATGGAGTTCGCTGACGCCGTTGGCGGCGCGGCTGGCTTTGAGGGCGAGGACGGTCATGCAGAACGGTTCGGCGGCCTGGTCGGGGCGGACCCGGCCCAGGGCCATCAGCTCCGAGATCGAGAGGCCGAGCTTCTTGATGAAGTCGCCGAACACATAACGGACCAGGTCGAGATGGAAGCGGTCATGGCCGGCTTCGACCGGCGTGTGGGTGGTGAAGACGCAGCGTTCCCTGACCCAGGCGAAGGCCGATTCCAGCGATTGTCCGGCCTGGATTTTCTCGCGCAGCAGCTCGAGGATGAGAAAGGCCGAATGCCCCTCGTTCATGTGGTAGAGGGAGGGCTCGATGCCGAGCTTGCGCAAGGCGCGGATCCCACCGATGCCGAGGACGACCTCCTGCATGATGCGCATGTTCTTGTCGCCGCCATACAGGTGGAGGGTCAGATCGCGGTGGGAGGGTTCGTTCTCGGGCCGGTTCGTGTCGAGCAGGTAGACGTGGCATCGTCCGACGTTGACGCGCCAGAGCTGGAACTGGATCTTGCTGGTGGCGATCTCGATGGAATCCAGGATCGGCTCGCCCTGGCGATCGAGCACGGGTTCCATGGGCAGGTTGGCCGGATTGAGCTGCGTGTAGTGCTCGATTTGCCAGTTCTCGTGGTTGAAGGATTGCTGGAAGAACCCCTCCCGGTAGAAGAGGCTAACGCCGACCAGGCCGAGGCCCAAGTCGCTGGCGGCCTTGGTGTGGTCGCCGGCCAGGACGCCCAGGCCGCCCGCGGCAATCGGCAGCGTCTCGTGGAAACCGAACTCGGCGGAAAAATAGGCGACAGGGTTTTTCGTCAAGGACGGGACATGGCGGCTGGCCCAGGTTTTTCCTCCGGCCATGTAATCTTCGAATCTGGCCAGGACGTCTCGGACACGGGCAGCGAAGGATGGATCGAGGAGCCGGACCCGGAGCTCGTAACCGGACAGCTCATGGAGGACGGCGACGGCGTTATGGTAAAGGTTCTGCCAGGCGCGAGGCGACAGCTCGTGGAAAAGCTCCTGGGCATCATGGTTCCAGGTCCACCACAGGTTGTGGGACAGGCGATTCAGGCCCTGGGCCAGGGCTTCGACATCCGTCATGGTCAACGGTTTACTGTTCATGCAAATGTGCGGACAATACCATGCGGATCGTTGATGGCAATATTGTAGTATCAGTGAACGGAGTTTATGGCGCGATTCATGTTATATGCAACCTGTTGGCGATTAACGTAGTTAACGTTGCAGTTTTCCGGGTGATAACGAGGAATATCAGTTGTAAACATTTTATTATGAAGTATTTGTGAATAATCTATTCTCGCCAGGGCGATATCCGGGTCTGGTGAAGTGATCGGTTCCCGTTTTTTTGTTTTGTTTGCTTGACATTTTGGTTTATGCGGAGGACGATGCGCGTATTCGAACATAAATCACCGATGCTGTAGGGAATCGCGGAAGGCATGGTTTGGATGTTATTGATGAAACAGAGTCGTATCACCAGCGAGAATTTATGAAAAGTGCAATCCGTTGGATCGGAGTTTTGGTGGTGTTGATGTGTCTGACCCCTGCGTTGCTAGCGCAGCCATCGACGCCACTGTCTGGCATCACCAAATGGAGCCAGATGCCGGATCTTGAGACTGGATGGGATGTGCGATCTCAATATCCCTATGAACCTGGAGTTGCGTTTGGCAAGCTGGTAGCGGACGATTTCTTGTGTAATCAAACAGGTCCGATCACCGGAGTCCGGGTTTGGGGATCGTGGCTGAATGATCTAGTGATTGACCCTAATCAATCTTTCCAGCTCGCTTTTTGGTCCGATGTGCCGGCGAATATTGATCCCAACAGGCCTTGGAGTCATCCGGGGTCACCGCTGTGGTGGACAGTAGCACCAAGTTTAGGCATACCATATGCCACCGTACCCCAGGAAGGATTTTGGGATCCAAATACAGCCAGACAAATGGGAGTTGATAATGTCGTTTGGCAATACGATTTCGCTTTTCCGGCCGGCATGGCATTTCAACAGACCGCAGGCACGGTCTACTGGCTTTCGGTCCAGCGGATAAACCTTGTCGGGCCGAATGATCCCTCGATATTCGGGTGGAAGACCTCGTTCGAGGAATGGAACGACGATGCGGCCTGGACGGACAGCGTTGGCGATCCCTTACTTGGCGGTCCGCCACTAACGACATTTTGGAATGAGTTGATCATACAGGAGGATTTTACGGGTGCCCCATGGTCCCGCGACATGGCGTTTCAATTGGCCACTGTGCCTGAGCCAGTGACGGTCTCGTTGTTGGCGGGGTTGGGTCTGTTGGGGTTTGGGGCTGTGCGCAGGTTCCGCCGATAAATCAGCTCGATCGAGATTTGCGAGGGCGCGGCCGGAGCCGCGCCCTTTTGATTTGAGCTTTTATGGCAGGGCGAGCGCTCCGCACGCGTCGATTGTCCGCAGTGGCGCCGTTGCGCGGTGCGAAAACTTGACTCATTTGGCGCCAATTTTGGGAAGTTCGGTCTAGAGGAGTCCCTGGTAAGCGAGCCAGAGGGCGCGATAGTATTTCATGACGCGGATGGGATCGGAGCTTTCGGGGATCTCGGCCAGGCAATAGCCCTGGAAACCGGATTCATCGAGGCGGTTGAGGAGGCGGCGCCACGGGTAATTCTCGATGAACAGGTCGCGCATGTGGACCTGGAAGATCCGGTCTTTGACCATGTCGAAATTGGCGTCGAACCCGGCGCCGGCGAGGTCGGAATCGTTCGAGTTCCAGCAAGCGCCGACACTGGGGTGGCTGGCGGTATCGAGGATGGATTTGATATTGGGGAGGAGGGAGGTTTCGGAGCCGTGGACTTCGAGGCGGATCTGGACGCCGTGGTCCTGGCCGAAGGCGCCGAGCTCGCGGAGGGCGCGGCCGATTTGTTCGAGGGTTTTTTCCTTGGGGACCTCGCGGGGGAGGGCGTTGGGGCGGACCTTGACGCCGCCGGCGCCGACGTCTTGGGCGAGGACGATGTATTCCTTGGTGGCATCGATGTCGCGGCGGAGCTTGGCGGGATCAGGCGTGTGATAATCGAATGCGCTGCCGAGGCTTACGAGCTCGACGGGCGAGTTCTGGAAGGTCTTTTTGATTTCCTGCCGTTCGGCTTTCCCGAGGGCGACCTCGACGCCGTGCCGGTGCGTGGTCCGGAGCTCGACGCCGGTGAAACCGGAAGCGGAACAATTCTTGATGATGGTGGGGACATCCCAATCCTTGGCGAGGTTATAGGTGACCAAGCCGAGGCGCATGCGGGATTTGCCTGCGCCGGTTGCGGGGGCGGCGGCAGCGGCGAGCGATTGGCCTGTGGCCAGGGCGCCGAGGGCGCCGAAGGCGGCGGTGGCGGTCTGGATAAAGAGGCGTCGGTTTGTTTTCATGGGATCGGCGATGGGGTTGGAATGTCGTTGTTGTGTTGGGGGACAGGATGGAGGCAGCAGACCGATTCCGGCAAGCCGATTCTTGGTGGGGCGGCAATCACCAATCGCAGAGGGACTCGACGGAGGCGGCGGAGCCGTCGCGGAGCCAGCCATCGAGCTGGGCGGGGTCTTTGAGCTGCTGGCCGCGTTCGCGAGGGACGAGGAGGAACCGGCAATCGACTTCGGGGAGGGCGGTCATATCGCTCCAGAGCTTCTCGAACTGCGCGACGGGGAAGACGTCTTCCTGGCCATGGCCCCATCGTTTTTTGACCTCCTTGAGCGTGATGTAAGTGGGGATGCGCTGGCCGATCTGGCGGATGGCGGCGGTGATTTTGTCGGTGTGGTCGAGGTCATCCCGGGTGAGGCCGAAGGCGGCGAGCAAGCGGTCGAGGTCGATCCAGGTGGTCATGGTGTTGTAGCAGCTGAGGCGGAATTCGTCTTCCTCGCGGGGGAGGGCGAGTCCTTCGACGAGGCGGGGCCGGCCATTGACGCGGGCGAGGCCGCCGCCGCGGTCTTCGAGGCGGCGGTGGATGACCTCGAATGTGAGGCAAGCATGGGACTGGATATGGAGGCCGAGGAGTGCGGGATCGAGCGAGGCGCCGACGGTATCGATGTTGTGGAGGAGGAGGTATTGGAGCTGGGGCTGGAGGGCGAGCATGTCGCGGAGCGTGCCATTGCGGAGGAGGTTAGGGACCTCGTAGAAATGGCCGACGGGATGGAGGCACTGGTGGGGGAGGTTATCGGTGTAATCGTTGCCCTCGCCGGTTTGGCGGGCCCAGTTGACGAGGGCGGCGCGGAGGCTGTCGCGGACCTTTTGGGCTTGGGCATCGAGCATTTGCTGGGGCATTTCCTCCCAGGCGAATCGGAGGTCGCGGACAGTGGGGATGAGGCGGAGGCCGACGGCGCGGCCGGGCGACAGGCGCAGGGGGCCGGGGTAGCCGAAGGAGGCGTTTCGCTCGAGGTATTGCTGGATGGGATCGTGGGAGAGGTAGCTGGTGGTGATGAAATGGGGGGGCGGATTGCCCTGGAGGCGGCCGGTGCGGCGGCTTTTGGCGAGATGGACCTCGAGAAAGGACCGGTGGCGGCCGCCGAGTTTGGCGAAGGGATGGAGGGCCTTGACGACACCGGCCCCCTGGGTCCATCGGCTGCCGGCGCCGGCGGCGAGCGTGACGACGGCGGCCCGGCCTTCCTCGAGCGCCTGGCGGCCGATGGCGACGACATCCGGCGCGGGCGCGCGGGCGCCATCCATGAGATCGTCGGGGGAGGCATCGGCGATGGTGGTGCTGGAGGGGAGCCGGTTTTGGGCAAGACCGATTCGGGCGGTGCGGAGGTCGGCGCGGATCTGCTCGTGGAGGACGGGGTCGAAGCCGTGGCGTTCGAGCCTCTGGGGCAGGCTTTCGGAGGATGGATCCTGGGTGCGGCTCTGGGGCAACAGGCGGTCGAAGAGAGCCTGGACCATGCCGCCCAGCTCGGGCCGGGTGCGGCAGAGGGCGCCCAAACGATCCAGCTCGATCCGGCGGAGGCGGGGGAGGCGATGGGGGTCGGTGCGCAGGAGAGCGGGGACAGTGAGCTCGTAATAGCCGGCTGGCAGGAGGGCGTGGTCGTGCTCCATGAGATCGGCGAGAGTGCCGTGGTCGTTGACGGCGAAGTCGTAGACGACGGGATCGATGGCGAAGGGCAGGGCGGTATCGAGCTGGGATTTAGTCTGGGCCATGATTTCGGCCAGGCGCTGCTGGGCGGCGGCGCGGCTGTCGGGATGGAAGAGGAAGCCCATGCCGCCGCCGGACATGCCGCCGAGCATCCAGAAGCCCCAGAACCGATCCTGGAATTCGGATTGGACGCGCTGGATGAGGGTTTCGGTATAGAGGTTGGAGGCCCAGGGGATGATGGACTGGATGGGGCCGAAGAAATTGCGGGTGGTGGCGGCGCCGATGGAATGGAGGTCGGACTGGCGCAGGGCCTCGAGCATATGGTCGAGGAGCGCGATGGCCTCCTGGCGGGCCTGCCACTCGGCGGCGGCGCGGAGGAGGTATTTCTCGGTGACCATCTCGAGGATGGGTCCGACGTTTTGTGCGAGCCCGCCGTGGACAAGGATGAGGCTGTCCTGGAGGCGCTGGCGGGCGAGAGGCGGGGCGGACTGGTCATCGAGGATGCGGTGGCTGGGGAGGAGGCGGCCGCGGCTGATGCCGAATTCGGGGTCGCCTTCGCGGGCGAGCTCGCCCTGGATGAGCTTGAAGGCGGGCCAGACGCCGCCCGAGTCCTGCCAGCCGCCGCCGGAGCCGCCCAGCCACTCGCCCAGGATGGCGCGAGCGGCGACGAGGCGGCGTTCGGATTCGAGCAAGGGGCCCGTGAGCGCATGGGTCTGGCCGGTGGCGCGCATGCAGACGGCGATGAGGGCGGCGAGGAGGGTGGTGGAGACGGCGAGGCGGGAGCCTTTGGGGATGTTGCGGACGCGGCTCACGATCTCGAGTCCGCGGCCTTCACCCGCGAGGCGGGCGAGGAGTTCGGCCAGGCTCTGGCCGGAGCCTTCGAGCCCGGGGGGAACGAGGCCGGAGGCGATGACGGCGGCTTTGAGGAGGCCGAGGTAATCGCGGGCGAAATCGAACAGCTCGGCCAGATCGGCGACATCGATCGATGCGCCCAGGTCGACGCTGGTGAGGCGGAGGAGAGGTTCGGAAATGACGCGCAGACAGGCCTCGACGGGCGGCTGGGGATGCGGATCGCGTCCGTGGATGCCGAGGTCGATCGAGATGTTGAGGACTCGAGCGCCTTCGGGGTAATCCATTCCCAGGAAGAAGATATCGCTCCAGCCGCTGTGGGAGAGGTCCATACGAACGGGGGTGCGTTCGCGGAGGATGGGGAAAAGGCCGCTTTGGGGGGAAGGATTGCGGAGCTGGGGATGGATGCGGAGGGGGTGGTCCTGGGGATGGCCGGTGCGGAACATCCATTGGTTTCCGCGGACGGAGCGGACGCTGCGGCGGACCTGGTTGGCGAGGGTCTGGAATCCGAGGCTATGGTAGGCCATGGCGAGGGCGCTGCTGAGGGCGCCGCTGGGGCCCTGGCGGGTTTGGGCAGCCAGGAAGAGCTCGATGGCCTCTTCGAACCGGCGGTGGAGCACGTGTTCATAGCCTTCGAAGGGGATGAGGCCCTGGCCGGGGATGCCGGGTTTGGAGGGGAGGTGGAACCGGTGGATGGCGTAGAGGAAGAACAGGGCGCGGACCTGTTCGTAGAGATTGTCGGCGGTTCGGCGGAACTGCTCGAGGCCGGCGCATTCGGACTGGAGGGCGGCGGTGGAGGCGGCCTGGCCGAGGCGATCCAGCGATTGGTTGCGGACGGCGGGATCGGTGCTGGTGATGATGCGGACGAGCTGGCAGGTCATGGTCGGGAATCGGGGGCGTGAGGGGCCGGGACAGGGAGGGAGGCATGGCGGAGAGCGAGGATCTCGAGCAGCTGAGCGAGGATCTCGGAGCGGTCGCGGCCTTCGAGGCCGAGCGCCAGCTGAGCGACGAGGAGGCCGTAGGGGAGGCCGATATCGTAGCGTCTGCCGCGGATTTCGTGGGCCAGGTATTGCTCCTGGCGGCTGAGCTCGGCGAGGGCGGGGGCGAGCTGGATGGGGGATGCGGGGGGCGGGTGGGATTGGATGAGGCGTTCGAGCAGCTCCATGACGGCGGCGGTCAGGACATGCATGCCGAAGAAGCAGAGGTAATGGCCGTGGCGCAGGCCGGGCACGATGAGGCTCTGCTCGGCCTGGGTGGGGGTGGGTTTTTCGAGGACGGTCTCGATGGCGTAGAGGCCGGCGGAGCCGGGGAGGAGGCGGCCGCCGACGGCGCCATAATAGGGGAGCTTGCTTTCGTGGGTGGCCTGGACGGCGGAGACGGCGCACTGGTGCTGGCGGGCGACATCGATCAGCTGCTGGGCGCAGTTGCGCCGCTCGTGGCTGACGTAGAGGTGGTCGCCGACGAGGAGCAGAAAGGGGTCATGTCCGACGAATTGGCGGGCGCAGTGGACGGCGTGGCCGAAGCCGAGGGGCGGGTCCTGGGCGATGAAGTGGAGGCGGCCGGCGTGCGCTCCAGCGGCGGCGGCGAAGGAATGTTCCTGGTGGGGAGGCAGGATGAGCGCGATCTGATCGATGCCGGCCGCCAGGACCTCTTCGATGATGATCTGGAGGGCGGTCTTGGATTCGCCGTCCCTGTCGACCAAGGTCTGGAGGGGGAGGGTCTGCTGGTTGCGGCCGGCGGCGGTCACGATGGCTTTCTTGATTTCCACGGTGTTCCTGGGTTGATCCGGTTGAATCGGCCAAAGAATGGGGATGAAATCTGGTTGACACAAGGGCAAAACGCAATAGCCTGAGCTGTCAATCGCCATGAACATGAAAGCAACCCGACACAAGTCGAGGAAATCCTAATCTGCGCTATGATCAATGAATCCTGCTTCCTGGAGATTGCCCGCAGCAGCCTGACACTGGCCGATGCGCGCAAGCTGTCTAAAATCGTCTTCGACGAGTACCGCAAGCATCATTTCCTTGACCAGGAAGCACATTTCTCGGTCCAGATCAGCTGTTCGGACCAGACGGAATATCAGGGCGACAGTCTCAGCATGTTGGGGGATGACTCGCCGGTGGGAGACCGGCTGGTGGAAGGGCTGACGATCAAGGCGGACGGGATTGCGCCGGGGCCATGGAAGGTGGACCTGGAGATGGTGCCGGGGGATTCGCCGCACCGCAACTACGTGCGGATATCGGGGGCTGACAGCGGGTGGGTGCAGAACGTGCTCATCCGGTTTGAAGAGGCGATTGCCTCGCTCAAGCCGGAGGCGCAGTGCACCCTGACATAAGGCGGGTGGGGGCGCCGCCATCGAGGGAAGGCTGACGGATGCGCAGGATGTGGGTGACCGTGGTGGCGGCGGGCGCTGTCGCGTGGGCGGGCTGCGGCCCGGTGCCCAAGCCGGCGCCAGGCGGTGAAGGCACGAACTCGGTTCCGGAGGAGTCGGCGCAGGCGGGGAGCAATCCGTTGACGACGCCGGTGGATTACGTCGGGGTTGCCGGGCGGGCGCCGCGCACCGCGAGCAAGGTTGTGGATCTGGCTTCCTTGCGGCAGGCGATCCAGGCCTTTCAGGCGGGGGAGGACCGGTGGCCCAAGGACCTGGGCGAATTGGTGAAGGAGGGTTATCTTCCGCGGATGCCGTCTCCGCCGGCTGGAATGCGATTCATCTACAATCCGCAAAACGGGCAGGTGGGGGTGGGGCCGGTATCGGCTCCGTCGCCCTGAGGGGCCCCATGCGGGAAAGTCGACTGCTGCCCGGCCGGGGGGCCGCAGGGGCAGGCATAAACCGCTTGACAGTCGGGGGCGCATCTTTACCTTCGGGCGCGAATGGCTGGGGCAGAGGGGCCGAGCGGCTATCCTTTTCCTTCGGGTCATCGTCAAACAACCGGATCAATTAGCGAAACGTATTATGAGCAAGTCTTATCAACGATCGCCGATGGCGCCCCGGGTGGCGGCATGGACGGCGGTGTTAGCGGGGGCGGCCTTTGGGGCCGCGCAGGCCCAGGATGCGGCGACGGCGGAGGCCAAGCCCAAATGGGAGAAGTCAGCCACGCTGGGATTCACGCTGACGCAAGGCAACAGCGACACGATGCTGGCGACGGCGACGCTGCTGGGTGCGACGAAGTGGGGCCAGAACGAGCTTTCGCTGGGGGCGGACGGCGCCTACGGGGAGGTGGATGACGCTCGGAACACGGCCAGCGCGCACGGTTTTGCGCAGTACAACCGGCTGTTCACCGAGCGGCTGTACGGCTATGCGCGGGCGGACGCGCTGCACGATTCGATCGCGGACGTGGAATACCGGGTGATGTTGAGTCCGGGCCTGGGGTATTACTTCATCAAGAACGACCGGTGCAAGCTGGCAGGCGAGGTGGGCCCCGGGTTCATCGCGGAGAAGCTGGGCCACGATGAGGATCAGTATTTCACCCTGAGGGTGGCCGAGCGGTTCGAGTACAAGCTGAGCAAGACGGCGCGGATCTGGCAATCGCTGGAGTGGATCCCCGAGGTGGGCGATTTCGAGAACTACCTTCTGACGGCGGAGGTGGGCGTCGAGGCGGACATCACTCCGAAGCTGGCGTTGTCCGTGGTCCTGCGGGACAATTACGACAGCGAGCCGGCCCCTGGAATGAAGGAAAATGACCTCCGGCTCATCAGCGGATTGAAGTATAAGTTCTGAGGCCGGGCGGAGGCGCGGCAGGGCGCCGCGGCCGCGCGGGGGGGGACGGATCGATATAAGCGGGGGGCCATGCCGCGGGGTGCGGTGTGGCCCTCGATCTTTCAGGGGGGATTAGCGGATGGAACAGATTGTGATTTTGGATTTCGGGTCGCAGTACACCCAGGTGATTGCGCGACGGATACGAGAGTGCAATGTGTTTTGCCTGATCCATCCCTGGGATGTGCGGGCGGCTGAGCTGGCGGCCTTGCGGCCGCGCGGTTTGATCCTGTCGGGCGGTCCGGCGAGCGTCTACGCGCCGGAGGCGCCGCGGCCGGATCCGGGTATCTTCGGGCTGGGCGTGCCGATCCTGGGGATCTGCTACGGGCTTCAGCTCATCGCGCAGGAGATGCGGGGCAAGGTGGAGCCGGGGGACAAGCGCGAGTATGGCAAGGGGATGCTGCGGATCGCCGGCCGGGGATGCCCGCTGTTTCGGGGGTTGCCGAGGACCCTGCAAGTATGGAATTCGCATGGGGACCGGCTGACGCGGCTGCCGCGCGGGTTCGAGTCGGTGGCGGTGACGGAGAACTCGGATTACGCGGCGATCGAGCACAGGTCCAGGCGGATCTACGGCCTGCAGTTCCATCCGGAGGTGGCGCACACGCCGCGCGGTGCGGAGATCCTGGCCAACTTCGTCCACGGGATATGCGGATGCGGCCGGGAGTGGACGATGCGGCGGTATGCGGACCAGGCGGTGGAGGAGATCCGCTCGCAAGTGGGATCGGAGCGGGTGATTCTGGGGCTGAGCGGCGGGGTGGATTCGAGCGTAGCGGCGGCGCTGCTGCATCGGGCGATTGGGGAGCAGCTGACCTGCATTTTCGTGAACAACGGGCTGCTTCGGGCGCGGGAGGAGGAGCTGGTTCAGGAGGTGTTTGGCCGCCATTTCCAGATCCGGCTGGCGTATGTGGATGCCTCGAGGCGGTTTCTTCGGGGGCTGAAGGGAGTGACCGATCCGGAGCGGAAGCGGAAGATCATCGGGAGGACATTCATCGAGGTGTTCCAGGAATCGGCCTCGAGGATTGGGCGGGCGCGGTATCTGGCGCAAGGCACGCTTTATCCGGACGTGATCGAGTCGGCGCCGATCGGGGGGAATCCGGCGGCGATGATCAAGAGCCACCACAATGTGGGCGGGTTGCCGCGGAGGATGCGGCTGCGGCTGGTGGAGCCGCTGAAGTGTCTTTTCAAGGACGAGGTGAGGCGGCTGGGGATGGAGCTGGGCCTGCCGCGGGAGATCGTGTATCGGCAGCCGTTTCCGGGGCCCGGGCTGGCAGTCCGGATTTTGGGAGAGGTGACGCCGGTGCGCCTGGCGATGTTGCGGGAGGCGGATCGGGTGGTCGTGGAGGAGATGAAGTCCAGCGGCTGGTATTACCGGATCTGGCAGAGCTTCGCCGTGCTGCTGCCGGTGCGAAGCGTGGGGGTGATGGGGGATGAGCGGACCTATCAGTTCACGATCGTGCTGAGGGTAGTGGATTCCCGGGACGGGATGACGGCGGACTGGGTCCGGCTTCCCTACGCGTTGCTCGAGCGGCTATCCAACCGGATCATCAACGAGGTCAAGGGGGTGAACCGGGTTTGCATGGATATATCGAGCAAACCGCCGGCCACGATCGAATGGGAATGAATGTGTGCAGCGGGAGGAGCGTCCAAATCCAGGAGCCGGCGTGGGGTGGAGAGCGTCTGGCCGGCGGCTGGGTTTGTGAATCGATCGGGCTTGCCTGATCGCGATGAAGCCCGGTATAAGAGTGGACAAGAGTGAGAGCGTCAACGGGCGGGATCAACGACAGCCTGCCCCAGTGAGCAGAGAATAGGAATGGTGAACATCATGAAACACCCGCTGAAGATATCTGCATTGGTGCTGGCCCTGGCCGGCGTGGTGGCGGCTGGCGCCGACGCGAAAGCCAACTGGGAGAAGTACTGCAAGGGCTGCCACGGGGTCGAGGGGAAGGGCGACACCAAGCTCGGTCAGAAGTTCGAGTGCCGGGATTACAGCGACGCCAAGGTGCAGGCTGCGCTGACCGACGAGAAGATGTTCAAGTCGATCAAGGACGGTCTGACGAAGGGCGGCGAGGTCCAGATGAAGCCGTACAGCGACAAGCTGACGGATCAGGAGATCAAGGATCTGGTGGCGTTCATTCGGAAGCTGAAGAAATAGGCGGGGGGCATATCGGGCGAATGCAGGCGGCGGCGAAGGGGGGGATGCGCCGCCTTTTTATTTTCTCGTGCTTGGGCGGCCGAAGGAGGGATGGGGCAATTCAGGGCCGCCCAGCTGAATTTCCGTATTGTCGGGATCGATTCCTCTCGGTAGGATGGGTTCATTCTGTATGAACAACGATCAGGCACGAGGGGAATCGTCGGGGACGGCTGGTTTTCACAACTGGATCAGCCTGGCAGGCGTGGTGCTGGCGGCGGGCGCGTTTTTCAGCTTCCTGTTGCTTTTTGCCATGGACATGAGGGGAGGCTCGTCCAGCCCGTATCTGGGGATCCTGACCTTTGTGGTGGCGCCGGCATTTTTGATCTGCGGTTTGGCGCTGATGGGGCTGGGCTGGCTATGGAGGTGGCGGCTGGAGCGGCGGGGGCATCCGGAAGGCAGCCGGTTGCTGGCGATCGACCTGAACCGCCCGAAGGACCGTCGGAACCTGGCGATATTCGCGGTGGGGGCGGCGGTGTTTCTGCTATGCTCGGCGGTGGGCAGCTACCGGGCCTTTCATTTTTCGGAGTCGGTGGCTTTTTGCGGGCAGACATGCCACACGGTGATGGAGCCGGAGCACGTGACCTACACGGCATCGTCCCACGCGGAAGTGGCGTGCACGAAATGCCATGTGGGCCCCGGGCCGTCGGGATACATTCGAGCCAAGCTCAACGGGGTGCACCAGCTGGTGGCGACCCTGCGAGGCAACTACGAGCGTCCGGTGAAGGTCCCGCCGCATCCATTGCCGTCGGAGGTGACCTGCCAGAAGTGCCATCGGTCGGACAGGCAGGTGGGTGACCTGGTTCGGAACTACACGCATTATCTGTCGGACGAGACCAACACGGTGAACACGGTTCGGATGATTTTGAACGTGGGGGGCGGGGATCCGGCGGAGGGGCCGGTGCGGGGCATTCACTGGCACATGAGCCCTGGCCATCGGATCGAATATATCGCCACCGATGCGCGCCAGCAGGCGATCCCCTGGGTGCGGCTGACCGCCGCGGACGGCAAGGTGACGGAATTCCGAACGACCAAGTACACAAACGAGCCCGCGGCGGAAATGGTACGGACGATGGACTGCAACGATTGCCACAATCGGTCGGCGCACTCGTTTCCGGCGCCGAACGACGCGGTGGACCAGGCGATGGCGGCGGGGCGGATCGACCCGGCGCTGCCCTTTGTGCGGAGCCATGCGATTGCGGCGCTGACGCAGACCAACGAGACGGTGGCGGAGGGGCTGGAGAAGATTGCGGCGTCGCTGCGGGCGCAGTACACGAACGAAGCGCGGGTGGCATCGGTGATCGCGCAAGTTCAGAAGATCTACACCAACAGCTTTTTCCCGCGGATGAAGGCGGATTGGCGGGCGTATCCGGATCACATCGGGCACAAGAACTGGGCGGGATGTTTCCGGTGCCATGACGGGCGGCACCAGACGGCGGACAAGACGCGGAAGCTTGGGGCGAGCGGCTGCAACGACTGCCACAAGATCATCGCGCAGGGTCAGGGGGCCGGTCTGGAGAAGGTGGAGTGGGGCGGGATGGCATTCGTGCATCCGGAGCCTTCGAGCGAGGGGGCGGATCCGGACTGCTTCACGTGCCACACGGGGGGGCCGTAGCGCGCAGCCAGAGCCGATTCATCTGGAATCAGATGGGGGCGAGGAACCGTCCGATCGCCCCGAGCGGCAAGGCTTCCACCCCATCGCCCAAGGGATAGGCGTTCGCGCAACGGCAAATCACAACCCGGCGCTGCACGCTATTCTTCGGCAGCTGGGCGGAGACCAGCCGCAAAGCGGCGCTGTCGCGGGCATCGGGCAATTCGGTCCACTTCGCCTCCGCGAGCGAGATGCGCCCGGCGTGATGGATCACGAAATCGACCTCGCGCTGACGTTCGCGCCAGAAGAAGAGTTCCCCGGAGCGAGCGGCATTGACCAGCCCGCGGCGCAACTCCGAGGCCACCACGGTCTCCCAAATCGCGCCGGCCAGCGGTGAGGCGGCAAGTTCTTCCGCCGTACGGACGCCCAGTAGCGCGCAAAGCAGCCCGCCATCCGCCAGGTACAGCTTGGGCGTCTTCACGAGCGACTTGGTGCGGTTCGAGAACCACGGCTCGAGCAAGGCCGCCTGCCCCGACGCTTCGAGCACGGATAACCACTGGGCGGCGGTGGGCGGGCTGAGGCCCACGTCCCGCGCCAAGTCCGCCTTGTTGAGCAATTGGGCCGAGCGCAAGGCCGCTGCCAGCACGAACCGCTCGAAATCGCGCAGGCGGCCAACGTTCAACAACGCTCGAACATCGCGCTCCAGATAGGTCACCGCGTAGGCGCGATGGAACGCGGCGCCATCGAGGTCCGGGTGCGCGTGCAGCTCCGGAAAACCTCCGCGCACGGCAAACTCCGTTGGCGTCAACTCCGGTCGCGCGGCGACAGCTTCCGTGTACGAAAGCCCCTCAAGCTGGAACACCTCGGCGCGTCCGGCGAGGGATTCCGACACGCCGGCCATGAGCGGGAACAACTGAGAACCGGTGAGCACGAACAGCCCGTTCTCGGTCCGCCGTTCATCCACCGCTGCTTTCAAGTGCCGAAAGAGGCCCGGCGCGTACTGCACCTCGTCGATGATCACCGGCGGTGTGAAACGTTCGAGGAACTGGGCGGGGTCGCGCTCGGCCAATTCGGCCAGGCTCGGCAGGTCAAGCGAAACGTACTGGTACGCCGGCAACACCCGGCGCACCAGGCTGGTCTTGCCGACCTGCCGCGCGCCGGTCATCACGACGACCGGCCGCTGCTGCACGGCGCGGCTCAACGCCGTCTCAAGCAGACGCGGTATCCACATAGGTTTAAAGTAAATCGCTTACTTGTTTTAAACAAGATCTTATTTGTCGATTGACAACAGCTCCAGTTGCCTTCGGGTTAAGCCAACGCGGCTCATCGTGTTGGGCGCGAAGAAACGCAAAAAAGCGCTTGCAACAGGGGGAAAAGCCGCTAGCTTGAGCCTTCGCCCGGGTCGCCGTGTGTGCGGACGGCCCGAGAGGCGAAAGACGAATTGATGCGAACAGGAACCATTCACCCTTCGCGGTGCGGGTTGCGGAGAAGGTCTCGCGAGCCGTGAAGGTCTTTAGCGGTGCGGGGGCGCCGCGTTCTTCAGATTACGCCCAATCGGGCATTGAGCCTGCTATGCTAACCATGGAAGAAGCCCTGAAGCAGAGTCTGTTTGGCTTTGCGCCAGGCCAGATTGTCAAGGGAACCATCATCGAGATCCGGCCCAAGGAAGTATTAGTCGACATCGGCTACAAGAGCGAGGGGGTCGTCTCGGCCAACGAATTCGAGGACATCCAGTCGGCCAAGACGGGCGATCAGATCGACGTGCTGATCGAGAAGCTGGAGGATCGGGACGGCAACGTTGTGCTTTCGAAGGAGAAAGCCGAGTTCAAGAAGAACTGGGACAAGATCCTCACGATCTGCAACGAAGGCGGCACGATATCGGGCAAGGTGAAGGCGGTCGTGAAGGGGGGGCTGATCGTTCACATTGGCGTGGAGGCGTTCCTGCCGGCGTCGCAGGTGGACATTGTGCCGCCGCGGAACCTGGCGGCGTATGTGGGGAACACCTACGATTTCAAGGTCGTCAAGATCAACCAGGAGCGGCAGAACATCGTGCTGTCTCGGCGCGAGCTGATCGAGCAGGAGCGCAACGAGCGTCGGGCGAAGCTGCTGACGGAGATGATGCCGGGCGACATCCGCAAGGGCACGGTGAAGAACATCACGGACTTCGGAGCGTTCATCGACCTGAACGGGATCGACGGCCTGCTGCACATCACGGACATGAGCTGGGGGCGGATCAATCATCCATCGGAGCTGCTCAAGGTGGGCCAGGACATCGACGTGGTGGTGCTGGACATCAACCGGGAGAAGGAGCGGGTGAGCCTGGGGCTGAAGCAGAAGCTGGCGAATCCCTGGGACCAGATCGAGACCAAATATCCGGTGGGTTCGAGGATCAAGGGCCGGGTGGTCAACCTGGTGCCGTATGGCGCGTTTGTGGAGCTGGAGCCTGGGGTGGAAGGGCTGGTGCACGTCACGGAGCTCTCGTGGGTTAAGCGGGTGGCCAAGCCGTCGGACGTGCTCAAGCCGGACCAGGAGATCGAGGCGGCGGTATTGGGGATCAACCGGGAGGAGCAGAAGATTTCGCTGAGCATCCGCCAGGTGGAAGCCAACCCGTGGGAGATGGTGAGCGAGAAGTACCCGCCGGGCAGCCGGGTCAAGGGGAAGGTGCGGAATCTGACCAGCTACGGGGCGTTTGTCGAGCTCGAGGACGGCCTGGACGGGATGATCCACGTATCGGACATCTCCTGGACGCGCAAGATCAATCATCCTTCCGAGGTGCTGAAGAAGGGGGAGGATGTGGATGCGGTGGTGCTGGAGATTGACAAGGGCAACCAGCGGATTGCGCTGGGGATGAAGCAGGTCAGCCAGGATCCGTGGGAGAACATCGATCAGTATTACAAGATTGGCGATTTGATCACGGGCAAGGTGACCAAGCTGGCCAGCTTCGGCGCGTTCGTGGGGCTTCAGCAGGACATCGATGGCCTGGTGCACATTTCTCAGGTCAGCGAGGATCACGTGGAGAAGATCAAGAACGTGCTGAAGATGGGGCAGGAGGTGACGGCCCGGGTGATCAAGATCGACAAAGGCGAGCGCCGGATCGGCCTGTCGATCAAGGCGGCCAACTACTCGGCGGAGCAGATCAAGGCGGAGCAGGCGATCCTGGATGCGCTCAAGCCGGGCGAGGATCTCGTGGCTCTGCAGCATGCATTCGAGGCCGCCGAGGAGGCCCGGCCCGAGGAGCGGGAGGAAGCGCGGAACAAGAGCGAAGACCCGGATTCGGCGGCTCCTTGATTTCGCGGCGTCGATCGCCGGGTCGACCGGCACAGGATGGGCGGGAACCTCGCCGAGGGGTTCCCGCATCTTTTTTAGGTGGATCCGATGGCGTATCAGCGGGCGCGGGTGGGGGCGGATCGAGGAGGGGGTTCCTGCGGGCGATGCTGCTGGCGGGAGGTTGGGGTGCGATGGGAGGGTGGGGATGCCGCGGGCCGGGGTCCGCGGAGGCGCGGCTGGAGCGTTTCAGCTACGCGGAGCTGCACATGGGGACCGTGTTTCAGCTGACGCTGTATGCGGCCAGCGAAACGGCAGCCAACCGGGCATCCGAATCGGCATTCGAACGGATTGCACAGATCGACGCGCGCCTGAGCGATTATCATCCCCGGAGCGAGCTGCGTCTGCTGGAAGCGCACCCGGCGGGTCAGCCGCTGCGGGTGAGCGAGGATTTATGGGAGGTTGTGCGGTCGGCGCAGGCATTGGCCAGGGCGACCGACGGTGCGTTCGACATCACGGTTCGGCCGGCGGTGGAGCTGTGGCGGCAGGTCCGGCGAACCCGGCGGTTGCCGGAGCTCGAGCAGGTGGAGAGGGTTCTCCGGCAGGTCGATTACCGTCAGGTCCAAGTGGGGATCCTCGGGCGGAGCATCACCTTGAAGCGGTCCGGGCTCAGGCTGGATCTGGGGGGCATCGCCAAGGGATATGGCGCCGACCAGGCACTGGGGTCGCTGCGGCGGGCGGGGATTCGGCGGGCGATGGTGGCAGCCGGCGGCGACATCGCGGCGGGGGATCCGCCGCCCGGGCGTTTCGGATGGCGCATCGGGATCGACTCGTTGGATGCGGGATCTGAGGGGAGGCGGGCGCGGGTCTGGCTCGAGAACGCGGCCATTTCGACTTCCGGGGACACCGAGCAGTACGTCGAGATCGGCGGGAAGCGCTACTCGCACATTGTGGATCCGCGGACGGGCTGGGGGCTGGAGCGGCGCACGGGGGTGACCGTGCTGGCGGGGAAGGCGATCCAGACCGACAGCCTGGCGACGGCGCTGAGCGTGTTGGGCCCCGAGCGCGGGATGGAATGGATCGGTCGGAAGAGGGGTGTATCGGCGCGCTGGGTGACCCTGGAGGCCGACGGCGTCCATTTCTGGAGATCGGCGGGATATCCGGCGCCGGGAACCCTCGAGGAGAGCGGCGATTCGGCCATGGACGCGGAAGCGCCGAAGGCGTGACGGGCGGGCCCGAGCATGGTCGAAGCGAGCGAGGGTTGGCGGGTGCGGGCGGAGAGTTCGATGCGATCGGGTGGGGGGCAAGAAAAACGTTTGGGTTTGGCCGGAAACTTGCTTAAAGTGATGGCGGAACAGCGTGCGAGGCGAGATGCGGACGGGGACGAGCAACTGGTTTGACATTGTAGCGGCGATCCAGGAAGAATGGATGGAAATCCGCGCGGGCGACCTGCCGCGCTGAAACAGAGCACTGTGGCAACCAAAGACGATTATTTAGTGGATTTTCTGGTGGACATGGGGGTGGTCAACCAGAGCGACCTGGCGCCGGTTCGGACCGAGGCTGATTCGACGGGGGAGGGGGTCGTGGATCTGCTGCTGGCGCGCAATCTGATCAAGCCGGCGGATGTGACGAGGGCCAAGGCGGCTCAATTCGGGGCGGAGGTGGTCAGCCTGGGTGACATGCGTCTGTCGGACGACGTGATTTCGGCGATCCCGAGGCACATCGCGAAGCGGTACAAGGTGGTGCCCCTTTACCGGAACAACGGGAGCATCACCGTGGCGCTCAACGATCCGGCCGACCTCGACACGATCGACAGCCTGCACCACTTGCTGAACCAGGAGATCGAGGTGCGGGTGGCGACCGAGGAGGACATCGACCAGGCGATCAACAAGTATTACGGGTCCTCGGACGACTCGGTCGGGAAGATGATCCAAGAGATCACCGAGGGGGAGGTGGACATCGGGCTGGTGGGGGCGAACCTGAAGGAGGCCGATGACGGTTCGGTGGTCGACGCGGACGCACCCATCATCAAGCTGGTGAACACGCTGATCGTGGAGGCGTTCAAGGCGCGGGCGTCGGACATCCATCTCGAGCCCCTGGAGAAGCGGTTTCGGGTGCGGTATCGGATCGACGGGATGCTGCACGAGATCAAGAGCCCTCCCAAGCGCCTCCAAGCCGCCATCCTCAGCCGCATCAAGATCCAGTCGAACATGTCGATTGCGGAGAGGCGGATACCGCAGGACGGCCGCATCCAGATGGCGGTGGTGGGGAAGACCATCGACCTGCGTGTTTCCTGTCTGCCCACGACGCACGGCGAGAGCATCGTGATGCGTATTTTGGACAAGGAAGGCTTGAAGCTGGGGCTGCCGGAGCTTGGGTTCTTCACGGATGACCAGCAGATCTTCGAGCGTCTGATCGGGCTGCCCGACGGCATATTGCTGGTCACCGGACCGACCGGTTCCGGCAAGACCACGACGCTCTACGCGGTGCTCCACTACATCAATCGCCCCGACCGGAAGATCATCACCGTCGAGGATCCGGTGGAGTACGTGATGTCGGGCATCAACCAGGTGCACGTGAACGAGACGGTGGGATTGACGTTTGCGGCGGCGCTGCGGTCGATTTTGCGGCAGGCGCCCAACGTGATCATGGTGGGTGAGATTCGCGACATGGAGACCGCCACGATTGCCATCAACGCGTCGCTGACGGGCCACCTGGTGTTTTCGACCTTGCACACGAACGATGCCCCGAGCGCGGTGACGCGGCTGATCGACATCGGGGTGAAGCCGTTCCTGGTGGCGTCGTCGACGCGGGCGCTGATGGCGCAGCGCCTGGTGCGGCGGGTGTGCCGGCGATGCGGCGCGCCTTACCAGCCAAGCGAGGCGGAGTTGCATTCCCTGCGGGTGGATCCGGCCGATCTGGCCAAGGCCACCTTTCAGAAGGGCAAGGGGTGCCCGGACTGCAAGAACACAGGCTTCCGGGGCCGGTTTGGGATCTTTGAGATATTCGTGATTGACGACGAGGCAAGGAAGCTGATTTACGACAAAGTGTCCGCCACGGTGTTGCGGGCGCGGGCGCGGGAGATGGGGATGCGGACGCTGCGGGAGGACGGGACGCGGAAGGTGCTGGCGGGGCTGACCTCGCCGGAAGAGGTGATCCGGGCCACGATCAGCGATCTCGAGTAGCGGGGATTCGCCGGGGCGGGAGTGAGAATGCGAATTTGAGGTTTTATGTCATATTCGATGTCGGATTTATTGCAGCTGGTGGTGGCGGAGGGGGCCTCGGACCTCCACCTGCGGGTGGGATCGCCGCCGGTGATCCGGGTCCACGGCGTGCTGCATCGGGTGGAGGGGCCTTCGCTGAAGCCGGAGAACACCGAGGAGCTCATGCGGAGCATCAGCTCGGAGGATCATATCCAGCAGGTTCGGGAGCGGGGGGGGGCGGATCTGGGGTTCGCGTTTGGTGATCTGGCCCGGTTCCGGGTGAGCATATTCAAGGAGAAGGGCAACTTCGGCGTGGTGGCGCGGCAGATCCCGAGCAAGCTGCTGACGATGGAGCAGATCGGGCTGCCGCCGTCGGTGAAGGAGTTGCTCTACAAGCCGCGCGGGCTGGTGCTGGTGACGGGGCCGACCGGGTCCGGGAAGACGACCACGCTGGCCTCGATGATCGACATCATCAACATGGAGCGGGAAGACGCGCACATCATCACCGTGGAAGATCCGATCGAGTATTACCACACGCACAAGAAATCCCTGGTGACCCAGCGCGAGGTGAACGTGGATGTTCCGACGTTCTCGGAGGCGCTGCGGCGGGCATTGCGCCAGGATCCGGACGTGATTCTGGTCGGCGAGTTGCGGGATCTGGAGACGATGGATGCGGCGATCACGGCGGCGGAGACGGGCCATCTGGTGTTTGGGACTTTGCACACGACGGGCGCAGCCAAGACCATCGACCGGCTGGTGAACGCATTTCCGGTGACGCAGCAGGAGCAGATCCGGATTCAGCTTTCGACGGTGCTGCAGGCGGTGATTTCGCAACTGCTTTTGCCTCGCTGCGACAAGCCGGGGCGCGTGGCGATCTTCGAGGTGATGATCAACACGCCCTCGATCAGCGCGCTGATCCGGGACAACAAGACGTTCCGGATCAACTCGGACATCCAGACCGGGGCGAAGTATGGCATGGTCACCCTGGACAGCTTCCTGCTCGAGAAGTATCAGATGGGGCTGATATCGCAGGAAGAGGTGATCACCAAGGCCCAGGATCCGACTTCGGTCCTGCACAAGCTGGGAGAGCTGGAGGCGGCCCGGGCCGCTTCGGCAGCGTAGCGATCATGAACGGATGACTTGCCGGTATGCCTGATCTTCAATCCTTCCCGATCCTGACCATCATCCGCGAGCGCGGGTTGGCGGACGACATGCAGCTCGAGGAGGTCGTGCAGGAGCACGGCCGCTCGGGCAAGCCGGTATCGCAGCTGCTGCAGGATTTCGGGATCATGGACCCGGACACTCAGCTCCAGGTCATCGCGGAGCATCTGGGCACGGAGGTGGTGGACCTGCGGGGCCGGGAGATCCCGGCGGAGGTGATCCAGGCGGTGACACCGGAGACGGCGCGGATGTATCAATGTCTGCCGGTGGCGCTGTATGGGGCGACGCTGCAGCTGGCGCTGGCGGACCCGTTGAACCCGGCGGTGATCGACGAGCTGGGGTTCGTCATCGGCAAGGAGATCCAGGTGGTGGTGGCGGATCCGGGCCTGATCGGGCAGGCGATCGGGCGGTATTACGCGGAGGGATCGAGCTCGGTCACGGACGTCCTGAAGGATCTGGGCGCCGAGTTCGATTTTGGAAAGGACACCGACGAGGCGGCGAGCGTCCAGCCGGACGCGCTGGAATCGCTGGCGAACGAGACGCCGATCATCAAGTTCGTGAACCTGGTTCTGAGCCAGGCGATCCAGGACCGGGCCAGCGACATCCATTTCGAGCCGTTCGAGGACGAGTTCAAGATCCGCTACCGGGTGGACGGCGCGCTGTATGAGATGGCGCCTCCGCCCAAGCACCTGGCGCTGCCGGTGACCTCCCGCATCAAGGTCATGGCGAACCTGGACATTGCGGAGAGGCGACTTCCCCAGGACGGCCGGATCAGCCTGCACCTTGCGGGGCGGATGGTGGACCTTCGGGTATCGACGCTGCCGACGCAGTTTGGGGAGTCGGTGGTGCTGCGCGTGCTCGACCAGAGCGCGATCAAGCTGGAGCTGGAGAGCTTGGGGATGCCCAAGATGATCCTCGATTATATGGTCGAGACCATTCAGATGCCCAACGGCATCGTGATTGTGACCGGCCCGACGGGCTGCGGCAAGACCACCACGCTCTACTCCTGTCTGCGCAGGGTGAACTCGATCGATTCGAAGCTGCTGACGGTCGAGGATCCGGTCGAGTACGACATCGAGGGGATCATGCAGGTTCCGGTGCACGAGGCGGTGGGGATGACGTTCAGCAAGGCGCTGCGGTCGTTCCTGCGGCAGGATCCGGACATCATCATGGTGGGGGAGATGCGCGATCTGGAGACCTCGCAGATTGCGATTCAGGCGTCGCTGACGGGGCATCTGGTGCTGAGCACGCTGCACACGAACGACTCGAGCGGGGCGGTGACGCGAATGATCGACATGGGGGTCGAGCCGTTTCTGGTCTCCTCGACCCTGATGGCGGTGCTGGCACAGCGGTTGGTCCGGACGGTCTGCAAGAAATGCCGGACGCCCTTCGAGCCGACCGAGCACCAGCTGTCGCTGCTGAACCTGTCGCCGCACGACATTGGCGACAAGGTGTTCTACTACGGCCGCGGCTGCTCGATGTGCAACGACACGGGCTATCGCGGCCGGAAAGGCATCTTCGAGCTTCTGGGCATCGTAGACGCCGTCCGGGTCCTGATCAACGAGCGGGCCCCGACGCTGGTCCTGCGCCAGAAGGCGATCGAGCTCGGGATGGTCACCTTGCGGGAGGACGGATTGCGGGCGATATTCGACGGAGAGACCACGATCGAAGAGATATTGAAATACACCTGATCCGAGGTTGGCTATGCCGAAGTTCAATTACGTGGCGATGGATTCCCGCGGGAAGGAGACCAAGGGCACGCTCGAAGTGACCAGCCAGAGCGAGGCCATTGGGCGGCTGAAGGAGATGGGTTTTTTCCCGACCAAGGTGGTCGAGGCCGACAAGGTCAAGGAGAAGCCCGCCCGGAAATCAGGCCAGCCGGCCGAGAAAGGCAAGGGCAAGGGCGGCTTCAACATCAATCTCAATTTCAAGATTCCATTCCTGGGCGGCCGGGTCAAGAGCAAGGTCCTGGTCACCTTCACGCGCCAGCTGGCGACGCTGGTGGATGCGGGGCTGCCTTTGCTGCGGGGGCTCCGGGTGCTCGAGAAGCAGGAAAAGACGCCTGCGCTCAAGGGGATCATCGGGCAATTGGCGACGGCGGTCGAGGGGGGCAGCACCTTTTCGGAGGCGCTGGCGCAGCATCCGAAGGTGTTCAACCGGCTGTTCGTCAGCATGGTCAAGGCCGGAGAGATGGGCGGCGTGCTCGAGGTGGTGCTGAACCGCTTGTCGGAGTTCATGGAGAAGGCGCAGAAGATCAAGGGCAAGGTGGTCGCCGCCATGTTCTATCCGGTGTCGGTGCTGACGGTGGCGGTGGTGATCCTGGCGGTGCTGCTGATCTACGTGGTGCCCAAGTTCGAGGAAATTTTCCGCGACATGCTCGAGGGGGCCGAACTGCCCGGGTTCACCCAATTTGTCCTCATGATCAGCCGCCAGGTGAAAGACAACTTCCTGGTGACGGCCGCCTGCGTGATCGGCGTCGTCATTTTCTTCAAGCTCATCGTGAGGACCAAGATCGGACGCAAGCTGTTCGATCGCTTCAAGCTGCTGGTTCCCGCGATTGGCCCGGTCATCAGCAAGGTGGCGATCTCCCGGTTCACGCGGACGCTGGGGACGCTGGTGAGTTCGGGCGTTCCGATTTTGCAGGCGCTGACGATCGTCAAGGAGACATCAGGCAACGTCATCATCGGGCAGGCGGTGTCGGATGTTCATGAAAGTGTCAAGGAAGGCGAAACGATCACGGCGCCACTCGAGGCGGCGAACGTGTTTCCGCCCATGGTGATCAGCATGGTCGATGTCGGTGAGCAGACCGGTGCCCTGCCGGAGATGCTGATGAAGATCGCTGACAATTATGACGAGGAGGTCGACAATGCGGTGTCGGCGATGACGTCGCTATTGGAGCCCATCATGATCGTCTTTCTGGCGGTGATTGTGGGCAGCATTGTGATTGCGCTGTTCATGCCGCTGGTGGTTCTGATGGATCGGATGGGACAAGCTGGCGACGAGAACCGGAAGAGCGGAGATTAACGGTAAAGTCGGCGCTCGAACTTAAAAAAGTCGATTACCTCGTTTTTGCATTTGACAATTCACCTGTGTATCGCGTAAATACTTTGTAGTTACATTGCATGGGCGATTGATATACGAGCTGGTATGGAGTTCGACTGGTTGAATCCGCCCTTTGAAATGGACAGTTCTTTGTCACCGAGGGATATCGAAGAATCGTTCGAGGATCCCTTTGCGGTGCGGTTGTTGCCGGATTCGTCCCGGTTCTCGGTCCAGGCGCGGTATTTCAACTTGGGCAAGTCGGCCTCGGGTTTGGGGATTATCAGTGTGTATCGGACCAACGGGAGGCAGATCCGAGTGATTCACGCGCGCGCCTTTGTGCCGGAAGAACAATTTTTCTACCAACGCAAGGCGAGTCAGATGTTATCGCGATGAATGCGGTGGGCAGCTGGGAAGAGATTCCGCTCTTCGACAGCGAGGAGGCGGAGGCGGCCTTTTGGGCCGAGAACCGTCCGGATCTGCGGCTGATGGAGATGGCGGTGGCGGCGGGGTCGGAGAACACGGAATCGGTGACCATCACGCTTCGGATGGATCCGCGGATGCTGGCGCGGATCAAGCGTCTGGCGCGGAGCCGGTACCTGAACTATCAGAGCATGATCAAGCAATGGCTCAGCGAGAGGCTGGAGCAGGAATTCCGGGATCGCTGACGGTGGGGGGCGCATCGATGGCGCCGTGTGACGAGGCAATGGATTGAAATGAAAACGACGGATCCAGTTCCGAGTGGTCTCTTGTGCGGCGGGAGATTGGCGGCGGCCTTGGCGGGGCCGGCGCCGAAGGAATCCAAGGGGTTCACCTTGATCGAGCTGCTGACGGTGATGTCGATCATCGCGCTGGTGGCGGGGCTGGTGGTGGGGCTGGCGCCGGCGGCGTCGCGATCGATGAAGCTCAAGCGCGCGCAAGGGGATCTGCGGCAGCTGGCGTCGGCAATCGAGGAGTTCAAGCAGCAGTATGGGTTTTATCCGCCGGACAATCGGGATCCGGCGACGCAACGGAACGCGGATCCGGCGATCAACCCTCTGTATTACGAGCTGACGGGGGTTTTGTTCAACGAGGGGGCGAAGACCTACCAATCGCCCGAGCGGCCCACGACGCTCACGGCGGCGGCCGTCGAGCAGGTGTTTCGGGTCAAGGGATTCCTGAATGCGGCCTCGAGCGTGCAGGGGACGCGCAACTTCTTCCGGGGGGGCCGGATGCCGGCGGTGGAACAGGTGACCGTGGGGGCTCAGAAGGTGGATGTTTTCGTGGCGCCGGTGCGGGGGGTGGCCGGACCGACTCAGGCCAATCCATGGCGATACGTGTCGTCCTCGCCCACCAACAATTCGAGCACCTTCGATCTGTGGGCGGAGGTGGTGATTGGCAAGGATGTGACGATTGTGAGCAACTGGGATTGAATGGCGGCGAACAGCAAACCATCACTTGTTATGAGGAGTCTAGGAGCTTCGGGGAATCGGAACGGGACCGGCGGTTTCACGCTGATCGAGCTGCTGACGGTGATCAGCATCATCGGCGTGCTGGCGGGCATGCTGCTGCCGGTGCTGGCGCGCGCCAAGCGGCAGGCGAAGATCAGCCAGGTCAAGGTGGACATCAGCAACTTCGCCAATGCCATCAGCTCGTATTACAGCACCTACAACCGGTATCCAACATCGAGCAACGTGGCCAACTCGGTCGCGGGGAAGGCAAACACGCCGGACTTTACGTTCGGTACTGACGGAGTGAATAGAAATCCGCCGCTGCCAATAATTCGCAATGAGTTCGGCAATGGCTTCAACGCCAACAACGCGGAAGTGATCGCCATTTTGCGGGACATGGAGGCCTACGGAAACGGGACGCGCACCGTCAATTTTGGCCATGCGAAGAATCCGCAAAAGATCAACTTCTTGAGCGCGAAGGACGTGAGCGACGCGCGGCTGCCGGGGGTAGGGCCGGACGGTGTTTACCGGGACACGTGGGGCAATCCGTTTATCGTCTCGATGGACATGAACTACGACGATCGCTGCCGGGATTCGTTTTATCGGCGGGGGTCGGTATCGGGGCAGGGGACCAGCGGGTTGATCAAGGCGGATGCGGGCAACAATGACAGCTACGAGGCGCGGATGCCGGTGATGGTATGGTCGCTGGGGCCGGACGGGATGGCCGATCCGGGAGTGCCGGCGAACGCGGGGGCGAACAAAGACAACGTATTGAGCTGGAAATAGGCTGTGAAAACCTTCGAGGTCCAGAAGAGGGCATGCCGGAGCGGGCCGGGGAAGGTCATGGGTGGGCGGCGGGCCTTCACCCTGCTCGAGCTGCTGGTGGTGCTGGGGATCCTGGGTCTGCTGGCGGGGCTGGCGCTGCCGGCGCTCAAGGGGCTTGGGCAGTCAAATACGATGGCGACGGCGAGCCGCCAACTGCTGGACGATCTGGCCCTGGCGCGCCTGGCGGCGATCAGCCAGCGCACCACGGTCTACATGGCCTTTGTCCCGCCGAACGCGGGGGCGCATCTGTCGGCGGGGCTGACGGAGCCGCAGCGCCGGCAGCTGACGAACCTGCTGGGGGGGATCCACACGAGCTACGCGCTGCTGGCCAAGCGGAGCGTGGGCGACCAGCCTGGACGGGAGTCTCCGCGATACATCACCGAATGGAGGCGGTTGCCGGAGGGGGTGTTTATCGCCACCAACGAGTTCGCGTATTTGGGGGCGGCGAGCTGGAACCTCTTTGCCAATCCGACCAACCGGCCGCTGGCCTATGAGGTGCTGCCGTTTCCGACGGCATCGAGCCCGACGATGCCGCTGCCCTGCGTGGTGTTCAACTCCCAGGGCCAGCTGGCGCGCGGGGTGGACGAGTTCATCACGCTGGCTCGGGGGAGCATCTTCTATCCGAAGGATGCGAGCGGGGCTTATGTGCCGGGCGCGCCGGATGTGCGCGAGGTGCCTCCGGGCAATTCGACCAACCTATTCAACCGGGTCTACGTCAACTGGCTGACGGGCCGCGCCCGGGTGATCAAGCCGGAAATCCAATGAACCTGCCACGGATTGGACCTGATGGATCGACGGGCCGGGGCCGCGCGCCGCGCGTCTGCCGCTCGGGATTCACGATGATCGAGATCGCGCTCTGTCTGGCGATCATCGGTTTCGCCCTGGTGGCGATCATCGGCATCCTGCCGACGGGATTGCAGGTGCAGAAAGACAACCGGGACGACACCATCGTGAACCAGGACGGGACCTATTTTTTAGAGGCGATCCGGCAGGGGGCGGCCCGGCTGGATCACCTGGCCAACTACGTGGACGAGATCAGCGTGGTGACGAGCAATTTCACAGGAGGAATCTTCACATATAGCGTCACCAACATAACCAACGGCGCGCAGATCATAGGAATGCTCAGCACTCCCAAGTATCAATCGATCAACGGCGTGCCGAGCGTGAACACCGTGACCGCGAAGGTCCGCTCGATGAGCGGTGCGGCGGTGAATGCCGTCTCGAGCGAATTTGCGTTCAGCTACCTGTTGCGTTCCGAGGTGGTGCCCTACTCGGCGTTCGCCACGAACTCGGTCTTCACGAACCATGCGGCGGCCAATCTGCCGCCGGAGGCGGTGGCGGAGCGGCTCGAGCTGAAGGCGCGGGCGGATCAGCTGCACACGAACCTGTTCGAGGTGCGGCTGACCCTGCGCTGGCCGGTGTTCGGCGCGCCGGGCAACTGGCGAACGGGCGGCAACCAGCAGGTCTTCAGGACCCTGGTGACGGGGAAGCTCATGCAGGCGGTGGGAGAGCCGTTGTATTTCTTTGCGCCGGCCATCTACGGAAACTGATGCCGTCATGAACATGCAATTCGAACGTGGGCCGATCCGCCGCTGGCGGGCGGCGGGCTTTTCTCTGGTCGAGGTGTTGGTGGTGGTGGGGCTGCTGGTGATGATCGTGTATGCATTGATCAGCGTATTCGATCGGACGCAGAGAGCGCTGCTGAGCTCGACGGCGCAGGTGGACGTGCTCGAGCCGGGGCGGGCGGCGCTGGATCTGGTGGGGCGCGATTTAGAGGAGATGGCGCCGACGGGCCTGGCTCAAGGCACGAACCTGCTGGCCCTGATCAGCTATCCGGCCGGGGGCCGCCCCTTGCTTTGCCAGGACCTGAGCGACGGCAGCCGGCGCACCAATTTCCTCGAGGAAGTGTTCTTCATGGTCCGGTCGAACAATTTCTGGCTGGCCAAGGGCTTTTTCGTGGCGTCGCCGACCAATCCGACGATGCGGGTGACCAATGGGATCGGAACCTTGTATCGGTTCCTGTCGGTGACGCGGGTGACTTCGAGCTGGCTGGACACGAACTGGATGTTCGAGCTGCGCCGGCAGTATCTGATCCGGACCAACGCGAATCCGGTGGCGGACGGGGTGATTCATTTTCAGATCCAGCCTTACGACCGGTTCGGGGTGCCATTTCAGTTTGGGCGGGCGGATCTGGACACGAACTATTTCGTGGCGCATTACAACGCGGCGTATCAGGCGGTGTCGGTGCCGTCGGCCTTTCCGAACTGGGGGATCACCAACGTGGTGCTGCACCAGGCGGCGAGGGCGGGCACGAACGACATCTGGGCGACCGAGAGCTTTTTCCTGGGGGATGCGCTTCCGGCGAGCGTCGATCTGGAGCTGGCGCTGGTGGAGCCGCAGGTGGTCGACCGGTATCGGGCGATCCCCTATCCCGCCAGCCTCGAGTATCTGGAGCGGCAGGCGGGCGCGGTGCACTTGTTTAAACGGCGGATACCCATTCGCAACACTCAGCCATGAATCGTTCCGCACAACGCGGTGTCGCACTGGTGGTGACCCTGATCATGCTGTCGGTGGTGACCTTCATGACCGTGGCCTTTCTGGCGCTGAGCCGGCGCGAGCGGGCGTCCGTGACGGTGACAACGGATCAGGCGACGGCGTCGCGGATGGCGGACATTGCCGTGGCGCAGGCGCAGGCGGAGATCGTGTCTCGGATCCTGGCGCGGTCCAACGCATTCCAGTTCGATTTCCTGGTGTCGACCAGCTATTATCAGCCGGCCGGGTTCAGCCCTGGCGTGGCCCATCCGGAGAACGTGCATTACGAGCGGCGGGCCGACGGCAACATGCTGACCGAGATCGACCGGATCCAAAACATCGCCAATCTTCAGTATCACGCCCGGCCGCCGGTCTACATTCGCACGAACAGCAACCTGTCGGCGCCGCTGGATTTCCGGTTCTATCTGGATTTCAACCGCAACGGGTGGTTCGAGACGAACGGGCCGGGGCTCGAGCTGGACGCGCAGGGCCGGCCGATCGCGGGGCTCTCGAACTTTTTCGTGGGCGATCCGGAGTGGCGGGGGATTCTCGAGCGCCCGGAGCTGCCGCATTCCTCGAGCAATCGTTTTGTGGGGCGGCTGACGTATCTGGTTTTGCCGCTGGGGAAGGCCCTCGATTTCAACTACATTCACAACCAGGCCAAGCGTCCGATCAATCCGGCCGCGGACGGTTTTGCGCGCAACCAGGGGCCGGGGACATGGGAGATCAACCTGGCGGCCTTTCTGCGGGCGCTGAATACGAACCAATGGGACTACCTGTATCGGCCTGCGTTGAACCAGGTGAGCGGCGGCGCGGCCTTCTCGAACGCGACGGACATCCTCCGCTATCGATACACGAACGATTACCGGGGGCTGGCCAGCGTGGCGAGCTTGTTCGGCCCGATGGGCGCGGTCGAGCACGCCTTGGATTTCGTGGACGGCTACAGCGACGGCCCGCGCCAGACCAACACGTTCCCGCTGCTGATCGACAACGACATGCCCGACCGGCCGTGGCCGGGCAGCGACAACCCGCGTCTGTATGGGGATGTGCAGGAGCTGCTGGATCCGTTTAAGACCTCGATTGATTTTACCAACCGGCTGATGACCACGTTCAACCGGGTCAACCGGCTGACTTCCTATGACCGGTACACGCTCTACCGGCTATTGGCGCAGATGGGCCTGGACAGCGATCCGGAGTGGTCCGACAAGATCCACCTGAACTACCGGAACGATCCGGGATTCACCCCGACGAATTTCGCGGCATGGCCGCCCCTGGCGTTCTTCACGAACGCGGCGGACCGGCTGCTGCGCCGGCAGCTGGGGCTGAGCCTGACCAACATCCCGCTCTATCCGACCAACTTTTATTCGGCGCCGGTGCACCAGCTGCTGCAGATGGCCGCAAACATCTACGATGCCACAACCAACCGGGTGTGGAACGGTTCGACCAACCTTCCGAGCGTGTTTCGTCCGGTGTTCATGTATGATGGCACGAACGTGTTCATCAGCGGGTATGTGGAGGCGACGAACACGTTTTTCACGAACACATGGCTGGACCTGAACCTGGCGGCGCATCGGAACCTGCTGGTGGAAAACAACGGCGTGTTGCGGTCCAACGTCAATCTATTCGGCGTGCCCGTCGTGATTGGCGCCAAGAAGGGGTATCCGAACTTCAACGAGTTCTCGCTGCAGACGGCGGTGCTGGTTTCGCGGAAGCTGGAGGTGCGCAAGCCGGCCCCCATCGCGCGGCCCAACCAGACCAACCAGCTCTACGTCATGGGGATATCGAACGTGTTCGGCCTCGAGGCATGGAATTCCTACACGCAGACCTATGCGCGTCCGATCATCCTCCGGGTGACGAACGTGTTCACCCTGACGCTGCTGACCAACGGCGTTCCATTCAACCGCTGGAGCAACGTGGTGAGCATGGCGACCAATGTGCCGGCGGGGACGTGGGCGGGGCAGGATTTCCGGCTGCCTTTGCACACGAATGTGATCACGCTGTCGAACGCGGCCTACAGCGCCCGGCTGGGGCGGTTTCTTCCCAACACGGTATTCGAGGTCAACACCAATTATGATGTGCCGCAGTGGGAGCTGGGGATCACCAATCGGCTGCAGTATGTCGCGCTGGATCCGGCCAGCGCCCGGGTGATCGATTTCGTCAACCTGGAGAACCTGACGGCGGGGATCGACATCACAGCCGAGCTGATTGGCAACCAGTCGATGCTCGGGGGGGGCGAGCCTTCGCAGGCAGGCAGCTTCTGGCTCACCAACCGTCTGGGGGGCGGTCTGCAGGGGGTGACGATCGGCGTGCTGAACCAGATCAACGAATCGCTGGGCCAATCCGGCGCGACGAATAACGCGCTGTGGCAGGAGTACAGCCAGGATCCCGTGTCCGGCTTCACCAAGGAGAAAGCCATCGAGCTGTTCCGCGTCTTCGTGGGCCTGGGGCCGCGGAATCCGGCGCGCTATCCGCTGGTGCAGATGCAGACCGAGCTGGGGAACAGCACTTCGCGCCAGGCGCCCTACTCGCCGGTCCGCAAGCTCTACATGAACTCGACCTGGCAGGTGAACGACCCGCTGGTGCACTACACGTGGGAGGATCTGCTCGACCTCGAGCGGACCAACAACATCCAATACGCGATCCCGCCGACGAGCACGCCGACCAACTCGAACCTGGGAGCGGTCAACCGCCGCTACCGGCCCTGGGGGGGGAACCCGAACATCTCGAGCGACACCAACGCATACAACACGGCCCTGAAGGACCCGATGGTGCGGCAGTCGGACGATTGGGATTTCCCGACCAACAAGTTTCCGAACGTGGGATGGCTGGGCCGCGTGCACCGGGGGACGCCCTGGCAGACGGTGTATCTGAAGTCATCGGTCGCGGAGAGCAACGCGTGGTTTTTCTGGTCCATCAATCCGCTGTCGCATCCGACCAACGACTGGCGCCTGTTCGATCTGTTCACGACGGCGCCTCATCCCAACGCCAGCCGCGGCCAGCTCTCCGTGAATCAGACGAACCTCGCGGCGTGGGCGGCGGTGCTGGGCGGCGTGTCGGTCGTGAGCAATGCGCCGGCGTCGGGTTTTCGGTCGAATGTCCTGACGGAGCTGTTCATCGAGCCGGACTCCGATGCGGTCCGGACGATGGTCCAAGACATCATGAACGCTCGGAGGATGCGTCCGAGCGGTTCATTCGACGCGGTGGGCCAGGTGCTGGCTGCGCCGGCGTTATCGGTGGCTTCCCCGTATTTGAATCGGGGGGATGCGAACCTGCCGGACGCCGCGGTGGAGCGGATCCCGCAGCAGATCATGTCGCTGCTGAAGCTGGGCGAGCCGCGGGTGGCGGTCTACGTGTTTGGGCAGGCGCTGAGGCCGGCCGACCGCTCGCTGGTGGTGGCGCCGGGCCAGCCTTATCATCTGCTCTGCACGAATTACCAGATTACCGCCGAGGTCGCCGCCAAGCACGTGCTGCGGTTCGAGTATGGGCCGGTCTCGACCAACGTGACTCGGGTTCAAGTGATCCCCGAACGGTACCAATTTCTGTCGAACGAGTGATATCTTCCGCCGCCTATGAGCCGTTCCAACCACATCCGATCGATCGCGCTGCTGGTGGGGCTGTCGGCCGCCGGCCTGGCCTGGTGGCTCTCCACGCGCCCCCCGGGTAGCGACCGGCTGAACGCCGGCTCGGAACCCATCCGCACCGGATCCCAATTCGCCGCGGATTCCGCCGCATCGGCGAGCGCAGACGTTGCGTCGCGCCTGCTGACGCCGCCATCCATGGCCCATGCGCCGACGTCGGCCGTGCACGCGGCCGCCGGTCCGGATGCGGGGGCGGATCGTTACCGGATTCGGAACACAGCGCAGCCGCTGCGGGAGCTGGCGCGGCTGGAGACCGCCTTGCTGCTTCGGAACGCGTGGATTGATACGGCGGCGCCGGGATCGGTGGACGTGCCGGCGCACCTGCGGGCCGGGGAAGGCGCCGCCAGCTACCTGGTCCAGGCTCGAGGCGCCATCGACGCCGCCTTCCGGCGGCAGCTGGATGAAGCCGGGGCTCGAATCGTCTCCTACATCCCGCACAATGCGTATCTGGTTCGCGTGGATGCCTCGGGCGCGCGCCGTCTATCGGGGATGGATCGGACGCAAGCCGTGCTGCCGTTCGATCCGTATTACAAACTCGAGCCGGAGCTGTTGTCCTGGGCGGTGAACGGGCGTTCCCTGCCGGAAGCGACTCAGCTCGAGCTGGTGCTGTTCGAGGATGCGGCGGAGGCGGGGATGGCGGCGTTGCGCGACCTGGGAATCGAGCCAGGCGAACGGGTCCGGACGCCCTTCGGCCCGCGGGTGACGGTGGAGCCGCCGGTGGCGGGTTGGCTGGCGGTGGTCCGCCTGGACGCGGTGCAGACCGTCGAGGTCCGCCGCTCGCGCGCGTGGGCGAACGACTTGATTCGGCCGAGGCTGGGGATGGCGCCGGATCCGGCGGCCACCACGAACTATCTGGGCCTGACCGGGACCAACGTGCTGGTGAGCATCAACGATTCGGGCATTGACGCGGCGCATCCGGATCTGGCCGGCCGCGTGCGTGCGCCGAGTCCGGCCAGCCTGATCGACCGGGTCGGGCATGGGACTCACGTGGCGGGCACGATTGCCGGCAGCGGCGCCCAGTCGGCGACCGTAACCAATGCGATCGGCTCGCCGACCAATGCGAACTTCCGGGGCATGGCGCCGGCGGCCACCCTGTTCATCCTGCCGGTCGACCTGACGGCAGGCCCGCAGAGCTCGGACCCGTATCTGCAGGAATCCGCGGCACGGACGAACGCATTCATCTCGAACAACAGCTGGAACTACACGGGGGTATTCGAATATGACTCCTCGGCGGCCAGCTACGACGCGGCGACGCGCGATGCGCTGCCTGGGGAGCCGGGATCGCAGCCGGTGCTGTTCGTCTGGGCGGCCGGCAATGAAGGGACGGGGAGTATGGATGGCAGCGGCGGGCAGCCGGATACGATCCTTTCTCCGGCGACCGCCAAGAACGTGATCACCGTGGGCGCGCTGGATCATTATCGGCAGATCACCAACGAAGTGGCTTCGACCGGGGCCGATGGCCTGACAAGCACGAATCAGCCGTTTCTGGCGAGCACGGACAGCGCGACCCAAGTGGCGCCGTTTTCGGGCCGGGGCAACGTGGGCATCGGACTGGAGGGCGAGTTTGGCCGGTTCAAGCCTGACGTGGTCGCTCCGGGGGCGTTCGTGGTGTCGATGCGATCGAAGGATTACGCGCCGGATCCGGATCCGGAGGCGCCGCTGACGACTCGATACGAGAACCAGCAGGTGGCGCCGGCAGCGCTGGTCAACTATTACATCTTGGTTCCCGAGAACGCGAATCGGGTCGAGATCGGGCTGGAGTTGCCGGGGGGCGGTTCCAGCGCCCGCCCCGGTCTCCCTATTTTCGTGCGCCAGAATGATTTCGCGGGGCCGGACAACTACGACCTGATCGACATCGACCAAGTGACTTTATCGCCCGCCAACGGGCTTGAACCCGGCCACTGGTATTTCAGCGTAGGCAACTATGGGACGGACTGGGTGAACTATATCGCGGTCGTGACGGTGTGGGTGTCGCAGGGAGATGAGGGCCGGGACGCTGTGCTCGAGGAGATGGATGCCGGCCTGGCGCCGTATTATCGGTACAACTCCGGCACGAGCCAGGCGGCGCCTGCGGTTTCGGGGATGCTGGCGCTGATGAAGGAGTTTTTCGAGCAGCGTCTGCCCGCCAGCCTGCGCCACGCGAACAGCCCAGCCCTGATGAAGGCGCTGTTGATCAACGGATCCAGATCGACCGATCCCCGCTACGATCTCTCCCCGAAACAAACCCTGAATGCCCAAGGGTGGGGGGTTGTGAATCTGACGAACTCGCTTCCGGCGTCGGTGATGAGCGGCGGGGACGCGAGCCAGGCGCCCCTGCAGTATGTCGACCAGAGCCCGACCAACGCGGTGGCCACGGGCCAGAGCCGCGCCTGGCAGCTGGCGCTGACCTCCGACGCGCAGAACCTTCCGCTTCGGGTCACGCTGGTGTGGACCGATCCCCCCGGCAATCCGAGCGCGGGCATCAAGCTGGTCAACGACCTGGACCTGATGGTGTCCGAAGGGACGAATCGGATCTATTTCGGGAACGACATCGCGGTGGAGAGCGATTACAACCAGGCCTTCGACACGACGAACAGCCTTGTGCCTTCGGATTTCGTGAACAACATCGAGAACGTCTTTGTGCGGGAGCCGCTGGCCACCAACTACACCATCCGCGTCCTCGGCCGCCGCGTCAACGTCAACGCCGTGACCGAGCATCCGGACGATGTTGTGCAGGATTTCGCGCTGGTGGTGTCGGTGGGCAACCTCGAGCTGACCAACGCATTCACCCTGGCGCCGATGGATGAGGAGTTCGAGCGGCATCCGCTGGTGAGCCTGACCAACGGCATTCCGCTGTTGGATCAGCGAGTCGGGGCGAACTCGCCGCTGATCGGCTGGCCCCTGGGCGCGACCAACCAGTGGAATTTCTATGTCTTCACCAACCTGGTGGATACCAACTCGGCTGTCGTGCTGACCAACGGGACCAACGTGGCGTTCATCACGTTCACCCCGCCGAACCTGTCCAGGCCGAGGCAGCGCGAGGCGGACATTGACCTTTACGTGTCGAAGAATCCGGCGCTGACCAACCTCGATGCGGGGGTGGTGGCCGCTGCCGACCGTGCCACGAAGCGCGGAGGCACCGAGGTGATCGCTTACACCAACGCCGCGCTGGGAGATATCTTTTACATCGGGGTGAAGTCCGAGGACCAGCAGGCCGCCGAATTCGACATGGTGGTTCTTTCCTCCGACCAGCCGTTCGATGAGGAGCAGGACGGCAACCGGATCCTGCATGGGATGCCGGTGAACGTCCCGATCCCGGATGGCTCGCCCGACGAACCGAAAGCCGCGCTGATGTTCGCGGTGGGTCTGGTGCCGTTCGACATCGGGCGCGTCGTGGTGACCAACGTGATCGCGCATGAGAACCTGGGCGATCTGGTGGGCAATCTCAGCCATGACTCGTCGTATGTGATCCTGAACAACCACTCCCTCAATTCCGGCAACCTCGGGGGCACCAACGTCTTCATCTACGACGATGCCAACCAGGGGGATGTCTTTTTCAGCCAGCCCACCGACGGGCCGGGCAGCCTGGGCGATTTCATCGGCGGCAGCTCGGCGGGGGTTTGGATTCTGACCATGGTGGACGATGCGCTGACCGCGACCGGGATGGTGGCGAACCTCGAGATCCGCGTCGAGCCCAGCAGCGCGCTCGACGGCCTGCTCGGCACCGTCGAGGCGAACAGCTTCGATTACTACTACGTCGATGTCCCGGTCGAGGCCACCAACCTCACCGTCACGGTGTGGGACATGGATCCGTCGGCGCCGCTGGATGTCTACGTGCGGCGCGGCGATTACCCGACCTTGAACGACTACGACAAGAAGGCGGGGATCGAGCCGCCGACGGGGACGCTGGCCCTGGGCTTGCTGGACGCGCCGCCGCTGCGGCCCGGACGATACCACATCGGCGTTTTCAATCCCAATCCATTCCCGGTCACCTACCGGATCAACACCGAGCTCGAATACAATCTGTCGGGCAACTTCCTCCAGACCTTCCAGCCCACCAACCTTCCGCCGGCTCTGGCGGACGACGCATTGACCCGGGTGACCAACACGGTCCCGGTGGATCTGCAGATCGTCGACGTGCGAGTCGGGCTGCGCATCGATCATCCTCGAGTGTCGGATCTGAGCCTGCATCTGGTCAGCCCGGAGGGGACGCGGCTGCTGCTGGTGGAGAATCGAGGCCAACCGGATGGCGATTCCATCGGCGTCTCGACCACCAACGGGCTGCTGACCTACCTGACCTTGACCGAGAACACGAACCTGACGACGATGCCCATCAAGTTCGGGCAGGCGCCATTCGTGAACACTCTCAACCGGCAGCTTCTATTCACGAACGATTGGGAGGGCGTGGCGCCGGGCGATTACCTGGCCGGGGCCCTGGGGCTGGAGGGATGGGCGGTCCAGACCAATTCCGTCACGGTCGCCAGCGATCCGGCCGAGGCATTGCAGGGGACGAACGTGCTCGCGCTGGGCCGAGGGGCGATCGGCCGTTCGATCGCCGTGCAGCCGGGGCGGCTCTATGCGCTGGATTTCGCGCACCGGCGCGCGCCGCATCTGACCAATCTGGTGGCCTGGTGGCTGGCGGAAGACAATGCCGAGGATGGGGCCGGCGATCTGGATGGGCGGTTCATCGGCCGATCGGTCTACCGGGCCGGGATGGCGGGCCGCGCGTTCGATTTCGATGGGATCAACGATCTGGTCAGCATCCCGCGGTCTTCGGTTCTGTCCAGCCGCAGCTTCACGCTCGAGGCGTGGATCCATCCCGACGACACCGATGTGCCGCGTCCGCTGATCGAGTTCAACGACGGCATCAACCGGGCGGGCCTGCATCTGTGGATCAACCTGGCTGCGGATCGGACCAACGGCAGCCCGGGGGCGGTTCATCTGAACGTGCGGGACGCGGCCGGGGTGCCTCACATTCTGGTGACGCCGCCCGGCATTCTGATCTCGAACCAGTGGACGCACGTGGCGGCGACATTCGACCAGGCGACCTTCCAGGCGGCGATTTACGTCAACGGCACCAACGCGCTGGCGGGGGGCGTCCCGGTAGTATTGCCGCTGAACACGCCGCGGACGGCGGAGGCGCTCTGGCTGGGCTATCGTCCCGCCAGCAGCGCGGATGGGATGGCGGGGCGCCGATTTGCGGGCGGCATGGACGAAGTGGGTCTGTTCAACCGCGCCCTGACCGAGGCCGAGGTGGCCTCGATCGTCCAGGCAGGGCCCTCGGGCAAATGCGGCCTCGCCGCTCCGCCCGATGCCTGCCCGGTGAGCGGCACGGTTCTGATCCCCGGCTTGGCCACGAACACGTTTGCGGGCGGCGACCTGTGGGCGACCAACCGGCTCGAGTTCGTCGCCAACGGCACTCGGGCCGACCTCGTCGTGTATGGAAACGAGTCTGGTTTGTGGCTGGATGGCTTCTGGCTGGAAGAGATCCAGAGCGACAGCTTCTATCTGCCCGAGGAATCGATGACGGTGCTTCGCGATGAATACAGCCTGGGAGATTGGATCCTGGAGATCCGCGACACGCGAGCGGGGCCGGAGCCGGCCCAGGCGCCGCGGATCATCGATTGGCGGCTGCAATTCATCCTGGCGACGCCCGGCCAGACTGCCGTGGGCCTGACCAACGGCCTGCCCTACACCGATGTCGTGAGCGGCTCGGAAATCCGGTTCTTCTACGTGGACGTCCCGCGGGCGGCCCGGTTCGCCACGAACGAGCTGTCCGGCGCCGGCGATCTGATCCTGCTGGGCGATCGGCGAGGGCTGCCTTCGGGGGATCCGCTCTATGACGAGTATTACGTGGACCAGCTCGGCTTCGGCATGGGCGAGTATCTGCTGCTGAGCACGAACCGTCCGCCGAGCGCCCCGCTCCAGCCCGGGCAGCGCTATTACCTGGGCGTCCAGAACAGCAATCCCAACCAGACCAACGTCTTTACCATTCGCGTCACGTTCGACCAGGTGGACATCTTCCTGCCGCAGGTTCCTGTGTTGACCAACGGCATCCCGGTGACCGCCACGATCACCAACGGCGCGGGGCTGAATTACTATCAGTACAACGTCTCGACGAACGCCGGCGCGGTTCTGTTCGAGCTGTTCCCGGTCAATGGCGACGCGAACCTGGTGGTGAGGAAGGGGGAGCTGGTTGCGGATCCGCTGCCGACGCTGACCCGGAACGACTATCGCAGCATGAATCCGGGCACCAACACCGACCAGGTGATCGTCCTGACCAACTCGATCCCGGTTCCGCTTACGCCAGGGATTTGGTATCTGGGCGTCGCCAACTTCGAGACGTTCCCGGTGACCTACCGGCTGATGGCCACCGAAACCCCCATGCCGCCCGTCCACATTATCACGCTCACCAATGCGATCCCGCTGGATTATCGGGTCAACCCGGGGACGATCACGAATTTCTTCCATTTCCCGATCACGCGGACCAACGAGACCGCTCGGTTCCAGCTCTACAACTTGAGCGGTGCGGCCGATCTGCTGCTGGCATTCGAGCGGCTGCCGTATATCAACGATCGCGATGCGGGCGGGTTCCTGCCGGGCCGGCAGCCGGAGCTGATCATCATCAGCACCAACCCGATTCCGCCGGTGGTGACGACGCCGATCCCGTTCAGCGGACCGCCCGTGGTGGTCAGCAACCAGCTCTGCCTGGCCTGGGACACGGTCCCCGGATTCAATTATGTGGTGGTGGGCCGGACGAACATCACCGATCCAGCCTGGGACACCGTCTCGCCTCTGCTCACCGCGGACCAGACCTCGATGACGTTCTGCCTGGATATGCCCAGTCCATACAGCTTTTTCCTGGTGATCCAGACCACGTTCAACGGGATCAATCTGAGCCTGCCGCAGCTCAATGGGAACTGGTATCTCGCGGTGGTGAACCGGGAAAGCGCGCCGATCGACTTCACGATTCGTGCGACGGTGGTTCCGCCGATGATCCAGCTGGAGAACGGCGTGGCGGTGGAGGGCAGGATGGAGGGGGGGCCGGACTGGCAGTACTTTACTTATGACGTCACGAGCGATGCCACGGCGGTCATGTTCGAGGCCGTGCCTGTCCTCGGAGACATTGGCCTGTATGCGCGCCGGGAATTGCCGGGCGAAACGGAGCCGTGGCCGACGACGGCGCAGTTCGATGTCGAGAGCAACCAGCCCCGAGCCAATCCGGAGCAGATCATCCTGATGACGAATTCGGTTCCGGTCGCACTCGAGCCCGGCCGATGGCACCTGGGGGTCTACAATCCGAACAGCGCGCCCGTGGGCTTTTGGATCCGGGCGTCGGAATTCACGTTTCCGCTGCCTTCGATCCAGCCGCTGACGAATTTCGTGGCGGTCACCAACCAAATCTCGGTGGCATCCGAACCGCAATACTACTCGTTTGCGGTGACGAGCAATGCGGTGCAGGTGTTGTTCGAGACCTTGGGCGCCGACGGGAACGTGGATCTGTATGTGCGCCGGGGCCTGCCATTGCCGGGGCCCGGCCTGGCCGATTACGCGGGCACCAACTCCGGCGCGGCCGCCGAGCAAATCCTGGTGCTGCCGGATTCGATCCCTGTGGCGCTTGCCCCCGGCCAATGGTACCTGGCGATCACGAACGCCGATGCGCAGTTGGTGAGCTACGCCGTTCGGGCTTCCGAAGTGACGGCGAATGTCATCACGATCACCAACGGAGTTGATTTCACGGGCGTTGTGGGATCGCCGGGCGCGCCGGTCGAGTTCTATCACTTCCGGATCGCGGAGACGAATGCGGCTGCCGCATTCACGTTGGAGGATCTGAGTGGGAATGCCGATCTGCTGCTGCGCCAGTGGGATTTCCCGTTCGGCACAAATTATCATCTGGGCAGCTTTGCGGCTTCGACGAACGCGGAGGTCATGATTCTGCGGACGAATATCTGGATCCAATCCTATGCTGCCGATTCGATCCAGGGGTCTTGTCTGGAGTGGGGTTCGCTGGCGGGGATTGAGTATCAGGTTCAAGGGCGCACGAACCTGACCGATCCGGTTTGGGTCGATCTGTCGCCGCGGCTGACTGCGGGGGGGCCGATCACCCGCTACTGCGTCGATCCGACCAACGGCTGCCAGTTCTTCCGGGTGGCCGAGCATTGGACCAATCGCCCGGTGCGCGTGCAACCCAATCTCAACGGGGATTGGTATCTGCTGGTGACGCCGCAGGATACGGGTCCCATCCAATTCAAGCTGCGAGGGGTGGTCCGGCCGCCGATGGAATCGGTGGCTGGGGGCGCCCCGCTGACCGGCCAGGTGGTTTCCGCCGGCGGCTGGCGCTATTTCGAGTACGTGGCAGGCGGCGGCCTCGCCCAAGTGCGATTCGAGGCGGCGCCGGCGGCCGATGACATCCGGCTTTTCGTTCGGTATGGGACGCCCGGCTCGTTCGAGCCCTGGCCCTTGGAGACGCGGTTCGATTACATGAGCGACATGCCTGGGCCGGTCATGGAAGCCGTCCAGATCGATTCCGATTCGGCGCCGGCGCCGCTGGCGTCGGGCCCGTGGTATCTGGGTGTGCAGTCCGTGGGGGCCCGCGACGCCACGTTCACCCTCGAGGTGGTCGAGACCGGCCCATGACCCGGATTTTGGTTCTCGCCCTCAACCCCGCCGTCGATGTCGAGTGGACGGTATCGGGCGTGGGCTGGGATGAGAAGAACACGATCGAAGCCGAACGCCGCTGGGCGGGAGGCAAAGGAGTCAACGTTGCGCGGTGGCTGCGGGCGGCGGGCGTCTCCGCCGAGCTGCTGGTTCCGATGGGCGGGTCTTCCGGGCGGGAGCTGGGGCGGCACCTGCGGGCCGAAGGCCTCCCGTTTCGGCCCTTCCGGCTGAGCCAGGAGACGCGGATCGATTACATCGTTACGACACCGACAGGCCGCCAGCTCCGATTCAATCCGCGCGGGCCGGTCATTCGGCCGGAAGAACAGCGCGCATTGTTCGAGAGGATCGAGCGCCGGTTTCCGCGCCGGGGGATCGTGGTGTTGTCGGGCAGCCTGCCGCGCGGTCTTCCCGCAACGGTCTATGGGGAGCTGGCCGGGCGCGCCCGGGAACGGGGAGGGATGGCGCTGGTGGACAGCGACGGTCCGGTATTTGCGGCGGCGGTGAAGGCGCGTCCATTTCTGCTCAAGCCCAACGAGCACGAGCTGCGGCAGTGGGCGGGAGGGAGGGTGGGGACGGAATCGGCGCTGCGGGGGGCGGCGGCGGAGCTTTCGGCGGCGACGGGCGGGTGGGTTCTGCTAACGCGAGGACCGCGGCCCGCGTGGCTGATCCACCACGATGTGGATCGGTGGTGGACCGCGGCGCCGCCTCCGGTTCGAATCCAAAACAGCGTGGGGGCGGGGGATGCGGTATTGGCGTCGGTTGCGGCTCAGATCGCACAGGGGAACGGACCGGCCGAGTGGCTTCGCTGGGGGATGGCGGCGGGGGCGGTGGCGGCTCAGAGGCCGGGCGGGCATAGGCCCTCCTGGTCGGAGGTGGCTCGGCTTGCCGGACGGGTCCGCGCGGTCGGGAGATGACGGTGTTCAGGGCGCCCATTGTGTTGCGCCTTGTCTGACCTCGGGCTCGAATCGCCAGGCCCAGGTGGGGTAGTAGAGGTTGCCGCCCCGCCACTCGACCTCGCCTCGCTGGAAATCGACGGTCTCGGATCGGAAGAAGGTTTTGGCGGGATACAGGGGCTGGCCGAAATCATGGTTCACGACGAGGCGCAGGCTGTCGAGGTTGCCGCAGTAGAACCAGCGGCGGCGTTCATCGGTCACGGGGAGCAAGCCGTGGGAGACATCGACCGGAAGCCACCCGTACGGCTCGAGATAGATGGCGCACCAGTCGTGCATGTTCCAGTTCCGTCCGGTGGTCCAGCCCGACTCCCATCGGGCGGGAATCCCCGACAGGCGGCAGAGGGACATGAACAGCATGGTCTGAATGCCGCAGTCACCCCAGCGATGCTGCAGGACGTATTCGGTCAGGGACGGGATGGTGGAGTATTCGCGTGCGGAGGCCCAGGGGATGTTGTCGCTGATCCAGGCGAAATAGCGTTTGGCTTTGAGCCAAGGATTGGATTCGCCGCCGGCAATGGCGGTGGCGAGCGCGCGCAGCTCGGGGGTGAAAACGATGTGGGGCGGCCGTTCGCCCATATGCGGCGATGCCTCCGGGTGATGGGGATCGGGCAGCCGAACACGCGCGGGATCGATCGGGCGGTAGCAGCCGTGCACGGTGTATTCGAAGACGGTTTCGAAGGTGGTGGGCAGACCCTGGCGGGCGTTTTGTTCCAGGTAGAGCGTCGAGTGGGCTGATTCAGCGCCGCTGGTGATCGATCGGGAGGGGTGGGCCGTGACGAGCCGGAGGTTGCGCTGGCGGGTGGTCTCGCGCGGGAATGGCAGCCATGCCCGGATGACCTCGCCGGGCGGCGTCATGTCTGGCTTCACCGTCAGGACATACCGGACCCGCACACGGTAGGGATCGCCGAGGATTTGTCCCGTGCGTCCGTAGGCCGCGATGAGGGCATCGATGTTGTCGGACACGGCGTCGAGCAAGCCTGGGCCTGGAGGGTGGCGGTCCGCATGCAACTGGCGGGCCTCGGGATGGACGCGGAAGAGATTGGCCGCGGCTTTTTGGAAGTAGAAACGGCTGCCATCGATCCACCGGGACTCGAGCGCCCCGTCGGCCTCCCACCGCGCGATCGATTCGGCGGCGGCATCGGGCAGGATGGCGCAGATATCGGCGAGGACCTGGTCGCGTGTTCGAGAGAAATCGAGGCGGATGCGGTCCATTCGTTCGCGTTCGAAGAGGAATGCCTGGCGCGTCGGGAAGTCGAGGTCGGATCGTTCGAGTTGGCGGCTGATGAATCTCTGAGCTGTGATCCAGCGGCCCTCTTCGACGGCGCGGCTCACCTCGTCGGCTGGATTTGCCGGCAGGACGGCAGCCAGCAGCCGGGCGATGATGATCCAAACAATTGGACTTGGAACGGAACGAATCATGCTTCAAGAATAGCGGATTGGGGAGCGGATGGCGAGCTTTTGGCGCGGCGGGTGTTGGGGAGTGGCGGGGCCGGCGCAGTGGCGAGCTCAGATGGGGATGGAGAGCGCCACCCGTGCGAGATGGCAAGCGAGGGCGTCCGGGGCGCCCGCGGGGGGTGGGGAACGATTTTCCCGCCGTACAGAAGGGTTGAACGCTGTCGTTGACACTGGGGCGGCAGGTGATTATTGTGGCAAAAATTTAACGAAGATACAGGTTACGATGCTTTTACGAATCGCACTCATCTTGGCCATTATCGCCGGGCTGGCGGCGGCGGGGATCAGCCATTTCATGGTCGATCCCAAGATAAAAAATCTGACCACCGAGCTGGGCGACACGAAGGACACGCTGGACCGGACTCAGAAATCGGAGGCCAAGTTCCGGAAGGAGTCGCAGCAGCTGCGGATCGATCTGGACGATACCAGCAAGATTCTCGATGTGGCGACAAACGAGCTGGCGCGGGTCTCGGCCAGGGCGATCCAGCAGGAGCAGCGGGCGAACCGGGCGGCGGCCGAGCTTGAAACCACGACCAAGGAGCGCAACCTGGCCCAGGCAGAGCTGGCATCGTGGCGCGCCACCGGCCTGAGCCCGGACCAGATCAAAGGCGTGGTGGACGATCTGAAGGTGGCGAATGAGAAGATCGATGTTTACGAGGAGGAGAAGGACGTCCTCGCCCGGAACAACAAGAAGCTGAGCATGGAGCTGGCGAAGGTGCTGCGTCCCAACGTCGATCCGGAGATGCAGCCGATGACGGGGAAAGTGGTGGCGGTGGATGGCAAGTGGAACTTCGTGGTGGTGGATATCGGTTCGGAGCAGGGAGCGGTGGAGCGTGGCGTCCTGCTGGTCAACCGGGATGGAAAGCTGGTGGGCAAAGTCCGCTTGACCTCGGTCGAGCGCAACCGGAGCGTGGCGAACATCATTCCGGAATGGAAGCAAGCGGAGCTCATGGAAGGCGACCAAGTGTTGTATTAGCGGGTGGCATCTCAGGCATCGGACCTCATGCGTGCGCATCGAACGAGCTGGAGCCGCTGGGCGGCGTTGGTTTTGCTGGCAGTGGTGGTGGCCGGATTGAGCGGATGCGGGACGACGGAGCCCGAGAATGCTTCTTCTCGTCCTTGGAACACGCCGAGGTCGTGGGAGTACGGTTTTCCGGGGGCGCCTTACGACAGGCGGTGAGGAGGGTGGCTGGGGCGCGTCAGGCCCTTACTTGGCGAACTCGATGCAGCGGGTTTCGCGGACCACAGTGACGCGGATTTGGCCGGGGTATTGGAGTTCTTCTTCGATCTTGTGGGCGAGGCTGCGTGCGAGGAGGAATGCCTGATCGTCGCTGACCCGATCGGGTTGGACCATGACGCGCAGCTCGCGGCCGGCTTGGACGGCGAAGCACTTCTCGACGCCCGGGAACGAAAGGCCGATTCGCTCGAGGTTTTCCAGCCGCTTGAGGTATGTGGCCATGGTTTCGGACCGAGCCCCGGGGCGCGAAGCGCTAATGGCATCGGCGGCGCTGACGAGGCTGCCGATGGCGAAGCGGCAGGGCGCCTCGCCGTGGTGGGAGGCGACGCTGCTGACGACGGCTTCGGACTCGCCGTGGCGTTTCAGGAACTCGGCGCCGATGATGGCGTGGGCGCCCTCGATCTCGTGGTTGAGCGCCTTGCCGATATCGTGGAGCAATCCAGCCCGTTTAGCCGTGAGGACATCGAACTGCAGTTCGGCGGCCATCAGGCCAGCGAGATGGGCGACCTCGACCGAGTGATCGAGGTTGTTCTGGGCATAGCTGTGGCGGAACCGGAGCCTGCCGAGGACCTGGACGATTTCGTGGGCCAGGGGGGGCAGGCCGGCCTTGAAAACCGCCTCCTCGCCGCCGCGCAAGATGGCATCGTCAGTTTCCTGGGCGACCCTGCCGACGACTTCCTCGATGCGGGTCGGGTGGATGCGTCCATCCAGGATGAGCCGCTGCATGGCTTCGCGGGCGATTTCGCGGCGCACGGGGTCGAACGAGGAGAGGACGACGGCATTGGGCGTATCGTCGATGAGGACCGTGACGCCGGTGGCGGATTCGAAGGCGCGGATGTTGCGGCCTTCGCGGCCGATGATCTTGCCTTTGATTTCCTCGTTGGGGAGGGTGACGGTGGCGGTGGTGGTTTCGAAGGAGTGTTCTCCGGCGTAGCGTTGGATGGCGAGGCCGATGATCTTTCGGGCCTCATCCTCGGCGCGCTGGCGGGCGTCATCGAGGACATGTCGGGCGAGGTCGCCGGCGTCGCGGAGGCTCTCCTGCTCGACCTCCTTGAGGAGCAGCTCCCGCGCCTCGGTATCGGAAATGTGAGCGAGATGGGAGAGCTGCTCCCTGCGCTGTTGGATCAGCCGGTCCAGCTCGGCCCGGTCTCGGGCCAGCTCGTTTTCCTGGAGGGCCAGGCGCTGCTGCTGGGCCAGGGCCATTTGTTCCTGCTGGACCAACCCTTCGAGCTGCTGGTTGATGAGCAGGTCGCGCTGGTTGAGGCGCTGGTCCAGCTCGTTGAGCTCCTGACGGCGCCGGGCGTGATCCTCTTCGAGGGTGCGGCTGCGGCGAAGGAACTCCTCGTTGGCGGCGAACTGGGCGTCGCGCGCGACGGCGGCGCACTGCTGGCGGGTGGTTTCGGCCAGGCTTTCCTTCTCCCGCTCCCAGTCGAGGCGGAGCGACCGCTCGCGGCGGCGATGGATCCAATAGCCCAGCCCGGCCCCCAGAATGAGGCCCAATGCGGCGATCAAGAAATCTTGCAGGGACCCGTTCATGTTGGATTCGAGCTCGGGCGAACCGGCATCCACCCGCTGGGGGTGACGATACCATCCATCCCGATGTCTCGAGGGCTTGTCGGCACGGCGGCGACGATCTGACAAGCAAAGGCCACACCGCAATTCCAGCCGGAGATCTCGGCCAGGAGCCGATCGTAATATCCCCGGCCATGCCCAAGCCTTCGGCCGGACACATCGAATGCTACACCCGGAACTAGGATGAAGTCAAGTTGCTTTAGGGTGCCGGCGGGGCAGGCGGCGACGGGTTCGCGGATTCCCCATTTCCCCGGCTGGAGGTCGGCCTCGGGATTTCGGAGAAGGGCGGGCTCGTAGCGGTCATCCGCGGCCACGTAGCGCGGCAGAAAGACTTCCAGGCCCTCGTCCAGAGCTCCGGCGATCAAAGGCCAGATGTCGGGTTCGCGCGCCATTGGAGCGAAGGCCAGGATGGTTCGGGAACGGCGCCAGCGATCGGATTCGAGAATTCGTTGGCGGATTTGGGTGGAAGCCGCGGAGAGTGCCGCGGGAGACTCGGTGTGGAGCGCGGCCAGGACCGCGCGCCGGAGTTGCTGTTTGGCCATGGGCATCGTTGGCAAGGGCTGGAGCGGGCTAGGCCGGGGGTGAGGGAGGCGGATGGGCGGGCGGAACGCGGCTGGCGCCTGCGGCTTCCTCCTTCATGGATCGCCATTTTTCGAGGCGTTCCTTGATCTTTTTTTCGACGCCCTGGTCCGTGGGCTGGTAGAACGAGCGGAGAGCGCCCAGGTAATCCTGGGGGACGAAGTGGCCGGGGTAATCGTGGGCGTATCGGTAACTCTGGCCGTGGCCGAGGCGGGCCGCGCCGGCGTAATGGGCGTCCCGGAGGTGTTCGGGCACGGGAAGGGATCGCCCGGAGCGGACTTCGCCGAGGGCGGCGTCGATGGCGGCGATGGCGGAGTTGCTTTTGGAGGCGGTCGCGAGGTAGATGGCGGCCTCCGCCAGGGGGATGCGCGCCTCGGGCCATCCGATGAACTCGGCGGCGTCGCAGGCAGTTTGGGCCAGGACCAGAGCCATGGGATCCGCCAGGCCGATGTCTTCTGCGGCGCAGATGACCATCCGGCGGGCGATAAAGCGGGGGTCTTCGCCGGCATGGATCATCTTGGCCAGCCAGTAGAGTGCGGCATCGGGATCGCTGCCGCGCATGGACTTGATGAAGGCGGAGATGGTGTCGTAATGGGCATCCCCATCGGCGTCGTAGACGACGGCCTTGTGTTGGATGGACTGCTCGGCGGCCTGGAGGTCGATGCGAATGGTCCCATCGGATTGGGGCGGGGTGGTGAGGGCGCCGATTTCGAGCGCGTTGAGGGCTTTGCGGGCGTCTCCGTCGGCCACGCGGGCGAGGTGCCGGAGGGCGTCCGGATCGGCCTGGATCCTCAGATGCCCAAGCCCGCGTTCCGGGTCGTCGAGGGCGCGCTGGAGGACGGCCAGGAGCTCATCCTCGGCCAGCGGCCGCAGCTCGAAGATCTGCGATCGGGATACCAGCGGGGCGTTGACGAAGAAGCACGGGTTATGCGTCGTGGCCCCGATGAGGCGCACGACACCGCGTTCGACGTCGGGCAGCAGGACGTCCTGCTGCGCCTTGTTGAAGCGATGGATTTCGTCGATGAAGAGGATGGTGGCGCGGCCGGCGTTGGCGCGGCGATGAGCGGCCGCAGCCAGGACGCGGCGCATGTCGGCGACATTGGACTCGACGCCGCTGAGCGGCTCGAAGTGGGAGCGGGTGTGGCGCGCGATGATCTGGCCGAGGCTGGTTTTTCCGGTTCCGGGCGGGCCATAGAAGATGAGCGACTGGATCCGATCGGCTTCGATGGCGCGGCGGAGGAGATGGCCCGGGGCGAGCAGGTGTGTTTGGCCCACAAAATCCTCGAGGGTGCGCGGGCGCATTCTGGCGGCGAGCGGGGCTGGCGGCGCGGATTGTCCCGCATCGCCAGCCTCGTCCGGCATGGTTCGAAAAAGGTCTTCGGACTGCATCGACGAGTGCGGATCCACCGCCCCAATGGCGGACAATCCAATGCCGTCAATATTTCACAGCCGGGGGAAGAGACAAGAGGGGAAATAAAAACCCCGCCGTAATGCCGTGGGTAACAGTTCCTCTGAACTGATAAGAAACAGGTGGAACCCGCAGGGCGGCTTTCGATGTCCAGTCAAGGCATATCGGCTGCCACCACATTCAAGGCTCCGTATATTCGAGCTTACGGTTCAAGGACATTGTTTCGTTTCACGAACATGGCAGGGTTAAAATCCAATGAATCTGCTCCGTCTCAAAGAACCGCTGACGTTCCAGCCTCGGCCGGGGCGCCCGCTGATCACGACACAGAACATACAGTGTCTGTGGTGAATGACTCAAGAAAAATCGTCTCGAGACGACAAATTCGATGGTTGGGAAAAGGTCGGTATGCGGCAGGGGTCTGCCGCGGTCCGAGGCGATGAATGATTGGACGGACGCTGGTTATTTCCAGACCACCGCGCGATAGAATTGCTGGCCGGCGGCCGGAGCGATCGGCAGCGGAACCGAATGGGCAGGGGCATTGAGCTCGATATCCTGCACCGTAACCCAATTCACGAGGTCCTCAGAGCCCTGGATCCGGCAATGGTATCCAGCCTGGCCATGGACAGTGAAATCGAATTGGGCGCTGCTCGTGCGAGTGAATTCAACCCGGGGGGGTTGGGGATCGTCATTGAGGATGACAACGCGTGTGGTATGGATCGAGCCGACAGCTGCGCCGGCGGGGGCGCCGTCGGCGAGGTCGAGGCTCAGCTCCATCGGTTCGTCGGGTTCGAACTTGCCATCCGAGAGGATGGGCACGGTGATCAGCCGCAGCTGGTTGCCGTCCGAGAACAGAACGGAGATGGGCTGGATATGGTAATCGACGCCGGGGGTGGCGCCGCCATCGACAGGCGTGGGGGTGACAATGAGTTCGACCTCCCCGCTGGTGCCGCCGGAGCGAGTGATGGCGATCGCCTTGCAGCAGAGGCTGTCTTCAAAGATGGCGTGCTCGGCCTCGCTGAAAGCGAACGTGCCGACGGCATCATTGTCGACGATCTGGAGGGATGCGGCTGTGATGGCGCCCAACGATGCCCCGCTCGAATCGTCCGGCGAGAAAGACAGCGTGAGGCTCAATGACTCGGGGCCTTCAGCCAGGCTGTCATCCCGAACGATGTCAGCCAAGCTGACTGAGCGGCTGATCTCATGGTCGGACAGGAGCACGTCGATCGAGGCGGCGCTGTAATCGCCATCGGCCAGCCGTGCGGTGCCATCGCTAAGGGCAATCCGCAGGCGGACTGGGCCATGGTTGCCCTGGTGCCGGGTGACGGTGATTGCCTGGACGGAGACGCCGTTTTCGAGGACCGAATAGTGATCGTGGCTGAAGGCGACGATGCCCGGCGGCTGTTCGGCGCCTGTGAGGTTGCCGACGGGCGCCTGAGCGATGGCTTGGTCGAGCGCATGGCAGGTTTGGGCAGCCACGACTTCGTCAATCACCACGGCTCCCGATCCCGCCTGCTCGAGCTGTTCGGCAGCCTGGCCCTGGGCAATCCACTGGACTTGGCTGATGGCGGCGGCGGCGTCCAAGGCGCCCTCAGCCTCGGCGACCAACTGGTCTTTCGCCTGGTTGAGCGCAGCGATCACTTGGGCTGCGCCTTGTTGCACGGCGGGATCGATGGTTGCCTGCACGACCGACGCCGTCTGCTGAATGACGGTCTCGACCACCTGGGTGTCGCTCAGGTCCATGGCGGAATTGGTCTGCACTGCGCTGGCGATTTGGGCCATCACCTGGCGGGCGAGGTCGGCTTGGGATGCATCTGGGGTGGATTGCCCAAGCAGGGCGGTGATCTGAACAACGGTGTCCTGCACCTTGGCGGCCGCCTGAAGAACGGGAGCGGCAGCCGTGTCGTTGGCAGTCGCGGCTGCCAGCGGATCAAACTCCATTAACTGGACTTCAGGTGGGAGCCCCAAGGCCGCTTCAAGCTGTGTCTCGGCCTGAGCCAGCGACAGGGATTCATCCCTCCGGGCCAGTTCGTTCAGCAGCGCCGTCAAAGGCGTGATCACAGTCGCGGTGGGCGGAGCTGACAAGGACGTTTCCAGAGGCAGACCCGTCGAAATATCGACGCCGCCTTGAAGAACCAGCTGGCCTTCCTCGAGATCAAGCTCGCCGTTTTGATTGGCATCGAACTTGGCGACGACCACCTTGAGGTCGAATCGCCCAGCATCATCGGTCGTTGTCGAGGGTTCTCCTCCATCGAGCTTGCTGTTCAGATTCGCGTCAAAGAAGACCGTGCTGCCGGCCATGTAACCATCCAGGCCGCGTCCGGAGAACATCGCAGCGGGGTTGATCGTAAGCACGGCGATTTCGCTCGTTGCATCCCCTGCCTCGTTCGAAATGAAAACAGAGTAATCACCGGCATCGGAAAGAGCGGTCTCCGCGAGAATCAGTGACACGCCATTGGCGCCTGGGATGTTCGTGCCATTGAATTGCCATTGGTAAACGAACGGCTCTGATCCGGCAGCCGTAACGGAGAATGTCGCGGAATCCCCTTCATCGACCGTCAGGCTGGCCGGCTGGCTGAGGACCGACGGGGGTTCGCCGTCTTCGAACACAATCACCGTGAACGACGTGCTGGCGGTGGCGGCGGGAGATCCGCTGTCGGTGACCCGGACGGTGAACGTGTTGGTGGATGGGCCTTGGGCCTCGCTGGGCGTCCACTGGATGAGGCCGGTGGCCGAGTCGATCGTGGCCGTGGGCGGTGCGGCTTCCAGGCTGTAGGTCAGCGTCTGGGCTGGGAGATCGGCGTCGGATCCGGCGGCGGTCCACTGGAGCAGAGCGCCTTCATCGCCCTGCTGGTCGGCGATGGCGGCCAGGGAGGGGGCCTGGTTGACTTCGGCGACGACGACCGTGAAGGAGGCGCTGGCGGTGGCGGCGGGAGATCCGCTGTCGGTGACCCGGACGGTGAACGTGTTGGTGGATGGGCCTTGGGCCTCGCTGGGCGTCCACTGGATGAGGCCGGTGGTCGAGTTGATCGTGGCGGTGGGCGGCGCGGTTTGCAGGCTGTAGGTCAGGGTCTGGGCTGGCTGATCCGGATCAGTGGCTATAGCCTGGAGGGACCATGCCGTTGATTCGACGATATTCGTTTTCGAGATCAAGCTGATCGTGGGCGGGCTGTTGACCGAAAGTTGGGCGACGGCACTGTTGGTGGATCCAGCGGGATTCGAGACAACAGCCTGGTATTGGCCCGACTGGGCTTTTTGGACATTGAGAAGAGTTAGAGTTGAATTCGTTTTTCCGGGCATGGCCGATCCGTTGAAAAACCATTGATAAGTGAGGGGAACCGAACCGGATGCAGTGACGCTGAAGGTGACATTCGAGGATGCAAGCGTGCTCTGGCTGGCGGGTTGCTTGGTGATTGCCACGGGAATCCAGACTGTGAGGCTCGCGGGCGCGCTATCCACGAAACCGCCGGAATTGCTGACGCGAACCGAATAGCTGCCGGCCTGGGAAGCTTGGACCGAGGAGAGGACGAGGCTCGCATTGGTCTGGCCAGCCAAGGGGGAACTATTCCAGAGCCACTGGTAGAAAAGGGGAGCCGTCCCGCTGGCTGCAACACTGAATGTGATGGTATTACCGGCGATGGCGATTTGGGATTGCGGCGGTGTCAGGATGGACGGCGAGACAATCTCCCGAAGAACGAGCGACTCTGGAATGAGAAGCGGGACGCCCTGAGCGGGGAGAGAATTCGCCGATCCAAATCGCGCTTTGAACCCCTAAACCTCGTCTTGTGCAAGTCGTTGATATTCAAGCCAAGCGTTTGGAGGTTCATGGGGAGGGGGGGTGGTGCGGATAAAATTGCCGGTCGCTTGGGTGAAGATGGGCGAAAGAGCCTTGAGGGGGGCGGATTCGAAGGTTTCAGCCCCCTTCCAGATGCGGACCTGGAACTGGCCGGTCGAATAGCCAGTCAAATTGGTCATCAGCCCCACCAATCCCTCGAAATAGCCTTCGAAAACAAGGTTGAACCGTGTTGCACCGTAGGCATTGGGGATGGGCAGCATCGTGCCGCCGACCGGCCCGCCCCAGACCTCGACATAGACATCCGATCCGCTGGCATACACTCCGGGTTCCAGGAGGTAAAAGGGCCTGTCTGGAAGGAAATTGTTCAGATCGATCGTGGCCTCGCCCCGGATCGAGGACGCGCAGGTCATCCAAGCGCACACAACCAGCGCAACAGCTGCGAACTGGCGCGAAAGCCGCCGGAGAATATGGGTTTCACCGACACTGCAAGACACGCTGGTGCTCATGTTCATCCTGATGCTGCTCGGGGTTTGACGACAATGGTAGTAGGCTATCTAATTATTATCTGATTAGATGGCGGCACGCTCTCGAAATTCCGTGCCGATGTCAAACCAATTAGCTGTGGCCGTGCGGAGCGGGCGGAGCCTGTGCTTGATCCCGAGGGAGTTCCGTGTAGATAATCATCGGGTGATCCGCAAGACCTACCGGATTCGGGGTCGCCTGAATCGCGGCGGTTTTTCGGCAGGGGTTGACCATGGCTGAATATCAATATCAGGCCCAGAACGCCAAAGGCGAGCGCGTGACGGGGACGGTGACGGCGGACAACGAGGCGGGGGCGCTGCGATGGCTGGATGAGCACGAGCTGTTCCCGATTTCGGTCGCCGACATGTCGATGGGCAGCCGGCGCAGGCGCCGCGGGCGGCGCCGGGTCCCGATGCGCGACGTGGGGGTTTTTTACGGCCAGCTGGGGGATCTGATCGGGTCGGGCGTGCCGCTGTTGCGGGCGTTGGATTCGCTGATCCGATCGACCGTGAACGCGCGGTTGGCCGATGTAATCAAGGAAGTGCGGGCGGACGTGGCGGATGGCGATTCCTTGACGGAGGCGATGCGGCGGCATGGGAGCGTCTTTCCGCCGCTGCACACGGCGATGGTCCAGGCGGGCGAGCGGGCCAGCTTTCTGGAGGACGTGTTCCAGAACCTGTCGGCTTTTCTCGAGCGTCTGGATGAGCTGCGCAGCAAGGTCACGGGCGCGCTGATCTACCCGGTGCTGCTGACGACGGTGGGGGTGGCGGTGATGGTGGGGGCGCTGGTGTTGTTCGTGCCGCGGTTCGAGCCGTTGCTCGAGGGGGTGCCGCAAATGTTGCCGACGCGGCTTTTATTTGCGCTGAGCCATGGGGTGAGGGGGTATTTTCCCCTGATGCTGGCGGCGCTGGGCTTTGGGGCATGGCTGCTGTGGTCGGCGTGGAGGAGCGATGCGGGCCAGCGCTGGATCGAGCGCTGGCGGCTTAAGGTCCCGGTGCTGGGCGTGGCTCTGCGGATGGTGGCCATCACCCGATTCTGCCGGATTTTGGGCACCATGCTGACCAACGGAGTGCCTCTGCTGCAGTCCTTGGCGATCAGCAAGGATGCCACCGGATCCCCATTGCTGGCGGACCGGATCGCCGAGGCGGCCGAGAATGTGCGGGCCGGCAAGCCGCTGACCGATCCCCTGCGGCGCGGAGGGCTCTTCCCGGACCAGGTCATCGCCATGATCAGCGTCGCCGAAGAATCCAATCAGCTCGAGAAAGTGCTGCTGCACATCGCCGACACCGTCGAGCACCGCACCAATCAGCAGGTGGACCAGGCGATGCGATTGCTCGAGCCGCTGATCCTTTGTGTGGTGGCGGCCGGGATCGGGTTCATGGCGCTGGGGCTGCTGCTGCCCATCTTCACGATGGCCAGCTCGCTTGGAATGAAGTAAATGCCTATGGAATTCGGTAACCTGCAACCGGTTGCGCACGTCTGATCAAGAAACGGGCGTCCGATGCGGATTGACAATGTCGATCCGATCGAATTGAATGGAGATGTTGTGCGTCTATTGGATTGAACGGGAATGATTTAAAATCAAATATGCGTTTGCATGGTTTGGCGCGGCAGTTGTCAGCAAGGCGATCATCGGGGTTCACGCTGATCGAGGTGCTGCTGGTTATTGTGATTATCCTGATGCTGGCGGGTGCGCTGGTGGTGTTTGTGCTGCCCCAAAGGAAGGGAGCGGAGCGGAACACGACCATGCTGCTGCTGACCCAGGTGCAGGCGGCGCTGGACACCTATCGGCTGAACGTCGGGCAGTATCCGACGGAAGACCAGGGCGGGCTGGGTGCGCTGCTGGTGAAGCCGACCTTCGAGAATGAGCGGATGGGGGAGAAATGGCAGGGGCCTTACCTGAAGCCCGGAACGCGGATCGAGGACGCCTGGGGCAACCCTTTGCGCTACGAGTTGGTCGACAAGACCCTGGCGACGGACACCGCCACGCCGGATTACAAGCTCTATTCGGTGGGGCCGGACAGCCAGCCGGACACCGAGGATGACGTGAAGCTCTACGACGAATCGGAGTCCAACCAGGATTCCACGACGGTGTTGAATCCGTGACCGGGACGGATCGAGAGCGAATGCGAACCACTGGATCAGCGGGGCGACGGAGCGCAAGCAGCGGTTTCAGCTTGTTCGAGCTGCTGCTGGTGGCCTCGCTGCTGACCCTGTTTTTTGGGGCGGCGGTCTACACCTTGCAGCCCAGCCGGGGGGCGGCGCGCTTCGAGGACGGCGCATTGCGGTTCGAAGGCATGCTTCGGCTGGCTCGGGCGGAGGCGGCCAACTCGGGCAAACGGGTCCGGGTGGCATTCAGCCCGGATGAACAGCCAACGACCAATCAGTTCAGCCAGGTCAAACTGACGTGGGAGCCCGACCCGGTGGAAGGGCCGGACGTGTTCGAGGATCTGCCGAGGTATCGCTGGGATATCGAGCAATTGAACGAGGCCATCGGGATCGAGTCCGTGAACCGGATTGGTGAATGGCTTGGCGAAGGGATCCCGGAGAGCGCTGGAGCCGCCGAAGAGCTGTTGGCCGACGAGGAAAACCGCGGGCTCGAAGCCCCGCCGATCACATTCAATCCGGATGGTTCGAGCGACTCGGCCGAAGTGATTCTGGCGGCCCGGGATTCGGACGAGGCCCGGCGAGTCACGGTTCGCATCGTCGGGCTGACCGGAGCGATCTCGAGTGTCTGGCAATCCGAAGAGGCTGCGATGTGGACGGCGGAGGAGACGGCCGCCTCTGCGGGAGCGGTTTCGGCCGAGGCCGAATGAGGGTGCGCTGGCCGGGATGGGTCCCAATCGGAATTTGATCTTCCCTGGCATGCGCGACGCGGATCCAGGGTGGAATTCTCCGAGCCAGGATTTGCGCCTTCGATTCCTGAACCGCGGAGCGATCTCCTTCCCAGAGCTGTCCTGCGGCAGCCGCCACGGAAACGCGGCGGAAGGCGGGGGCTCTTCTGCATCCGCGCGCGGTGGATGCCATTGGCGTTCGGGACGGGAAGGATCGGTATTGCTCGAAGTGGTATTGGCGTTGGCTTTGTTTGTGGCGGCGGCCGCGGTGATTGGCGGAGCGTTGCATTATTCGCTTTTGGAAGTCGAGCGATTGCGGCTGAACGTTCACGCGGGCAACCTGGCGGTGACGGTCATGTCGGAGCTGCAGCTGGGGCTGCGATCGATCGAGACGGCCAGCCCGGAGACATTCGAGCCGCCGTTCGAAATGTGGAGCTTCGAGATCGATGTGGAACCGGCGGATGCCGCCCTGGAGCTGGAATATCCGCTGCGCCGGATCGAGGTGGCGATCCGGCATGTGGAGCGGCCGGTGGTGCGCCGGCTCGTGCGCTGGCTTCCCCTGCAATCCGATCCCGGTCCCGCCGCGCCAGCATCGACCATCCGGTAAAATGCATCTCCAGGTTTCCAGGCGCAGTGCGGCAAGCGGGTTCACCTTGATCGAGGTCGTGTTGGCACTGGCCATCGCGGCGGGGATGCTGACGGTGGTGCTGTTCTTTTATGCGAAGGCGGAACGGCTGCGAAACGACTTGCTGCGGGAAGCATCCCGGGTCTCGGCAGCTCGGTTGATCCTGGATCGGCTGACGGCGGAATTGAACACGGCGCAAGGATGCCGGGCCTTCCCGGAGGGTCTGCGGGGCGAAAGCGGCCAGATCCAATTCGCCCGTCCGGATCTTCCGGTTTTGGCATCGGGATCCAATCCGATGTCGGAGGCGCCGGGGTCTGCGCCGTCGGTTTTCCGGCGGATGACATACGGTTTGGGGGGCGGTGGAGTGGCGCGCACCGAGGAGCAGATGGCCGGGCCCGATCCCGTCCCCTCCGCCGTCGATTCGGGAGCGGAGCCGGGCGACTTCGCGACGAACGAGACCAACGAATGGACGATGGGACAAACCGAGGACAAGGCGGCGGCGCCGCGGTTGGAGCTGGTGGTCGATCCGTTGCGTTTCGCCCGGTTTCGATATTGGGATGGCCAGGGATGGATGGATATGTGGAACGGGCCTGCGCCTCCGGCGGCGGTGGAGATCGTGTTGGGGGGAGAGCCGTTGCCGGAGGGATTGACGCCCGAGGAATACCCCTATGAATACTATCGGCGGATCGTCTATTTGCCAGGGCATCGCATGGGGCTGACCGAGACGGAAGGCGCTCCGGATCCGGAATCGACCTCCGAGGAACCGCAGGGAGGCGCGCCGTGATGCGGACGATCCAGGATAAAAGATCCACGCCGGCGGGGGGCGGGTTTGTGCTTCTGCTGGTCCTGGTGGTGGTCATGCTGGCGTCGATGGTGGCGGTGAGCTTGATGTTCCTGTTGGGGGCGGAGAAGACGGCCTCGGCGACAGGTTGGGAAGGGGAGCAGGCGTGGGCGGTGGCGCTGACAGGGTTGGACCGGGCGATCCAGGTGGCGCGGCGATCCGCGCGGGAGGAAGCGGCCTGGCGGGACAATCCGGCTGAATTCCGGGATCAACTGGTGCATGAAGATGGATTGCAGCGTTGGTTCTTCACGGTCTACTCGCCTGGAGACGATGAGAGCGGCTGGGTTCGATTCGGGTTGACCGATGAAGCGTCCAAACTCAACATTCTGCGCTCGAGTCCGGCCATGCTCGATGCTTTATCGGGCATGAGGATGGAGGGGGGCGAGGGATGGAACGGGGCGTCGCCGGCCCCCGCGACGGGGGAGGAAGGCCGGGGGTCTGGATCCCGGTCGGGGATGGCGACGAACGAGTTGGCGGGAGCCGGCGGGCACTGGTCGTGCGCGGACGAATACCTGCAAAGCTCCGGGGTGAGCGCCCTGGCCTGGTACGGTGAGGACGCGAACTTCAACGGCCGATTGGACGCAAACGAAAACGATGGCGAGACGCAGTGGCCGCCGGACAACCAGGACAGCCGGCTGGACCGAGGGCTGCGACAGGACCTGACCGTGCACAGCTACGATGTCAATGAGGATGGATCGGGCCAGCCCCGCATCCGCCTGAACGATCCGCAAGCCGACTGGGCTGCGGCCGGGCTGCCGGCGAGCGTCGGGGATTACGTCGCAGCCATGGGGCGGGCGGGGCAGTCGATCGAGCATCCCGCCGATCTCCTCGAAGCGGAGGGCACGTTTCCCGCCGCGCGCGGCTCCGGCCAGGAGACCGTGCGCGCAGGTGTCGGGAAAGACGAATTGCCGGCTCTGTTGGATCGTTGCACGGTGTCGGACCAGGAGCGTCTGGAAGGGCTGATCAACGTGAACACGGCGCCGGCGGCCGTGTTGCGGACTCTTCCGGGGGTGGATGAGGCGCTGGCGGAGGCCATCGTGGCGCGGCGATCGAACCTGAGCCAGGAGGATCGGGGGACGATCGCCTGGCTGTATCAGGAAGGGCTGATGAACGCAGACCAATTCAAGGGGGTGGCTCCGCTGCTGACCACGCGCAGCCTGCAGTTCCACTGTTACGTTGCGGGTTTCAATCGGCCGGGCCGCCGCCATCGAATCCTCGAAGCGATCTTCGATGTGGCGCCGGAGGCGCCGCGGGTGGTGTTCTTGCGGGATGTGACGCGATCGGGGCTCCCGCTGAATCTGGCGGGGGATGAGCCGGAGACCGTTGCCTGGAGTCCAGGCGGGGGGGGATCGCGATGAGCGTCTTCCTCCTGGGATCCGGGCTGTGGGGCGAGGTCCGGCGGTGCGGCCGGCGCGGCGCTTGGTGGCGGTGGCAGCGGACGGTGTCCACGGCCGTGGTGGTCGAGGATCGCGATTTGCACCTGGCGCAGGCGGGCCGGCGCGGCGGCCAATCCGATCTGTTGCGGCTGGAGCATCGAATCCTGGCTTCGCCTGTGCGCCCTCTGGTCACCGATCCGGAGGCGGCGGGGAAGGAATTGGCGGAGTCATTGCGGCGGATGAAGCTGGATCGCGGGCTGGTGGCCCTGGCGGTTCCGCGCGAGCTGGCGGTTTTCAGGAGCCTGTGGTTGCCGATGCCGGAACGGGAAGAGGAATTGGCCGCCATGGTCCATTTCCAGATCCACAAGGATCTTCCCTTTCGACCCGAGGACGCCGTGATCGATTTTTTCCCGTTGCCGGCGCTGGCGAAGGCGGGCGGGCCCCCGGCACCGGCAGGGGGGGCGGTGGGCGATGGCGCACGGGGGGAGGCGGAGGGGGCGAGCGTCGAGGTTTTCGCGGCCGTGGTGAAGCGGGAAGTGATCGCATGGTTCGAGAAAATGGCGGCGGCGGCGGGGGTTCGGCTGGCGGCCTTGGGCCTGGAATCGGCGGCTCACGCGAGAGCGCTGGCGGGACTGGACGATGCATCCGACGGAGGCGCGACGGCCTTGGTTCGGCTGCGGTCCCGAGAGGTGTTGATCGAGGTGTTTCAGGGGCCGGTTCTGCGCTTCAGCAAACTGGCGACGCTTTCGGGCGGGAGCGAAGCCACGGCGGAACCCGTGAGGGCTTCAGCCAATGGATCGGAGACGGCGACCGATTCAACCTGGGGGCCTGCGGTTCGGACTGAGATTATCCGGGGATTGCACGGGTACGAGGGTGTGCCAGGCCATCCGCCGATCCGCTGTGTCTTCGTGACTGGCCGCACCGGGGGTGAGGCGGAGGTGATGGCCGAGCTGACGGCTCGGCATGGGCTGCCGGCTCGAATGCTGGATGAGGATTTGCTGCGGCGGCAATGCCCGCTGGCGGCCGGGATCCATCCCGAGGGTTTGGGTGCAGCCGGGCTGGCGTGGGGGATGTTGGACGATGCGGGATTGCCGCTGGATTTCCTGCATCCGCGCCGGCCGGCGGCGGGCCGGCGGAGCCGGGCATGGACGCGGTGGCTGCTGGCGGCCCTGATCGGCGCGTCCCTGGTGGGCGTGTGGGGAGTGCGCTCGCACGGCCTCGACCAGCGCCGGAGCATTCAGGACCAACTGCGGATGCAGGTCGAGCAGGGCGAAAAGAGCCGGCCGCTTTTCCGGGAAACGCGCCTGAAAGCGCGCGTCGTCGAGGGCTGGTTGAACGAACGGCGGCAGTGGCTGGATTCCTGCGCGCATCTGAGCTCGCTGTTGCCAGGCGCAGGGGATTTGTACATCACGTCCCTATCCACCGGCACGAAGGGGACGATCTATCTGGCGGTGCGGGCGCGATCCGGGGATCTCCTGGCTCAACTGGACCGGCAATTGCGGGCGGCGGGTTATGACTTGAAGCCGCTGGCGGTCACCCCCAGCGCCGACCCTCACGGATACGGCTTCCAGACCACCGTGGAACTGAAGCTGCCCGAGAAGTTTGAGGTCAACGTCGCCGATCTCCGAGCGCCGGATCGCCCCGCCGATGACGCATCCTTGGATGCGGCGGCGGCTCGAGCGCGTTCGGCGCAAGGGCCGCAGCGGGCCCAGCCGAACCAGGCGCCCGCGGAACCGCCTGGCGCGCGGATCCGCTCGGGTCCGGAGCCGCAGCGGCCGTCGAGCGCCTCGCCTTCGGAACCGTCTGGCGCGCGGATGCGTTCGGATCCGGAGCCGCAGCGGCCGTCGAACCAGCCGTCCGCGGAACCGCCTGGCGCGCGGATGCGCTCGGGTCCGGAGCCGCAGCGGCCGTCGAACGCCTCGCCTCCGGAACCGTCCGGGGGTCGTCCGCGCATGGGGCCGGGGCAGCGGGGGGCGTCGAATGGGCCGGCGGGTGAGGAGGCGCGCCCCTGGAGGAGGGCCAGGCAATGAACCGGCGCGAAAAGACATTGGCGATGGCGGTGGGATGTCTGGGGGTGGCGTTGGCGTTGGTTTGGCTGTTCCATTGGCTGGTGGTTAAGCCCTGGCGCGACGCCGATCGCCAGACCGCCAGCTTGCGGGATCGTCTGCAGCAGGTCGCGGAAGAGCGGCAGGCATTCTTCACGGCCCAGCGCTACCTCGAGGGAGTGGTCACTAACACCTTCCATTCGGATCCCGAAGTGGCGGCCGCTACGGCCGGGAAACTCCTCACGGACCTGATTTCCCAGCTCGGATTGTCCGACGCTCAATTCACCCGGATCCCATCCGGACCGCGGCGTCTGCGAGGCGCCCAGGAGGTCGGGTGGACGGTCCAGGGCGAAGGGCCGATGGCGCGGATCGTCGACCTGTTGTTCTCTTTGGAGAAGGGCAGCCTGGTTCATCGGATCGACAACCTGGTGCTCACGGCGGCGGATCGGCCGGGGCGGGTCAAGGCCCGTTTCCGCTATCTGACCCTGGTGGTGGATCCGCCGCCGGCCGCCATTCCTCTGGATCCGGCGCCCGAAGTGGCGATGGACCGGTCCGCGCGGGGCCGGTACGATCTCATCGTCGATCGGGATCTATGGCGGCCTTACATTCGGCGGGCGGTGGCCGCATCGGAGCCGTCGGCTCCTCGATCGATGTCGCCCCCATCAACGGATTCGGGGCCGAGACTGAACCTGTTGAAGGTGGTGTCGCTGTCCGAGTGGCGGGGTGTGCCCGAGGTGCACATCTGCGACACAACGTCGATGCGGATCCAGCGGTATCATCCGGGTGACGAGCTGGCCGGGGCCCGGGTTGTGATGATTGATTACCGGCGGCGTCCGCGTTCGGACAAGCCGGATCTGTGGTCGGCCAGCCGAGTGATCCTGCGCTGGGGGAGCGAGTATTGGGCCGTCGAACACGGTCAAACCCTGGCTGATAAACATCTGCTTTCGCCCGGCGATTTGCCGCCGGACATGCCGGAATCTTGAACGGTCATTGGCTTATGAACAACGCGACATGGATATTGCTGGTGACGCTCCTGGTCCTGCACGGTGACGGACCGGTGGCGGCGGCTGAGGCGGCGGCGGAGAGCGGCGCAATCGCAACGCCGTCCCCGGCGGTCGTGGCCGCGGCCACGAACGCGCTCGCATCGGCCAGCGGCAGCCAGACCAACCTGGCGGCAGCGGCTAGCGGCAGCCAGACCAACCTGGCGGCAGCGGCCAGTGGGAGCCAGACGAACCTGGCGGCAGCGGCCAGTGGGAGCCAGACGAATCTGGCGGCAGTGGCCAGTGGGAGCCAAACGAACCTAGCGGTTTCTCTGGATGCAGCGAAGCCATCCGCTTCGTCGCGCGACATCCGTTTCCAGTTCGACGGCATACCTTACACGGACGTGGTGACGCGGTTCGCGCAGATGGTGAACAAGCCGTTGCTGGGAGATTTGAAGATCGACGGTACGCTGCAGTTTATCGATCCGCAGCCGTATACTTACAGCGAGGCGCTGGAGACACTGAACTTGATCCTGGCCACCAAGGGGATGATCCTGGTCGAGACGGGGCGCTATCTGCGGCTGGTGCCCATGAAGGAGCTGGCCCAGATGCCGCTCAAGATATTCCGGGGGCTGGATCGGACGGGGGAGACCTCGCCTGGCGAGGTGGTGACGGTGGTGCTTTCCCTGCAGAACCTCGAGGCGCAGGAGGTCTCGCAGACCATCACGCCCATGCTTTCGAGCGCCGGCTCGGTGGCGCCGCTCTCTCGCGGTCGCGGGGTGATCATCACCGACCAGCTGGGCAACATCCGCCGGATCCGCGATCTGCTTGCGGAGGTGGACACGGCGTCGCCGGTGCAGCGGCAGATGCGGACCTACACCCTGCTGCACTCTTCGGGGGCGGTGGTCTCGGACCTGATCAACAAGACATTTGGCCAGGCGACGGCCCCCAAGCGGGTCGAGTTCAACCAGCAATCGCGGCGGTACGAGGTGCTGCCGCCCGACCCCAGCGATTACGTGACGGCCATATTCGACGAGGCATCGCGGACGATGGTGCTGTATGGGCCGGCGGAGCGGGTCGATCTGGCCGAGAGCCTGATCAAGCGATTCGAGGATGAGGCCGGCTCGAAGGCGGGCGAGGTGCGCGTCTACCAGTCGCAGTCGATTCCGGCGGCGGATCTGGCGCGGCTGGTGCGCCAGGCGGTTCCGGGCGTGGCGGCCGAGAATGAATCGGGCAGCTCGGCGGCGACGAAGGCGCGGGTCATCGCGGATCCCGTGTCCAACCGGATCATCGTGACCGCGCCTGTGGCGGGGCAGCTGGACGCCATCGAAGCCCTGATCAAGCGGCTGGACGTGGGCAGCGACGGCGCCTTTCGGCAGCTGCGCACGCTGGCGCTCAAGCACACGTCGGCCACCGCCATGGCCAGCATGATCAGCCAGCTGTTCGCCCGTCAATATCGTGTGGAAGATCCTCATCAGCGCGTCATGGTCGCGGCGGCGCCGGACGATCGCACGCTGCTGATCGACGCCACAGGCACGACCTTCGACAAGATCGAGGAGATGGTGCGGGGCCTGGATGTCGAGTCGGCGCGCGGCAGCTACGAGGTGCGAACCTACCGGCTGACCGGCTCGAACGCGGGCGAGCTGGCGCAGACGCTGGGCCGGCTGTATTCCGACCGCCAGGACCGCCGCCGGTTCGAGGAGAGCGGCGGGCTGTCGCCCCGGTTCGAGGCGGACACGGGGGCGAACGTCCTGATTGTGGCGGCGCCTCGAGTACATTTCGAGGCGATCGAAAAGCTGATCGAGGAGCTCCGCGCCCCCGCCGAGGTGGCGCAGGAAATCCGCACCTTTCGCCTGCAGCACACGAGCGCGGAGCAGATGGCGTCCGTGCTCGAGAGCTTGCTGCGGGGCGAGCGCGGGATGAGCGGCTATCGATCCTATCAGCCATACTATCCCCGATCCGGATCGGAGGTGGGGCGATTGCGGGTGATGGCGGCTCCGGGGGCCAACGCGGTTGTGGTTCAGGGGGCGCCGGAGAAACTGACGCAGGCCGAGGCCCTCATCCGCGAACTCGATCGCGCGGATGCCGCCGCAAGCCTCGAGGTGCGGACCTACCGGCTGACCGGCTCGAACGCGGGCGAGCTGGCCCAGACCCTGGCCCGGCTCTTCGGCGAGCGGCAGGGGCAGCGCCGGGCCGAGCCGGGAGCGATGGCGCCGCGGTTCGAGGCCGACACGGGCGCCAACGCGCTGATCGTGGCGGCGCAGCGCGAGCAGTTCGTGACGATCGAGAAGCTCATCGAGGAGCTGCGCACGCCGGCGGTGGTGACGAACGAGATCCGGACCTTCCGCCTGCGTCACACCACGGCTGATCAGCTGACGCCGGTGCTCGAGACGATGCTGCGCGGCGATGGCCGGTCCTATTCGGGCTATCGGTCGTACTACCCGCAGTATTCGTCCTACGGATCCCGGGGAGGAAGCGATGCGACCGGGTTGCGGATCAGCGGGGTGCCGGGAGCCAACGTCGTGGTGATTCAGGGGGCGCCGGAGAAACTGACGCAGGCCGAGGCGTTGATCCAGGCGCTGGATCAGCCTGAGAGCGCGACGAGCCTCGAGGTGCGGACCTACCGGCTGACCGGCTCGAATGCGGGCGAGCTGGCCCAGACCCTGGCCCGGCTTTTTGGCGAGCGGCAGGGGCAGCGCCGGGCCGAGCCGGGAGCGATGGCGCCGCGGTTCGAGGCCGACACAGGCGCCAACGCGCTGATCGTGGCGGCGCAGCGCGAGCAGTTCGAGGGGATCGAAAAGCTGATCGAGGAGCTCCGCGCGCCGGCGGTGGTGACGAATGAGATCCGGACCTTCCGCCTGCGGCACACCACGGCCGACCAGGTGACGCCGGTGCTCGAGACGATGCTGCGCGGCGATGGCCGGTCCTATTCAGGCTATCGGTCGTATTCCTCGCCCTATGGCTATTCGCCCTACGGATCGCGAGGAGGGAGCGATACGACTGGGTTGCGGATCAGCGGGGTGCCGGGCGCCAACGTCGTGGTGATTCAGGGGCCGTCCGAGAAACTGACGCAGGCCGAGGCGTTGATCCAGGCGCTGGATCAGCCCGAAAGCGCGACGAGCCTCGAGGTGCGGACTTACCGGCTGAGCGGATCGAACGCGGCCGAGCTGGCGCAGTCCCTGGCCCGGCTTTTTGGCGAGCGGCAGGGGCAGCGCCGGGCCGAGCCGGGAGCGATGGCGCCGCGGTTCGAGGCCGACACGGGCGCCAACGCGCTGATCGTGGCGGCGCAGCGCGAGCAGTTCGAGACGATCGAGAAGCTCATCGAGGAGCTGCGCGCGCCGGCGGTGACGGCCAACGAGATCCGGACCTTCCGCCTGCGGCACACCACAGCCGACCAGCTGACGCCGGTGCTCGAGGCGATGCTGCGCAGCGATGGACGGTCCTATTCGGGGTATCGGCCGTATTCCTCGCCGTATGGCTACTCGCCCTACGGATCGCGGGGAGGAAGCGATGCCAGCGGGCTCCGGATCAGCAGCGTGCCCGGATCCAACGCCGTGGTGGTTCAGGGTCCGTCCGAGAAACTGGCGCAGGCCGAGGCGCTGATCCAGGCGCTGGATCAGCCCGAGAGCGCATCGAGCTTCGAGGTGCGGACGTATCGGCTGACGAGCTCGAGCGCGGGTGATCTGGCGCAGTCCCTGGCGCGCCTGTTCAGCGAGCGGCAGGGGCAGCGGCGGGACGAGTCCAGGCTGCTGGCGCCGCGGTTCGAGGCGGACATGGGGGCCAACGCGCTGATCGTGGCGGCCGCGCGGGAGCAGTTCGAGGGGATCGAAAAGCTGATCGAGGAGCTCCGCGCGCAGAGCGAGGCGGCGGTCGAGATGCGCACGTTTCATCTGCAGTACACGACCGCCGATCAGATGACGATGGTGCTCGAGACGATGCTGCGCAGCGATGGCCGGTCGTCGTCGGGATATCGTCCTTATTACTCGCCGTATGGGGGTTTCCGGGGCGGGGGCGGCGATGCGACCGGGCTGCGGATCAGCGGGGTATCGGGCGCCAACGCTGTGGTGGTTCAGGGCCCGCCCGCCAAGGTGGCGCAGGCCGAAGCCCTGGTCCGGGACCTGGACCGGCCGGATTCCGACCAGGCCACAACCCTTCAAACCGTTCAGCTCAGGAGGGCGCAGGCCGAGCCGCTGTCCGAAGCGATCGCGCGGATTCTGAGCGGGCGGGCGCCGCCGAACCAGCCGCGCCGGGTGCAGGTCAGCGCCGTGCCGGGGTCGAACAGCCTGCTGGTGGATGGGCCGCCGGCCGAGGTGAAGGAAGTGATCCAGATCATCCGCCAGCTCGACGAGGAGAGCGTGGATGGCGGCATCGAGATCCGGGTCTACCAGCTCGAGAATGGCGAGGCGCGCGAGCTGTCGCGCGTGGTCAGCGAGCTGCTGCAGAGCCTGCCGCGGCGCGGCTCCCGGTCCGGCCGGTCGAGCTACGAGCCGGCTGTCGGCGTCGCCGCGGATGAGCGGACCAACAGCCTCATCGTGACGGGCGCCCCGGAAGTGTTCCGGATGCTCGAGCAGCTGCTGCCGTCGCTGGATCAAACGCCCGACCGATCGAATCGCGACGTGGCGTTTTACTGGCTGACGAATGCGTATGCGCCCGATGTGGCGAGTCAGATCGAGGCGATCTATGCCGACCGAGGCCGAAACGAGCAGGTGCTGGTCGAGACGGACTCGCTCGCGAACTCCCTGACGGTGGTGGCGCGCAAGTCGGATCTGGTCGAGATCGAAGCTCTGGTCGAGAAGCTGGATGCGGCGGCCCTGGACACGACGGTGCAGGTCCGGCTGGTTCCCATGGGAAAGATGTCTGCCGCCGAGATGGCGGTCCTGCTGACCAACATCTACCCTCAGGTGTCGTCCGGCCAGATGGAGATCGTGGACAAGCTGCCGGCGTCGCCCATTTTGGCGCCCGCGCCGCTCCCGCGATCCTCGAGCACCAACGACCCGGCCGCCCCGCCGGCGCAGCCGGCGCCATCCGCCGGACCCGACCAGCTGCTGTCTGCCCCAGCCGTCGAACCGGGCGTGACGAACACGTCCCAACCGGTCCTGGTCGCAGTCGATACCGTGGCCAACGCGCTCATCTTGTCCGGTCCAGCCAATGAGTTGGATCAGATCGAGTCGATCGTCTTGGATCTCGAGATGGCGGCGACGTCGGAGGCAGCCGAGCTGAGGATGTTTCCGCTTCAGGAGGCGGACCCGGTGGCATTGGCGCGGACCTTGAACGAGATCTTCCGGCCGGAGACGACGCGCTCGGATGCACAGCGGCAATCGGACCGGGATCGGGATCAGAGCCGCCGGGGCGCCGGAGGGGAAGATCAGCGTCCGCCTCCGCAACAGCAGCAACAACAGCAGCAGCAACCGCCGCCGCCGCCGCCCAAGGTGGTCATCGTGGCTGAATCGCGGACGCGCAGCCTGATCGCGCGGGGCAGCGCGGCGGACCTGAAGAATCTGGAGGGAGTGATCCGGCAGTTGGACGTGGCGGGGGTGGTGGCTGAACTGGGCTATCGGGTGACGCCGCTGCGGCATTCGTCGGCGGACAAGCTGTTGCCGCTGGTGAGCCAGGTGGTGACCCAGCTGAATTTGGTTCGGCCCGGCGATCCCGTCACCGTGATCCGCGATCCGCGGGGCGGCGCCCTGTTTCTCGTGGGCCGGACGAATTTACTGGATCGTGTGGCAGGGATCGTCGCCGACCTCGATTCCCCGGGCGATTACGCGGAGACGCAGGTCCGATTGATTCCGCTGAAGAACGCGCAGGCGCCGCAGCTGGCGGCGCTGTTGCAGGAGATGCTGCGGCCGGCCCCGGCGGGCGCTCGAGCTCAGGCCAGCACCGAGGCCCGCGAGCTGCAGGAGCAGGTGCGGCGGCTGCGGATCCTCGGCGACGACGGGCAGCCGGTCGCGCTGGATCTGGACCAGCCTGTCAAAATCCTGGCGGATCCGGTGCAGGGGAGCGGGGCGGGCAGCAACCGCCTCCTGCTGGCTTCGACACCCGCCAATCTCCGGGCATTGGAGGTGTTGGTGGCGATGATGGATACGGTGCCGCTGATGGAAGGCATCACCGCGCGCCTGGTGCATCTCAAGCACGCCGATGCGACCGCGGTGAGCCAGATGCTGAACTCGATATTCCAGCAAGGCCAGCGAATGGCGGATCCGGCGGGCCGGCGCGCTCAGGGGGGCGCTCGGGCCGGGGGATTGCTGGCGAGCGGCGTGAACGTGGCGGTGGATCGCAGGAGCAACACGTTGATCCTGAGCGGCTCCGAGGAATCGCTGGCAATGGCTCAGAACCTGATCGCCCAGCTCGACCAGGAGGTCGACAGCCAGATCACCGAGGTGCGGCTGTTCCGGCTGAAGTACGCTTCGGCGAGCCGCATGGCTCCGTTGCTTCAATCCGTGTTTTCGGAGAGCCGCGGAGGGGCGGGCGTCGAGGGATTGCGCGTGCAGATCAGCCGTCTGCAGACGGCTCTAGGCCAGAAGCCGGCGCGGACCACGGAGATCCCGGGCACGCGTCCGCCGGTGGTGATCCAGGCGGACGACACGACCAACATCCTGATCGTGGCGGCTCGGAGCGACACCATGCCGCTGATTGAAGATGTGGTGTCGACGATGGACATCCCGGCGGCCTCGGGGCTGGCGACGATCCGGATCTACCCCCTGCAGCATGCCGATGCGGCGAGCGTGCAGCGGCTGATCAACGATCTGTATCGGGGGCCCACGGCCAATCAGGTCCGGCAGGAGGATCGGCCGAGCGTGACGGTGGATCCGCGCACCAACGCCCTGGTGGTCTCGGGCAACGACAATGCCTTCGCCATCGTGGCCAGCCTGCTGGACCGGCTCGATCAGCCGCTGCCGGCCGGCCTGCAGAACATCCAGATCATCCCCCTCCAGAACGCTGACGCCGCCACCCTGGCCAGCTCGATCCAGCGGATTCTCGATGCCCGGAGCGGCGCGCGGGGCGGGGGGGGGCGAGGCGTTGCCGCCGAGCCCACGCGGGCGGTGATCATCGGGGATCCGCGGACCAACAGCCTGCTGGTGGGCGGCCCGACCGACATGGTCGAGATGGTGCGATCGCTGGCGGGCGAGCTGGACAAGACCAGCCCGGCGTTGAGCAGCCAGGTGCGGCTGATCCCGCTCGAGCACGCGACGGCGCAGACGCTGAGCGCGGCGCTGACGACCCTGTTCTCGCAGCGGGCAGCGCAGGCCCGGCAGCCGGATGCGCAGCGAGCCCGCCCCATCATCATCGCGGATCCGCGCAGCAACAGCCTGCTGGTGGCGGCGGGCGTCGAGGACAACCAGGTCCTGGACGCGCTGCTGGCCAAGCTCGACCGCGAGCCTGAAACGCCGGCCGTGGCGCTGACGGTGATCGGCCTGACGCACAACGATTCGGCTCGGGTGGCCCCGATGATCAGCCGCGTGTTTGCCGCCCGCCGGCAGAGCATGGCTGTGCCGGGGCAGGTGCCGCTGCCGCAGGACCAGGTCCACATCGAGCCGGACACCCTGAGCAACGCGCTGGTCGTGTCGGCCAGCCCCGAGAACCTCGAGCTCATCCGCAACCTGCTGGCGAAGGTGGATGTCGAGCCCGTGGCGGCGGAGGGCATTTTGCAGACATTCACCCTGAAACAGGCGGACGCGCAGCGCGCGGCGGTGATGCTGCGATCGTTGATCGACCAGGGGCTGTACCGGCCGGGGCAAGCGGTGAGCGGTGCGCGGGGCTCTTCGCGCGAGGCGATCGCGGTGGCGGTGGATCCGCTGACCAACACCCTGATCGTGTCGGCCAGCCCGGAGAATCTGGCGGTGGTGCGCGAGCTGATCGAGCAGATCGATGCCCAGGCGGGCGCCGATGCCGGGAACATCCAGGTGGTCGCCTTGAAGCACGCGCGGGCATCGCAGCTGGCGACCGTGCTGGAGCAGTTCTTCCGGGCCAAGCGGGCTGCCGAGGCCACCGGCGCACCCCTCGAGCGGAGCGTGCCGGTGACCGTGACGCCAGACGACCGGACCAACACGCTGCTCGTGACGGGCGGCCGGGAATCGCTGGCGGCCCTCGAGCGGATGATCACCCAGCTCGATGTCGAGCAGTCCGCCTCTCGGACGACCTTCAAGGTGTTTCCGTTGCGGCAGACGACGGCCAGCAAGATCCAGGCGACGCTGCAGCAGCTGTTCCTGCGGCGGCCCGCCCCGATCCGCGGGCAGCCGCCCGAGCCGATCACCGTGGTCGCCGACAGCTGGTCCAACGCCCTGGCGATCGTGGCTGCGCCCGAGGATTTTCCGATGATCGAGTCCCTGATCGCGCAATTGGACAGCGCGCCGACGGAGGCGGGGCTCGAGGTGCAGGTCTTTTCGCTGGCGAAGGCGGACGCGCGGCGGGTGGCGCAGACGATCCAGGCTCTCTACCGGGGGGGCGGCACGGTGGCCGGCATGGCCTCGCCCGTCACCGTGAACGTCGACGAGCGGCTCAACGCGCTGGTGGTCTCGGCCGGGCAGGCGGATGTTAAGCGCATCGCCGAGCTGGTCAAGAAGCTGGACACAGACCAGGTGGCGCAGGTGTCCGAGATCCGGATCTTTCCGCTGCAGCACGCTTACGCGACGCAGCTGGCGGCGGTCCTCTCGCAGACCTTGAACGTGAAGCCGGCGGCGCTGACGGAGCAGAGCGCGAACCGGCAGTCGCTGCTGCAGTTCATCACCCGCAGCGAGGAGGGCCGCGAGCTGGTGGCGTCCGCCCTCAAGGAGGGGATCCTGGTCACGCCGGATCCGCGGACCAACTCCCTGATCGTGTCGGCGCCGGTCGATTACATGGAGATGCTCGAGCGGCTGATCCGCCAGCTGGACACCAACATCCCCCAGATGGCCAAGATCCGCGTGTTCAACCTGCACAACGCCGATGCGCGGCAGATGTCGACGCTGCTGACCTCGGTGTTTCGGCTTCAGACGGTGGCGACGGCGGCCTCGGGAATCAACGACCGATCGGTCCAATACACCCTGGTGCGCCCCGCGTCATTGGACAGCCTCGCGGGGCAGGAGGCGGTCGAGGGGACCACGGCCATCCTGGGCTCGGCGGAGAAGAACGCGCTGACGGTGACGGTGGATTTGCGGACGAACAGCCTGCTGGTGGGCGGGACGGATCATTACGTGGCCCTGGCGGCGGAGCTGATCAACACCCTGGACGGCAGCCCGGCTCAGGAGCGGAAGGCGGAGGTCTACCGCCTGAAGAACTCCCGGGCGCGGGAGATCGAGGTCGCGCTGCAGAACTTTCTGCGGCGGGACACGCAGCTCTTGAGCGCGGCGGTAGGCCAGCAGGCGATGGCGCAGGAGATCCTCGATCGCGAGGTGGCCATCGTGGCCGAGACGAACAGCAACACCCTCCTCCTGTCGGCCAGCCAGCGCTATTTCGACCAGGTCAAGACCCTGATCGAGCAGCTGGACATGCCGCAGCTGCAGGTGCTGATCCAGGTGCTGCTGGCCGAGGTGACCCTCGATGCCTCGAGCCAGCTGGGCGTCGAGTGGAACTACAGCGACCTGAACGGGACCAAAGTCTTGACGGGCACGGACTTCGGGGTGGCCGACGACCTGAAAGCCCTGGGGGGATTCTCGACTGCGGTGACCGGCAGCGACTTCAACTTCCTGCTGCGCGCCCTCGAGAGCGAGGGGCGTCTGCTGGTCTTGAGCCGCCCGCAGATCCTGACCGCCGACAACCAGGAGGCCACGATCAACATCGGCCAGCAGATCCCGCTGATCACCGACAGCCGCGTGACCGAGCAAGGCGACAGCATCAATTCCTACGAATACCGCAACGTCGGCGTCGAGCTGACGGTGACGCCGCGGATCAGCCCGGACGGGTTCGTGAAGATGGACGTCGGGCCGCGGATCAGCCAGATGAGCAGCTCGGATGTCGAGATCGGCCCGGGCACCAAGGTGCCGATCATCAACGAGCGCAGCGCCACCACCACGGTCAGCGTCCAGAGCGGCCAGTCGATCATCATCGGCGGCCTGATCAGCTCCGTGGACGACTCGAGGGTGAAGCGGATGCCCTTTCTCGGCAGGATCCCGGTGCTCGGGGTGCTGTTCCGGAGCACCCACAAGAGCGAGGACCGAAAGGAGCTCTTGATCGTGCTCACGCCGCAAGTGCTGGTCAAGGGCACGGACGTCGGCATCACGCGCGAGGCCATTTCGGTGACCCGGGAGCAGCTGGATCGGTCGACCATGAGCGAGGAGTTCAGGCAGGACGGGCTGCAGCGGCAGATGCTCGATCCGCTCTATCCGTCCTCCGGAACGAACATCACCCGAACCCCGCGTCCAGCCGGGAGGTCAGACATCGATCTGTGGCGATGAACGGAGCGTGGCGTCAGTGGATGAAAGAGAGGAGCGTCCGGGTTGCGGGAGGCGGGTGGGCGCTGCTTGCCGCGGCGGGGCTGGCTTCCGGTTGCGCGTCCTCGAGCAAGGGGACGCGGCCCCAGGCGCCCGGGCCGGCCTCGATGCGGCCCGTGGACAGCCTGAATCTCCTGACGACGCCGGTGGCGCTGGATTTGGATCGGCGGCCTGGGGCGGATGGATTTGCGGTGCAGGTGTACGCCACGCGCCTGGGCAAGGCGAAGACCCAGCCGATTCGCACGGGGGCATTAGAGATCCTGTTGCTGGACGGCGTGGTGGCATTGCCGAGTGTCGGCGAGCAGGTCCCGCTCCGGATCTGGCGGTTCGAGGCTGCCGAACTCGGGGCCCAGGCAGTGGACACGGCGATCGGCACCGGCTACCGGCTCACCCTCGCCTGGGGGTCCGATGGGCCCACGCTCCCGATGTTTTCCGTCGTGGCCCGCCATGTGCAGCCGGACCTGTCGCCGGTGTATTCGGCTCCGAGCGCGGTTTCATCCGCCGTCCGGTGAAGCGCCTCGAGAGGATGCTTGCCCTCGATTGCGCTTGCCAGGAGGCAGCCCCGGCAAGTAATCACACGATCGCAAACTGCGGACAAGATGGAATGAGCGTATGAGATTCACTGTATTGATCCTGCTGAGCATGGTTGCCAATGCCTTTCCGGGACAGGCTCCGATCGTGACCAATGCACCGGCCAGCCGAACGATTGCCGAAGGCGGCGCGGTGGCATTGAGCGTCAGCGCGACCGGGGAGGCACCGCTGACCTACCAATGGCAGAAGGACGGATCGGATCTCGTGGACGGCGGCCGGCTGAGCGGCGCGCGGGCGGCGACGCTCGTGGTGACGGATGTCGCCTATGGCGATGCGGGTTCGTATCGGGTGGCGGTCTCGAACGCATGGGGAGGGCTGCTGAGCCAGCCCGCGATTCTGACGGTGGTGCCTCGAGTGGATGTGCAGCCTCGGGGCAGCTGGCCCGGATTCGTGCGCGGAGAAGCGCGCGGAGTGGCGTTGCGGGGGACGAACGTGGCGGCGGCTCTGGGATCGGGCGGATGGTCGGTGTTCCGCGTCGGGCCTCTGACCAACGTGACGGCGGTGGCCAGCTACGACACCAAGGGATTTGCCCACCGGGTCCGATGGGAGGGAGATCTCCTTTGGGTGGCGGATGGATCGGCGGGATTGCATGTGTTCAGCCTGACCAATCTGGCGGTGCCCAAATGGATGGGAACCTACGACACCCCCGGCGAGGCGCGCGACGTCTGGGTGGCTGACGGCACAGCGTATGTGGCGGATAGCGCGGCGGGGGTTCTGGCCTTGGATGTGCAGAGGCCCGATCAGCTCAAGCTCCTGGGGCGGTACGATACCGCAGGCGAGGCGCGAGCGGTCCAGGTCGTCGATCGTCTGGCCTATGTCGCGGATGGGACCAACGGCCTGCAGGTCATCGATTTCAGCGTTCCCGGCGCGCCCGCCCGCATTGGAGGCTTTGCGAGCTCGCAGGCGACCGGGCTCGAGGTGTGGGGGAATCGGGTGGTCATGGCGGACGGGACCAACGGGCTGTGGATCATCGATGTGCACGACCCGGCGCACCCGGCATCGATCGGGTATTTCCGTCCTGGTGGCGACGCGCGGCATGTAACGATGGTCGGAACCAACGCGCTGGTGTCTTGCGGATCCCTGGGTCTGCATGTGATCAGCCTCTCGGATCCGACGCGTCCAGCGCGGATCGGGTTTTCCTTCAGCCCGGGCGCAGCATACCAATCGATTTCCGGGGGGTCGGTGGTATGGCTGGCAAATGACCATGGGGGGGTGGTTGCCTTGGATGCCGCCCAGCTCAACAAGCTCAAGCCGTGGGTGTTCGTTCCGACGTCTGGGAACGCTAGCCAGGTGCAGATCGATGGCGATCTGGCCTATCTGGCGGATGGAGCGGCGGGGCTGCAGATCGTCAGCCTGGCGAATCCGGACGAGCCGACGCGCCGGGGCGGGTATGACACGTCGGGGCAGGCGATGGGGCTTCACAAGGTTGGCCCTCTGGTGTTTGTGGCGGACGGGCCCGCGGGCTTGCAGGTGATCAGCGTGAGCAATCCCGCCAGCCCGGTTCGCCTGGGCGGCATCGACACGCCGGGAAAGGCCCACTCCGTGCAGGTTGCCGCAGGGCTGGCCTACGTGGCTGATGGCGCCAACGGCATTCAAATCATCCGTGTGGACAATCCCGCGGCTCCGCAATGGGTGGGCGGCATCGATACGCCGGGCGAGGCGCGCCATGTGGCGGTCACGGGCGATCTGGCCTATGTGGCGGACGCCGTATGGGGCGTGCAGGTCATCGACGTGAGCGATCCGGGGGCGCCCCGGAACGTGGGGGCCTATCTCAGCACGGGGACGGCTAATTATTGCGCGGTTCGCGGGGGGACCTGCTATCTGGCCGACGGCCTGGGCGGCTTGTTGGTTTTGGGTCTGGCCGCGCCGGCCGCGCCGGTCAAGATCGGCGGCTTCAACACGATCGGGTACAGCACGGGCGTGGCAATCGCGGAGCCCTATTCCCTGCTGGCGGACGGCCTGGGCGGTCTGGTGATCGTGGATGTGCGCAACGAGGAGAGCCCCGCAATCGTTGGAAATTACGACACGGCGGGCACGGTGCTGGGGGTGGATATCGCCGGCAGCCGGGCGGCGATCGCCGACGGGGCCTGCGGGCTGCGGATTGTGGATTTGGCTTGGTCAGCTCTGCCGCTCATATCCGTCCAGCCTGCACCGAGCTCGGCCGGAACCTTTGGCGGCTCGCTCGAGCTGGCGGTGTCCGCCCACTCCGAGTCGCCCGTGTTTTATCAATGGCGGAAAGAGGGTCAGGATCTGCCGGGCCAGACCAATGCATCGATCCGATTCGATTTCCTCGAGCGGGCCGACGGCGGAGATTATCAAGTGGTGGTGGGAAACGCGGCAGGCTCGGTGACCAGCAGCAATGCCGTTGTCGAGGTCGCGGTGCCTCTTCAGCTCGCGAGGCCGGAACGGAAGGGGATCGCCTTCTCGAGCCGGTTCAGCTACATGGACGGCTATCCGATCCAAGCCTCGGACCTGGCCCGATTCAAGGTGCAGGTGAGCACGAACCTGGTCCAGTGGTCGGACACGGCGATCAAGCCAGGTGTTCTCGGCTCGGAGGGAAGCTTTCTGGATCTCATCGCGTCATCCCCATTGCGCCGGTACTATCGAGTCGTCGAGCAGTAGAAGGCGGCGGCGGGATGGCCAGCGCCCGTCCTCAAGCCAGATAAGGGATGGTCAAAGGGCCTTGGGGAAGGACGGCGACGCGAGCGCCGGGTCCAAGGCCGTCGAGGCGGCGGGCGACTTCGGCGCCGATATCGTGGCAGGGCGTCAGAAACGCGCCGCGCACGACCTCGTCGGGGAGCGAGCTGTAGACGAGCACGTTGGCCTTGCGCTGGATGAGGGCCTGGATCTGGGCCTGCCACTGTTCGGGCCGAACGAAGCCGGGCGTGCTCAGGAGGGTGAGGATCTGCTCGGGGCATCGGGCGCTCCGAAGGAGCTGGTCCAGCGGGCTGCCGGAAGGCACTCCCTCGCGGCACTCGGCGGCCAGGATCAGGGTCCCGCCGGGCTGGATGATGCGCGCGCCGGCGCTCATGCCTTTGACGCTCTGATAGAGATTGAGATCGAGCGGGTAGCCGCTATTGGTGGTGACGACCACCTCGAAAGGCGAATCGACTTTCTGCATGGCGGAGCGGCGCACGAACTCGATACCCGTCCGGTGAGCCTCGATCAGGTCGCCGGCGAAGACGCCGGTGATCTCCCGCTGGGGATTGAGGGCGACGTTCAGCAGGAAGCTCGGCCCGGGCCGCAGGGCGATGTCGCGCATCTCCTCCCAGATCGGGTTGCCGGCGGTAATGCCGAACGCGGATTGAGGATGGCCGATGTTGGCGGCGCCGTGGTTGCTCATGATGGTGGCCAAGCCGGCCACGCCGGGCATGATGCCCTTGGGCCCGCCGCTGAATCCGGCGAAAAAGTGAGGTTCGATAAACCCGGTGACAATCCGGACTGCCGCTTGGGCGAGGTGGCGGTTGAGCAGGGCGGGGGCGCCGGTGCGGGTGGTCCCCAGAGCGACCATGGATTCGGTCTGGTCGCATTCGTGGTTGATGACGCGATAATCGCGGACGACGGCGGGGGTGAGGATTTTCTCGAGCTCTTCCCGGGTATTGGGGCGGTGGGTGCCGGTGCCGTTGAGCAAGGTGATGTGGTCGCGGGGAACGGCGGAGAGGTACTCGAGCAGCCACGGGATCAGCCGGGCGTTGGGCGTGGCGCGCGTGATGTCGGTGAACACGATGCAGACGCGGTTGCCGGGGCGGATCCAGTCGCGAAGGGGAGGCGCCGCGATGGGGTGGTCCAGGGCATCGAACACGGCGGCGCGTTCGTCGGAAAGCCCGGGCAGATGGGTAGGCTCGATGACCGTGGTGCGGTCCTCCGGGAACTCGATGGCCAGTTGGGTTTCGCCGTAGGCAAGGTTGATTTTCATGAGCGGGTAGATGATCGGCTGGTGGGGGGAAGGTCGCGCCGGGCGGCGAGCCGGAACTTGCCGGAGGGTTCGCCGAGGACGGCCTCGACGGGTTCGATTTCGAGCTGGCGGGGATTTTCGAGGAGGGCTGAAAGGCGGTCGCGCAGGGAGTGCTCGGTGGCGGGGATGTCGGCGCGGTCGTCCGGGATCCAGCGCAAGTGGAAGCGATCGGGGCCAAGCTGATTGAGCTGGTAGTGGATGACACCATCGGCGAGGGAGACCTGGGCATCGATATGGGCGACGGTGATGCGCCGGCCTGCGGCGGTGGCCAGCGCATCGCGCGCACGGCCATAGAGCCGGTACGATTCGCCCCCGATGTCCGATCGGCACGAAACCAGGTCCCCGATGCTGTAACGGAGGAGGGGCATGTAAGGATTCCACAGCGTGGTGACCACCAAGTCGCCAATCCCGTCGGGATCGGGATCGAGAATTTCGAGCCAAGCGGTCGAGGGGCTGGGCCGGAGCGCGCCCTGTTCGTCTTCCATCAGCAGGTGGCCGGTCTCGGTGGCTCCGTAGAGGTTGTAGACTGGGATTTCGAAGGCCGACGCGAGGAATCGGCGGTGGCAGAGGCTGAGGAAACCGTAGCTGCTGACGACGAACCGCAGGCTGGGCAGGCGGACGCCGCGGCGGCGGCAGTGGCGGGCGAACGCGAGGCCGTAGACGGGATCGCAATCGAGGAAGATCGGCTTCCAATCGCGGGCCTCCTCGATCATGGCGTCGAGCCTGGCGGTGGTCCAGAGGAAGGGATGGCGGTTGAGGTTGAGGAACAGCGCATCGCCGACAACGCGATCCGCGGCGGTAGGCGTGCCCTGGTAGGAGATGTCATGGTTGCAGAGCGGCGAGGTGAGCGTGATTCGCCGGATCGAGTGGGTCCACTGGGCGCGCACATCCGCATTGAGGTGGAGGGCGGCGGCTTCCTGGCGCGCCCAGCCGCCGCGTTCGAGCAGGAGTGGGACGGCCTCGTCCGAAGTGCCGGATGTGCTCTCGAGCTCGACCAGGCCGCGATCGAGCAGATCATCGAGCCGGACGCCGGCTGGCAAGAAGTTGCCGGGGAATCCCTGGCGAATATCTTCCTTGGTGATCGGAGGCAGGAGATGGAAGTCGCGGATCCAATCCGCGCTCGGGCCGGGCGGCATGGATGGCATCGGGCGCTGCCGATACAGGGGGACTTCCTGCAGCCAGCGGGACACGCGATCGGCGGCGGGCGACAGGGCGTTCGGGGCGGGCCCCGCTGAGGCGGAAGGGCTCACGCAATGCCGCCAAAGGAAACGAAATCGTCCAGGTCGAGAAGATCGAACCAGGTCGAGAGATCCTCGCGGTGAGGGGCAATCCGCTGATGCTCCTCCTGGTAGAACTGGCGCATCTCGAGGGCCGTGGGGGTGCGCGTCTCCTGGAAGGCCGACCAGGCGGCGATCTGGGCGGGCTCGGGGTGGCTGCTCGAGTGGGCCTGGATCCAGGCGAGGATCTGGCCGTCGCCGAGGCCGAGCTCGATCTGCTGCCGGAGGGCGTCGGGATCGATCCCCGCGAAGCCAAAGAACTGACGGTCGGTGGGGCAGTCGTAGTTGTATTCGCCGTTGAGGCCGGCGAGGGTGGCGCGGCCCTTGTCAAGGACCCGCGGCAGGATCACATAACCGCCGAGGCGGACCCGGGGGCTGCGGGGCGGATGCTGGGTGAGATCGGGCGCATGGAATTTCATAGGATATCGGCGCTTAGGGTCTGTGCAAAAACGAACTCCGATCGATCGTGCCGGATCAGGTTACGGCTGGAGCCGCAGCACGGCGCCCACCGGGTAATGATCGGAAGGCAACCGGCCGCCGTCGTTGGTATAATCGATGAACGCGTTCAGGGTGATCCATCCGGGGGTGTGGACGATCCAATCGATGCGCTTGCCGGCGCGGGCGTGCGCCCACCCATTGAACGTGACTTCATCGGGAAACCGCTGCGGGTGGATGACACGGTAGGTATCGAATGCGCGCTCCCCGCCGAACTCCTGGCCGCCGACCAGGATCGCGTAGGGATTGTCGTCTTCGGTGCAGTTGAAGTCGCCGGTGAGGATGGCGGGCATCTGGCCCAGGAGGGCGCCAGCCTGCTGGCGGATGAGGCGGGCGGATTCGATGCGCGCCTGGGGGCCGCGGTGGTCGAAGTGCGTGTTGGCGAAAACGAACGGGCGATAACTCGCGAGGCGGTCCTCGACGAGCACCCAGCTGACCATCCGCGGCAACTGGGCGTCCCAGCCCCGGCTGCCGGGCGTTTCCGGGGTGGTGCTGAGCCAGAAATGGCCGCTGTCGGTCATCGCGAACCGCCGGGTGCGGAAGAACACGGGGACGTACTCGCCGCGCTGCTGGCCATCATCGCGGCCCGCGCCGTGGAAGCTCATATGGGGAAGATTCTCGCGCAGAAAATCGACCTGGAAACCGACGGCCTCCTGGAGGCCCAGGAGGTCGGGATCGAACAGCCGGATGGTTTCCAGGACGAGATGGCGGCGGGCCGGCCAGCTGTTGGTGCCGTCCTGAGCCGATCCATAACGGATGTTGAAGCTCATCACCTTGAGGGGCGGTGTGGAAAGAGCGGAATCGGCGGCGATCAGAGCCGGGTTGAATCCGACGCAAAGCAAACCGATCCAAAGCGCGGCGGCCATCCCCGCCTGCGGCCGACTGGCAATCAAAGGGTGCAAATTCATGTCGTTATTTGTAGTCCATTCGCAGCGGCGGCGCAATCCCGTCGTCGACGCGGCCGCGGGCCCGCAATTCAAGGCCATTGGAGCTGAAAGAAGGACGGGGAAGGGCTGGTTCGCGGCCAGGAGATCGACCACAGGCCATTGGAAAGGACGGGAGCGTCGACCGGCTGGCTGGTGAGGGTTACGGCGGCGCCGGGAGGCAGGGCGAGGTCCTGATTGCTTGCGAGATGGATCCAGTCGGCCAGAGGACGCAATGGTGGCGGGTAAGCGGGAGGCGGCTCGCCGGGCTGCAAGGGGGCGAACCAGATGGCCAGCGTGGCGTGCGTCGTCTGAGTGAGCTGGAGCGCGAGCTTGTGGTAATTGGTGTTGAGGTTTTGGCCGGATGGATTGGGCGAGGCGGGCAGAGGGCGCGCGTCGCGCCGCTCGAAGCGTCCATTGCCGGTGAGGAGACGAATCCAGAGCCGGTCACTGCCCTGGGTGAGCAGGGCGGCCTGCCCGTCGGGGTCGATATCGAGCCGGGTTGAAGCGTTCAGGTGCATGAACCAAAAGACCGTGGCGGGCGATGGCAGCTGGATTTCGTCCTGGAGCAGGACATGGCGCCGGCGTGGCCTCCTTTGAAATGGAGAAGCTCGACCGAGTATTTCCGGCCGGCGGCCAGTGCGATGGGCGCCGATACCTGGGCAGGGTAGCGTTGGTACTCGCGCCAGCCTGTCGGGAGGGGGACCTCGGCAATGCGGACAAGGTTGGCGCCCTCGCTGTCGGGATTCAGGCGCAGCTCGGCTTGGTCATCGGCTGCGACAGCGAACCGGTAGACTCCGGTGACGCGCGGGATCAAAAAGCCCACAGCATGATCTTGACCGGGATGCCCGCTTCGAGGGCGATGGCGCCGGCGATTTCCGCGGCGGGCGCCACGGGGACCATGCGGGCCGCCAGGAGACGGTCGTTGACCCACAGCCGGACACCATCGTCGGCGAGGATGTGAAACGTATAGCGCTGCGATTCGGGGGGTGTCAGGCTGCCGGTCCACCGGACGGCGAATGGCTGGGTGAAGCGGCGATCCCGAGCCGGATGGCGGGCTACCACGGGAGGCGAGGGGTGGAGCGGTTGGTGCCGGACTGCGGGCCGGGGGGGGGGAAGAGGAGGGCCTTTTCCTGGCTCTGATGGCTGTCGAGGAGCTGGGCGGCCTGCTGGGGTGACATCTGGTCCTCACCCGCGCTGGGCTGGTTCGTCATGGACGCGCTGAGGGCCGAGGGGGGCTGGTTGGTGGGGCCGGCGGGTGCGTTGGTCGAGCCCGCCTCTTGGGATTCGGGCTGTGGCTCGGGCTGTGGAGGAGGCTGATTGGTGGGGCCGTTTTGCGGCTGGGGCTGGGAGGATTGGCTGGGGGGCTGGTTGGTCTGGGTGGACTTCTCTGATTTCGAGTTTTGGTTGGTGGATGAGCTCGAGTTCTGCTGGTCTTGGGAGGGTGAGTTCGAATCCTGCTCCTGGTTCTGATCGGAATCGGGCTGATCGGACTGCTGTTGCTGCTCCTGTTGTTTCTTCAGCTCCTCCAACTGGCTGCGAACGAGCTCCCGGTTGAATCGGGCGTCTTCGTCGCGGGTATCGAGCTTGAGGGCGCTATCGAAGTGGCGCAGGGATTGTTCCCAGGATTGCTGGCGCTGCTGGGTGTTTTGGGTGTCGTCGCCGATACGGTAGAGCGTGCTGCCGAGGTTGTAGTAGGCCTTTTCCTGGAGGTCGAGGTCGGGAGAGGCGAGGGCGTCATTGAGATATTTGCGGGCGGTTTCGTACTGGCCGGCCTTGTAGGCGGCGGTGCCGGCGTTGTACAGGAGCCGGGAATCGCCGGGGCGCTCGCCGAGGAGGCGTTCGTATTCGCGCAAGGCGAGGTCGTATTGGCGGGATTGGAAGAACTGTTCGGCTTGCCGCGTCGAGGCGGAGAGGGGGATTGGGAAGAGGCAGGCGGCGAGGAGGATCGAGGAGAGGATGCGGCTTGTGAAAGAAGAAGCCGATCGAGCCCGCGGCCATGGTGCGGAGGGCAGGTTGGATCGACTGGACGGAGCGGGGAGGGGGGCGGCCATGGGGAAATGGGATTAAAGGCTGGGATTGGCGGAGGTGTGGCTGGAGATTGCCGAGGGGGCCAGCTCGGGCGATGAGGATGCGGGTCGGCGGTCGGGGAGAAGAAACTCGATTGTCAGAAAGACAACAGCGAGAGCCAAGGGCCACTGGAACTGCTCGCGGGGGCGCTGGACAAGGCGGGCGCCGGATTCGGCCGCGGAGGGCTGGAGCTGCCGGGCCGAGGGGGGCAGGAGGGGGGCAAGCCCGCGACGGTAAAGGTTTTCCATGGTGTCGGCGCCGCGGAGGGAGAGGTAGAATCCCTGGCCGGCTTGGCCGATTTCCTGCAGGAGCTGTTCATTGAGACGCGACTTGACGACGTTGCCGGCGGGATCTTTGAGGAATGCGGCATGGCCGGATGAATCGGGGATGCGGAGCATGTCTCCTTCGGGGGTGCCGACACCGACGGTGAAGATGCGGATGCCGTCACGGGCAGCCGCCCGTGCGGCTTCGACGGCCTGCTGGTCGTGGTCTTCGCCATCGGTGACGAGGATGACGATTTTCTCGTTGTCGGAATCGGGGGGGAAGCTGGCGGCGGCGGTCTGGATGGCGGCGGCGAGGCTGGTGCTGGTCTGGTCGAGGGCGCCGACCTCGACGAGGCGGACGTTTTGCCGGAAGGCCTCGTCGTCGATGGTCAGGGGGCACTGGAGAAAGGCGGTTTCGGCGAACACGACCAAGCCGAGCCGGTCGGTCGAGGCCAGGGGGATGAGATCGAGCAGGGCGAGCCGGGCGCGCTCGATGCGGCTGGGGGTGACATCCTGGGCGAGCATGCTGCGGGAGGTGTCGACAGCCAGGAGGATATCGAGGCCGCGCAGGTGGACTTCATCGAGAGTGTGGCCCCATCGGGGGCGCGCGAGGGCGAGGAGGATGCAGGCGATCGCGAGGACCAGGAGGGCCAGGCGGATCTTCTGTCGCGGGATCGAGACGCCGACGGTGAGCTGGGCGAGGAGGCGGGAGCGGATGAACTGGGCGATATCGCGCTGCTTGCGGCGCCAGGCCCAGACGAGAAAGAGGCAGAGGGCCGGGAGGACGATCCAGAGCAAATGGAGCAGGCCAGGGGCGCCGAAGGTCATGGCAGCTTCCTCCAGACGGTGTGGGTCAAGACGGTCTCGAGCAGGAGGATCGAGAGCGCGGGGAGGACGATCCAGTCGAACACATCTTCGAACCGCTGCTGTTTGCGGATGTCGGCCTCGGTTTTTTCGAGCTGATCGATCTCGCGGTAGATGGCCAGGAGCTGGTCGGTGTCGGTGGCGCGGAAGTAGCGGCCGCCGGTGTGTTCGGCGATCTGGCGGAGCGTCTCCTCGTCGATGTCGACGGGGACGCTGACGTAGAATTTCTGGCCGCCGCGGAACTGGGGGTAAGGAGCGGTGCCGCGGGTGCCGACGCCGATGGTATAGACCTTGATATCGAGGGCCTGGGCGGCCAGGGCGGCGGTCAGGGGCGGGATCTGCCCGGAGTTGTTCTGTCCGTCGGTCATGAGGATGACGAGGCGGCTTTTGGAGGGGAGTGGCCGGAGTCGATTGACGGCGGTGGCGAGGGCGGAGCCGATGGCGGTGCCGTCGTCCTGGATGCTGCTGAGCTCGAGGCGCTCGAGGTTTTGGCGGAGGAAATCGTGATCGAGCGTGAGGGGGGCGGCGATATAGGCGCGGCCGGCGAAGGCGACGAGGCCGAGGCGATCGTTGGGCCGCTGGGAGAGGAAGCGGTCGAGGACGTGCTTGGCGAGGTCGAGGCGGTTGACGCGCTGCCGGTTGAGGGTGAAATCCTCGGAGGCCATGCTTCGGGAGCAATCGAGGGCGACGACGATGTCGATGCCGCTGGCGCGGAGCCGGGCCTGGCCCTCGATGAGCTGCGGCCGGGCCAGGGCGACAATCAGGAGGGCGAGCGCGAGCCACCGGAGATGGACGAGGAATTGGCCGCGGTGGGATCGGGTGATGCCGGTGATTCCCTTGACCAGCTGGACGGAGGAGTAGAGGAACGCGGGCCGGGCGCCATAGCGGCCCTTGAGCCATGCCAGGATCGGCAGGAGAATCAGGAGCAGCAGGAGATAGGGATGGGCGAAGGTCATGCCGGGGCGGTGGCGGTGGTGGGGCCGGGGACGGGCAGCGGGGCGGGGGTGGTTTCCTCGACCAGGCGGACGGCGGCGCGGTAGATCTCATCGAGCTCGAGGCGGCCCGGCTCGTAGCGGGCGAACTTGACGAGGTCGCAGCGCTGGAGGAAGTCGCCGAGGACGGACTGGTGATCGGCCTCGAGGGATGCGGAGCGGCGGAGCTCGAGGAGGAATTCCTCGGTGGTGCGTTCGGGGGCATGGAGACGGAACCGCTCTTCGAGGTAGGTCCGGATGGTGTCGCAAACGCGGACGGTGAAGAGGTGGGGCTGGTCGATGAGCGCGAGGGTGGCGCGGAGCTTTTCGAGGGCGCGCTCGTGGGGGGGGATGGGCGGCTCGGGAGGGGGAGGCGGCGGAGGGCGATGGGATCGGCGCCAGAGCCAGACCGCGAGGGCTGCGGTGGCCAGGAGGAGCAGGATGAGGATGAGCCAGACGGTCCACGGCAGAGGGAGCGCGACGGGGGGCTTGAGCGGGCGGAGGTCGGCCGGGAGTGGCGCGGCGGCGATGGCTGGGAGGAGGTTCATCGGCGTCGGCGTTTTTCGCGCACCTCGAAGAAGCGCCCGAGGGCGGCGGCGTAGGGCTGATCGGTGCGGAGCTGGATCGAGTCGATGCGGGCGCCGCGGAAGAGGCGGATGAGCTCATCCTGGTGGCGGGCCTGGCGGCGGGCGAAGGCCTCGCGCTTGCTGTCGTCGCGGGTGTCGACCTCGACGACTTCGCCCGTTTCGGCGTCGCGCAGGACGAGGCGCCCAAGGCGCGGCAGCTCCATCTCGAATCGGTCGACGATCTGGACGGCGACGACGTCGTGGCGGCGGTTGGCCTGGCGGAGGGCGGTGAGGGAGGTCTGGCCGAGCATCTCGGAGAGGACGACACGGCGGCGGAGGTGGGCATCGATCTCGGCTCGAGTGGGGAAGGTCTGGCCGAGGAAATCGGAGAGAACGACCGCGATCGCGCGGTGGGGCGTGACGCGGATGAGGAACTCGAGGGCGCGATTGAGGTCGGTGCCGCGATGGCCGGGCTCGTGGCAGAGGATCTCGCGGATGACGCGCAGGACGTGGCGCCGGCCCTTGCGGGGAGGGATGAACTTTTCGACCGTCTCGGTGAAGAGGATGAGGCCGACCTTATCGTTGTTCCGGATGGCCGAGAAAGCGAGGACGGAGGCGATCTCGGCGGCGAGCTCGCGCTTGGACTGGTCGCCGGAGCCGAAGAGGCCGGAGCCGCTGAGGTCGACCACGAGCAGGAGCGTGAGCTCGCGCTCCTCGACAAACTTTTTGACGAACGGATGGCTCATGCGGGCGGTGACGTTCCAGTCGATGGATCGGACCTCGTCGCCGGGCTGGTATTCGCGGACCTCGTCGAAGTTCATGCCCTGGCCTTTGAAGACGCTGTGGTACTGGCCGGCGAGGGACTCGGTGACGAGCCGGTTGGTGCGGAGCTCGATGAGGCGGATTTTGCGGAGGAGATCGCGGGGGATCATGGGCGGGGCGGCTCAGGGAACGGGCAGCTCGTCGAGGATCTTCTGGATGATCGTCTCGCTGGTCTTCTCCTCGGCTTCGGCCTCGTAGGTGATGGTGACGCGATGGCGGAGGACGTCCATGCCGAGGCTCTTGACGTCCTGGGGTGTGACGTAGCCGCGGCCCTGGAGGAAGGCGTGGGCCTTGGCGGCGAGGGTGAGGGCGATCGTGGCGCGCGGGGATGCGCCGAGCTGGATGAAGGGGCGGAGATCGAGCTGGAAGGACTCGGGCTCGCGGGTGGCAAGGACGATCTGGACGATGTAGTCCTTGACCTTGTCATCGGTGTAGATGTCGTTGATGGTGCGGCGGGCTTCGAGGATCTGGCGGGCGTCGATGACGGGCTGGGTTTGGGGGGGAGCGGTGGTGAAGGCCATGAGATCGAGGATCTGGCGCTCCTCGGCGCGGCTGGGGTAGCCGATCTTGAGCTTGAGCATGAAGCGATCGACCTGGGCTTCGGGGAGGGGGTAGGTGCCTTCCTGCTCGATGGGGTTCTGGGTGGCGAGGACGAGAAACGGCTCCTCGAGGGGAAATGTCTGGTCGCCGATGGTGACCTGTTTCTCCTGCATGGCTTCGAGCAGGGCGCTCTGGACTTTGGCGGGCGCGCGGTTGATTTCGTCGGCCAGGACGAGGTGGGCGAAGATGGGGCCGCGGCGGGTGCTGAATCCGCCGGTTTGAGGGTTGTAGATCTGGGTGCCGATAACGTCGGCGGGCAGCATGTCGGGCGTGAACTGGATGCGGGAGAACCGGGCGTGAATGGCCGTGGCAAGGGATTTGACGGAGAGGGTTTTGGCGAGGCCGGGGACGCCTTCGAGCAGGAGGTGGCCATTGGCGAGGAGACCAATGACAAGGCGCTCGACCAGGTACTTCTGGCCGACCACGACCTTGTTGATCTCCTGAAAAAGCGGCCTCAGCTGCGCGCTGGCGCGCTGGACCTCTTCGTTAATCACGCTGATGCCCTTATTCATGCGCCGGGAGTATAGTGGATCGGGGCGGAAACGGGTAGAGGGAAGATGAAAAGTCCCTGATCCAACCGCGGAGCGTTTTCATTGCGGAGGAGGGGGCGGAGACGGAATGACGAATGGCGAATGACGAATGACGGAAAGGGGTTGCTTTCTTACGGCGCTGAGGGGTAGGGGCGCGACGCTGTCGCGTCCGGTTGTCGGCCAACATTTGCATCTCCTTGATGGCGTAGCCGCAGCTTTCAAGCGCGATTTTACCTCACCACGAAGGTCAGGACACGAAGTAGCATCCAGCTGCAGGCCCCGGATTCTTGCCCGCGGAATGACGCGGAATGACGCGGAAATATTGATGCCCTTGGAATGGCAGGGACGCGACGCTGTCGCGCGCGCCGATTGGCCTTGAAAGCGGAAGTATCGCCGACTTTCTAGTCGGCATAAATCCACGCCGGGAGGGAACGATCGCGTGGATCAGTTTGTCCAACCACTGCCTACCCTTCAGGTCATCCAGCGCCAAGCGGGAATGACTTCGATCGAAACACCATCTTCGCGCAAGTGGTCGGCCTGGTCGAGGGTCAGAACCAGAGCTCTGCGTTTGCCCGGCAGGCGTGCGCCTTCGATGGCGCCGCGCAGCTCGCGCTTGCGATTGGCCGGGGTGAGCTCGAGACAGACCTGGATGGCGGCTTCCCGGGTCACGAAATCGCATTCCCACAAGTCGCGCTCGCCCGCGTAGTGGAGGTCTCGAGCGGCGCGGCGGAGATGCAGGGCCACCGCATTCTCGAGCCGATGCCCCAAGTCAGGCTGTGTCTGGGGCGAGCTGGCGCGGCGCAGCCCGTTGTCGATGGCGTAGTACTTCGAGGGGGCAACCACTCGCTGCTTGAACGAGGCGCTGAACTTCGGCACGGCGAACAACAGATAGGCGTCCTGGAGGTATTCCACGTAACGCGACGTCTGTCCGACGGTGGGGACAGCGAGGTTCTTGGTCAGGGCCTGAAACGAGAAGGGCTGCCCGGTGTTGGCGAGCAGGAAGAGGAGCAGGTTCATCACATGGCGGGTTTCGCGCAGTCCATGACGCGCGGCCACGTCGCGCTGGACAACGTCCCGCAGCAGCTCCTGGAGAACCGGATCGAGCCGCTCGCGCAAATAGACCGGGAAACCGCCCTCGTCCAGATAGGCGCGGAACGATTCGGCGCCGCGTTTTTTCCCAGTGAAGACCAGATACTCGGCGTAGCTGAACGGGAACACCTCGAACGATAGATGCCGGCCGGTGAGTTTGGATCCCAGCTCGCGGCCCAGCAGCGAGGCGTTCGAACCCGTCAAACAGACCGCGCGTCCTCGATCCACCAGCGTCCGCACCAGTCGCTGCCATTCCTGGATCTCCTGCACATCATCCAGGAACAATGGTTGATCGAACCCCGCCAGCTCATCGAGGACGGACAAAAAAGTCGGGAAATCTTCGGGACCAAGCCCAAACAGGCGGGTGTCCTCGAAGTTGCAGTAGAATGCGTTTTTGGCCCGGCGCATCAGCTGGTTCTGGAGCGTGCTCTTGCCGCAACGCCGCACGCCGGTCAGGACGATCGCCTGCGAGCCGCGGATCGTGAGCTGGGAGAGCATCTCCCGCTCGACCTCCGGCCGCGGTGGCGGCGGCGTGAAAGGGGCGCGCAGGACGGACCATAGTGTATCTCGTAATATCATAATAATGTCATATCGTATAATACAGGTCCGCTGTCAACTGTCGCATTGGTGATTCGGGTGCGATGTCACTTGCCAGAAACCTGCAAGCGGTGAGTCGATTCGCCCTGGAGGAGAATTCATTCAAGTGTCATTCTCGCGCGGAGAAAGGCCGATTATTTTGCCGCAAGAGAACGCAAAGAAACGCAAAAAGGGAGGGCAAAACTATGAACCTGTCACTCTATACAGAAATTCGTGCCAACTATGAACCTGTCACTCTATGCGTCGGCTTGGGAATGGAGAGCGATCGAGCGAAGCGCCGAATCAGGCCAGGATTTGGCGGGCGGTGGCGCGGGGGGGGGCGGATGCGTCAGGGCGCGTCGATCTCGAAGCCGAGGCCTTTGAGGTGCTGGAGCTTGTAGAGGAGGGCGCGGCGGCTGATGCCGAGGGCGCGGGCGGTCTCGGTGCGGTTGAAATGGTTGGCGCGGAGGGCCTGGAGAATGGCGTGGCGCTCGATGTCTTCGAGGCGGGCGGACTCGGCGGCGGGATCGGGAACCGCGTCGGGGACGGATTGAAGGATGCGAGCGGGGAGGTGATCGGGAAGGATGAGCTCGCCGCGGGCGAGGAGGGTGGCTCGCTCCATGGCATTGCGGAGCTCGCGGACATTGCCGGGCCAGCGGTAGCGTTCGAGGAGGCTGACGACGGCGGGGGAGAGGCGGGCTTTGCCCTGGGTAAACTCGGCGATGAAGAGGCTGGCGAGGGGGATGATATCTTCGCGGCGCTCGTGGAGGGGCGGAACGCGGATCTCCATGACGTTGAGGCGGAAGAAGAGGTCCTGTCGGAACCGGCCTTGCTGGACTTCGAGTTCGAGGTCGCGGTTGGTGGCGGCGAGGATGCGGGCGTTGGTGAGGCGGTCGCGGTTGTTGCCGATGCGCTGGAAGGTGCCGTCCTGGGTGATGCGGAGGAGCTTGGCCTGGAGGGCGGGCGAGAGCTCGGCGATTTCGTCGAGGAGGATCGTGCCGTCGTGGGCTTCCTCGAAGCGTCCGACGCGCGGCGCGAAGGCGCCGGTGAACGCGCCCTTTTCGTGTCCGAAGAGCTCGCTTTCGAGGAGGGTTTCGGGGATAGCGGCGCAATTGATTTTGACGAGGGGCCCGGCGGATCGGCGGCTCCACTGGTGGATGAGGTCGGCGACAACCTCCTTGCCGACGCCGCTTTCGCCGGTGATGAGGATGCGGCTATCGGAATCGGCGACGAGGGCGGCGTCGCGGAACACGGCCCGGGTGGCGGGGCTGGCGGCGACGAAGTGGGGGGGGATCTGTTTGGAATCGGCGACGAGGAGGGGAGGGCTGACATCGAGGCCGAGGGCGGTTCGGGCGAGGGCGAGGAGCTCGTCGAGGTCGATGGGTTTGACGAGGTAATCGACGGCGCCGTCGCGCATGGCGCCGACGGCATCGCGCACATCGGCGAAGGCGGTGACGAGGAGGACGGGGAGGGTGGCGTGTTCCTGGCGGGCGCGGCGGAGGGTTTCGAGCCCGCTGATGCCGGGCATGCGGACGTCGGAGATCATGAGGTGGACGGGCTCGCGCTGGAGGAGATCGAGGGCGGATTCGCCGTGGGTGGCCAGGAGCGTGTCGAATCCCTGGCCGCGGAGGAAGGAGTCGAGGAGGCTGCGCTGGCCGGGGTCGTCGTCGACGATGAGGATCCGCGGATGGGCCGGGGGCGAGAGGTGCGGAGGGGGTCGGGTCATGACCGTCGGGGCAGGACGAGCTCGAGGCGGCTCAGGCGGAAGGTGGCGCCGCCGCCGGGGCGGTCGAGGCATTCGACCTCCCAGCCGTGGGCGAGGACGATCTGCTTGACGACGGCAAGGCCCAGTCCGGTGCCCTGATTCCGGGTGGTGAAGTAGGGGCGAAAGATCTCGGCGCGCTGTTCGGGAGGAACGCCGGGGCCGTTGTCGTGGATATCGATGTTGGCTTCGGCGGGCAGGACTTTGCGGGCGACGATCTGGATCTGGCCGCTCGAGGCGACGGCCTGGATGGCATTGAGGAGGAGATTGAAGAGGGCCTGGCGCAGGAGGGGTTGGTCGGCGTTGACGGTGAGCTGGGCATCGACGACCTCGAGCTGGATGGACTTGTCTTCGATGTCGCTCTTGAGAGCGCGGACGACGTCGCCGACCACGGCATCGAGGGCGACGGGAGAGCGGCGGACCTCGCGGGGTTTGGAGTAATTGATGAACTCGTTGAGCTGGACGGTGACGCGGTCGACCTCGTCGGTGATCTCGAGCGATTTGGCGCGGATGGTTTGGGGTGTATCGGAGCTTTTGGCGATCATCTGGGCGAGGCCGCGAATGATGTTGAGCGGATTGCGGGTTTCATGGGCGAGGCCAGCGGCGGCGACATTCATTTCGCGGAGGTGGGTGTTCTGCTCGCTGGCGCGGACAAGGCGCATCTGGTATTCGGAGGATTTGACCAGGGTGCGCCATGCGAAGGCGAAACCGGCGGCGGCGATTGCGGCGAAGCCGGTGATGATGGTGCGGAGCCAGAGGTCGCGGGTGCGGGCGGACAGGTAATCGCTGGTGGAGAGGACCATGGCGAGGCCGTGCAGGCCTTTTTGCTCGATGAGGGCTTTGTATTCGTCGGGGTTCATCCAGGGGGGGCGCCAGAAGCCGGGGGGTTCGCGGGATGGCTGGCCCGGCTCGCTGCGGCTGCCGCGATTCTGTCGAGAGTCGGGTCCGCCGGGCGGCTCGGGGGATGGGCGCGGGTTATGGGAATCGCGGGGCTCGCGGAGTTGGCCCGACGGGCCGGGGGCGGCTTCCGACGGGCGCGATTCTCCGGGTTCAGCGGAGGCGACGACATTGGAGAGGCTGTTGGTTTCGGGGCGGCGGGGCCAAGGGCCGGGCGGGGGGAATCGGCTCCGGGGATCGCGGCGTCCCGGGTCGGGCTCCGGCATGACGATGGTGGGGGAGGCATTGGTGCCATCGGGAGGGACGATGGCGCCGAGGTCGACCAGGTTGACGACCGTGACGGACTGGCGGTCCCAGCGGACGCCGGACTGGGGCATGCCGGCGGCGCCGAGGTCGACGGATTCACCGGCGGCGGTGATGACCTCGCCGACGGCGTTGAGGAGCACGACGCCTTTGAGCTCCTCGGACTGGACGAGCTCGTTGAGGGCGGATTCGAGCCGGGGTTTGGAGACCATGCCGCCGAACCGGCGCTGGGATCGGATGACCAGGCCGAGAGTGCCGGTGATGTCGCGGGCGCGCCGGATGACGGTTTCCCTGGCGGATCGCTTGAAGCGCTGGTGTTCGAGGGCCTGCCAGAGAAACACCAGGACCCACAAGGCCAGGAGCAGACGGAACACCCAGTTGGCTCGCGGCAGGATCATGGGGTCATCTGGGCTCCCCGGCTGCCTGCGGAGGGGGCGGGCCGGCTGCTGGATTTCTTGCGGGTCGAGGGCGGCACTTCGATCAGCTCGTTCGGGTCGGCGGCCTTGACCGGCAGGGCATCGATGAACCGGTCCAATTCCTGTGAGGAGAAAGCCTGGGGGACCAGCTGGGCCTGTTGGCGTTCATGGTTTGTCAAGGCGGCGACTTCCGTAGGCTGGTTAACAATATGCGGGGTGAGGATGATGATCAACTCTGTTTTCGCGTTCGATTTGATGGTTCTCCGGAAGGCCAGTCCCAGGAGGGGGATATCGCCCAGGAGGGGGATTTTGCGGACAGATTCGGTTTGTTGGTTTTCCATGAGGCCGCCGATGATGATGGGATGGCCGTTGGGTGTGACGACCACGGTCTCGGCGGAGCGTTTGGCGATGACGAAGGCATCGACGGTTTCGGAGATGGGAACGGTTTGATCGGTGAGCGTCGAGATTTCGGGGGCGACGATCATCTCGACGAGGCCGTCGGAGGTGATGAAGGGGGTGACGCGGAGGATGATGCCGATATCCTGGTATTGGACCGTATTGATCGTCTGGCCGTTGTCGGTGATGCGGGTATCGGTGATATAGGGGATTTCCTGGCCGACGGTGATGACGGCCTCCTGGTTATTGCGGGCCATGATGGAGGGGCGGGAGAGGACCTCGGTTTTGCCGGCGGAGGCGATGGCGCGGGCGATGACCTGGAAATCGTCGCTGAGGATCTTGTAAAAGCCGGCGCCGCCGAACTCCAAGGGCACGGTATTCAATCCAAACAACGAGCTCAGGTCGTTGGTGGTGTTGCCGCTATTGACGTGGGTGAATTGGCCCTGGACGCCGATATCGGATCCCTTGTTATGGGTGACCTCAAGGAACACGACCTTGATGAGGACCTGGGGCTTGGGGCGGTCGAGGTTGGTGATCACCTGGCTGATGTGGAGGTTGGTCTCCTCGTCGGTGATTACGATGAGGCGGCGGGTTTCGGGGTCGCTGGTGATCGTGGCCTCGCCGATCTCGCCGGAGCTGTTATAGGTGCGGGTGCTCGAGGAGGAGCCCGATCGCCGGCTGGTGGTGCTGCCTCCGAAACCGCCGCCGCCGAAGAACTGAGCTTCGAGCGCAGGCGCGGCCGCCAGAATGAGACCGAGCGCGAGGGCCAGCCGGGCTCGTGGATAGGCGAGGTGTGACATAATCGATGGGTGGTTTGGCGGGGTGAACTGGTGGGTTTAGCGGGAGCCGCTCGAGCTGCTGTTCCTCGCGCCGGTGCGGTTGCCGGAGCTGGTGCCCTGGCCGAAGCTGGATCGATTGCTGAACGGGTTTTGGGTTTGGGTGCCGGTGGTGGTGCGCCGGTTGTTGTTCCGCGTGTTTTGCCCCTCGAACATGTTGCGGAGGATCTCCTCGACGCTGGCGACATCGGCGTTTTCGAGCGAATAGACGAACACCTTCTGTCGTTTGGCGTCGCTGGAGTCGAGCTGGGCAATCATGGCGGCGATCTGGGGCATCATTTCGCTCGAAGCGCTGACCACGATCGAGGAGGTGCGCTGGTCGGGGACGGCGACGACCTGGCCTTTTTTCTTGGCGCGATCGCTGGTCGAGGTCGAGCCGGAGCCTCCGCCGAACATGCCGCCGGGGCCGCCGGGGCCGCGGAACTGGAAAGCGGAACGGCCGCTGGTCGAGGTGGTGGTCGGGAAGAGGCTCGTGAGGAGGTCGGCGGTTTCGACGGGGTCGGCGAAGCTCAGGTGGAACACGCGGAGCTCGGTGATGTCTTCGGCGTTGGTGTCGATTTCGCGGACGAGCTCTTCGATGGTCGAGATGTATTCATCCGGGGCGCTGACGACGAGCGAGTTGGTGCGCTCGTCGGCGACGGCGGCGACGCGGGAGGCGGCGCGGCGGGCCTCGCTGACGCCGGTGCTGGTGGGGGCATTGCCCTGGCCGCCGCCCCGGTCCCCGCCGGGGCCGCCGCCGAAACGGGCCATGAACTCGGCGCGGGGATCGTTGCCGCGGGTGCTGGTGTTCTGGGTGGGAAAGAGCTCCTTGACGATATTGGCGAGCTCCTTGGCATCGGCGTAGGCGAGCGGGAAGACGCGGATGGCGGAGATACTGGAGATGGAGGTATCGAGGGCTTTGACGATCTGGACCATGCGGCGGATGTCGGCCTGAGTATCGGTGAGGACGATGGCATTGCCGCTTTCGTTGGCGGTCATGTTGGCGTAGGAGGGGAGAAGCGGCTGGAGATCCTTGGTCATCTGGAGGGCGTTGGCGTAGCGGATGGGGACGATGTGGGTGACCATTTCGTCATTCTTGGGGATGGCTTCGGGATCGGCGCCGATGCGGACGGGGATATCGCGTTTCTTGGCCTCGTCGCGGCTGACGATGGTGAGGGTGCGGTCGTTGCGGACGGCGGCGTAGCCGTTCTTGTTGAGGACAGTATTGAGGAGGTTGATGGCCTCGTCCTGGGTGAGGGGCTGGTAGCTCCAGGCATCGACGCGGCCGCGGACCTCGGTTTCCTTGACGATGATGAGGCCGGTGGCCTTGCTGATGTAATCCAGCACGGTATCGAGCGGCACGCCGCGGAAGTTGAACCGGAGGCCTTTTTCGCCGTTGGCGGCGGTGAGATCGACGGGAGGCGGCTGGGCAGGGGGCGCACTCGGCGCGGCCGTGTCGGGCGGCGCCGGCGGGGGGGCAGCCTGGGGTGCCGATGGGGCCGAGCCGGCCTCGGGTGCGGCAGCGGGGGCGGCAGCGGGGGCGGCAGCGGGCGGGCTGTCGGGAGGATTGTTCGTGGGCGCCGGGCTTGGGGGCGCGGGGGTCTCGGGCTGGGGCGCCGCGGACACGGTGACCGTGGTTTGCGGTCCGGGGGGCGCGGCATTATCGGTTGTTTGAGCGGCGATCGGGGAAGCGACGATGGCGATCGCAGCGGCCAGCAGCCATGCGTTGACGGGTTTCATCAGTTGATCTCCTGTTGTCGTTTTTCCATGAGACGTTTGAGGACTTCATCCTCGCTGGCGCCACTCGAGGCACTGCTCGGAGGGGCGGCTTCGGCGGCGGGGCTTGGTGCGGTGAGGGAAGGCTGGGAATCGGATTCGCCCCCGCGGTCGCGGCGGGAGGATCGGCGGAAAGCATCGGCGGCGGCGGGGATGGAAGGGAAAGCGCCGGGCGCCGGGATCGAGAAGGAAGGGCGATCGGGCGGGCGGGTGGGGGTGCGATCGGATTCGGGGGCGGGCGCCAGGGCGGCGAGCTGCCAGGCGCCGCCTTCGGCGCGCTGCATCTGGAGGTCCATGGTGAGCTCGAAATGGTTGCTGGGCGAGCGGAGGCAGACTCGATCGGGGGTGATGAACTCGACCTGGAGATCGCCGAGGCGTTCGGACGGTTTGAGGGCCGTTTGGTAGCGGGATTCGCTGCCGTCGAAGAAGGCGAACGATCCGGTTTCGGAGATCAGGGTTCCGACCAGGGTGAACCGTTCGACGCGGGCGGTCCGGGGCGGCTCGATGCGGGCGCCGGGAGGGGGCGGGGGGCGGCGGTTGGGATTGAAAATGTTGCGATCGAGGATGAGCTGGAACGTGGAGAAATTGCGGGGGTCGGCGGGGGCATTGGATGCCTGGGCAGCGGCGAGCGTGGAGGGGATCAGGCAGCCGATCAGGAGCAAGGCGGCGACGCGGAGATCGCGATGGGGGGCGGTGGGGCTCATGGGTTTTTCTCCGTGAGGAGCAGGCCGCTGAAGCGGACGGCGAGCGAGAGCTGCTGGCCTTCGTTGTCGCGCGAGGTGATCTCGATCTCCTCGATTTTGAGGGCGAGCGGATCGGTTTCGAGCTCGTGGAGGAATCGGGCGACGGACGACAGGTTGCCGAAGGCATCGGCGCGGCACTCGAGGGTTTTGAATTCGGGGCTGGGCTCTTTCCACTGGGGTTTGATGGAGGTGAAGCTGATGCGGCTGGCCTGGGCCCAGCGGTCGACGGCTTTCAAGACCGAGTTTTCCGCTGCGGAGACGGTGGCGGGCAGCGTGTTGGTTTCCATCATCGACCAACGTTCGCGTATGGTCTGTTCGCGGTCCAGCAACAAAGCGCCTTTTTGGATGGATTTCTGGAGGGATACGACGCGGGCGGAGCGTGCTTTCCAGGCCTGGGTGAGCGGGGTGAGCACGAGGCGGTCGCCGACCAGGAGCGCGACGATGGCGATGGCGGCGATGGCGAGGAGATGTTCGCGGCTTTTAATCTTCATGGCGGCCTCCTTCGATCCAGCGGAAGGCGAGGATGTACTGGAGAGGGGATTTGCCGCGGACCTGCTGGGTTTTGAGGTCGGCGACTTGGGGGAAAGCGCGGAGGCTGTCAAGGAGCTGGAGGAGCGCCTGATTATCGCGGGCCTGGCCGGAGCAAATGACCTCGTTGCCGTTCTTGATCTGGACGTTCTTGGCCGAGACGGCGCCGTCCTCGGAATAGGCCTGGACGATGCGGAGGAGGATGCGGAGCGTGGGGGCGGACTCGTCGAACCAGGGGCGGTAAGCGCGGGTCTTGGTCTGGAGGCCTTCGGCGAGGCTCACTCGGGGCTGCATGGATTGCCAGCGGTTTTCGAGCGACGAGAGCCGCCACTGCTGGATGAGAAACGCGGATCCGATGAGGAGGACGAGGGCGGCGGCCGCGGCGCCGGTGTAAGCGATGCGCCGCGACGCGAAGCGGTTGACAAACTGGGTCCACGGGCTGACGCGAGGCGGGAGGAACTCGAAGAGGCACGGCTGTCCCTGGATGTGGCGCGCGGCAAGGCCGAGGGCGGAGGCGGTGCTGGTGCGAGCCAGCTGAGGGAACTCGCTGCCGTTGACCCGGGGTATCGATCCGGGCTCGACCGACATGCCCAGCGAGCGTGCGATCGGCCGGATGTGCTCGATCAGGGATTCCGCGGTGGGAGATCCGCCATAGACAACGACCTGGCGGATGGTATCGCGGAGCTCGCGGGGCAGCTGGCCGAGGGTGATCCGGATTTCACGCGCCAGGATGTCGAAGTCCGGCTGGTGGTCGGCGCCGTCCTTTTCGATGACGCCTTCGAGCGATCGGAGCGCGGCGATTCCGCCGGGGGCGGACACGAGCATGTCGATACCGGTCTGGCCGACGCCCAAGCTCAGCTGGCTGGGGGCCGGGGTGGGGGTGTAAGGCTCGAGGGCGGTGATGCCGAGGGAGAGGCTGATGGGTTTAAGTCGGGCGGCGCGGAGCGTTTTGGTCAGGAGGACGAGGTGATGTTGGGGGACGGCCAACAGGGATGCGTGCTGGTCGCCATTGGGGAGGCGGAAGCGGGAGGTGGAGATGGCCAGGTCGGCGGGGTCATACGGAAATCCTTGCTCGGCTTCGAGCTGGAGGAACCCGGGCACGTCGGCCTCGGGGATATCGGGGATCTTGCATGCGAGGGTCAGGACCCAACTCGAGGGGAGGCAGACGGTGCAATGGCGCTCGCGGATGCCGGCCTGGTCGAGGTGGTTGCGGATCTCGCGGCCGACCAGCTCGGGATCGTTGGTCAACGGATCCAAGGTCAGCGGGATGCTGAAGGTCTGGGAGATCCGGTAGCTGCCGTTGGACCGGTGGATGAGGACGCCATCCAGGTTGCGGCCATCGAGGTGGAGGCCGATGAGCGAAGCGGGGCGATGGGATTGGATGCTGAGCATCAGCGTAACTCCATTTTGGCCAGCCAGTCTTTGCGGGTTTCGGCGCCCAGGGCCCAGCCGAGCCGGGCGCGGTCGCGCTGGTAGATGATTTTCGGCCGGCCTTCGGTGGTATCGAGGACGACCCAGCGGCGGCGGTAGCCGCGGCCGTTCTGGCCGAGGGCGACGATATCGAGGCCGAACTGGAAGGTGCGGGACGTGAGGTAAGGGCCGGCCTGGATGGCGGTTTGGCTATCGAGGACTTCGGCGACCCAGGCGATCGATGTCTGGTCGATCGACTTTGCGCGGCGGTAAGCGACCAGCTGATCGGCCTTTTCCGAATCGAGGCCTGGGATGCAGGCCAGGACAACGGCGGAGGCGGTATTGACATTGACGAGGCCCGCCATCTGGTTGGTGGCAACGAGGTAGCCATCGATCTCCTCGAACTCCTCGATGGACAGGCCGCTGCGGATGTAGAACTCGAGGAGGCTGGCGATGTTGGTGCTGCCGGCGAGCTGGGACTGGACCTGGGCGGCGCGTTCCTGGCCGAGGAATTCCTGCAGGATCGAGGCGAGCTCCTGGTTGGTGGCGCTCGAGACGCTGATGCGGTTGGTGCCGTCGCTGCGAAGAGACGATTCGCGGGTGTAGACGGTGAAATACTCGATGAGTCCGGGATCGAGGACGCCGTCGCGATCGTCGGGCGGGAGGGTGGCATCGCCGTCGTTCTCGTTCGGGTCGAGAACGCCGTTGCGATTGGTGTCCTCGCCAAAGAGGATCTCGTCGGAGGCGCCGGACAGGAGCCGGAGCTCCTCGACGGATTCGAAGGGGGCATCCTTGGCGCGGTAGGGCGGGGTGCGGCGCAGGTACGTTTCGGATTCGGCGCCGTTGGCGGAGGCTTCGCTGTTGGTGTCGCGCCAGTCGATGATGGCGGCCGCCAGCTCCTCGGTCATGAGGGGGAGGGCCTGGAGCATCTCGAGCGTGGCGGTGTTCAGATTGAGCTTCGAGGCTTCATCCATGAGCCCGTAAACAGGCACCTCGGTGGCGTCCTCGGGATCGCATCGGCTGATCAGCCAGAACGTGGCATCGCCGATGCGGACGGCCTCGGAGCCGCAGTCCTGGTCGAAGGGCATCTCTCCGATGTCGGCGTAGTTGGTGACGACCCAGCCGATGTAGCGGATAGCGCCGGCGATGGCCTGTTCGGCCTGGGCGCCCGCGGCATCGTGCTCGACGGCGCGGAAGTGCAGCAGCATCGAGTGTCCGAAATAGAGGGCGATGCTGATGAGGCCGAAGGTGATCCACAGCACGATGATGAGGACCGATCCGGCGGGGGCGGCGGCGGGGAGCGGACGCTCTTGGGGGGATCGGGATGGAGAGGAGAATCTCATCGGTTTCGGCTGGGTGTGGCGCCGCCGCCGGGGCCGCCGGTGCTCGATCCGCCGCCGGTATTGGGGCTGCCGCTGGCGCCGCCGGTGCTGGAGGTGCTGGCAGATGCGGCGGTGGAAGCGGAGTTGGTGCTGGAGGCGCCGCTGGTCTGGTTGGTGTTGGATTCGATGGCGACGGGGACGAGCATCTCGATCCAGACCTCATCGGGGCGGCGGGAGCCCCGGTTCAACTCGAGGTCGTGCTGGCGGCGCTGGATGGCGACGAGAACGGCCTGGGGGAGAGGGATCTCCTCGGTGTCGGGATCCCACGTATCGATCCATTGAGAGCCGTCATGGCATTGGAACCGGAACCCCTCGATGTCATGGAGGAGCGGTGTGGTCTCGTATTCCTCGACGGTGGAGGGGAGGAGATTGCGGGTGACGGTGCGGACGAGGTCGTAACCATTGGTGGGGTTGCGCCATTCGGGTTCCTGGAGATAATAGGCGACCTTTTGGATGTCGCCCCAGCAGGAATTATTATCGAGGCTGCCGCTGGCGGTGTAGAACTCGAGGCGGGAGAGGCGGGGATCGCTGCCGTTTTCGGCGGTCATCGAGCCGGCGAACGTGCCGCCAGGAGGGAGGATGCACTGGAGGTCGCGCTTGATGACGGCGAGGGCGCGCTGGATGGGGATGGCATCCTCGACCAGCTCCGTGGTGCGGGCGCGGAGCCGCAGGGCGGCGGAGAAGGTGGTGTTCATGGCCACGAGGATGAGGCTGAAGATGAGGGTGGCGATGAGGATCTCGACCAGCGTAAAGGCATGGGTGGCCGCTGATCTCGATGGGGTCGAGGGCGAAGAAAGTGCGGATTGGAGGGGGGGCATCCTCATAGCGTGACTTCCGGGACGAGGGTGCTGATCCGAACGCTATGCTCCTGGTTTTGGACGGGGTAGAAGACCTCGACGGTGATGAGGCGGAGGGCGTTTTCGGTCCACGGATCGCGCCAGAGCTGCCAGCGGTATCCGGTCCAGGGCTCGTCGAATGCCCCGTTGAGGCTCGAAGAGCTCCACTGATTGGAGAGGGTGAGCTCGTTGAGGAGGCGGTCGGCGAGCTGGGTGGCGGCGGTTTTGCGGACGGCGGCGACGCCGGCGTGGTTGGCGAGGCTGAGCCCCTGCATGGCGATGGGGATGACGATGGCCATGAAGACCATGGCGGCGAGGACCTCGGCGAACGTGAACGCCGCGCGGGGCCGAGGCCTACCGGGTCGTGTAGAACCACAGATTGGTGGGCTCGGTAATCTCATAGTGCAGGCGGTTGCGCGACGGGATGATCGGGATGGGAGTCTCGTCGGCGGTGTCGTCGCAGAGCAGGACCATGGCCAGGCTGTTTTCGTCAATGGCGCCATCGGGGAGGAACCGGATAATAGCGATTTGGTTGGTCAGGGGATGGTGGGGATCGATTTGGAAGGAGAGGTTGGTTGCGAGCTGGAACTCGACGGGCTGGTATTCGTGGATCTGGTTGCGGGAGGCCTCGAGGCGGCGCTGCTGGGGAACCTCATAGACGGCGGCGCCTTCCTCCTGGAGGCCGTAGAAACCGGTCTCGTGGTTGAGCCAGACGATCGTGGGGATGCCGGCGGAGATGGCGCGGTTTTGGGCGAAGCGGGTGAGCGTGAGGAACCGGTGGGCCTCGATCTCGATCGCGCGTCCGCGGTAGAAGCGGGCGAGGCGGGGGGCGGCGAGGGCGATGACGGCGCCGAGCATTCCGAGGACGAGGATCAGCTCGATGAGGGTGAAGGCCCGCCGATTAGCGCCGGGATCGGGTCTGATAATTGGTGATGTCATCTTCATTGCCAGCCTGGCCATCGGGGCCGGAGGACATGAGGTCATAGGCGGTCTCGTTTTGGCGGCCGGGGCATTCATAGACATACTCGTTGCCCCAGGGGTCCTTGGGGATTTCGCCTTTGACATAGGGGCCGCGCCAATTGAGGGCCTCGCGGGGCTGCTCGACCAGGTCGAGCAGCCCGTCCTTGCCTTTGGGGTAATAGCCCACATCGACCTCGAAGGCGTCGAGGGCGATGCCGAAATTGGCGATCTGGGCCTGGGCGGCAGTGATGCGCGCCTGCTCGGTGCGGCCGGAGAACTTGGGGACGACGATGGCCGCCAGGGTGCCGAGGATGACGAGCACCAGGAGGAGCTCGACCAGGGTGAACCCGCCGGCGGGGCGCCGGCGGAGGCCGGGATGGCCTTCGGGAGAGGAGGGGTTCGGACGGGTGCAAGTTTTCATTTGATATAATCTTGGATAGTGAAGATCGGGATGACCATGCCGATGAAAATGGTTCCGATGAAACCGGCGATAAAGAAGAGCATGAGGGGCTCGGCCAGGGCGACGGCGGTCTTCATCTGGCGGTCGAGGTCGGACTCGGTGACGTTGGCGAGGCGGACGAGCTCCTGGTCGAGGCGGCCGCTCTCCTCGGCGACGGAGACCATTTCGAGCACGGCGCCGCTGAAGAGGGTTGGGCAGCCGGCGAGGCTGACGCCGAGCGGCTCGCCTTTCTGGACGCGCTCGATGCTGGCGGAGACGGCATCGATGAGCGTTTGATTGCCGATGGAACGGCGGGCGACCTGGAGGCCGTTGATGAGAGGGACGCCGGCGCCGAGGAGGGTGCCGAGCATCCGGCAGAAGCGGGCCATGGCGAACTTGGAGACCAGGGCGCCTACGACCGGGGCTTTGAGGATCACCTGCTCGCGGACGCGGTTGCCCTGGGGGGAGCGGAGCCAGTTGCGGAGCATGAAAAAGGCGACCGCTGCGACGATGGCGACGATGAGGCCATAGGAGCGGAGGACCGTGCTGGCGCCGACAATGACCTGGGTGATGAGGGGCAGCGAGCCGCCGAATCCCTCGAAGATGACCTGGAATCGCGGGATGAAGAAGACGAGCAGGAACGTGAGCACGCCGATGGCCAGAACCAGGAGGATCGTCGGATAAAGGAGGGCGGTGAGCATCTTGGACCGAAGCTCCTTGTCGCGAGCCTGGAAATCGGCGATCTGGCCCAGGACGACATCGAGGAAGCCGCCGGTCTCGCCGGCCTCGACCATGGCGACATAGACGCGCGGGAACACCTGAGGCGACTGGGCCATGGAATCGGCCAGGGACAATCCGTCGATGACCAGGTCGTGGATCTCCTTCCATTTCTGGCTGGCGATGGGGGCGGCGGCCTCCTTGTAGAGGATGACCAGGGCGCGGCTCAGGGGGATGCCCGCGGCCAGCAGGCTGGAGAGCAGCCGGGTGAAGTCCTCGAGCATGCGGCCGGTGATCTTGCGGGACTGGATCCGGAGGGAAAAGCCGGCGGGATCGGACTTCTCGGCGGGGCGGGGCCGTTCGTTGAGGCGGACGGGCCGGAGGCCGCTGGCGGCCATGCGGCGGAGGGCATCCTGGCGGCCTTCGGCTTCGAGAGTGCCTTCGGCGATGGCGCCGTCGGACTGAAGGGCTCGATATTCGAAGACGATCATGGATCAGGAGGGGTTGTCCAGGGCCTGGTCCTTGGCGACGCGGATGACCTCGTCCGGGGTGGTGATCCCCTGGCGGACGAGGCGCCAGCCGTCCTCGCGGAGGGTGCTCATTCCGTGCCGGCGAGCGGTTTCGCGGATCTCGCCGCTGGAGCAGTTCTTGAGGATCATCTGGCGAAGATCGGTGGTTAAGCTCATCATCTCGAAGATGGCATGGCGGCCGACGTAGCCGGTTTGGCGGCATTCGCGGCAGCCGACGGCTCGAAAGAGGGTCGAGCCGCGCAGGGCGGGCTGGGATTCCTGGAGGGCCTGGACCGTGGGAGAGAGGTCTTGGGTTTTACAGTGGGTGCAGAGCACTCGGACCAATCGCTGGGCGAGCACGGCTTCGAGGGAGGAAGCGACGAGATAGGGCTCGACTCCCATATCAACGAGGCGGGTGAGGGCGCCGGGGGCGTCGTTGGTATGAAGTGTGGAGAAGACGAGGTGGCCGGTGAGGGATGCCTGGACGGCGATCTGGGCGGTCTCCTGGTCCCGGATTTCCCCGATCAGGACGACATCCGGATCGTGGCGGAGGATCGAGCGGAGACCGCGGGCGAAGGTGAGCCCGGCCTTTTCGGACACCTGGATTTGGTTGACGCCTTTGAGCTGGTATTCGATGGGATCCTCGATGGTGATGATTTTGCGGACGGCGTCGTTGATTTCGTTCAGGGCGGTGTAGAGGGTGGTGGTTTTGCCGCTGCCGGTGGGTCCGGTAACGAGGACGATGCCGTGGGGGAGGCCGAGGACGTTCTGGAAGAGGGAGAACTCTCGTTCGGCCATGCCCAGGTCCGTCATGTGGTAGAGCGAGGTGTCCTGGCGGAGGAGCCGGAGGACGACCGCCTCGCCATGGAGCATGGGGATGATCGAGACGCGGATATCGACCTCGATATTGTTGATGCGGATCTTGATGCGTCCATCCTGGGGGAGGCGTTTTTCGGCGATATTGAGGTGGCTGAGGATTTTGACGCGGGAGACGATCGCGGGCTGGAAGCGTTTGACCTGGGCGGGGACGGGGACTTCCTGGAGGACGCCATCGATGCGGTAGCGGATGCGGAGCTCGTCGGCGAACGGTTCGAGGTGGATATCGGAGGCGCGGAGATCGATGGCGTCGCGGAGGACCTGGTTGACGAACCGGATGATCGAGGCGTCTTCGGCGGCGGTATCGAGGTCCGTATCCTCGCGCTCGCCTTCCTCGACGACCTGGAGCGGGGCTTCCTCCCCGAGGGTGTCGATGGTGTCGGCGCCGACGCCGAGGCGCTTCTTGATCTCGCGCTGGATGGCTTCGGTGGGGGCCAGGATGGGCTTGAGGCGCAGCCCGGTCAGGGTTTTGAGCGTGTCGAGGCCGCGGGTGGCGAACAGCCGGCTGGTGGCGACTTCGACCGAGCCGTTGACCCGCTGGAGGGGGAGGAGCTGTTCCTTGAAGAGGATCCGGGCGGGGAACAGAGAAAGGAGCTGGCGGTCGGGCTTGATGTCATCGAGGGCCGAATAGCCGAGCTCGTATTCGTGGGCCAGCCATTGGAGGACGTCCTCCTCGGACTGGGGTTTGGAGCTGTCCGGCCGCTGGGACTGCTGCTCGAGTGTGTCCGCGTCCTCGATCGACAATTGCTGGGACTCGACCATTCGCTGCAGCAGCTCTTTCATGGAAGATGGGGATTGAGAGTTTAACCGGCGCGCGGTTGCCCGCGCGCCGGCTCCTGGTGGCGCCACCGTGGTTGGCCTGTGGAGTTACGGCGGCCGCCAATCAATCACTGGCTAGCGGAGGAGGCCCATCATGACGGCCTGGCCTTCCTGGCGGACGGAGAGGAGCTTCTTGAGCTCTTCCTGGGCTTGCTCGAGCTTCTGCTCGGCAGCCTTCCGGCTCTCGCGCAGGGCGGTCAGCTTGGCCTTGATTTCGGCATTGGAAGCCTTGTCTTCGATGGCCTTCTGGAGGGCGGCGACTTCAGGATTTGGCTCGCCTCCGAATCCGCCGGGGCCGCCCTGGCCGGGCTGCCCGGGCTGGCCGGGTCCGCCGGTGCGCCGCGCGCCCATGCCTCCGAAGCCGCCGAAGCCGCCCATGGTGCCGCGGCGGGCCTCCGAGACGGCCTCGATGCGGGCTTCGATGAGCTTCCATTCGGCGTCGTTGGTGACTTCGAGCTGTTCGCGGTACCGTTCCATCATGCGCTCGCGCATCTGGGCCGGGTCGAAGTTGCCGCGTCCCTGGCGTTGCGGGGGTTGTTGGGCTTGTGTCGAGGTCGAGCCCGTTAAGAGGAAAGCCAGCCCAAGGCCAGCCACGAGGGTTGTCAAAGTTTTCTGCATATCGCCATCCAGTCAGGTGTTTGTTGGTTTGCGTCTAGTCCCCCGGGGCAAATTGCTGCCTGAGGGCCAAAACGATCGACTGCAATAGCAAGAGGAGTGCCAAGCCGCCGCAGGCGGTTTTGAGAGGGAGGCAAGGGCTTGCCGGAGCTGAGTTTGCGCAACTATTACCCAATTCACCGGTAAGTGCGCAAATTATGCGCAGCCCGGACGAGGGCGGCTTTGCTTCTCCATGGATCGGAGATCGAGCCAGGGCAGATTTTGATCGGCAACAGGGGGGGGCGGTGGCATGGTGGGGGACCATGAACACCAAGCATTCAATCGACGATCGATTCGAGGATCGGCAGGGATCGATGACGCGCCGGAATTTTCTGGGGACGGCGATGGCGGCGGCGGGCGGAGTGATGGGGATGGAATGGGCCATGGGCGAAGGCGTGGCGGCGGAGCGGATCGAGCGGCCTGGGATGCCGCGCTGGCGGGGATTCAATCTGACGAATTTCTTTCAGGCGCTGAGCTCGGGGGAGGAGGGGCGCGGGGAGGTGCGCGAGGACGATCTGCGGTGGATACGAGACTGGGGTTTCGATTTCGTCCGGCTGCCGATGGACTACTGGATGTGGGTGGACTCGGACTGGAAGGCGACGCGGAAGCTGGCGGTGGAGGATGTGACGAAGGCGAAAGAGAGCGTGCTCGAGCGGGTGGATCGGGCGGTCGAGCTCTGCCGGAAATACGGTCTGCATTTGAGCCTGAACTTTCATCGCGCTCCAGGGTATTGCATCAACGATCCGGAGCGCGAGCCGTTCGTGCTGTGGTCGGATGCGCGGGCGGAGGAAGCGTTCGTGTGGCACTGGGAGCTGTTCGCGCGGCGATACCGGGGGGTGCCGCGGGAAGCGTTGAGCTTCAATCTGGTGAACGAGGCGCCGCGGGCGCGGGAGGGCTACATGTCGCGGGCGGACTATGCGCGGGTGATGACCCGGGCGACGGAGGCCATTCGCAAGCATCGGGAGGATCGGATCGTCATTATCGACGGATTGAACGTGGGGACAGAAGTTGTGAAGGAGATGATCCCGGCGGGGGTGGCTCAGAGCGTGCATGCGTATTGGCCGGCGGGGATCAGCCATTACCGGGCGGGATGGGTGGACCGGAACTCGAGTTTCCCGATGCCGGCGTGGCCGCTAAAGAGCGCGGATGGGAGCATCCAGGCGGATCGTCGGAAGCTCGAGGAGCGGTTTGCGCCTTGGGGAGAGCTGGCCCGGACGGGCATCGGGGTGCACTGCGGCGAGTGCGGATGTTTCAACCGGACGCCCTACGACGTTTTCCTGGCCTGGTTCACAGATGTCATGGAGGTGCTCCATGGGCATGGGATCGGGTATGCGCTCTGGAATTTCCGGGGATCGTTCGGCATACTCGATTCCGGGCGGCGCGATATCGAGTACGAGGAGTGGCAGGGGCATCGCTTGGACCGCCGTCTGCTCGAGGTGTTGCGGCGGCACTAGACGAACTTGCCCGGGTTGAGGATGCCGCGGGGATCGAGCGCGCGTTTGATGGTTCGGTGGAAGGCGCGGATTTCGGGGGAGGTGGCGAGGGGCCACCATCGTTTGCGGGCGAGGCCCACGCCGTGCTCGCCGGTGATGACTCCGCCCCAGGACAGGACGCGCTGGAAGAGCTCGTCGAGGGCGGCATCGCGGCGCGTCTCGAAGCCGGGTTTGAATTCGTCCACCATGACATTGACGTGGATATTGCCATCGCCGGCATGGCCGAAGCAGGCGACGGGCAGGCCGTGTCGGGCCTGCAACCGGGCGGTGAACCGGAAGAGATCCTCGAGGCGGCCGCGGGGCACGGTGATATCCTCGTTCATCTTCTTCAGGCCGGTATCCTTGAGAGCGGCCGAGAACTCGCGCCGGACCTGCCAGATGGCCTCGCAGGCAGGGCCGCCAAATGCGCGGTGGACAAAGCGCGGCTGGCAGGCGCGGATGATGCGCTCGGTGTGGCGCAGCTCCGAGCGGACGGACCGTTCCTGGCCGTCGATCTCGACGATCAGGTGTGCGCGCGATCCGGCGAAGAGCCGGCTGCCGGTCCGTTTCTGGGCGGCGGCGAGCGTGAACTCATCGGCGACCTCGACGGCCGAGGGGAGGATGCCGGAGGCGAAGATGGCACGGATGGCGCGGGCGGTGTCGGCCATGGTCGGGAAGCCGACCGACAGGCAGGCGCGGCAGGGGGGCAAAGGGATCAATTTCAGCGTCGCCTCGGTGATGACACCCAGGAGGCCTTCGGAGCCGACAAAGAAGCGGGCCAGGTCGAAACCGGTTTTGTTTTTATGGGTGCGGCTGCCCAGGCGGAGAATCGTGCCGTTGGCCAGGACCACCTCGAGGCCGAGGAGATAGTCGCGGGTGACGCCGTATTTGAGGCAGCGGGGGCCGCCGGCGTTGGTGGCGATATTGCCGCCGATGAAGGATTCGGCGCGGCTGGCGGGATCGGGAGGGTAGAACAGCCCTTTTCTTTCGACGGCGGCCTGGAGGTTGGCGGTGACGACGCCGGCCTGGACCACAGCGACGAAGTCGCCCGTGTGGATTTGCCGGATGCGGTTGAGGCGATCCAAGGAAAGGACGATGCCCCGGTGAACCGGGACGCAGCCGCCGGCATAGCCGTGGCCGGCGCCACGGGGGGTGACGGGGATTCGATGTTCGTGGGCAAAGCGGAGGATGGCAGATACGGAGGCGGTGGTCCGGGGGCGGGCCACGGCGTCGGGCACGACGGACATCAGCCATTTATCCGAAGCATGGTCGTTTCGGACGGCGGGGTCCAGGGAGAGCTCGCCGGCTTCCAGGCGGCCCTGCAATTGACGGAGATGGTCGGTCTGGCGCGGCTTCATGAGGGGGACTGGGTGTCGGAACCCGACTGGATGAGGCGGCGGGCATCCTCGGCCGCCGCGGGGTGGACCTGGACGCGAATGCCGCCGGCGGCCAGCGAATAGCCTTCGATGCTCATGGCGGCGATCTCATCGGCCATGTTGACCTCGAAACCGGCAGCGTCGAGGCGCGACCGGATTACCTGGGCTTCGGCGGGGTTGAACGCGCGATAGATGGTGACCCATTCCATGAAATCAGACTACCGCAAACGAGGAATGGTTCAAGGAGCAACTCCTGTCGCCATGTGTCCGCTTTGGGTGAATTGGCGTCCGTGGCGTAGAGCGAGAAAAAGAAACTGGTGTCTGCGTAGGTGTTCACCACCGCTCCTCATCCCGTGCGGCCAGAACCATGTTGGGCAGGACTTTGTCGCCAAAGATGCGACGCCGGTGCGCCGCGTAATCCGGCAGCCGCAGAGGCGCGGGGGCAGTCCGCTTATCGCTCGCAGTCTGACCGTTCTCCTCCAAGTCCTCGAGCAGCCAGCGAGCGATCTGCCACTTGTCCTGCCGGGCCAACTGACGTAGCGCCGACTCGATTTCCAAGACACCGCTCATGCGTTGAATCTGCACGCTCTGTTTTTGGACCGCCAACAGCTTTTTCAGAATAGGGGTCGACCCATTTTATCCAGATGGATTAGTCCTGATGAGTCCTGATGTATGCGGGGGGTTACGGTTTGCGGCCGGAGTAGATTGGGGTGCTGGGCCGGGCGGCGCGGGGCGCGCGGGGCTTGTAGAGAAGGCCATGGTTTTTGAGGTTGGCGCTGACCTCGGTGAGGTTGCTGAGAAGCAGGCTGAACTGGGACTGGATCGACGGGTCCTGGAGGAGGCTGCCGGCGAGGCCGCGTCCCTCCTGGAGCTGGGCGAGGAGGGCATCGATGCGGTTCCCCGCCGATGCGAAATGCTCGAGGGTGTGTTCGATGTCGCCTCGGTTGGTCTCGAGCATTTCCTGGAACTCGAGCCCCAGCAGGCTGAGGCGCTGGGAGAAGAGGGCGAGATTGCTCAGGGTGGAGCTGACGTGGACCTGGTTGGACGCGACCAGATGGTCGAGGGTGACGGCGACCGACGCGGCGCGATCGATGAGGATCGGGAAGTTGGTGAGGCTGGCGGCGACGTTGGTGAGAGTTGACTCGGAGAGCAGGGCGCGGTCGATGCGCCGCACGGCGGTGTCGAGCGTGTTGACGGCGCGGTCGGCGCCCTGGATCAAGTCGACGGCCGATCGGGCGGCCTCCTGGAGGTTGAACGGTTCCTGGCAGATGACCACGGCCCCTTCCTGGAGCGGGGGCGCCTCGTGGCTTTGGGGGGTGACAGCGATGTATTGGTCGCCGAGGAAGCCCGCCTGCTCGATGGTGAACACGGCGTCCTTGCGGATGATATAGCGGCGGTGAATGCGGACGTTGACGTAGACGGATTTGCCGTCGGGAGCGAGGTCGGCGCTGACGACCATGCCGACGGGGATGCCGGCCAGGAGGACGCTGGCGCGGGATTTGATGCCGCTGACGTTGGCGGTTTTGAGGATCAGGCCATAGGTGGGCTGCCAGAAAGAGATGCCTTTCGAGAAGAGCAAGGCCATCCCGGCGAGCAGGATCAGGCCGATCGAGACGAACAGGCCGACGCGCCAGGTCATGGATGCGGGTTTCATAGTGTGACTTCGCGAGGGTCGGAGACGCCGTCCACGAATCGCCGGACGACGGGGTCGGCAGACCCGAAGATCTCCGGGGGGGTGCCGGAGGCGTAGACGCGCCCCTCGTGGAGCATCAGGACGCGCTGAGCGATGCGCCGGACGGTCCGCATGTCATGGGTGACGACGACTGTGGTGATGTGGAACTTGGCGCAAACCTGCTCGATGAGGCGGTCGATGCTGTCGGCCGAGACCGGGTCCAGGCCGGTGGTTGGCTCATCGTAGAAGACAATCCGAGGGCGGTGGACGATGGCGCGGGCCAGGCCGACTCTCTTGCGCATGCCGCCGGACAGCTCGGCGGGTTTTTGGGCCTGGATGCCGGGGAGGCCGACGAGGTCGAGCGCCTCGGCGACGCGGCGGGCGAGCTCGGCTGTCGAGCATTGGCCCTGGCGGCGGAGGAGGAAGCCGATATTTTCCTCGACGGTCATCGAATCGAACAGGGCGGCGGCCTGGAAGAGCATGCCGCACTGCTGGCGGATCTCGAGCAGGCCGCGCTCATCGAGGGCGCCGAGGTCGTGCCCAAGAACGACGACGCGTCCGGAATCGGCGGGCAGCAGACCGATGAGGATGCGGAGGAGGACGCTTTTGCCGCAGCCGCTGCGGCCGATGATGGCAGCGGCTTCGCCTTCGGCGATCCGGAAATCGACGCCATTGAGGACCACGCGGCCATCGAACCGGCGGACGATTCCCTGGGCCTGAATCATGAGAGGCCCTCCAGCAAGCGGGTCAGGAGCAACGTCAGAAAGAAGTTGCCGATCAGGACGGCGATGGATGACCAGACCACGGCCTCGGTCGTGGCGCGGCCGACGCCTTCGGCGCCCAGTGGGCAATGGAGGCCTTTGTAGCAGCTGATGAGGGCGATGAGCAGTCCGAAGACGACTCCCTTGATTTGCCCCATGATGAGCTCGTTGAGCCCGGTGTATCGGACCATGTTCGCCCAGGCGTAGGCGCCATCGATGCCCAGGAGGCCGACGCCGAGGGCGTAGGCCGCGCCGACGCCGATGCCGACGGACTCGGCGGTGAGCAGGGGCATGGCCAGCACGGTGGCGGCCAATCGAGGAAGCAACAGATAATCCACCGGGTGCGCCCCGAGGGTGCGGAGAGCGTCGATCTGCTCGGTGACGCGCATGGTGCCGAGCTCGGCGGCCATGGCGGCGCCCACGCGGCCGGCGACCATCAGAGCGGTGAGCACGGGGCCCAGCTCGCTGCTCATGGACACGCTGACGACGGCGAGGGTGGCGGTGTCCATTTTGACCTTGTGGAACTGGAAAAAGGTCTGGGCGCAAAGGACCAAGCCGGTGAAGGCGCCGGTGATGAGGACAACGGTTTGGGATCGGGCGCCGAGGAAATAGAACTGGTAGGTCAGGTCCTGGACGTCCAGGCGGCCCCGGGCCAACGCGCGGACCGCCTCGGCCAGGAGCATGCTCAGCTCGCCCACGGCTTGGAGGGCATCATGGATCCTTTGGCGCATCCGCATAGGTGCATGATCGGCGCCGGCGCCGCCTTTGGAGCCGGGCGCCGAGCCGCATTGGAAGCAGCGGGTCTTCGTCCAGAGGCGGCCTCCGACGGCAACAGGGAATAGATAGCCTGAGCATCGCCCATGGGCCAAGCGCAAAAAGAGCCGAAAAAGCTCGCGAGCAGGGGCGGCAATGCGTATGAATCCCGGCGGTCAAGATTGTATGCATGACTGGTGCGTGAAGCGATTGTGCCGGCGGGGCATGGCCGGCAGCCGATGGATGCCGATCGGATTGGCGTGGATGGTGGCGTGGGCGGCAGGGGCGGCAGATCTGGCGTGGAACTGGGCGAATCCGCGGCCCATGGGCAGCCATGTCTTCGACCTCTTCTCGACCAACGGCTGGTATTTCGTGGTGTCGGAGCGCGGCCGGCTCTATGCCAGCATGGACCTGGACTTATGGGCAGTGCGGGAGACGGGCACCTCGAAGGCGCTGCGGGCCATGGGCCAGCTCGGGAGCCGGCTGATCGTCACGGGGGAGGGGGGGACGGTGTTGTATGCGGAGGGTCCGACCAACCGTTTTCATGCGATCGATCTGGGGACCGAGGACTGGCTGGAAGCGGTCGCGATCTCCGCGGAGCTGGGATTGGCGGTGGCGGTGGGGGACCGGGGGGCCATTTATGCCAGCGGCGACGGGATCCATTGGGAGCGGCAGGCTGCACCGTTCAACGATTGGCTGCGGGGGGTGGCGTTTGGGAACCACCTGTTCGTTGCGGTCGGAGAGGACGGCAGCATGGCCAGCAGCACCGATGGCCGGTATTGGCGGGCGCTGACGCGCCGGGTGGCCACGCATCTGAACCGCGTGTCGTGGCTGGGCGACCGGTTTTGGGCGGTGGGCGATGTGGGGGTGGTGCTCACGAGCGCCACGGGATCGAGCTGGGCGGCGCTTGGGGGGGGGGGGATCACGAACCATCTCCATGCGGTCGCTGGCGACAGCACGGTGCGATGGCTGATCGGGGATGGCGGGCTGTGGCGGGGCGAGCGATCGGGGACCCAATACGTTTGGTCCAGCGAGACGAGCGCCAGCAAGAGCCTGCCGGCGCCCGCCTGGACCTATTATTCGGCGATCTGGGATGGAGCGAACATCCTGGCGGGAGGCCGGACGGGAATGCTCGTGGCCGGGGGGCGGGCGAGCGCGTGGGCGGATTTCGATTGGCTGACGCTGAGCGACTCGGTTTACGCATGGCTGTGGGACGTGATCCGGCGCGATGGACGCTATGTGGCCGTGGGAGACAAGGCGGTCGTGCAGACCAGCGAGGACGGCGCGGAGTGGGACCTGGAGTGGGTGCCATCGGGAGCGACGAACTCGGTTTTTCTCGGGATTGGCCAGGGGCCGGCAGGTTTGCTGGCGGCGGGCACGCATGGCACGATGATCCATAGCCCCGACCAGTGGACCAACGTCGTGACGGAGACTGTCCTCATCGACGGCGGATCGACCGTCACCAACCGAGTGACCAATGCGGTGAACCTGGCGGGATGGATCTGGGACGTCGTCGAGCCGCGTCCCACGACCAACGACCTGCAGGGCGTGATGGCATGGAATGGGCAGTGGTTCGTGTGTGGAGGGCAGGGCACATTATTGCGGAGCCCAGACCTGGCAAGCTGGACGCCGCTGAGCACGGGAACCGGCGCGTTTCTATCGAGCATGGCTGCATTTCCGGGAGGTGTGGTGGCGGTGGGAGATGGAGGCGCCATCCTGCATAGCGCGGATGGGGAGACCTGGGCGCCGCGGGAATCGGGGACGACGAACTGGCTTTACCGAGTGCGATGGATTCGAGACCGGCTGGTGGCGGTGGGCGAAAGCGGGACGATCCTGACCAGCGGCGATGGCCTCGCGTGGGTGGCGCAAGCCAGCGGGGTTTCGCAGTGGCTCAACGATGTCCTGCGGCTCGAGGACCGGCTGGTGGCGGTGGGCAGCCAGGGGATTGTGCTGCAAAGCCCCGACGCGGTTCAGTGGACGCGTGCGGGGAACATCACTTTGAAATCGCTGTTTGCCTTGGCGGGCGAGCCCCACCAGCTGGTGGCGGTGGGGGTGGAAGGCGCCATCCTCCGATGCCAGACGGCCCCGGCGCAGATCCTCGATTATCAATTTGAAAATGGATCGGGCGATGGGGGATCGGCAACCAACCGGTTCCTGGTGTCGGGATCTCCGGGCGGAGCATTCACCGTCGAAAAAGGTGGCGATCTCGGCACGTGGCAGCCGGGTTTGACGAATGTGTTCCTGGATAACACGGGCCTGATGCGAATCCAGGAGACGGAGGATCGGTTGCCGGCCCGGTTTCGTCGGGCCCGGGCGTTGCCGGAGGGGTAGGCGGGCTGCGGCGGATCGATCTACTGGGCGCACCAACCGCCGTCGATCACGATATCGGTGCCGGTGATGAATCCGGCCTTCTCGGAACAGAGGAACAGGGCCAGGGCGGCGACTTCGTCGGGATCTCCCCAGCGTGCCAGTGGGATGCGAGACAGGAACGACCGGGTCAGCTCCGGATTCTCGAGTATGGGCCGGTTGATCTCGGTGGCGCAGGGGCCTGGGCTGATTCCGTTGACGGTGATCCGGTCCGGGGCGAGCTCGAGGGCGAGCGCGCGGGTGAAGCCGAGCAGGCCGGCTTTGGTGGTGGCGTAGAGGGTGCGCTCGGGCAGCGCGACATGGCTCATCATCGAGGTCAGGTTCAGAATGCGGCCAAAGCCGCCTCCTTTCATCAGCGGGACGAACGACCGGCACATGAGGAAGGGCCCGGTCAGGTTGGTGGCGAGCACGCGGTTCCACTCGTCGAGGGTGAAATCGGCGATCGATTTTCGGATGTTGATGCCGGCGTTATTGACGAGGATATCCAGACGCGGGGAGTGCAGGCGGAACGACCGGGCCAGATCGAGGACTTGGGTTTCATCGGCGACATCGGCGGCTTGGCAGCGGGCGCGGCCGCCCCGGGATTGGATTTCGCGAGCGGCGTCCTCGAGGAGGCGGAGGTTGCGAGCGACGAGGACCACCTCGGCGCCGGCGCGGGCGAGGGCGGCGGCGATGGCTTTGCCCAGGCCTTTGCTGGCGCCGGTGACCAGGGCCACCTTGCCGTGCAGTGCGGTGTCGGGCATATCGGAGGCGATCGAGGGGGCGCTCATGGCGCGAGGGGTTTTCCCTGGGCGCCGTCCTGGAGGGCATAGAGGCGCGTCATGGTGGCCAGATAGAGGACCCCGTTGGCCGCGATGGGCGATGCGTTAATGGGCTCGCCGAGCTTGACCTGGCCGAGAATCCGCATCTCCGGTGCGTCCGCAAAACACCAGACCGTGCCTCGCCGGCTGGCGAAGTAGACCTTGCCGTCGGCGACGAGGGGCGAGGCCCACACTTCGGCATCCAGGTCGTGGGTCCAATGCGCCTGGCCGGTGCGGGCGTTGACGCAATGGGCCCGGCGGCCGGAATCGGCCACATAGACCCGCTCGTCGTGGACGGCGGGGGTGACCATGCAATGATTCTGGAGAGGATACGACCAGACCTCGCCGGTGCGGGTGATGTCGCCGGAGGCTGTGGCGTCGATGCATTTGAGCCAGGCCTGGTTTTTGCCCCACCAGACATCGCCGCCGAGAGTGACGTAGACGCGGCCGCGGTGGAACACGGGGATGCTCTTGATGTTGCTCGGGCTCTCGCGGCGATTGCCGGTGAAGCGGTGCACATCGGATTTGGGGGCGTCCGGATCGCCGTCGAACCACCAAACCTTCTGCAGCGTCTGGACCGGCGGGGCAGGGGCGGCAGCCGATCCCGGGAGCGCGCGGAAGGCGTAGACGACTCCGTCGCCGCCGCCGAAGATCACGAGCTTGCGGCCGTTGACTTCGCCGAGCGCAGGCGACGACCATGTGCTGTGGAAAATGACCGGCCCGATCCGCTCATCGTCCCGGGCGAGCCAGCGGCCGGTCAGGGCATCCAGAGCGATCAGGCTGGGCGCATCGGGAGCGCGGATCTTCCGGTGGGTATTATCGACGCCATTGCAGGTGTTGAAGTAGAGGGTGGAACCGTCGAGCAGGGGAGCGGTGTGGGCGCTGTCGTGAGGATAGGACCCGGTTTGCGTCAGCACAGGAAACGTCCAGAGGATGTCGGCGGTGATTTCGTTCACGGGGATGGGCGGGGCGTCGAGGGGCGCCTGGAAGGAGGCTTCATCGAGGAAGGGGCCATCGTTGCCATTGGACTGGCCATCGAGGTCGAGGCAGAGCATCTCGACGCGATTATCGAGTATGTAGACCCGGCGGCCGTCGATGACGGGAGAGCCGACAATTCCCGCCCGCGGCCAATCCTGGTAGATGTCCTTGCTGAGCTTGGGGACGACCAACTGCCAGCGGAAACGCCCATCCTGCTCGTCGAAGCACATCAGGATGCCGCGGTCGCCGGTGTGCCGGGGATCGCGCGGATTGCCGTTGTTCGTGCCGATCAGGACCCGTCCGCCCGCGACGGCCGGTGTGGAATGGGTTTCGGTGCCGAGCTCGACCGACCATTTGACGTTTTGTCCGGTCGAGGGATCGAATGTTGAAGGAAGCCCGCGCTCAGGCGAGATCATGTTCCGGGTGTGGCGTTCGCCCCATTGCGGCTGGTCAGCGGCGGGAACCGCTGGCGGGATTAGCGTCAACACCGCCAGAAGGACAGCCGCGGGATGGCGGCAACAGTGGGCACGCCGACACGCAGCGTCATCAGTCTCGCCGTGTGAAGGCACGCGGCCTGCACGATGCGGATCGGGTCCACTGATCCGGCATTGCGGACTGATGGCGCTCGGTCGAGCGCCGCGACTTCGCCCGATGAATCCAGCTTTTCTCACGGGCGGCACGGTAGCTCAAGAGCGGCCGCAAGGGAAGCAATACCCGCGAAACAAAGGTGCGGCGGCAGCGATTGCTTGTCTCGCGGTCCATGGGTTTCGAGGGCGAGCCAAACGGCTCGTTCGCTCGAACCAAACGCTTGAGAAAAGCAGAAGAGCTTAGGGGCCGTCAGGAAATAACCTTTACACTTTGCTGCTGGCCATTGGGCTTGCGGGCGCGGAGCGAGCGACGAGCATACCCGCCAGCGGTCTGTGAGGAGTGAGCGACAAAGCCCCCAAGCCCAATGGCCGCAGCCCCGCGGGTCGCCGCGGCGTGGGGGCATCTGCTTCGTTGCTCCTCAGTCACAGAGGTCAAGGCTATGCTCCTTCGTCGCGCCTCGCATCTGCCCCCACGGCGCTGGCGACAAAGTGCAAAGGTTATTTTCTGACGACCCCTTATCTGCGCCGCCGGGCGCGGGCGAACAGGGCGATGAGGCCGCCGGCGAACAACGTGACGATGGCCGGTTCGGGAACGGTCATCGCCATAAGGCCGTTGTTGCTGTCGAGGGCGTAAACGACATTGCCAAAGAAGTCGACGGCGCCGGTGCCATTCCCGTTGGCGTTATCGACGGGGAACGGCTCGGAGTCGAGCGGGGCGTTGAGGACGGCTTCCGAGAGGGTGTTCAAGTCGTAGAGGTCGAGCGTGTCCGGCAAGGGCGAGGTATTGAGGGTGATGCCCGCCAGGAGGTTGGCCCCGGGATCGACGCCGATGAGAGTGAGGGCGCCGGGCAGCACGGCGGTGCTGTATTGGGCCACGGTCAAGCCAGTATCGAGGTCAATCTGGCGCAGCAACCGCGCGGACGCTGTCCCGAAAAACGTGTTGCCAGCGCCAAAGGCCAAACCCAATCCCAAATCGCCCGCTGTTGCGTCGGTCTGAAGCGGCGTGGCGGTGAACGAGGCGCCATCGGTCTTGATGGACGCCACGATGGTTCCGCTGCGAGAGGCCGCGAGGATATGGACATCGTTGCCTGCGCCCCGGACATCGAGGGTGTCGCCGAAGCGGCGGTTGGCGGCCGTGGGATTGCCGCCGCTGGGGTCGCCGGAATAGACCAGCTCGGGAGCTGCGCTTTCATTGGCCCAGCGATACAGCTTGAACTGGTTGGTGCCGATAGAATCCGTCGTGAGGTTGGCGCCATAGATGACGCCATCGGAGCCTGCGGATATCATGTTCAGGGCGAACGTGCCGCCACTAATGCCCGTGATGTTCATCGTGCCAACATCCGCTCCCGTTGTTCCATCGACCACATTCACACTTGTGGCGCGGTTGGCGATGAGGACGTGCCCGGTGGCCGGGTTATAGGTCATGCCGCGCTGGATGTTGTCTGTGGTCAGGTAGGTGCGGTCGCCCGGCTTGAGGATCCAGAGGGATTCCAGGCTCTGCGCCTGGGAATAGGCGGCTGCCACGGCCAGGGTGATGACGGCAAGCAGGAGAGCAGATGTCTTCATAGCCAAAGCGCACTGAATGATCATGGTCGCTGTCGAGTCTGGGCGATATTGACCATAAAGCGGCTGCGGCGTCAATGCCCCATTGTCATTGGGGATGGATTGGGGCATTATGGCGCCATGCGAACGGTGAAGTCGTGCGCCGGGATGCAGCGACTGGCGCGCCAGTGGCAACGGGCTGGCGTGCCCGTGGCGCTGGTGCCCACGATGGGTTTCCTGCATGCAGGGCATATCAGCCTCATCCACCGGGCCCGCCGCGCCGTGGGGCGCCGCGGGCGCGTGGTCGTGAGCATCTATGTCAATCCGACCCAGTTCGCGCCGACGGAGGATCTGAAGCGGTATCCGCGGGACCGGGAGGGGGACTTGCGCCAATGCCGGTCGGCGGGCGCGGATGCGGTGTTTCTGCCTTCAGATGCGGAGATGTATCCGGCCGGCTTCAGCACGTATGTCGAGGAGCAGGCATTGTCGCGCGGGATGGAAGGGGCGTCGAGGCCCACCCATTTTCGAGGGGTCACCACGGTGGTGGCGAAGCTGTTTCTGCTGACGCAGCCGGGGGTGGCGGTGTTTGGCGCCAAGGATTGCCAGCAAGCGGCGGTGGTGCGGCGGATGGCGCGGGACCTGAATTTTCCGGTGCGGATCGTGGTGGCGGAGACCCTTCGGGAGGAGGACGGTCTGGCGATGAGCTCGCGCAACCATTATCTCTCGCCGGCGCAGCGGGCCCAGGCCACCGTGCTGTGGCGGATGCTCGAGGAGGCGCGCCGGCAGGTCCGGGCGGCACGCCAACCGCTATCGGCGGCCCAGCTGAGGCGGCGGCTGCAAGGCCTGCTTCGGCAAGCGCCTGAGGCGCGGATGGACTACATCGAGTTCTTCCAGCCTGACACATTGGCGCCGGTGCGGCGGGTGCGCCGGGGGGATCACATGGCGCTGGCCGTCTGGATCGGGCCAACCCGGCTGATCGACAACGCAACATTGGAATGAGGTTATGGATAGCGAGACACGCACATGCGATTTCCTGGTGATGGGCAGCGGCATCGCGGGGCTGTTTTTTGCGCTGCACGCCGCCGAACACGGGCGGGTCGTCGTGGTCACGAAGAAGCAAAGCGCCGAATCGAGCACGAACCATGCCCAGGGCGGCATCGCCGCCGTCACGTCGAAGGAGGATTCGTTTGCGATGCACGTGCGCGACACCCTCGAAGCGGGGGCGGGGCTGTGCCGCGAGGAGGTCGTGCGCACGATTGTCGAGGAAGGGCCGGCGCGGATCGCCGAGCTGATCGATCTGGGGATGCGGTTCACCGAGCGCGAGATCCCGAACGAGCCGGGCCGGCGCGAGCTGGATTTAGGCCGGGAGGGCGGGCACTCGAAGCGGCGCATCCTGCATGCCCAGGACATGACCGGCCGCGAAATCGAGCGCGCTCTGCTGGCCGCCGCATCGAGACGGCCGAACATCCAGATCCTGGAAAACCATTGTGCTATCGACTTGATCACCAGCCAGAAGCTGGGGAAAAGCGGGCCAAACCGATGCATCGGCGCGTATGTGTTGGACGTGATGGGGGGCCGTGTGCTGACGTATTCGGCGCCAGTGGTGGTGCTGGCCACGGGCGGATGCGGCAAGGTCTATCTGTACACCACCAATCCCGACATTGCCGCCGGGGACGGCCTGGCGATGGCGTATCGGGCGGGGGCAGGGGTGGCGAACATGGAGTTCATCCAGTTTCATCCGACCTGCCTCTACCATCCTCGGGCCAAGTCGTTCCTGATCAGCGAGGCGGTGCGCGGGGAAGGGGCGGTGCTTCGGACGATCGGAGGCGAGGAGTTCATGGACCGGTATCACCCCTTGAAATCGCTGGCGCCGCGAGACATCGTGGCGCGCGCCATCGACAGCGAGATGAAACGGACGGGGGCGGACCACGTGTATCTGGACATCACCCACAAGCCGGCTCGGTTCATCATGCAGCGGTTTCCGAACATCTACTCGCGATGCCTGGAGCTGGGGATCGACATCACCAAGGAGCTGATTCCAGTGGTCCCGGCGGCGCATTACCAGTGCGGGGGAGTGGTGACGGATGTGAATGGCGTGACGGAGATTGCGGGGCTGTATGCGATTGGAGAGGTCGCGTGCACGGGGCTGCATGGCGCCAATCGGCTGGCGAGCAACTCCCTGCTCGAGGCCCTGGTGTGCGCATCAAGAGCGGCGCGCCACAGCCGGGAGCACCGGCAAGCTGCGCTGGGCGAGCCGCTGCCGCCGTGGCAGTCCAGCCAGGCCCATAATCCGGACGAAGCCGTGGTCGTGGCCCACAACTGGGACGAGCTGCGGCGCGCCATGTGGGATTACGTGGGCATCGTGCGGACCAACAAGCGCCTCGAGCGGGCCCGGAAACGCATCGGCAATCTCCAGGAGGAGATCCAGGAGTATTACTGGGACTTCATTGTGACGCGGGACCTGCTGGAGCTGCGGAATCTGGCGGTCGTGGCGCAATGCATCATCGATTGCGCCTTGGGGCGTCCGGAGAGCCGGGGCCTCCATTACAACCTGGATTTTCCCAATCCCGATCCCGCCTGGGCCCAGCGCGACAGCGTCATTCACAAAGACTCGCGGGGCGGATGAGCCATCGGGATCCCCATGCGGAGTCGGCAGGGGACCAGTACCCACCCGGGCTGGCCAATATCTACCTCTTTGCCGTTTTCAACGCGCTTTCGTTTCAGATGGTGCTGGGCAACCCGATGATTCTCTATGCGCGGAACCTGGGGGCAAGCGCCACCGTGCTGGGGATTATCGCCGGGATGATGCCGCTCCTGGTGATCTTCCAGATCCCGGCGGCTCGCCACGTCGGGCGATTGGGCTACAAGCGGTTCGTCTTCGCGGGCTGGGGGATGCGGGTGATGTTTATCGGGTGGATGGCCTTGTTGCCGCTGACGGGGATTTTCTTGACGCCGACGACGCGGCTGGCGCTGCTGCTGATGCTGCTGTTCGGCTTCAACCTGTCGCGGGGGATCTCGAGCTGCGCGTGGCTGCCGTGGATCACCTCGCTGGTGCCGGGCTCGCTTCGGGGGGGGTATCTGGCGCGCGAGAGCGCCTGCGTGAATGTGTCGAGCGCGGTGGCATTTGTATTTGCCGCGTTCTGTCTGGGGGCGCAGCCGAACCCCTGGCAGTTCAGCGTGGTGTTCGCCTTCAGTGCGGTGATGGGGATGGCGAGCCTGGTTTTTCTGAAGCGGATCCCCGAGGGGGGCACCCCCGACGAGGTGGCGGCGTCGTCGACGGCCGTTCCGTGGCGCGCGCTGGCGGGCCATCGCCCATTCCGAAGGCTGTTGCGGCTGAACGTGGCGTGGTCGGCGGCGTATGGGGGATTGACGGCGTTCATCGTGGCGTATCTGAAGACCGAGGCGGGTCTGGATGAGCGATCGATCCTGCTGTTCACGGCGGCGATGTTTCTCGGCGGTCTGGGAGGGCTGGCGTGGTTCGGGCCGCAGCTGGACCGGGTGGGGAGCAAGCCGGTGTTGGGGGTGGCGTTTGGCTTTTGGCTGGCGATCATGGGCGGCTGGGCGCTTCTGTCAGGCCGGGCCTTCGAGCTGCGCTGGAGCGCGGTCGTCACCCTGCAATTGCTGATGGGGTTCGCGATCGCCGTGGTGAACATGGCGAACCTGCGCCTGGCGATGTCGGTGATCCCGGCGATGGGGCGGAGCCATTTCTTCGCCCTGTTTTCCGTGGTGGGCAACCTGACCCAGGGCGTGGCGCCGGTGCTCTGGGGATTGCTGATCGACGCGATGGGCAGCCGGCGGTTCCCTCTGGCGGGGATCGAGATCAACCGGTTCAGCGTCTTTTTCCTGGTGGTGTGGGGCGTGTTCGGCGTCGCGCTGGTCTTGAGCCGTTGGCTCGAGGAGCCCGCGGCGCGCCCGATGGACGAGCTGCTGCGGGATCTGATGCGATCCCCCATTCGCGCATGGCTCCGGATCTGGCCCCGGTCCTGATGGCGGGTGAATCAACGCGCATGCCGGCAACAGCATGGGGCAGAATCTTGCGGCGTGTCCAGCGGACTGCGGGTCCCCCACCCCCGGCTTTCGCATGACATGGGTGTAGATCTGCATGGCCCCCTATTTACCCCCATTGGTCCCTCACTCCGCGATTTTAGTCTGCCGGAACCCGATCACACTGAAGCTCGCCAGTGCCAGCAGAACGCAAGCCGCGATGATCATGTCGTACGTCGATGGATCCAACCAGCCGCCCAGGCCAAAAAAGGCGTACAAGACGGGTTCCGAACGAACCGATTTCCTTCCCAGCACCAGCGCGACGATCGCCAGCAGCCACGGACTTGCCGCTGACAGACCCATCCAAATTCTGGGCGTCAACGCCGCGCAACGGCCGCCGCGGCGCATCCAACCCAAACCGAGGCACACCATCCCGATCAACGCCGTCAGGCCGATGAGCCCGTTGTATCCGAACGGATACAGCCAGCCGCCAATGCCGAAGAACGTGTACATGAGCGGCTGAGTTCGGGCAACGCTCCTGCCCAGCAGAAGGATGATCGCCAGCAGAATCCAGGCGCTTCCCAGTGCAAATGTCCAGGCCGTTGCCATCGTGCCACCCATCCCGGATGCCGTCTGCCGAGCGCGATTGGCGGATCCCCTTTGAATGTCCGACTGCCGGGTTGCGGCAGCGCGCGATGCCAGCAATTCGGCCTCCGTGGCTGGCTTCCTCAGAGCGAGCCGAATCACCACGCCCAGGAACAGCCCAACGGCAAACGCAACCCCGAAACCCGCCATCATCACCCCAAGGTGCACTCCCACCGGAGCCATCACTTCAGCCGCCAAGCGCACCATGGCAATGCCGGCCACGATCAGCAGCATCCCCGCAAGAAAGGTGTGATTCCACTGGATACGCCATTGCCCGTTTTGGAGTTCCACCAGGGCCAAAGCGGTCCCCGGGATCCGGCAGCGCCCCACGCCTTCGAAACGGAGATGGGGATCCCTGAAGTCGCGGATGCTTTCCACGTCGGTCTTCACCTGGCTGACATGCTGATACCGGCGGTCCGGCTCCTTCTCCAGCGCGTGCAACACCACATCGTCCAGGCGAACGTCCACCTGGACTTTTTTCGAAGGCGGCTGGAACTTGCCAATCGGCAGCTCGCCGGTGAGCATCTCGTATAGGACGACTCCCAGCGAGTAAATGTCCGCCCGGTGATCCACAAGGCGGGGCTGCTCGACCTGCTCGGGCGCCATGTAATGCGGCGTGCCAATGACCGATCGTTCCTCCGTCAGACCTGGCCGCGGCTCACCCGTGTCCATCAGCTTCGCGATCCCGAAATCGGCGATCTTCACCTGCCCCGATGCGTCCAGCAGCACGTTCTCGGGTTTGATGTCGCGGTGGACGACGCCCTGTTCGTGGGCAAACTCGAGCGCCGCGCAGATCGACGGGACAATCGCCAAGGCCGCCTCCGGCGTCAGACGTTCCGTCTGCATCAGCTGCCGCAGCGTCGAACCATCCACATACTCCATCAGAAGATAGTACATCCCATCCGCTTCGCCGAAATCGTGCACGGCAACGATGTTCGGATGGCTGAGCCGCGCCAGGGCCTGGGCTTCCCGTTCGAAACGCTCGGCGAATTTCGGATCCGCCCCTTTCTCTGGCGATAGAATCTTCAGTGCCACCAGCCGGTTCAGTCTCGGCTGCCGCGCCTTGTACACCACGCCCATTCCGCCCTGGCCCAGCCGCTCCAGAATCTCGAGCTGCGGAAACCGGCGCGCCACCTCCGCTTCGAGCGGCCGCGCCATTCCCTGCGTCCCGTGCGGGCCGTGCGCCGGCGCCGCCTCCGTCTCCGAGGCAAGCCCGGCACCCAACACGCAGCGCGGACAGAGGCCCTGGGGCGCGCAAGCCGGCAGCGGAGATCCGCACCGCGCGCAAACCGCTCCCGGCGCCGGCCCCTCCCGTTCGGGCAACGCGGATCCGGCGGACGACATGGCCGGACGTGGCGATTCGTTTCGCGAGCGCATCAGCCATAGGGCCAGGGCGACAACGCCCACCGCCGCTCCCGCCAGGAGCAGCAGGACCAGCAGAACCGCCAATATCTCCGGAATCCCCACCATCGCAGTCATAGGATCTCTCATACACCCCGTACTACCGGAACCGGCGTGCATCGTTACACTCGAACGCCGAGGGAAAGCCGTTCCCATTCAGTCCAGGCTTCCACCGGCCGCGTCGAACCGAGTTCATCCACCCAGCGCCGCAAACAGGGTCCGAATCTCTTCTTCCACCTCGCCCGGCCCTGGCACCGTGCGGCCGATTTCCTCCCGCAACAGCTCCCGATAACGCTTCCGCATTCGGTGCGCCGCCACCCTTGCCGCTCCCTCGCTCAGGCCCAGTTGCCGTCCCAAATCCCGATACGAATCCCCCGGATGCCCGCCCGACAGGGTGCCTTTGAGCACCCCATACAGATCTTCGCGCCCCGAATCGGCATACTCTTTGCGCAGGCAGCCCAGGACGAGATCCAACAACGCATAAGCCCATTGGCGGTCATACGCGCGGTCCGGGGTGTCATCCGGCGAGACCGCCTCCATGCACCGGGTCTCCGCCGTCTCCAGGTCCAGCGAGGCCATCGACGCTCTCCCTCCGCGCTTCCGTGCCCTGGCTTTCTCCCATTCGTGCCCGAGGAAATGCTTCATCGAGGCGAGCAAAAACGAACGAAACCGGCCCCGCTCCGGGTCGGCTTTGGCGATGGCTCTTTGTTCCAGCAGCCGGGCGAAGAACTCCTGGGTGAGGTCCTGCGCGTCCTGCGGCGCATAACCCAGCCGGCGAACAAAGGAATAGAGCGGCGGCCAATAATCTCGACACAACTGTTCGAGTGCGGCTTGCGCGCGCAAACTGTCATCCGCTTGCGCCGCGAGCACTTCCGTCCACTTGGTCGTCACAAAATCCAGCCGAGCCTTCGATTCTCCAGAATCAGATGATGTCGGAGACGGATCCGGCGGGCAGTTGGTCACGCTTTGATCCTACCCCGTCCCGATCTCCGCGCAAGCACCCGATGTGGAGGCAATGAGGCCATCTTCATGATTTTCTCAACACATCGACGTAGTCCGGCCGCTGCTGACGTTCATCGCGCCGTTGGCAAGGCAATCCCGGCCGCTCATCAGCTGGCCGCGCGTGGGCGTGCACATCGGCGCCACATGAAAATTCCTCGCCATAGCTGAACATCGTGACACGCGCCCGCGGCTGGGGCCCCTCGGTTCTGCCGCATTCGAATCGGACGGGCGAGACGCCGCGCGCGATGGCCGGCCAATCCCCGCGAGGGGCGATCGCTCCCAGCAACTCGCCCTTGGGCCCATACGCCTGGCAATCCTCGAGCCCGTTGCACTCGATCCAGTTCCCCGAGGGCAAATCGACCGGGAAGAGGATGGCTTTTCCCGCCACCGTGATTTTTGGCGATCGGAGGATGGCCGGCGCCATCGGGAGGGCCCGGATCGGGCCGAGCTGAATCCGTGTCTGGCGGCCGGGCGCGATGTTTTGCAGCCACACGCTGACCGATTCTACGGCATCGAAATGGATCGTCTCGCGATAGACATTGTAAAGGCTCTTCCGGTCGTTCCACACATAAAATCTTCATGCCGGATTGCTTGGTGACTGCGGCCCATCATGCCTCGAACCGCGATGGGGCGTCAACCTCAGCCGCGCTGTTCCGGCTCGCCGCGGACGTTGTGCCGGCCGGTCGCGCCTTGCGCCGACGGGCAGGCTGCGATCCAGGGCTGGCTTGCAGAAACCGGAGTCCGATGAGTAAATGTCGGCGATGGTCCCATCGAAAACAGAATCGCGGCGCGCAGCGTTCACGCTGATCGAGTTGCTGGTGGTCATCGCCATTATCGCGATCCTGGCGGGGATGTTGCTGCCCGTCCTCGGCCGGGCCAAGGAGGCCGGGCGGAAAACCAAATGCTCGAGCAACCTCCACAACATGGGCCTGGCCATGATCATGTATGCTGACGACAATAACGGGTTCATCCCCCGGGGCAACGACCCGGTTTGGTGGCAGGTGCTGACGCCCACGCTGGGCGGCCGATCCCGGCGCGATTATGGCAAGGTCCAGGTCTACACATGCCCCAGCTATCCGGACAAACGGCAACTGATCTGCTACGTGGTCAATGCCTGGACGTTCAGCAGCCCCCGGGACAAGACCGGTTCCGAGCAGATCGGCCTCACGCGAATGAACAAGCTCCAAGCCCCCTCCGAAACGATCTACTTTGCCGACAACGAAAACGGATCGTGGCGTCCGGTCATCACCGCGCTGGGCGCGAGCGGATCGATCGATCTGAACGACGTTTGGAGCCCGTCGCATCTCCCGTATGCGCCCGGCGGCGCCGTTCTCAACGGCGAACGCCGCGTGGCTCGAGCCCGCCATGGCCAGGGACCCAACCTCCTGTTTTACGACGGACATACGGGTTGGAAAAAGGCCTCGCTCATCGTCGTCGACGACTGGCGCGAACAGCGACACTGAATTCAATCTCGTTGGATCGAACAACAGCTCCGTCGTCGCAGGGCTGGCCAGCCGCATGGATTTGATCATTGATCCCCAGTCCTGATGGGCCTTTAATCTCTCGAGCAACCACAAATGCGACGATGAAAACGAATCCAGCGATCGGCCGGCGGCAATTCCTCCAAAGCAGCGCCATGCTTATCGCGGGCATGGGCTTTCACAAGGCCCTGCCCGCCATCGCCGCGCAGGTGAAGCTCGGCACTCCCGCGATGGAGAAGCTGGGCTGGCAGCTCAGCGTCCAGCTTTACACCTACCGGCGATTCCCGCTTTTCGAGGCGCTCGACATGGTTGCGGCGCTGGGCATCCGCCATATCGAGCCGCTGACCGCTCTCAAAGTGGATGGCCAGCGGCCGGATGTGCGCGCCAACGAGGATATGCCGGCCGATGTGCGCAACGAGCTTAAAGCGAGGCTCGCCGATCGGGGCATGTTTCTCTCGAGTATCTTTGCCCAATTCACGGGCGCGCCTGACCAGGCGAGACGCCTCTTCGAGTTCTGCAAAGAAACGGGCGCCGGCACGATCGTGGCCGAGCCGCCCGCCGACGCTTTGGACCTCATCGAGAAACTCTGTGACGAGCACCGAATCAACGTGGCCTTTCACAATCATGCCCGCGGCCAATCGCCCTACTGGAAACCCGAGCAAGTCCTCGACGCCTGCCGCAACCGGACCGAGCGCATGGGGGCTTGCGCCGACGCGGGGCAATGGGCGCGCTCCGGGCTCGACCCGGTCGAGTCCCTTCGCAAGTTGAAAGGCCGCATTCTCAGCTTCCATCTGAAGGACATCGCGAAGAAGAACGAACCGAGCTCGCGCAACACGGTCTTCGGGGAAGGAGAAGGGGATTTTGCGAAGGTCCTCCGGGAGCTGAAGCGCCTGGGCTATCGCGGCCTGACCACGATCGATTTCGAGCATGACACCCCGGCCCTGCAGGAGGATATGGCCCGGAACGTGAAATACGTCGAGAAACAGGCCAACGAGATCCTCAACGCGCAAGCGGGACGATGAAGGTGGAGTATCGTCGATTTTACCTTGCTTTTTACGACACTTCTGAAGTGTCTGCTTCCGGCAGTTTTCGCCTGCCGATTGAGGCTGCAACATGCATGCAAGAACAATGGCTGTCCGTTGATGAGATCGCACCGGATCCGGGCGTCAAACCGGACACGACCTGGAAGGGTGCGGATGCAACGATGCCAGCCGACAAGGCCGGCCGCCTCTGGAAATTCCTCGCCTCCGAGGTGGACGCTGGGGTCAAAGGCGGCCAAACGGCTCAAGGAGCTAAAGAAGCCGCCCAGACCGCCCGGAAAATCCGCGCCAGAAACAACTCCAAAACATGAACGCAGTCATCAAACCTTGGCTGAGCACCGGGCTGATCGTTGCCTTGGCAGGCAACGCGGTGCTGACGGCCATCCTGATCCTCAAGCTGAGCCGCTTTGACGATACGAAAAAGCAGGCCGAGGAGGTTGAGGTTTTGGCCCAACAAAAACGCACCGAGCTGGCTGCCCTGAAGATCGAGATCGAATCCCTGAACAAGCAGAAAGACTCGTTAGCGCCATATGTTGCAGACTGGCAAAAGCTGCTGAGCGAGAAGGCAGCAGCCGAAGCGGCTCTGGCCACCAGTGAAGCTAAGCAGCGGCAAACGGATTCCGACGCGACGCAGGCAGAAAAACGCCTACAGGAAGTTCGGAAGAATCTCGCCGAAGCCCAGAAACAGAAAGCGGACACAGCCGCGGCCATTGAAAGCCTCTCATCAGAATTCGCGGTGCTGACGAGAACCAATATCGATGTCAGGACCCAGCTGGACCTGGCCGCGGAAGCGCAGCGGCGCTACGCCGAGGCAACGAACGCCCTCGCCAATGCGGATGTGCGGCGAACGCAGCTGGAAGCCGATGCCACCGCGGCCCAGGCCAAATTTGACCAGCTCCAAAAGGAGGCGGACGATCTTCGCCAGACGCGCGAGAAGCTAAGCGCCGAAACGGCTCCGCTCCGGCAGCAGATTCAGTCGCTCAGAGAGCAACTGATTCCGTTCGAGCAGAAGGCGACCGACTTGAAGGCGCTCCAAGCCGCTGCTCAACAGGAGCAGGAAAAGCTCGCGAGAGCTCAGCAACAGCTCGCGGCAGCCGAAACGCGCACCGCCGAGATCGAAGCGCGGCAGCGGCAGGCAACATCGGAGTTTGCGCAGGTGACCAATCGCATGGATCAGGCGCGGGCGCAGGCCGCAGACTGGGAAATCAAGCGCGACACGGCCCAGCAGGCGGCGATGCGGGCCGGCCAGGATCTCGCTGCCGCACAGAAACTTGCCGCCGAAGCCCAGGCCGTCTACGACCAAACCTCTCGAGAGCATGCAAAGGCAGTGGCTCAGTTGGCGGCGGCAACAAAAGAGCTCGAGCAAACGCGAAAAGACCAGGCGGATTCGGAAGCGCGCCTTGTGGCCGCGAAGGCCGCCCTCGAGAAGGCGGATTCGGAGACCACAACCGCTCGGATGCTATCTCTCGAATTCTCCGCCAAGCAGAGCCAACTGACCCGCGACACCTCGCGTCTTGAAGCCTCCATCGAGCGGCTGAAAACGGAAAAGGATTCGTTGGAAAAGGAAATCGGCCGCATGGAAGCGCAGCGCCAGAAGACCCCGCCGAGCGGGGCTCAATGAGGCATGTATTTTGACAGGAGTCCACTATGCTAAGCACACAAATTTTCCAGTGGTCGCTGTGGGGGCTTTCATTGCTGGCCGGAGTCGGGGCAATTCTGGCGCTTTTCAAACTGCGTTACGCGGAGCGGTTCCTGCCAGAATGGAACAAGGTCAAGGAGATCGAAGCGACGCTCCCGGTTCGCCAGGAGGAGCTTCGGCAGGTTTCGGAAACCATTCAACTCCGGGTCCAGGAACTGGCGAAACTGGAGGGAGAAGTGGGGCGCCTGCAAATTCTTCGTGAGTGGGAAAAGCAGAATCCCGATGCCCCCGCAAGGATCTCTCAAATGATAAATGACGTGGACCGCGGAAAGTCTGAGCTCGAAGCTATCCAAACAAAGCTTGGTCAGGAGGAGAGCCGCCTCATAGATAACACGAAACAAGTCAACGCATTGGCACTTCAGAAGGCTCAAATCGAAGGACAAATCCCAGGATTACGGGACCAAATGGTCTCACTGCATAAACAAAAGAACGACCTTGAGGTCAAGCTGCGCGACATGGATGACCAGCGCAGGATTCTTGATGCAAGACTGGCCGTTTTGAAGATCGAAATCCAGGATCATGAAGCTCACCTCACAGCCTTGCGGCCTCAGGTGGCAAAGGCCGAGCAAGATAAGGAAATAGCAGAGCGCGAGAGAAAGGAAGCTGAAGGCGCGCGAGACGCAGCGCGCGCGGAAGTCAGCAACCTCCAGAAACTTAAGGAGTCTCTTGAGCAGCTTCTCAAGCGAACAGAAATAACCTTAGAGAAAACCGGTGTTACAGGTTCGAAAAGCTATTCCGATCTCTTTGCACCTGTCTTCAGCCGCAGCTTGCTGTCAAACAAGGGGTTTCAGCAAGAAATTGAAGCTCTGCAGCGCACTCGCGATTATATTAAAAGCCAAAACCTCATATTTCCGGAGCGGGTGCTTTACGCATTTCATACTTCACTTAAAACGAGTGAGATTTGCCCTCTTGTCGTACTGGCTGGCATCAGCGGTACAGGCAAAAGCGAACTTCCTCGCCATTATGCTGATGGCATGGGGATGCATTTCCTGCTTAGCGCGGTCCAGCCTAGGTGGGATAGCCCGCAAGACCTGTTTGGATTTTACAACTATTTGGAAAAGAAGTACCGAGCGACTGAGTTAGCGCGCGCCTTTGTTCAATTTGAGAAGCCGCACCGAGCGATGCTGGAGGAACTGGCCAAGGAGCAAGGAGGCGAACTATGTAGCCTCAATGAATATATGCTGCTGGTGCTCTTGGATGAGATGAACCTGGCTCGGACCGAGTATTACTTCTCGGAATTTTTATCCAAGTTGGAGACACGCAGAAAACTTGATGAAAACAACGATGAGAAGCGCGCGCGTGCCGAAATAGAGCTCGACATGGGCAGCTTGCTCGGTGGGCTCACTTCTATTCGCCTTTATCCAGGAAAAAATGTCTTGTTCGCGGGAACAATGAATGAGGACGAGTCTACACAAGCTCTTTCTGATAAAGTTGTAGATCGTGCCAGCGTTCTTCGATTCTGGCGTCCCAAGCGAACAAACCTTGAAACACGAGAAAAACCAAACTTGCCGACGACGAATGGATTGAAGATCGATACTTGGCAGCAATGGGTGCGGACCTCTGACAATTTAGCGTCAAAAGACAAAGATATTACATCTTGGATAAATAGGTTGAACGACGCGCTAGAAAGAATGGGACGCCCCTTCGCTTTTCGAGTTGATGAGGCCATACGCTGCTACATAGCCAACTATCCTCGTGGAAACGTGCAAGACTGGCATAAGCGCGCAATGGCGGATCAAATTGAGCAGCGCATCTTTCCGAAGCTACGCGGCATTGAAATCGAGCTCGCTCAAGAATCGCTGCGGGGCATTGGTGAGATTATTAAGCAGTTGGAAGACGAACCGCTGAGCAAGGCGTTCCAAGCAAGTCACGAAAACCAGTCAACTTTTCTTTTTCGTGGCGTGGTGCGCGGCGACGATTGAGAAATGCGACCTTTTCTGTTTGCTGAACCGTGGGATTGGCTGCTGGGAACACACTGCTTATTGGAACCTCCTGTTGCGGTGGAGGGGGGTGGATCGCCGCGGCTGCTGACAAATCTTCCCAAGGAATTTATGGACCTGGACCGGCCAACTGTTGCATTGCCGACCGGCAAGGCCGCGCTGCCGGCGTGTTCCTTCCCATTCCTGCTAGGTGCCGAACCTGCCCAGGCGTGGCATATACCGACCGACGCCAGCACGCACCGCCGGGATGCCGACTTCCGTCTGGCAATATCGTTCAGAAACGAAGTGTTTGACCTGCTCCAGCAAGGGATCCTTCTGCGGCCACCGCCCAAGGCAACCGACGAAGGCATCATTGGTACGTTGAGCGGGGCTGTGGCACAATGGATTGACTGGCAGGTGCGAGCCTTTCAGGAGCTGGGCCACATTCCTGAAGTCCACGATGGCGATTTCGAAGCTGCTACCCGCTCGGCAGTCGTTCGCCGAACATGGGAATCAGCAAAGAAAGCTTGGCTGAAGAACGAGACAGAAACGCCGCGGATGGCTCTGATCGTCGAACTGAGCCGGGATCAATATTTGCATAGTGCTCTCGAATCTGTGAGCCGCCATCCGCGGCGCATTCTCCAGCGCTACCGCACCGATACAGCACTGCCTCGCATTCAGGAGTTGGACTCCGCCTGCATTCGAGATTTCGCCCGACGGCCGGGTATTACCGCAGTCGAGAAAGCCGGCTCCCGTCAGCGGCTGCTGGCCGTTATGCGTCGAGAGCAGCGAAACACACTCGAGAATAAAGTCGCAGCGTGGGTCATGGAAGCCGAAGTTGATCTTGCGCGGGAATATGCTGTTGCAAATGCGAGCTTCGATTGCAGTGACCCCAAAGTCGCAAGTGTTCGCCGCTTCGGAAACCGAAGCGCCCAATGGCGAAAATCCGAAGAACTGTTTGATGTAGCAGCCCTGGCTCACCACGTAGAAAGCCCGAATTACCCGCTCCAGTTCGACGCCCGCTACAAATTGGTGTGGAAGACCTACCGCCGAATTCTCCGGGAGAAGAGCGTCGAAGACGATGCCTGGGCCTGGCAGCGTGTTCTTTGGGGCGAGACAGGGCGTCAATTGGTGGCCTGCTGCCTTAACCAAATGTTCAACCCAATCGGCATCAGCACCCCATTTTACCGCACCGAATCACGCCAAGGCTGTTGGACGGAGCCACCCGTTGCGCCGGGACCATTCCAGACCAATTCAGGCGACTGCCTCTTGTTTGACAGCCGCGACTTGGATGATGCGTCGGGCCACGCCCGTCGGCGCTGGATCGAGCGCCCTCCATTCCGTGGCGCCCAATATCTCGGCGCCAGCGGTTGCGACCAGGTTCTTTTTTGGCCAAGTAGCAACCGCGCGTTACTTGTATGGCATTTCTATCATGCCTCGCTTGAAAGAGCCGAGGGCGGACTCCAGGGTATTCTTGCCCGATGTGCTTGTGGGCTTGAGCAGCTTGGTGCCGATATACGCCGATACGCACAGAATCAGGTCCATCTGAGCGGGTTGCTCCTGATCGCCGATCTAGGCCGCAGTGCCACTCAGGATGCCCGTCAAAACGAAAGGTGTGTTGCCCTCGAGCCTGGTCCCCGTCTCACTTCCGGCGGCGGAGTCAACGCCCTGTGCCTGCCGCCGCCCGACGTGGATGCATGGCGCCGGTTCTCAAGCGACCTTAAAGAAGGTTTTGAACTCGTAGTCGAGGAAACGTTGCGCACAACATGAACGGCATTGTCGGCATTGGCATTGACCTCACCCAGCACGTTCCGCTGGTGAGCTTTGCCGTGTGTCCAGCCGCTCTGCGGGCAGACGACACAATGGATGCCCAGATTCTCGCAAACCAGTGGCCACCAAAACTGGAACTTGCCGGAGTGTTCCATCCGCATGTGCCTTGTGCTGTTCTGCCTGTGCACTCGGGGGAGCCGCTGCTCATCGGGGATGCGGCTGCAATCCATCGCCGGTCCTCTGGCCTCCCATGGCCACCGGAAGCCCAAGTGCCTTATGGCAACGACACCAGTTTCGGATTTGGGCGGGTGCCATTAGCAGCAGCATGGAGTGCGCTGCTGCCCCAAGCCGATGAAAAGGAGTCCCTAACCCATCGTAGCGATCACGCGTTCAAGTGGTCTCCAGAAAAACGAGAATACACATCTTATGCTGGCACCATTTTGGCTTCAAGCATCAAGGCTTTTCTCGCTGCCGCCCGAGTCCCTATTTCATCCCGGCTGACAACGATCGTGGTTCCTGATGCTCTCGATGAGGCCGGGCAGCAAATTCTCCTCGAGAGCCTTGCCCAGGTTGGCATGGCTGCCGACAACCTCCATTTGTTGCCCAGGCCGCTGGCTGTGGCCTTGAATTGGTGCAGCACTGCCAAGGAACCAGTGGGAGTTGCCGACGAGGTCGAGGCGGGCACACCAATCGGCCGTTTGCGAGTGCTGACAACTGCGCTCGACCTTTGGGAAGCCGTCTCTCTGGAACTCCGGGTTCGCTCCCACGCCGGGCGAACTTGGCTTTTGCCTGTTCGCGATCGTGCCAGGCTGAACGCGGCCTTGCCGGAGCTTCAAACACCCGGTCTGAGCTTCGCTATAGCCCTCGCACGTGCCGAAGACAATGGTGCTCATCTTCATTGGTGGCACCGTCTTTTCGCCAGCGATTGGCTCACCCAACGTCTTGCCGCTGCGCGGGATCTCTCATCTGAGGAGATTCAAAGTCTTCGCGAGATTCGTTCCTCACGGCCCCCGGAAACATTGCGTGAGCAACTTGAACAAATCGAAGTGCTTAGACCCATCACGACGCGCCTTTTCCGCGATACCCCGTCCCTTCGTGACGATGTGGCTCGCAAATGGCAGGCCCAGGAGCGCCAAGTCGGTTTCGCGAACTATCCCTGCAAAGCGGTGTTAGCGGATGGAGCCCTATCCTCGCTCAGGATGGAGCGCGGCATTCCTCTTGGGCAATTCGTCGTGCAGCATGACGGCGATCCTCACTCACCCGATTGGCTTGCGGGATACACCGCCGCCGTTCACGGTGCCGCGCTCGCTGCAGCCGCCATTGGGTCCGGCCTGCCGTGCTACCGCGAGACATTATTGCCGCTGGACCTCTATGTCTTCGCAAAAAATGATTACGGCGATCTTATCCCGCAATGGCGAGAACTGGTTAAAACGGAAAGCGTTGAGGCAGGAAGAACATGGAAATGCCCAGCACCCGTCGTCGGCCTTCAAATCCGCGAAAAACAAGACCGACTTCGAGTGCTTCTTCGGCGAAAACTTGCAGGCACCGCACCATTTCGGCAAGTTACTTCAGAGCTATTAAAACCAGCTCCCAATGACGAGCCCGTTCAAATAAATATTGAGGTAAGGCCGGGCCAGGGTTTCGCCCAAGTTCGCATTGACTCCCTCACTCCAGGCTTGTTTGCCAGTCGTCTTGACTGGCGTACGATGGCCAAGTGCGATGAACCAAAGTGTCCGCCACTCGCATACATTCCTGGTGTTTCTCGGATAATTCCGGACCGCGAGATGTTCGATCGTGCCCAAAGCACTCTGGAGGAGGTGCTACTGGCGCTCGTGAGAAACAGCCCGGTGGTTAGGCAGCGGCTTCGCGAGGCTATCAAACTGCTAAACAAGTGGCCGCTTGCGCATAACGTGGAGCAGTCCAGGGGGCACACGATGGCCAAAGATTTTATGATTCATTACGGCGTCATCGGCTCAGAGGGGCGCTTGGATGCTTTGCCTTCTCCCGAGCTCGCACGCAGCCTTCGGAACGCCATTGGCGAAAAATTTGCTTCATTGGTCAGGCGAGGTGCTGTATCCTCGCCCTTAGGTAATTCTTTGCTCCGAATCGCGGGATGGTTCTACATCGCTATTCCAGATGAATGCCTTACCTTTCTTCGGTCAAGGCTTCCCAAGTCATCAGAAGATAGTGTCATGCTGTCGGCAGTTGAGCTTCACGCCATCGGGTTATCCTTGTCACAACCCAGCGACACAAGCCGGTTTTTCCCTGTATGCACTCAGGCATTAAGAAGCCCTAAGGCCAAGCCCAACAATTATCTCCGTGCAGTCCGCAACATTTGTCGCTTCCGGAACGACGCTTTGAGCCCGGCGACAATATCTGATGCAGTGCTAAACCAGCTTGTAGATGAGTTGTTTGAAATAATGCGCAGACATCTTGTTAAAGGGGGTTTCGCACCTCGTATTGTAGCAAATTGTTTAGAAACGTTGCTATTTTTGCTTAAGCGTCGGCGTTACGATGCTGGTTTCCTTGCGCCGACCTCTTCCCTTGCCGGATCTTTAATTCACTTCCTCGAAAGAGTGAGCAAGTATCATAACTGGCGGCTGCCGCCACGGTTGCAGCAAGTAGGCCAAACCACGGTGAGATTCCTCAAGATGGAAGGAACGCTCACCGACTTGGAAGACCTCTTAAGCGATGATCAGGAGCTGTAATTCGATGATAGGCCGCATCATTCAAACGCTTGCTCTTGCGCATGGTCCGCAGACTGCAGCAGAGGTTTGCGATTCCATGCGGCGTGGTGGTCTTAAAATAGAAAAGTATGAAGTTGTTCAACAATTGCGGCAACTTCAGAAAAGAGGAATCGTAAAGCTGGAAATAGTGAGATGGCGACTACTGCAAATGCCGAAAGAGACAGACTTTCTACCCGGCGAAAAGGTCAAAGAATCTGCTGGCTCGCTCCCTATAGGCAAAGATGGTGGCGCGTCGGTTTGGCAATCGAGCGCAAACACCGTAATCGTGGCGCCGCCGCAGATGCCGCCAGGGCGGTGGGACTTGTTTCGGCGGTTCTGCCGCTACTACATGGACTGTCTTCTGCAGGAAGAGGCGCCGCAATTGCGGTGCTATGTCGACAATGAGGATGACACGTGGATCGTTGCACCGCAGGTTCCGTGGGCGAGGCTGAGTGCAAATGGAGGGTTTGCCATCCCACTGTCGCGCGAGCAGGCCGCGTTTCAACGCAATCGCGTGCGCCGGGGTGAGGAGGAGTGCATTTACCTATGCTACCCGGTCCTGCTTGTGAAGCCGAAGGAGACTTCGCGGTTCGTGGTCCCGCTGTTTGCACAGCCGATGCAGGCAGAATGGCACGGCGGCATCATGCATCTTCAACCCGATGGTCCGATCGCCGTCAATGGTGCGTGGCTCGAATACTCATTCCGTCAGCGAAAAGAGCGGGAGGCATTCCTTCGCGCCATGGGATTTTTGAACGACGCCGGGGCGGACGAGGAAGGCGAAGGGGTGTCAACCGGACCGAGAGATTTCGCACGGCTTGCTCAGGACGCAGCGCATTACATCCATGATGCCGCCCGTTTTGCCGAGGACATCCGGCCGTTTCAGCTCGGCCCGCCGCCGAACTGGGAGAAAGCGCAACCGGGTCTGTACAACACGGCCCTTCTGACCCTTGGCCCCCGACTGAAATACACCCGGAGCCTCCTGCGCGACCTGCGAGACATTTCTGAAAAATTCACCGACCAGGAATTGGACGGAACGGCTCTGGTGTCCCTTTTTCCGCATGACCCGGCACCGGCCGAGCCCCAGGTGCCGCCTCCGGCAACCGCCGAACCTTCGGTGCCGGCCGATACGCCTTTCTTTGCCGCTGAAGATCTTGCACAAACTCGCCTTCTTCATACCAGCCAGCGCGCGGCTGTCGTGAACTCGCTCGCGGAGAGAGTGTCCATGGTGACCGGTCCGCCTGGCACTGGCAAATCCGAAGTCGTGGCGGCAATGCTGCTAAATCATTTGCTCAGGGGACAGCCTGCGCTCTTTGCCAGCAAGAACCACCAGGCTCTTGACGCTGTTCTGCCCCGTCTGAATGCCGCTGTCGAAGGCGGCGATCTCATCATCCAGACTTCAAGCCGCGAACTCGCACAACGACAGAATTATCTGGGCAAGCTGCAAAGTCTTCTGGCCCGTCCGTCTCGGCCCGATGCGGCGCGAGGCGACGGCTTCCGCCGCCAGCTTGCCGGTTCTTTTCAGGAGCAGCGCACAGCCCTCAGGGACATTGGCACGATTGAGCGCGCTCGGAGCGAGTATGAGGCGGTGAATGCAAAGCTCACTGAGCTGCGCAAAAGCCTGCCCTTTCACGCGCAATCGGATGAATGCATGGCCTCCTGGCCCGCCGCGATGTCCCCTGAACTCCTGGCCGAAGCGCAGACCGAGCTGCGCCTGGCGATGGCCCAGCCAGAAAACCTTCTCGAAAGGATCTGGCAATGGTTTCGAAGAACTCAAATTGAAGCCAGGCGCAAGGCGGCTCGAGCGCCATTCGAGGGGCTTCCATCCCCGTTCGCCGACCGCAACCTGCCTGGCGCACAATCACCGGCAGAAGCGTGGGACGAATACTTTGGTATCTGGGGAACTTGGGCTGAAGCTGCCCGCGCCGCCGCGCTTGCGCGCAGTTGCGAGCAGCGCATTGCTCAATTGCCACAGGCCGAAGAATGTAATCGCCGGCTCGAACACGCCCAGCAGGCGATTGAACGCCAGACCAGAGAGTGGATGGCCTGGGCGGCCGGCGGCTTGCCGAACGTGCTGTCGCCAGCGGACCGCGAATCGCTCGCAAACCTGCGTGCCGGCATCCAGAACTGGGGGCCGGACCGATTCGCCCGGGAACTCAAGAAACACTTCCAGCTCATTCTCCGCGCGTTTCCTTTATGGTCGGTCTCCAACCTTTCGGCGCGCAGCGCGATTCCCCTTGTGCCGGCACTGTTCGATCTTGTCATCATTGACGAGGCCAGCCAGTGCGACATCGCGTCCGTTGTCCCTTTGCTGGCCCGGAGCCGGAAGGCTGTTTTTGCCGGTGATCCCATGCAGTTGGCCCATGTCAGCACGCTGGGCGCGGCCGTCGAGCAAACCCTGCTCCAGCAATACGATCTCACGGATGCGCAGGTGCAGCGGTTCACGTATCGCGTCAACAGCGCATTTGTCCTCGCGGATGCGAACGCGTCGATTCCTGAGAGCGCTCGGGTTCGCCTTGATCTCCATTTCCGATCGCATGGCCTCATCGCGGATTACTGCAATGATGCGTTCTATTCGAAGACGCTGAATGTCGTGACGCTTACTGAGCGCCTCAATGTTCCGCCGGGCCACCAGCCAGGAATCCACTGGACACATGTGGCCGGCACACTGAGACCGGGCCCGACCGGCGCGTGGTGTGCTGACGAGATCGAAATAATCGAGCGGGAGCTGCGCTTATTGGCCGCGAGCGGTTACCGAGGCACCATCGGTGTGGTTACGCCTTTCAGACAGCAAATGATCCATATCAGGGATACCTTCGATGCGAATGGAGCCCTCGCCCCCGATTTCATGGAGCGCGTGCGCTTTCTGGCCTCAACCGCTCATGGTTTCCAGGGTGACGAGCGTGACCTGATTCTATTCAGCCTTTGCGCGGGCCCGGAAATGCCCGAAGGCGCAACCATTTTTCTTCGCGAGAATCCCAATCTGTTCAATGTTGCCGTGTCTCGCGCCCGGGCCGTTCTGCACGTGGTCGGCAACCGCGATTGGGCGCTCAACTGCGGGGTCCCGTTCATCGAAAAACTCGCGCGCCGCACTGTCCGTGGCGCTACGAGCGCACCTCCGAATCCGCCGGAGCCTTACCAATCCCCGTGGGAGAAAACCCTTGCCGATGCCTTGGCTGAGGCCGGCATCAAAGCGATCCCACAATACCCCATTGCGGGGCGGTTTCTCGACTTGGCCATTCTCAGCCCCGTCAAGGTCGATGTGGAAGTGGACGGCGAATCTGTCCACCGGACCGCCGGCGGCGGGCGAAAGGACGACGATTACTGGCGCGACCTGCAGCTCCAAAGCCTTGGCTGGAAGGTGTGCCGGTTCTGGGTGTATGAGCTTCGCGAAGACCTGGATCGTTGCATTCGAAGGTTGAATACAATGCTCAGTGAATCATTGAGGAGGCCGACCGGGAACGTGTTGCCGCAAGATGAAAACGAAAGCCGTACGCAATGAGGTCATCACATCCAAATAGTTGACAATGAGGCAGAGGGGATGAAACGGGGGTGCGGCGCGATCGCTGCGCGTCCGAATATCCAATGCCTGATATCAATTATTCAGATGCGCCCCCAACGATTCTCATTAACGCTAGGGCAGGGCGACTTCGACGGCGAAGAAGCAGACTGGCGTTTGAAGGGCATCGGCGGGGGTCTCGATGCTGACGCGCTCCCATTCGGAGTCGATGGCGGTGACGGAGGGTGTGCCAGCCATGGGGGTCCACGAACCCGAGCTCAGCGTGGTCGATTGTTTCGGGGTGTAGGTCACATCGCCATTCTTGCGCCGAACAAATTCGAAGCGAGCGACCGGCGCAGGACCTTGTCGATCGAGCCAAAGGACAGGCAGGCCGGAAACCCCAGTGCCGGGAGTTAGCCGGCGGTCATCCGGGCCGCTGCCGTTCATGTTGAAAGCGTATTTCAGTGCGTTCGGGATGCCGTCGCCATAGGGCGCCGCTGACGGGAGGGCATGGTTGCCGGTGAGGCCGGCTGCCTGGATCCAAAGCTGCCATCCATCGTTGGTGAGGCCGGATGCCAGGCGGAAGAAGACGGCTTCGCACCAGGAGATGGATGGCTCGATGTCCCAGGCGCCATCGCCCAGATAAGTGCTCGTGATATAGACCTGATTGGTGGCGTCGAGCCGGGTGATTTGTTCGCCGATGTTCGGCATTCGGCCCACGATATTGAGAAAGACGTCAGTGCCGGTGGACGCCATCGGGCTTTTATCGCCAAGCAGATACAGGCCATCGGGGCTCGAGAACGGCGGTGGGATCGGATTGTCGGCGTTGATCGGGGAGCCGTCGTGGTTGAGCACCTCGCCCACAAAGGTCGCCATGAACCTGGCGCTCGTGACGAGCCGCGCGCCGGTTCCGGGCGGCAGGTCGAAGTCGATCGACCAGGCGCTGCCGGAAAAAACGGAGGTGGCGTCAAAGGCGTTGGCCGATGGGTTCCACAACGAGACGGCTGTGTTTTCAGGCGGTCCCGGGATCAGGCTGCTGAGATGGTTATTCAAGCCGTCCAATCCGCTGTGGAACAGGTTGGTTCCGGCATGGAACAGACGATTAATGTACCCCACCTGCGCTGCACACGCGGGGCGTGCAGCGAGGAAGATCGGGGCGATGGCGAGCCAACGAAGAGCGGTCTGGACGCGCATGGTTGATTGGATTGGGATCTGATCTTGGCCGTTTTTGCTGCCGACATGTATTCGAAGGGCTTCCAGTTCGGGAGCGGAATGGGATCGAAATAATGGATCAATATGTCAATGATTTAGGCCCCATTGGATCAAGCGAGCGGCAGCCTCGATTCGGCGCGAGTGGTTTCGTCATGGAGCTTTCGAAGGGCTTCCACCTCGGGGTGGACATCCGGGTTTCCGATTGGCCGGATGAGCTCGCACGTGGCCCATTCCGCGGCATGGCGCTGGTAACGCGCATCCCACTGCTGGAAACTTCTCTCGTGTTTGGCGCTGAGCCATGGCCAGCGGTCGGGTTTGGTTTGGACGCCGCACCGCCAGTGTTTCGGAGTCAGGCGGGCCCGAAAACATTTCTGGGTCTGGCACAGTTTCCGGTATAGCGGGTCTGCGCCCAGGGCATCGAAAACGCGGTCGGCGGATTCGGAGCCGGCCTCGACGATGCCTTGGGTGGCCAATAGGCGCAGCCCGGCGCGGGTGCGGTAGATGCGCCAGCCCCATTGGGGGTTTCGGCGCGTCCAATTCTCGATCGTATACAGCGCATCGTTCTCGGGCTTGGCTCGAGGGGATGGCGCGGGTTTTCCAAAGAGTCTCTTGAAAAATCCATCGGCCGGCGGCGATTCGGGCAGATCGATATCGACGAACATGATGCGGGCGGTGTTCAGGACCTGACAGCCGTAGGAATTGCGGGTGACGACGGCGGAGAGCTGGCCGGCCGAGTTCCGGAACTCGCGCAGCACCTGCTCGCGAAAGGGCCGATCCGGATAGTAGCCCCGGTTCAGCGACGGGCCGCCGCCCGATCGAAAGCGATCCGCAAGCTGATGGGCAGCCTGGGTGGCAAGGGCTTGCGCTTCGTCGATGCTTTGGAAAGACCAGCGCCATGCGATGAAATCTCCAGCCTTGCCCCGGGCCCAAAATGGCGGGAAGTTCATAGTGCAATCCACTGTCAGATCTCAGTCCAAGCGCCGGGGACAGGCGCGGGGTAACGGCCTTGGGCGTCGGCCTGGACGGGCGCGGGGCTCGATGGGGTGAGGCTGTCGACATTCGAGCAGAACTGGAAGTTCGATGCCAGCGCCTCTTCCCAGGTGACGATTCGGCCGGTATGGACGGCGGCGCGGCCCATGATGGCGCCGAGGTTGGAGAGCGCGGCGCGCCGGGCCTCGTTGTGCGGCCGATCCTGGCGGATGGCGCTCAGGAGGACATCCCACTCGGCCTGCCAAGGATTGACGGTTTCCTTGGGCGGTCTCCAGGCGACATTGGGGGGCGCGATGCGCTGGTCCTTGTAGAGGCAGGAGGTGGGCGCATGGACATTGCCGGAGAACTGCGCGGCGCACCGGGCGCCATGGACAAAGGTCGAGAAATCCTCGTGGCACTTGGGGATGTAGCGTCCGGTGACGAGCGCCTTGGCGCCGTCGGCGAACGTGTATTCAATCGAGTAGCTATCGAGGTTTTGGCTGCAATCGGCGCTGCCGGCGAACCGGCCGCCGACGCCGTGGGCGGAGACGGGCCAGGCGTCTTTGATCCAGAAGCACTCGTCGATCTGATGGATCATGAGCTCGATGAACACGCCGCCGGAGGCCCAGAGGAACTGATAGGGATGGCCGGGGCTGAGCTGCCAGAGCAGCTCGTTTTGCCCCCGCGGGAACGGGCCCATGAAATAACCCGAATCCATCCGGTAGGCGCGGATCAGCTGGATCTGGCCCATCGCGCCGTCGCGGATCTTCCCGATCAGCGCCTGGCGGGCGGACGAATGCCGGCACATGAGGCCGGCGGCGATCTTCAGGTTCTTTTTCTCGGCGGCCTCGCCCGCGCGCAAGATCCGCTGGATGCCTCCGGGGTCGGAGGCGAAATCTTTTTCCATGAAGACATGAATGCCTTTCTGGACGGCGTATTCGAGGTGGGGGGGGCGAAAGGCGGCGTGGGTTGCGAGGATCGCCACGTCGCCCGGCCGCAGGCAATCGATGGCGCGCCGATAGGCATCGAAGCCGAGGAACCGGCGCTCGGGCGGGACATTGACGCGGTCGCCGAGCCGGCGGCTGAGGACCTGGTGGGATTGATCGAGGCGATCCTGGCGCAAGTCAGCCAGGGCGACCAGCTCGATCGGGCCGCCCGCCCCCGTGCCCAGGGCGCGAGTCGTGCCGCCGTCGTCTCCGAGCACCAGGCCGCCTGCGGACATCGCGTTGCCGACGGCGCCGTTGCCGCGCCCGCCGCAGCCGATGAGCGCCAGGTGGATCGTGTAATCGTCGGCGGCGTGGACATGCGGGATGGCCACGCCCGCCAACGCGGATGCGGCAGCAAGCTGGCCAGTGGTTTTGATAAAATCGCGGCGCGAGGTGGCCGAGGTGCGATTCGAGTTCATGCGCACCATGCTCGTCAGGGGGGCGAATGGATGTCAATCCCCAAGTGCCGCAGCGGGGACATGAGGAGGCGGAGGCTGGGAGGGATCCGCCTGATCTCGGCGGCTACAACCCGAGCGCCTCGAACACCCGAAAGTAGATCCAATGCCCGAAATCGTTCGGATGATTGATATTATTGCCGAGGAGATCCTCGGGCTTTTTGCGCGCCGAGAGGGATTGCCAGTTGGCGAACACGTCCGCATAGGCGCAGGTCATGCGGGCCGCCACCTGGCGCGTTGCCTCCGCATAATCCTCCATGTGATGCGAGCCGAATTTCCAGTGCGGGTTGGGCGGGAATGCGGAGAACAGGACGATCTCCGCTCCGGTCATGCTCCGGATCTGGAGGATCATCCGTTCGAGATTGAGCTCGAACTGGCGGATCGGAACGCCGCTGACATTGTGGTCGTTCATGCCGAAGCCGATGAGGACGAGGTCGGGTTTGGGGTCCAGGACCTTGGCCTGGAGGCGCTGGAGTCCCTGGGCGGTGCTGTCGCCACCGGTGGCGCCATTGATGGCCTGGATGGAGGCGCTGGGGTACTTGCGCTGGAGGCTGTCCGCCCAGCGCTGCCAGAAAATCAGATCTGGGCGTGAGGCATCGCCGCCGGCGGTAATGCTGTCTCCATAGGCCACGATCTTCACCGTCTGGCCCGATTCGAGCTTTGCCCGGGTGCGCGGCAGAAGCTTGGCTTGAGGGGCTTGAACGGGCCAGGGCGCCAAGGCCGCGTATGAATAATCGATGAATGCGAAGCAGTCTTTGTTGCCGAACCCGGGAAATTTTGTGTGATCGAACTCCTGTTGTCCGAACAGCAGGTTCTGGCGGAAATCGGGCAGGGGTGAGGATAATGCACTGAATCCTGTTTCGGCACTTGAAAAGAAAGGGAGATGAGTCACAACA
>CAYWIM010000002.1:0-97785 GCA_964458325.1 uncultured Verrucomicrobiota bacterium
CTCTCCCCGACCCTCCCCTCCACTGCCGCGGAGGGGAGGGAGAAGACAAACTGCGAACGACCGGCCAACTGGGACCGGACGCACCAAGCGCCGATGAAATTTGTCTCACACCCGCAGCCACAATCGATCCGCAATTTTTCTTGCACCTTAAACGCGAATCGGCTGGGAAAGGCCGAACCTTGGCCAGTACCTTTACAGCAAAACAGTAGAAGGCCCGGAGTGCAGGGCCGGAGCACAGTTAAGTTCAACTGCAAACTGCAATGAAAAAGATCCTCTCGTTGTTAATCGTTGGGGCCCTTTCGGTGGCCGCCGCCCGTGCTGCCGACATCACGTGGATCACCTTGCATCCGGCGGAGAATACACCTTCCGGGGATGCCGCCGCGGCGGGTTTCACGACCGCACCCGATATCGGCTACACCCAACTGCTGACGGCCAACGGCCATAATGTCACCCGCTACGTGTCCACGGGCGCTCCCGACACAGCCCTGCTCAATGCCGCCGACCTCGTCATTATCGGCCGGTCGGTCCCCAGCGGAGACTACCAAGACGATCCCGAGACCGCGGCGTGGAATGGCATCACCGCCCCGATGATGATCGTCAATGGCTATGTCACGCGCAACTCTCGATTGGGATTGACGAGCGGCGCCACCCTGCCCGACACGACCGGATCGATCAGCTTGGCGATCAACGATCCCTCCCGCCCCGTCTTTTCCGGGATCGCCCTGAACCCAGACAACACGATGGCGAATTCCTATGCCAATCTTGCCTCCTTCAATGCGACGACCCAGCGGGGTATCTCGGTCATCAATAACCCGCTCGCAGGCGGCGGGCAAGTCCTCGCGACCGTCGCGACGGCTGGCGACCCAGCCGCGGCACCATCATTGCCGAGTGGCAGGCCGGGGCCACATTGGCCACCAGTCCCGCCGACACGCTGGGCGGCCATCGGCTGGCCTTCCTGACCGGTAGCCGAGAGGCAGATGGCCTGACGTCCCATGGCGCGGGTATCTTCGATCTTACACCCGACGGCGCTCAGTTGTTCCTGAACGCGGTGAACTACATGGCGATCCCCGAACCGTCGATCGCGTTCCTGTTGCCGCTGGGCGGGCTGGCCCTGCTTTGGCGGCGCCGCCGGGCCTGACGAGGCCTCCTGGATCCATTCTGTCTTCCTCATGGGAGCGGGCGTTGATTCGGCTCGCTCCCTTTTATTGTCCTGTTATGCTTTGATCCCTGACGGCTTGGCCTGGCTGCCTGCTCGGTGTCTGCGGGGTGCGCGGGCTGGAGTATAAACGAACGATTCTTTGTTGCCATGACTGAAATTCCAGAGTCCTTTTCGCTCGCCGAGGCCCTCGAAGCCGCCGGCCAGACGCGCTGCCTGGAAATCGGCGCGGGCGTCATCAGCGCCACGCCCCGTATCTTCCGCCAGCAGTTCGGCGATCGACCTGCCATTATCGTTGCCGATCTCAACACCTATCCCGCGGCCGGGCAGGCCGTTGCGGATGCGTTTCGAGCGGCAGGGCTTCCGATGCTCGAACCGTTCCTCTTTCGCGCGCCGGACCTGCATGCTGAGCACGGCTTTGTCCAGGAGCTCGAATCGGCGCTGCGCCCCCATCCGGCAGTCGCGGTTGCGGTGGGATCGGGCACTATCAATGATATGACCAAGCTGGCCTCCCACCGGCTCGAGCGCCCCTATCTGTGCGTCGCCACCGCCGCATCGATGGACGGCTACACCGCCTATGGCGCTTCCATCACTTTCGAAGGCGCCAAACAGACGTTTTTCTGCCCCGCGCCGGCCGCCGTCATCGCGGACCTGGATGTGATTCGGGCCGCGCCCGGCCTGATGAACTCGTGGGGCTATGCCGACCTGCTGGCCAAAGTCCCCGCGGGGGCCGATTGGATGATAGCCGATGCGCTGGGCCTGGATCCGATTGACCGGCGCGCCTGGGCAATCGTCCAGGGCCGCCTGCGCGATTTCGTAGCCGATCCCGCCGGGATCCGCGATCGCAGCCCGGCGGCAACGGGCCGTTTGATCGAGGGATTGATGCTAGGCGGCTTTGCCATGCAGGCGTCGAAATCGACTCGAGCCGCCTCGGGCGCTGAACACCTGTTCAGCCACCTGTGGGACATGCAGCATCACACCCACAACGGGGCCGCACCCTCTCACGGGTTCAAGGTCGGCATCGGAACGCTGGCATCGACGGCCCTGCATGAGCGTCTGCTGGCCTCGCCCCTGGAGCAGCTCGATGTGGAAGCGTGCTGCGCGGCCTGGCCCAGCCTCGATGCGTGGCTTGCGCGGGCCCGCGAGTGGCTCGGCGCCGGAAACCTGCTCGGTCTGGCGGCCCAGGAATTCTCCGCCAAGTATCCGGCTGCGGCCCAGCTGCGCGAGCAATTGTTGCGGATCAAGGCCCTCTGGCCCGATCTGCGCGAGCGGCTCCGCGCCCAGCTGCTGCCCCTGGATACCCTGCGCCGGATGCTGCGCGAGGCCGGCGCACCCGTCGACCCCGAACAAATCGGCATCGATCGCAGGCGGCTGCGGCACGCCTACTGGCAGACGTCGTTCATCCGCAACCGATTCGTCGTGCTCGACCTCGCTGTGCGCACCGGCCGGCTTGACGCCTGCCTGGACCACATCTTCGGCCCGGACGGCCTCTGGCCCATCGGGCCATAGCAGCCGCTCCGGCTGTTCCTGAGCTGGACGCCTGCGCGCCAGTGCGGAGCGTTTCCTTGGATCGTTCTTCTGGCGGTGATCGGCGCAAGTGCACCATTTGCAGTCTTCCACGCGGTCAAGCATGCGGGAGATCCGGGATTTGACACAGCGATGTCCTTCGTTGGGGCAGGCGATGGGGATGCTGCTGCTGGATGTAGGCCAGGAGCTTCTCGCGAATCTCGCACCGAAGGTCCCACGCTTTGGACGCATCGGCGGCCGTGGCCAGCACCCGGAGCTGCATGGCGCGGTCGGTGGCATCGGTCACTTGCAGGTTCCAGAAACGCCCGTCCCAGTCCTTGCAGCCTTCCACGATGCGCTGGACTGCCGGCCGCACATCGGCAATGGGCAGCGTGTAGTCGGCCCAGACAAACACTGATCCCAGGATGTTCGCCGAGACTCGGGTCCAGTTTTGAAAGGGCTTCTCGATGAAATAGCTCAGCGGCACCACGAGACGGCGGTCATCCCAAATCCGGACCACCACATAGGTCATCGAGAAATTGTTTTCCGGTCATGGCTGTGTTCATGGCTTTGTATCCGTTGGATCGGTTGTTGGAGCCGCCGGGATCGAGCCGTCCAGCAACGCAACTGGAAATCGGCCTAGCACGGCGCCCACCTCCAGCCAGGCGCCGGCGCTCTCCTCAGGGCAAATGCTCTCGCCTGTCAAGACGTTACGAAACGGCCGGCCAGCCAGCGACCCGGGCAGGGCCAGCCGCGTGTCCTCCCAGATCTCTTTTCCTACGGGCGGATCGCCGGGTTTGCCGGCAAGCTCGAGGACCCGCCGGGGCGCCACTGTGATTGCTGCCGTGCCGGCCAGCACGCGAGCGAAGGAGCAAACGCGCTCCGCGTGCTTGCCCGCGGCTATCAACGGCACATGGCTGCCCTCGCGGAAAAGCGCCGGGTGCAACCGGCGATGTTGAAGCGTCCGGGCGATGACAAAGAGCTTGATTCGGCCATCGTCCGGTTTCTGAAGGAGTTCCCGCAGAAGCTCCCCGCACCCCCCGTGCTCCCAGCGATGCTGCATGCCTGACAGGAATGCGCCGCGGCGGGCAAAATCCACTGGGCGGCGGTTGTCCGGATCCATCAGGCTGAAGTCGCCCAGCTCGGCGCCCTGGTAAATATCCGGCACTCCAGGCGCAGTCAGCTTCAGCAGCGTCTGCGTGAGCGAGTTGATCCACCCCCCTCGGACCAGCGGCGCCGCAAACCGCCCCGCGTCTTCCATGAACGCGGGATCATTCCACACGCGGGTTACAAAGCCGCTCAGCGCGGCTTCGTAGGCAGCATTGTGGTCGGTCCAGTTCGTGTGTTGCTTGGCCTCGCGGGCGGCCTTTGCCATGCACGCCAGGGCCCGTTCAAGCGGCAGCGGCCAGGCGCCAATCAGCGTCTGATAGAAAAAATACTCGGCATTCGGATCGGGCCAGCCGCTGCGGCGATGTTTCTCGTTCATCGCGGACCATCGCCGCACGGCGGCAATCCAGCGGTCAGGGATTTCCGACAGGATCGCCAGCCGCGCTCGGGTGTCCTCGCCGCGTTTGGTGTCATGGGTCGAGGTTGCGAGCATGGCCGCGGGCCAATGCTGCCGGGCGTGGACGCAGGCGCTGTGGAATTGGTCCACACTCAGCCCGAAACGGCCCGGGTCGCCTCCGACCTCGTTGAGGGCGATGAGCCGGTTGTAGCAATAGAAAGCGGTATCCTCGATACCCTTGGCCATCGCGGGTCCGGTGAGCTGCTGAAATCGCATCACAAACTCTCGAGCCAGATGCCCCGGCAAACGCAAGTGAAGCAGATCGTCGAGAAGCGCCAGCACCGCTGGCGATGGCGGGGGTTCGGCGCGCAGGGCTCGAGCGAAGGCCTCGGCAATCGGCGCCTCGTCCCGCGGGGAGAGCCTCCGATCCTCTGCCCGGCAGTAAGTGCGATAGACCGGAAAACAGGCAAGGATCTCGATGAGCCCTTCTCGCAACCGATCGGGGCAAACGGCGGTGTCTGGCGCGCAGCGCGCGCGGATCGCCTCGAGGATCGAGGCCAGCCGGCTCACCTCCGCCGCCAGGTCATGGCAGAGGATCTGGCGCTTTTTCGTGCGGGCCAACGCCGCGAAATCGGCCGGTTGATGCGTGAACTCCGCATAAAAGGCGGTCAACGGTCTCTCTGCGACCGAGTGAACGAGGAGCCCCAGGGCTCGATTCAGAAAATCATAGCCGGTCGTGCCGGCAACCGGCCAGTCCGGCGGCAGATCTTCGCCCGGTTCGAGAATCTTCTCGACCACAATCCACGCGTCCGGCGCCGCCCGGCCGAGCCGCTCCAAATAACCGAGAGGATCACGCAGGCCGTCCGGGTGATCCACACGGAAACCGTCGATCCATCCGCGCTGGCGCCAGCGAAAGACGCGCTCGTGCGTGTTGGCAAACACCTGCGGCAACTCGACGCGCAGCGCGGCCAGCTGGGTGACGGTGAAGAAGCGCCGATAGTTCAAGCGCGCGTCGCCATGGCGCCAGAACGCGAGCTCATAATGCTGCCGGCCCAGAAACCGCGCGAGCGCGCCGCGATCGGAATTCACCCGGGCTGCGGCTGCCTCCACCGGCTGATCCCAATCGAGGATGGAGGGCGGGCTGGCCGGAAACCGATGCTCGAAATAGCGCACCTCGACTTGGCCGCTCTCGCCGATCACCTTCAGCTCGCCGCGTTCGAGCACACGCTCGAGTTCGTCGCCGAGGACTGGCAGGAGGATTCTCCCGCGCAGGCGCGGATCGGGCGGGTTCCAGTCGATGTCGAAGAAATCCGCGAACCGGCTCTCACGGCCGTGCTTCAACACGTCCCACCACCAGGGATTTTCCGGGGCCGCCGCCATGTGGTTCGGCACGATGTCCAGCGCCAGGCCCATGCCCCGCTCGTGCAATGCCTGCGCCAGCGCCTCCAGATCCGACTCCGAGCCGACATCCAGGCGGATCCGATGCGGGTCACAGACGTCGTAGCCATGCGTGCTGCCAGGCTGGGCCTCGAGCAGCGGCGAGGCATAGATGTGGCTGATGCCGAGGCTGTCGAGATACGGGACGAGGGCCAGCGCGTCTCGCAGCGTGAATCCGGGGTGGAACTGCAGACGGTAGGTGGCGCGCGGCACGTTCATCCCTGGCTTCCTCGGCTGACCTGGAACCCGAGCTGCTCGCACAGTTTGTGGAAATGCTCAAGCCATTGGCCAGCCGCTGGATCGCCCTGCTCCGCCTTCGCTTTTCGGCCCGGAAGGATTGCATGGAGCATTTGAAAGCAGAGGTTCTGTGTTTTCCAAAGATTGGGCTCCAGGCCCATCGATCGGATGGCTTCAACCAGTTCCGCCGTGCGGGCAAGCCATGACACATCGTCGGGCGACTGCACCAACCGATCGAGACGCCGGTCCAGGTGGCCCTTGATGGCGTAGCTGAGCAGATCGCGCTGCAGATCGATGCTCCCCGCCTGAGCCTGTTCGACCAGCGCGCGCACCCGGGCCGGATCGGGATCATCCGCCTCGAACTGCCGTAGGATGTCGCAATTCAGCACGAAATGGACCGCCGTTTTGAGCGGCGGCGGCAGGGGGGCGCTGATGTCCTTCAGGAACCGCGTCAGGGGGGTGTATTGGCCGGCAATCTGCCGAAAGTGGCTCTCGATGTCTTGCTGCGTCGAGGCGAGAATCTGCCGGAGCGCCTTCCGTTGCTCGTCGCGAAACAGGTCTTTGAGCGAGTAGTGCGACTCGCCAAAATGCTTGTCCATCAGCCGAATGATCTGCGGGAAATCCGCGCGGTCGAACGCCTCGGTGAAGTCGGCCACCAGCTGCTGGAATGCCTCGTCGCCGCGGAAAAAGCGGACGCCGCAGTTGACGTTGTGGTCGCCGAGATGCAGCGCCGCATAGCTGAGCACATCCGTCGCTCGAGTGACATCGAGCGTCACCCTCGAGCGCCCGAGCACAAGCTTGGCCCTGCCCGCGGTGAAAACCTGGCGGTGCTGCTGCTCGAAGGTGCAGCAGTAGACGCGGGCTTTCTCGGGGTAATCCTCGAACAGCGAGCTGACGGCAAAGTGCGCGCCCAGCTTTTCGCGGTCAAGGATGGCCGGCTGGACGAACTTTTCATAGATGGCGCGGCCATTGCCGTGTTCGGGGATATTGCTGGGGGCTTTGGCGAGCCGCTCCAGGAACCCGGGCTCGAGATCCTCGCCGAAAACCGTGCGGGCGAGCTGGATGGCGCGTCCCGCGTACTGGATCACCTGCACGGTCTCGATGCCCGACAGCTCGTCGAAGAACCATCCGCAACTGGTGTACATGAGCATGGCATGCCGCTGCATCTCCATGAGACTCAGCGCTGCCACCTGCTGGGTTTCATCGAGCGGCTGCCGGGCCTGGCGCTCGAAATAGGCCGCAACGCTCTCGTCGGAGCGGTCCAGGATGACACGGATGTAGTCGTTGCGGGCCTCCCAGGGATCCCGGAAGAAGAGCGCTGCCTCCCGCTCGAACAGCGGTTCGATCGTGTCTCGCAGCCAATCCATCGCCTCGCGCAGCGGCGCGCGCCAGTGCTGGCGCCAGCCCGGGCGGCTGCCGCTGTTGCAGCCGCAGTCGGCAAACCAGCGCCCAACGCCGTGCGAACAGCTCCACGCGCTCTTCTCATGGATCTGCGCCTGCATCGCCGGCGGATGGCGCTCGAGGAACTCGCCATAGTTGGCAAGCCGGGCCAGCCCCTGTTGCTCGATCTGATCCAGCGCGTGGGCAAGGGCCATCTCCCCGTAGCGATGGTGATGCCCATAGGACTCGCCATCGGTGGCAATGTGGACCAGCTGATCCCAGTCGCGCCCATCATCGAATCCGTCCATGAGCCGGCCCGCCAATGCCTCTCCGCTGTTGAGCAGCTCCTCGAACGCCACAGCCTTCGACAGCGGGGCGTCGTAGAAAAACACGACGATGCTCCGCTTGGACCGCAGCTGCACTCGATAGGGACGCGATGGATCCACCCGCCCGCCATCCACATCGGTCCACGGCCCTCCCTTGAGCGGGCGCACACGGCTGGCCTGAAAGGGCGACAGAATGGTGAATCGGATCCCCCGCTCAGCCAGCACTTCGAGCGTGTGCATGTCCGCTGCCGTCTCCGCGAGCCACATCCCTTCGGGGGCGCGCCCGAAACGATGCTCGAAGTCGCGCAGGCCCCAAAGCACTTGCGTGTGCTTATCGCGAGTGCTGGCCAGCGGCAGAATCATGTGGTTATACGTCTGCGCAAGAGCGGATCCGTGGCCGGAGAATCGCTCGCGGCTCTGCCGGTCGGCCTCGACAACGGCAGCCAGAACATCGGGCGCATGCTCCTGCATCCACGCCAGCAGCGTCGGGCCGAAGTTGAAGCTGATGCGCGAGTAGTTGTTGACGATATCGACGATGCGCCCGTCGCCGTCGAGCCGCCGGGCCATGGCATTGGGCGCGTAGCACTCGGCAGCAATGCGCTCATTCCAGTCGTGGTAGGGAAAGGCGGAGTCCTGAAGCTCGATGGCCTCGAGCCAGGGGTTCTCGCGGGGCGGTTGGTAAAAATGGCCGTGGATGCAAAGAAAACGTTTCATAGGTCGTCAGGGATTGGCCGATGCCTGGTAGCACACAAAGGACGTTGCCGGCAGTTCGAGCCGGGCGCGTCCCGGGGATGAAATGCCCGCCGGCGCCATCGCGCCTGGGCCGCCCCATCGCGCGTCGGCCGAGTCGATTCGCTTGTTCCAGCGAGCGGGCGGCAGAGGCAAGTCCAGCGCGCAGGGCCCGTCGGCAAAGTGGAAAAGGAGCACGACCTCGTCCGCGCCGCTCCGCTGGCGGACCATCAGAACCCTATCCATTTCAAAGGCGGTGGTCTCGATGGATTCCTTCTCCGCGCAGGCCATCGCGGGAGCGCTCCTGCGCAAAGCAAGCAGTTCGCGGCAGAATTCGCGCAGCGTCCGGTGCCGGCCCTTCTCGGCAAGGGTCCGATCGAGTTTGCAGCGCTGGAAGGTGGCTTGGTCCTGCGGATCGGGCATCTCCCCCTGCCAGGCAAAAGAGGCGAACTCGTCGCGCCGCCCCTCGCGGACCGCATCGATGAGCGCCGGATCCGTGTGGCTGACAAAATACTGGAATGGCGCGGTCTCACCGTACTCCTCGCCCATGAAAAGCAGCGGGATGAACGGCGACAGCAGCACCGCGCCGGCGGCGAGCTTCTGCTGTTCAAACGCAAGGATTGCGCTCAGCCGTTCCCCCAGCATCCGGTTGCCGATCTGGTCGTGGTTCTGGCTGCAGACGACGAATTGCCAGGGGGGATTCAGGCGCGGGCTGCTGCCATGGCGGCGCCGCCGGCAGGAGGAGTGTTGGCCCGTGTAAGCGTATCCCTCTCGCCACACCTTGGCGAGCAGGCCGACGCCCCCGTAATCGGCGTAGTATCCGCCCGTTTCCCCTGTCAACAGCACGTGCAAGGAGTGATGGAAATCGTCGCTCCACTGGGCATCCAGCCCATACCCGCCCAGCGATCGGGGGAGGATATGGGCCGCCATGTTCATATCGCTCTCCGCGATCAGATAGCAGCGGCGGTTCAACGCTTCGGCCTGGCGATGAAAGGCATCGGCCAGCTCCTCGAGGAACGGCACGGCGGAGAAATCGCGGATCGCATGCACCGCGTCCAGGCGCAGCGCATCGATGTGGCACTCGGTCTGCCAGCAGATCGCATTCTCGATGAAAAACTGGCGGACTTTGTCGCTGTCGGGCCCATCAAAGTTGAGCGCCGGCCCCCACGGCGTGCGGTAGCGATCCGTGAAGTAGGGCGCAAACTCGCCAAAGCAGTTGCCTTCCGGACCCAGGTGGTTATAGACCACATCGAGGACCACTGCCAGGCCCTGCTGGTGCGCAGCGTTCACCAGGCGCTTCAGCCCCGCACCGCCACCGTATGAGTTCTGCACGGCGAATGGGAAGACGCCGTCATAGCCCCAGTTGCGCGACCCGGGAAACTGGGCCACAGGCATCAGCTCCAGGGCGGTGATGCCCAGCTCCTTGATCTCCGAAAGGCGAGCGACGACCGCGTCGAAGGTCCCTTCCCGGCTGAACGCGCCCACGTGCAGTTCATAGAGAACATAGTCTCGCAAAGGCAGCCCGTGCCATGCTGCATCCGTCCATTCAAATCCGGCTTCCGCGACCTGCGAAGGCCCATGCACGCCCTCCGGCTGCGACCTCGAGGCGGGGTCGGGCCGATCCAGTTTGCCATCGAGGCGATAGAGGTAGCGGCATCCCGGCGCAACGCCCTCGACCACGGCGGAATGGAAGCCATGCTGATCTCTGCTCATGCGAGCCCGGCGCTGCTCCGGCTCGAGCAGACACACCTCCACGGCTCGCGCCTGGGGCGCCCAGAGCCGGAAGGCGCAACGGTCCGCGCCCAGCGGGATGGCGCCCAAAGAGAGTTCGAATCGATTCATATCAAGGCGTCTCCATGGCTGCGCGTCCGGGCGCGGCGCATATTTTCGAGCATCGCAAGACCCTTTCGCCACCGACTCAACTGCTCAAGGCCGAGCTGCGTCTTGCGCCGCCAGTTAACCCGCTCGATGGTGGTTCCCGGCGTGTTTTGCGGCGCAGTTTCCAGCCATAGGTCTTCCAGGTTCAGCAAGATCCAGCGGGCCGCGCTTGCGCCCAGGTGCTCCACCAGGGCCCCCATGGCGGTTCCGGCATCGGCCTGGCCGCGCTGGATCCGACCGTCCGCCACCAACTGGTGAATGATGGCCCGGCGCACCCGATCTCTCCAACGATAATCCCGGGCCAGATCGGCGCGTTGGATGAGGCCCAAATCGCATCGGTCCGCAATGTCGAGGGCTTCCCAAAACGCAGCGAACATGGGCATGTCGTGGGTGTTGAGGCTGGCGACGACATCCGCCGGAATTGGCCGCAGGGCGCGATGCGGCCACGGCCGGGCTTCGCACTGCGCGACAAACATCCCGGCGATGCCATGGCGCCTCAGGCCGCGATTCACCTCCGGCGGCACCGTGCCCAGGTTTTCTCCGACGATGACGGCCTGGTGGCGGTGAGATTCGATGCTCAGCATCGCATAGAAATCCTCCGAGGGATAGGTGACATAGACACCCTGGCCAGGCGCAAAACCGCGCGGCACCCAGTAGAGCCGGTGCAGACCCATCACGTGGTCAATGCGCAGCATCCGGGCGTGCCGCAGGTGATGGCGAAGATAGGCGCGGATGTAGGCGTGTCCTTGGTCCCGGCTGCGTTGCGGATGGATCGGCGCGAAGCCCCAGTCCTGGCCTTGCGTGAACATCGGGTCGGGCGGGGCGCCGCCCGATGCCTCCTGCGCGAACAAGCGCGGGTGGCGCCAGACATCGTAGCCGTCGCGGTGAACACCTAATGGCATATCCAGATACAGGTCCACGCCGGACTGCCGTGCACGGTCGGAGAGCTGCTCCATCTGCTCGTGCGCCAGCCACTGAACGTACTGGTGGTATTGCTGAAGCGAAGGCCGGCAGTCTGCCTCCCGCAAATTGCCCCCCCGCATCCGGGCGGGCCAGCGCGTCCAGGGCTCGCCCCGCTCCTCATGCACCGCGCGAAACCGCGCGTAGTCGGCCGCATCGGGGTGCGAGCGCTGAAATCGATCGAACTCGCATCGCCGTGCGGATGGCTGCGAAAAGAAGGACCGGCTCAGGGCTTCCAGCGCCTGCCGTTTCAGCGCCATCTGCGCGCGGTAATCCACGAGATGCGCTCGCTGCAAATGCCGCCGCCGCTCTTGAAAGGCGGAGGAGCGCAGCAGCCGCCGGGCGGCTGCACATGACTGGAGCTCGGGGACGCGTTCGAGATCGAGGTAAAACTCGTTCCAGAACAGCCGGCTGACCGGCGAGTAGGGGCTCGGCTCGCACGGCTGATCCAGAAACGCCGGCAACAGGGGCAACGTGCCGGCGAACCGACCGCCTTGGCTGCCCACCCATGCGACGAGCTCCGACAGGTCGCTGAGATCGCCCGCTCCCCAGCTGCGCTTCGAGTGCAAGGCGTAAAGCGGGACAAACAAGCCCCAGCTTCCTTGCGCGGATGGCGCCTGAAAACAGCGGGGCGGGGCGCGGAACAGATGCGTCTCGAAACGGCCCTGCCCCCACTCGATCCCCACATGGTGGCACCCCACCGGCAAGCCCGGCGGCAGGGGCACTCGTCGGACAACCCGGCCGCAGCCATCCGCTCGCGGCGCGCGTTCCGGAGGGAGATGATCGAGGCGGATTTCCGTGCGACGAACCTCGCCCGTCTCCAGCCGCCATTCACAGCGGAGCGCCCCCCGCAAGGCCCCGTCGGGCAGCCGCAGGGCAACGCCCGTCCGTCCGCCCAACCAGGAGACCTGGACGGGCTCCAGCGCGCGCAGCGCGATGCGGCGCCGGGCCTCGCGCAGCGCCTCCGGCACATCGGACATGCGGCGGGCCGGCGCGCCCAGCGCCCGCAAAACCGCCAGGAGCGCTTCAGCCGGCGCGATCTGCCGGCGCCCGGACGCATCGATGTAGCTGGTCTGGACGCCGTAACAACGCGCGAGTTGCCGCAAGGCGGGGCAGACCGGATTCGAGGAGGCGCTCATCGTTGTTGGGTTCGGCTTGCGATCATCATCCGGGCGAGCGGGAAAGGTCCGCGCCTGCAAGGTGCAGAATGCTTTGGAGAGGGATCGTGAGCCAGGACGGCCGGCTCATCTCCTGGCCGAGCTCGAGCATGGCTTGGTTGAGCAGGTAGGCTCGCAACATGATCTGCAGATCCTCCGGCGCCGCCGGCAACATCTCGGATGCACCTGGCGTCTGGAGATAGCCTTGCAGAAAGCTGGCGCTCACGGATTGATTCCAGAACCGCGCCCAGGGCTCGAAGGCGGCGATGTTTTCCGGCGGAAGGCTGCCGCGCTCGACTTGCTGGAGCAACCCCCCGTGCGCCGCGCGATCGAACGAGCGAATCATGCCCGCCAGATCCCGGAGCGGCGAACGCTTGATGCGCCTCCCGCTCATCGCCGCCGATGGATCGCCCCCGAGGCCCAGGATCATGAAGTCTCTCCCGTTCCATAACACCTGGCCCAGATGATAGTCTCCGTGGATGCGAATGCGCTGGGCGCGGATGGGGCCCTCGAAAAGCCGGCGATAGCGATCGATGATCGCGTTTTGGAGGGCGAGCACCCCCTCGGCCATCGGGAAGATTTCAGCCGGCAGCGCGGGGAACCGCTTCCGCAGCATCCGGAGATTCTCGACGGCGGTATTGCGCATCGAGTGGAACAGACTGCGCGCATAATGCGGCGTGAATGGCTCGGGAGCGAATCGGCCGTCCTCGGTGTCGGACGCCAGGATCCGATGGAGATCAGCGGTCCGCTCTCCAAGCATGCGCGCATATTCGAGGAACGTCCCAATCAGCTCCCGAACCGGCGGCATCATCTCCTGAGTCGATGTCGCCAGCCAATCGTCGCCGAGATCCGGCGGCGCATCGCCTTTGGCGCTGAGGGCGCCCGCCCGGTCGTAATAGCGTCCCAGCGCGTCCACCGCCAGGGTCCAGGCGTCCTTCGCGTTCGGGATATGGCCCGAGAGGATCGCCAGACTGATGGATGGGTTGTCCGGCCTCTCGCATTCCAGCGTGCCCGCCAGCGGCGGAACAAAGGGCGCCTCGCGGGCTGCAAGAAAACGTCCGATCTCAATCTCGGGGTGCAGACCGATGTCGAGGCGCCGGAACCACTTCATCACCACCTTGTCACCGTAGAGCACGCAGGAACTCGATTGGCTGGCCTCGCCAAGGGATGGCGCGAGGATGCGGCCATCCTCCAGAAGGCCTCCCAGCAGCGGCGTGCACGAGCCGGCCGCAGTGCATTGCCTGCCCTTGCAGGCGAAGCGGCCGGCGACCATATCCAGCAAGGCCTGGCAAAATCCAGGACTCGCCAAGGCATCATAAAGGACCCCTTCAACCCCGCCTTCCACGTGAAGATCGGCGATGGCCAAATCGAGCGGCCGCGCGCGGAGCAGCGCCGCCTCGGCGCCGGCCGCGAAGGCCATCGGCATCGAGTACAGCTCCGGATCGCCGTGCACATAGTCCACCTGCACCATCGTGAGAAAAGCGGTCTTGCCGCCTTCGATCGGCACTGGAATCCGCTCCCTGATTGTCATCTGCTTGATGGTCTTGGCCGGGCCGCCAAACCAGCGCTGGCGGCGGATGTAGTCCGAAAGCAAAGGCTCCAAAGCCGCCCACCGGTTTCCGGCGAGCACGTCGCGCCATTCGCCGGCCACGGTCACCGCCGGCCGCGCCGTTCCCGAAGGCGCCTCGTCTGTCGATGGCACAACCTTGCTCTCCAGCGAGAACCAATAAAAGCTGTGGGGGCCAATCGTCAGCGCATAGGGCTTCCGGGTGATGGATGGGAAATCGGTGCGGCCGAACAGCTCCACGGGGACTCTTCCGCAGAAAGCCGACAGGTCCAGCTCGACTGGCTGCGCAAAGCGCGACAGGTTCGCTACCACGAGCAGCGTCTCCTCATCGTCGCGGAGGAGATAGCTGAGGATGCTCTGGTTCTCCGGGTGGAGGAACTCGCACCGGCCCTCCCCCAGAGCGCGCCATTTCTTTCGGAGCGCCAGCAAACGCCGCATCCACCACAGGAGCGAATGCGGATTGCCGAGCTGTCCCTCCACGTTAACCGCCTCGTAGTGGTATTCGGGATCGTAGATGATGGGGAGGTACAGCGCCTGAGGGTTCGCCCGCGAGAAGCCGGCGTTCTTGTCGGAGCTCCATTGCATCGGTGTCCGCACGCCGTTTCGATCGCCCAAAAAGATGTTGTCTCCCATGCCGATTTCGTCCCCGTAATAGAGGACCGGGGTGCCCGGCAGGGAGAACAGGAGGGCGTTGAGCAGCTCGATGCGCCTGCGCTCGTTGCCCAGCAGCGGCGCCAGGCGCCTGCGGATGCCCAGGTTCAGCCGCGCCTGATGGATGTGGGCATACATCCGATACATGTAATCGCGCTCCTCGTCGGTGACGGTTTCGAGGGTCAGCTCGTCGTGGTTGCGCAGGAACAAGGCCCACTGGGCGGTTTCGGGCGTGGGCGGCGTCTGTTCGAGAATGTCCACAATGGGCGTCCGGTCCTCCATCCGCAGGGCCATAAAGAGACGCGGCATGAGAGGAAAGTGGAAGGCCATGTGGCATTCATCGCCCCTGCCCTGGCCAAAGTAGCTCACGGCGTCTTCCGGCCATTGGTTGGCTTCTGCCAGCAGCATGCGATCGCCGTATTTTTCGTCCACGTGCGCGCGGAGCTTCTTCAGCAGGGCGTGGGTCTCCGGAATGTTTTCGCAGCTCGTGCCTTCGCGCTCGTAAAGATACGCCACCGCATCCAACCGCATGCCGTCCACCCCCATGTCGAGCCAGAAGTCCAGTGCCCTGACCATTTCCTCGAAGACCTCCGGATTGTCATAGTTCAGGTCAGGTTGGTGCGAGAAGAAACGGTGCCAGTAGTAAGCGCCTGCGGTGCGGTCCCAGGTCCAATTCGATATCTCCAGGTCCTTGAAGATGATCCGGGCGCCTCTGTACCTGTCGGACGTGTCGCTCCAGACATAAAAATCGCGCCATCGACTGCCCGGCGGGCTGCGGCGCGCGCGCTGGAACCAGCTGTGCTGGTCGGACGTGTGGTTGAGCACCAGCTCCGTGATCACACGGAGTCCGCGCTGGTGCGCCTCTCGCAAGAACACCTCGAAATCGGCCAGCGTGCCATAGCTGGGATGGATGCTGTAATAGTCGGCGATATCGTAGCCGTCGTCCCGCAGTGGAGACGGGTAAAACGGCAGCAGCCAAAGAGCGGTGACGCCCAGGTCTTTTAAATAGTCCAGCTTGCTCGTCAAACCCGGGAAGTCGCCGATGCCGTTGCCGTCGCTGTCGCAAAACGCGCGAACATGAAGTTCGTAGATCACGCCCGTCTTGTACCAGAACGGATCCGGCTTCAGGCCTTCCCGGTTTGAATTCTTCGATGTCGCCATAAACAGTTCTTGCGGCCGCTGCCCGGCCATCGATCGTTCACGCGTGTCTCTCGGCTGCCATTCTTTTCCAAACGGCTGCCACCTTGAAACACCAAAAGCGCAGCCGGATCAAAAAAAATAGCATGCGCCAAGATTGCCTGAGGGCGCGCCCCCTCGGACGCCAGGGGTGAGAGGCGCGCGCCTTGAGCTGCATTCACCTCCGGCTGCGCAGCTTTGCCCCCCTGCAACCGGCAGGCGGCTTTCCTCTTTCGTGCGCCCTTTACAGAGGCGGGGCGAGGTGCAGCGCGATGGCCGCCAGCCCGAGGAAGAAGAAGAAGCCGCCCACATCGGTCACGGTCGTCAGGAAGATGCTCGAGGCGAGCGCCGGATCCACTCGGAGCAGCTTCAGGCCGAGCGGGATCACCACGCCGGACAGCGCGGCGGCCAACTGGTTCAGGAGCATGGCCGCTCCCGCCACCAGCCCCAGGAGGGCGCTGCCTTTCCAGAGCCAGCCGATCACGCCAACGATCAGGCCAATGGCAAGGCCGTTCACCAGGCCCAGCGTGATTTCCTTGAACAGCGCCTTGCGGCCTTCGCCCGGCGAGATCTCCCCCAGCGCCAGGTCGCGGATGATGACGGTCAGAGTCTGCATGCCGGCATTGCCGCCTTGCCCGGCGATGATGGGCAGAAACACGGCGAGCGCCGTCCACCGGGCGATCGTGCCCTCGAACAGGTTGACTACGGCGGCCGCGGCGAATGCGGTCGATAGATTGATGCAAAGCCAGGGCAGCCGCCGGCCGATCGACTTGTGCCACGGCGTGAGGGCGCGCTCCTCGCCGGACAGCCCGACCATCAACTGCATGTCCTCGGTGGCTTCCTTGCGGGCGATCGCCAGCGCGTCGCTGGCCTTGACCACCCCCGCGAGCCGGCCTTCGGCGTCGAGCACCGGAAGCCCCAGGTAGTGGTAATGCTCGAATTGCCGCGCCAGCTCCTCCTGGTCGATCTCGGCGCGCACGCACTTCACGTCCCGGTTCATGATCTCGCGCATGCGCCGCTCGGACCGGCGGAACACCAGGTCCCGCAGGCTGACGATGCCGACCAGGCGCTGGGCCGCATCCGTAACGTATAGATAGGCCACATCCTCGGTGCGCTCCTCCTCCGCGCGCGAGCGTAGCAACTGGCGCACCTGCTCGACGGTCGTCTCTTCGTTCAGCGCAATGAAGCGATTGGACATGATGCCCCCCGCGGTGTCCTCCGGGTAGCGAAGCAGCGCGCGGATGCTCGAGGCGTTCTCAGGAGGCAGCGCGGCCAGGGTATCGCGACGCATGGCCGGCGCAAGCTCCTGAACAATGTCGGCCGCCTTAGGCGCGGCCGCGTGCCGCAACAGGCCGGCCAGCGCTCCGGGCGCCAGATCGGAAACCAGCTCCCGCACTTTATCCGGCTCGACCTCGGCCAGCGCCGCGCCGGCCTTCTCCGGCGGGAGCGCCCGGAGCACCACGCGCGCCTCCTCGTTCGATAGCCGCTGCAGATGGTCCGCCAGGTCGGCCGCATGCCAGCCGAGATACTCGTCGTGAGACACGGAGGATTGCATATCGGAGCTCAATGTCATGGTTCTGCTGTGGTCACCAGGCAGGAGGTTGTCATCGGCGGCGCGGGTGCCGGGGGGGCATGCTTGGCCCCGGCGGGCGGCTCAAGAGGGAGAGGCCGGCGGCGATGTCTCGGAACCCGGGGGCCGGGGCCCGGCCGGCTGGTCGCCCAGCGGCCCTTCGTCCGGGCGATCGCCCGGCTCGGACGAAGGATTGAGGTTGGCCGTGATCTTGAATAAATCGGGCCGGCGATCCAGGCGCGGCGTCACTGTGCCGCCGCTGCGCGCCGCGTGCAGATCGTCGAGGTCCAAGTCGCAGATGAGAACGGTTTCCTCGTTGGAATCGGCCTCCGCATGGATGGCGTCCCGGGCAAACGCGAAATCCGAAGGCGTCAGCACGCAAGCCTGGCCGTATTGGATATCGACGTTGTCGACGTCCGGCAGATTGCCGACGTTTCCGGCCAGGGCGAGGTAGATCTGGTTCTCGATCGCGCGAGCCTGGGCGCAATACCGCACCCGGAGATACCCTTGCCGATTGTCGGTGCAGAACGGAACGAAAATGATTTCCGCGCCTTGGTCGGCCAGGTAGCGGGCTGTTTCGGGGAACTCGATGTCGTAGCAGATGAGCACGCCGATCTTGCATGCCGGCGTATCGATCGCGTGCAGCGTTTTGCCGCCGGTCAATCCCCACCAGGTGCGTTCGTCAGGGGTGATATGCAGCTTCGGCTGGGGCACCACCAAGCCGTTGGGAAGGCAGACATAGCTCACGTTCAGGAGGCGCTCATGATCCCGCACGGGGTGGCTGCCGGCGATGACGGTCAACCCCGACCGTTTCGCGAGGCCTTTGACCAGGTCGACGATTTTGCCGGTGTATCCCGCCAGCCGTTGCATGCCCTCTTGCGGCGAGCGAGCGCCCGTTTGCGATAAGAGCTGAATCGTAAACAGCTCCGGAAACAAAACGAAATCTGAGTCGTAGTCGGCCGCGACATCGACAAAATAAGTGACCTGCCGGGCGAAGTCGGCAAAGGACTTGATCTTGCGCATCTGATATTGAACGCAGCCCACCCTGACTTTTCGGCTGGCCTGATCCGGCCGCCGGTAATCCGGGTTGAGCCACTCGATGAGGCTGGCATAATCGCGGCTCCGGCGATCTCGAAGGTAATGGGGCATCACCCCCCGCAAAATGAAGCCCTCGCGCAGTTGGAAGCTCAGCACCAGATCCTTGAATTCGCCGTCCGCGACTCGATAGGCGTATTCCTCGGGCGACATTCTGTCGGCGTGCTCCGCAAAATTCCAGAGGCGCCCGCCGGCGAGGATTCGCCGTTTGTTGAGCTGGCGGCACAGTTGGCGCCGCGCCTCGTAAAGGGCGGCGCCCACGCCCAGCCCGCGTGAATCCGGATGCACATACACGTCCGCGCCGTAGAGAGTGTCGGCGTTGGGATTGTGGCTGGTGAAATAGCCGCTGTCAGTGATGCCGGCCCACGTGTGGTGCCGCAGAGGATCCGGGCCCAGATCCACAAGCAACGAGGAGGCAGCACCCACAATCTCTCCATTCACCTCTGCCACCAGTTGGCCCTGGGGAAATATCCGCAGATGGCTCCGGAGGTGGGATTCCCCCCAAACCACGTTTTCATTGGCAAGACCAGGATATGCATCGCGGTTCAGCTTCATCAAGGCAGGGATATCCTCGCGCGCTGCCTCTCGCACTTTCACGCTGGCTCTTGTCTTAGTGTTCATGACCACTTACGCATTGATGAGCCATGCATTAGCAGAAACCAATCCGCCCGGAAAGAGTGCAATCAGGCTGCCTGCAACCCCTTTCGACGCGATGCAAAGATATGCCTATGGATCGTATCCGACGCGGTAATATCCGGCATCGGCCCGCACGGGGAAGGTACACTCTCTGACCACGACGCTTCCCCGATCCTGGGCTTGGATCATCGCCTCGGGCATGATCGGTGCCCACACAACCAGATCGCTGGAGTAATAGAACTTCCTTCCGAAATCGTCCGCGTTCTTCCGCTCGGTCGACCGAAGGACGACGCTGGCGCCATCGATCAGGCCCGCAACGGCCAGCGGCGCTTCGAGGTCCGCAACCAGAGGATTGGATCCGCAATGGTATTCCATCCAGTTCGAACGCCCATCGTCGTCCGGGTCCGCCTCGGGCGCCTCGATCGCGGCATTGGTCGCGCCTCGGCTGGCGAGCATCCATTGCCGCCATTCGTCAAAGGACGCCCTCAGCGGCTCGATGAGGACTTTGTCAAAGGAAACCACGGCAGGCGAGTGGCTGCTGCCGCTGGCGGCCGCCAGACCGGCACGGATGGCCGAGTTCATGGCAATCGCGGCCGACCCGAGCGCTACCCAGGTCTGGCCATCCATCGAGTAATACCCGCTGAACGAGTTTCCGAACCGGGCCAATCTCAGCCACGCGGCGCCGGATGGGACCGCCGAACTCCATACGATGGCGTTCCCGGGCTGGACGGACCGAAAACAGAAGCGAGCCACGCTCGAACCCGTCCCCGCCAGGGACAGGAAGACCTGCCGGTCGCCGGCGCCGAGTCCTTCGCGGATCATCAGGCCTGCCTGGACGCCCGGCTGGCCGGATGGCATCGGCCCGATTCGAGCCGCCGCCTGAACATCCCCGGCGATCGGCAGAGACAAGAAGCCGCACTGATCGGCGAGGCCCGAGGCATTCGTCCCCGCGGAGCTGAAGCCGAAGATTCCGCCGGCCTCGCTGCCCCAGGCGGGCACGACCGGCTGCCCGATCTCGTGGACAGCCCACGGAGGGGGCAGATCCACCACATTCAGGAAGCGCAGGAAGGGATCTCCTGGGATGCTGCCCCCGGTGCGATCCTGGAAGGGCACCACCTGCAAGAAATGATTCCCGGGCAGAGGCCAATCGCCATCTGCGAACGCAGGGCCTGTCACACTCGATCCCATCGGAACGCCGTTCGTAAGAAACTGCGCCGAGGAGACCGTTCCCGTGGTTTCAACGCCCAGTGCCAGGCCGCAGAGGCTGCGCAGATTCACCGTGTCCCCATCGGCCAGCATTCGTGCAAACGCGTTGCTGGCCGGGTTCCAAATGCCCAGGGCCGAGACCGCTGGGATGCCCTCGGACAAATGGCCGTGGGTCAGCGTCGACCATGGATTGAAATGGCCGTCCACGCCCCCCGGCCGCCAGTGGTTGATCACCATGTCGGAATAGTGCGGCAGGCGGGTCGATCCCATGCGAAGAACATAGTGATTATAGGCGATGTCGTACGCGCCGCTGTGGGATTGGGCGCCGACATAATCGTAATGGGCCAGGAACGTGGAATCGCAAGGGGGCAGAGCCTGGCCCAGGAACAGCCGGGCGAAGTTCTCGAGGTTGATCGCGAACTGCGGGACTGCGCTGCCTGCAAAGGTCGTCCCGTAGAGGTCGATCCCATTTTTCCAGGCGATCTCGGCCGCCTGCATCCAAACCTGCAGCGTGTATTGTGGATGGATGGTATCCCGGCACACCTCGTTGATGAATCCGTTATTCGAGACGGCGGCATTGACTTTCGCCAAATTATCCCGCCAGGCCTGAATCCCGGCGTCGAACCGGGCCCGATCCCCTTGGTAGGCGCCGATGGCGATCATGGCCAGCGCCGCAGAGGCGCCCCAGTTGTTGTTCCGGGAAGCGGCCTGGGCGGCCTTGCCGTGGAGATAATCGAGCATGGCGTCGAATCGGGCGATGTCGTCGGAGGCCCAACCCGCGGCGCCATGATTGGAATACCGGAGAATATCGGCGGCGGCTACCCAGACCGGCGCATACCAGGCGGCCTCGAGCTGGAGCTGGCTGCTCGATGTTCCCGAAGCCGGGCTCAGGAGGACAAACGTCCTGGCCCAGTCGTTCAGGATGGCCAGGGCTTTGTCCCGATAGCGATGGTCGCCGGTGATCGCCCACTCGATGGCGTGGGCCCACGCCGCCTGGCCGTCATTGCGGTATTGCGTCTCGGAGCTGCACGTCCCGCTGCCCACCACCACCACGTTCGAATAGGCAAGGTGCTGGTAGGCCAAGGATGCATAGGAGGAAGCCCGCATGCGGCTCCAGCCGAGCGCGGCCACGGACCCGGGCTCCCAGTAGACGCGATGCTTGATCCGATCCAGCTCCTGCTGCGAGTTCAGGACGGACGGATGCGCAAGCGGCCGTGGCGGAACGATCGGGGCTGGGGCCGCCTGGGCGCCAGCGACCAGGATCAACAACAATCCCAGCCCGGTATTCGCTCGAATCCAACGAACGAGCCAGGAACAATCTCCAGGTTTGACCTGGGAATTGACCATGTTTCGCATGCGGTTCCCATCGGCTGCCGCGGCGCCAGACTCTTATCTTGCCGCGCCTGCAAGGCGCCCGAACGCCGAGCAGGAAAAGATCATGGGGTAAAGCTCCTCGAAATACCAGAGCCTGGCGAAATAAAGTCCGATCGGGGACGCCGGAAAATAGGCGCCGTTCCGGGTCTCCCGAAGGAGCCATGCGGAACCCTTCTCGAGCACGGCTGGATCGGGGACGCCCGCGGCAGCCAGCGCATCCAGCGCAAGAGCTGTCTCCTCGATTGTTGCAGGGGCGTCGGGAGTCGCTCCCCAGCCGCCCCCCGGCTGTTGGGATTGGACCAGCCACGATAATGCCCGGGCAAACGCCCCCTGGGCTTGAAGCCGGATGGATGGCGGAAGCCGATCCAGAGCCAGAATCACCCGGGCAGTGCCGTAAAGAGGATTCCGGCGATCCGGCGTGTGTTGGCTGCCAAACCAGAGTGGGATCCAGGCGCCATCTGGGCGCTGCGACTGGGCCAGATAGCCCAGCGCGCGTTGCATGGCTCCCTGCACGCGCCGCTGAAGCCGAGGCGGCATTCGTCCTTCCCAGGCGCTCCAGGCGGCCAATGCGTGAGCTGTGATGTCCGGACAGCTCCGATCAAAAGGCAGATTCAGCCAGCCCCGGCAGAAAGTGGGGATGCCCCCGTCGCGATTTTGGACTCCCAACAGCCAGCACACACCCGAGGTGGCCGGGGCTTGCATGGCGGCTGCATGCGGATCGAGGCGGTTCAAGGCCAGCAGCACCCCCGCCGTGTCGTCCGCATCCGGCACCCCGCCCGGCAGATCGGTCCATGCCCATCCCCCGGGCGCTGCATGTGTGAATGGATGCTCGAGGCGATGCTGCTGCCCCAGGAGCCAGGCGACAATGGCTTCCCGGTCCAGCACATGCGCCCATTCCGAATCGCTGGATCCGGCGGCCAGCGCGCCCACGCTCAGGGTTGTCAGCCACGTGCTCAGATTGACGTCAATGGGCCAGCTGCCGTCGGCTCGAACGCTTCCAGCGAGGAACTTCGCTCCACACTGCGCCACTGGATGCTCCCGCAAGCCGCTTGCCGCCAAGGCCATGACCACAAACCCGGTCAAAGGCGCTGCCTCGAGGAATCCGCCGCTGGCAGGCTGGCTGTCCCGAAGCACTCGGAGCACCGGCGCCTTGATCCAGTCGCGGAAAGCTCGCAGAGGATGAAAGGCCGATCCGCGGAGGTTCTCGTGGCGCGCGAGGCCGACGGCAATCAGGGCGGGAATGGCATAGCTCACCACGGGCAGGCGCAGCCATTGGAAGAGCTGATGCGGCAGCGCAGCGAGTTCGAAAGGCAGTTGAGGGATGTGCCGCCATGCCTGGATCCCCGGCCCGAGGCAGCCGCAAAGGGCACACAATGTCAGGATCGGCACGGAAAACGTGCGGTCATTCCCATAGAGATCGAGGATGCGGCTGGCAAGATCCAGAGGCTGAAGGGTGCCGAGCCGGCAGGTGAGCCATTGCTCGGCGCGCTCGATGGCTGCCATGTGCCCCGCTGCCAGGGGGGCGCGCCCGCGGAACGCTGCCCAGCAGAGCAAGGTTGTGCTGGGATTGCTGGGGCTTCCGGGCGTGTCGCCCCAGCCTCCATCCGGTTCCTGATGCCGGGCCAGCCATTCGAGCCCGCCGCGGATCAGATCCGGATTCTGTTCCATCCAGGAGAGCGCTACGGCTGCCACCGCAGTCGAGAGTGCGCTCGAAGAAAGGCGGCCAACCCAGCGCCCGCCCGTGAGCCGATCCAGCAAGGCGGCACGAGCATTGTCGCGGGCATCGAGGATGGCCCGGGCCGTTTCCGGGCGGATTCCCAGGCGGCCGGTTGCGCTCATGGCGTCGATCCGGCCACCAGGCTGCCCAAGGCCAGCAGGCCGTAAAAGGTGTACTCGCAATCGGGACGGCGATCCAAGGCATGGCCTCCAAATCCTCCGCTTTCATCCCAGAGCGATTCGACGAACTCGAGGCATCGGTCCGCAGGCACGCAGTGGATCCAGCCCTGCGTTCGCGCCGCGTGCAGGGCCGTCGCGGTCGATAGCAGATCGGGCACAGGGACAAGGGCCGCCGCGCGGAAGCCGCCCTTGGGGCAAAGCCGGCTCAGCATCCACTCCCGGCTGCCCGGCGGCTCCGGACAACCCAACTCCGCATGCAGCACCAAGGCGGCTGCGGTCACCGGGGTCGTCGGCGTCCCCAAGCCGTCGTCGTTGACAAAACCGCCCGACCTTTTTCGGAGGCGGCCCAGGCAGTCGACCATCTTCCGGCCATCCGGAAGAGGTTCGGCAAACGCCTCCCACGCCAGCATCCCCAGAAAGCTGTCGTAAATGCTGCCTGAAAGCCGGCCCGGCGAGCGGTGAAAACCGCCTTCCTTGCATACGTGAGCCGCCAACCGTTCTTTCCACCGGACCATCGCATCCAGGCCGGCTCCCCAGCCCAAAATCTCCGCGCATCGAATCAGGCAGGTCAGGTGGACAAAATCGATCTCCGCCTGGGCGCATCGCCGCAGAAACCCTGCCACGGCCGGCGCTGGAAGCTCCAGATCCAAAGCCCGCGCGCACTCGAGCCCAAACACCGCGTAGTAAAGATCGCTCTCGATCGAGCGTCCCCGAAACCCGCCATCCGGATTGAACTGCCCCATGACGAAATCGCAGACCGAACGGGAAGCGCTCGAGTCAAGGCTGGCTGCGCCCCGCTGCAAGGCCAGACGCAGGCGTTGGCTGGAGGCAGTTCGGATCACCGCGGCTCCGGCGTGGTGGGCCCCAGCACCCGGCTCACCAATCGCCGCAGCAGTCCTTTCAGGTGGGAGCTGTTGAGGCTGCTGAGCGATCGGATGGATTCGTTCCGGTAATGATCGAGGAGCTGGCGCGCTTTCTCCTCGATCTGGAGCGACAGGCACACCTCGCGCAGCAAATCGCGCGGCTCGGTTTCGGAGGAGGATGAGCGCCACGCTTGGTGGAGGCGCTGGCGGACGGTTCGGTCGGCGTGCTCGCAGGCCAGCGATACCATGATCGAGGCGCCGGCGGCATCTGCGTCTTTGGGCGAGGCCGGTTCGAGCCAATCCTCGAGGTCATCTCGAATTTGAAAAGCCACCCCTAGCGCCTCGCTGAAGCGCTTGAGCGATTGCTCGATGGCTTCGTCAGCGCCGGCGCAGATGGCGCCCAGGCGCAGAGCCACCTCGAAGGCGGGAGAGGTTTTCTGGCGGAAGATGCCGAGCACTTGGGCGGTCGTGAGCTCAGCCGGCTGCCGGACATGGCACAGCTCGGCGCCCTGCCCCAGGCAGAGGCTGCGGTGGCCTTCGGTGGCCGCTCGGAACAGTCGCGCCTGGCTGGCCGGAGGCAGGCCGCTTTCGGCCAGCAGACGGTAGCCCTCGCCGATCAGAAAATCGCCGAGATTGAGCGCGATGGGCATGCCCAGACGCCGGCCCGGGGTCGGCTGGCCATAGCGAAAGTCGTCATGATCCTCGAGATCGTCGTGGAGAAGCGATGCCTTGTGAAAACACTCGGTGGCCACGGCGACCTTCCGCACAGCTTCCGGGAGCGGGCTGGCCGGGTCGCCGCCCGCGAGGGTTTGGTAAGCGCATGCGGTGAGGAATGGGCGCCACCGCTTGCCCCCTTGCACCAGCCAGGCCAGCGCTTCGGCCTCCGTCACAGTATCGGAGCCGCCCAGCAGATCGCGCAAACGCCCGAGCTGAAACCACGACTCCACCTCCAGCCGCAGCTGGTCGATGTCCACCCGCCCCGGCCAGCGCGCCGCCGCCCGAAGGCGCAGCGTTTCCCGAAGCCAATCCTGGTCAAAATCGGTGTCGCGGCAGCCGTCTCGATACAACGGAAATGCCAGGCTCGGGATCGCATGGGCAGCCGTGTGCGGAAAAGCCCGCTCGAGCACGTCGAGGCAGCTCACCCCGACGACCGCATCCACTCGTCCTTGCTCGAGCAGCGTGGTCACGACCGTGGTGCCCTCGGCCACGAGCACGACGTAGCCCAGGGCCTCGGCTTCCCGTTGGAAACTGTCGATCGCACAGTGCCCGCAGCCCTGGCAGATCAATCCGATCCCGTCCAGAATGCCCCGGCACTCGCGCCGGTTGCGCAGGCATTGGGGCAAGAGCAGGACCCGCCGATCAAAGGGGATGCCGGCAAAAGTATCGCGCCAGGTCTCGTTGCCGACCAGGACGGTTGTGAAATCCAGAAAATCGGGGTTGGACCCGGCTGCGCCGAGGACCTCTTGGGCATGGCCGCGCAGCTCTTCAAGCGTCAGGGGGGGGACCAGAGCAAACCGCTGGACGCGCTGGGAGACCGCCCGGAGCAGAGCGTTGCGGACCGCCTTGTCCTCCGGCACCCGCTGCCGCTTCGGCAAAGCCCCCGGGCGCAAGGAGGACGGATTCCGAGGTTGGGGGATGATGTCAGCCATAGGCACCAAAACCGAAAAACCAATGTCGCTTGGCAAACCGATAAGCCCAGTGGGTCTCGGGCACTTCCTGGCCGGGCATGTGATGGCTGGGCCGGCAGCACATCCGCTGAAGCTCGGCGATGGCCGTTCCCCGGCCCGAGCTGTCCCTGGCGCCCTGCGCCCGGATGAAGCCCAGAAGCTTGTCCGGACAATCCAGCAGCACGCAACCCCGGGTGGCGGTGGCCGCAAAACGCCGAAATTCCGCCAGGAACGCTGACTCCTGCACCAGGCTCTTGAGGTCGGTGCATCCGCGCACGTTCTCGCAGGCGAATTGGACGGGAGGGCACGGTTCGACGTCGCCCCAGGGGCCAATGTGATGGCTGATCCCAGTCGCGGCCGGGCACAGGGCTCGGCCTTCGTGATCCCAGTAGGCATCGACGACGATCATCGGCACGCGCGAGCGCAGATCCACCATGAACCGGCGCAGCGCCAGAATTTCCTCCCCCGAAAGACAGAGCTCCGGGGCCGGATCGGCTCCCACAGGCCGGTAAAGGTAATACCACAGGTAATGCACTCCGCGAGCGCAGAGCGCCCGGGCAAATTCCTCGGTGGCCAGCTCATGGAAATTCGATTTGCAGACGCTGGTGGCCACCCCGGTGAACAGTTTGTGGCGCCGGCACTGCTCCAAACCCTCGAGGCTGCGCGCGAACACGTCGCGGCCGCCCCGCCGCTCGTCGCTGACCCGCTCGAGACCTTCGAGGCTGATCAGGGGCGTCGCGTTGCCCAGCCGCCGCAGCTCTGCCGCCACATCCGACGTCAGCAGCGTCCCGTTCGTGAACAGCTGGAAATAGCATCCCCGATGGCGGCCCAGCAGCTCGAACAGATGCGGGTAGAGCAGCGGCTCGCCCCCGAGCAATCCGAAAAACCGGCAGCCTTCGCGCCGGGCTTGCCGGAGGAGATCGTCGACGGACGCCAGATCCAGATCCTGGGGGGAGGCCTGAGTGCTCATCCAGCAGCCCTGGCACCTCAGGTTGCATCGGCTCGTCAACGACAGAAACAGGAATGCCGGAAAACTCCTCCCATGCTTGCGGCGCCGCTCGAAAGCGCGGACGCTCCGCAGGCCGCCGACGCCCAGATTCCAGGCGCATTTGGCCAGCAGGCGCGGATCGATCTCGCGCACCATTCGGTGGATCAGGGAAAGCATCACGGCCGGATGGATGAGGGGGCGGCGGCGCGATCGGAGCCCGGCGTTGCCTCCGAGGCTGGCTTCCCCTCTTCTTGGATTGCGCCCGTGTTCTCAGGAATCCGCTCGGATGGGTCTCGGGCCAAACCGACGTCCGGCCGCAGCAGTTGGCGCTGCCGGGCCTGTTTGCGCCGTTCCGCCAACCCCCGATACACATCCGATCCCAACACCTTGGCCCTATCCCCCTGGATGCGGATCTTCTCCTTTTCCTCGTCCGCGACCTCCGCGCCGGCGATCACTCCCCCTTCGTGTTTGGGAAATACGATGGCCGCCTGTGGGCAGATCCGGGCGCAGGCGGGGCAATAGGTCTTGCAGGCCATGGGTTGTTGCACGACGACCTTTCCATCGGCCGCCAACGCATAAACGCCAAACAGGCAGAACCCCAGGCACTGCTGGCACTGGCTGCAGCGCTCCGAATCGATCACTGGAAACCACGGCAACCATCCGTCGTCCACCGGCGCTGCCGAAGGCTCATCCGCGAGCCCGCCATCGAGGCAGGCGCGGACACCCAGGCCTGCCAGGGCCGCCTCGATCGGCGCCTCCCGCAAATCGATCGCTTGGACGCCAGGGGCCGCCAAGGGAGCGCCGGCAAACTCGAAGAGGGCCCGAATGGCCCGCGGATAGCAGGCGCAGATCCGCGCGCTCGGATCGGAGGCGAACCGCGCCAGCAGCGGATCCTTGCGTGCCGCCATGCCGCATAGATCCGGCACGACGGTGTAAGCGATCCCCGCGCCCTCGAGGCCCGCGCGCAGGGCGCGCAATTTCTCCCGGCTGATCCGCGCGCCATGAATGCACTCGCAAATGATCACGTTCCGCATAGCCAACTGCGGGACAAAATACCTCGACGCCGCGATCCGCACAACCCTGACGCTATTTCACCCAGATGTAGTCGAGTCCAACCAATCCGGGCTCGATGCATTCCACCGTCATTTCCTTGGCGCCGGCGACGACATCGACGGGACGGAAATTCAAGTTGAGCACGCGGGTGGAATGCGGCGTCCGCAGGGAGACGGTCTCCTGGTTGTCCCCAAGAATCAGAGGTTGGCCATCGAGCAGGAATCGGACAACCGCGCCCTTCGGCTGGCGAACGACCACGGGGTGAATCGCGATCCGGCCTGTCTTTTGGACCGGCAAATGCAGGGACAGTCGGGCGCCAGGTTCCGCGTGCCATTGAACCACCTGGAGCTGGGTGGCCAGGGAGAGCGGTATCGTTTTTACGGCCCCGGCGGTTGCAGCAGCTTTCAGCTCATCTGCCATGTGAAACGTCGCCCCCGAAGCGCTGCCAGCCGCCTCCGGCTTGCGGAATGGAATCGGCACAATCCGCAGATCGGATGGCACCAACCCCCGGTGATCGTCGATGGCCCCGGGCCGGGCGTAGTGATAAGCGATCCGCGCGTAGCTCAGACCGGATACCGGACGATGCGTCCAGAGCTCGAGCATCCCCGCGAAGGATCGCTCGAACGGAATCGCATCCATCACCTGGAACCGGTGGTTCGACACGAAACCGGAAGTGTCCGGACCCGAGTCCAGTGGCTGGCCGCAATACGGATGATCGAACAGGTCGCTGCGGCTCCAGGAATAGTTGAAGTAATCCTCCGAGCCGGTTCCGAACGTCGAGGGCATCCGCTCGCCGTCCACGAGGAATTTCTCGTCGCCTTCGCCCCACCAGTTGCCGCCGGCGGTGGGCACACCCGATGGATTCATGATCATCGCCGCGCAACCCACGAACACGCCTTTCCCGATCGCCAGGACATAAGGCAGATCCATCGATGCCGGCGCCGCAGCCAAGTCGTGGTCGGCCCGCCATTTGGCTCGGAAATAGAGGGAGCGGTCGTCCCATGTCCATGGGCCAAGCCGGACGGATCCATCGAGATCCACCGGCATCCGGGTCGAGTTGACAACCTCGATTCTCAGCGACTTCTCGAATGGCATCACGAACCGGCAGAGAAACGTGCCATCCGGCTCGACGGTGAACGGGAGGCTCGAAAACGGATTCACGCCGGGGCCGGAGGCGAAGAAATCGCCCAGAGGCGCTTCCACCTGCGGCCGCTGCGAGCCGTCAAAGGAGATCCGAAGCAGGCATCCGCGCAATGCCTGGTCCAAATCCGCGGCTTGCGCGCGCAATCTCAGCTCGCGGACCGACGAAGGGCCTTTTCCTTCCAAAGACCATATCCAGTTTGTGCCAGGCGGGAGCGGCGCCGCAAACGAGCGCGGAGCGGTTGCGCTTCCGATGGCAGGCCGCGTGAGGCCGGCCGCCGCCGCGCGCAGCTCATTCTCGAATTGCTTCAGGCTTTTTGGATCGAAACTCTGGACCCGAGTGCCTTCCGGATAGAGCCGGACTTGCAGCTGGTAAAAGTGGAGCGCCGTGATCTTCCCTTCCCATGTCACCCGCAAGCCTCGAGCGAACGGAATCGGCAGGTAATCGGCATCCGTCTGGACGAAAGCGTCCCCGGCATCGAGGTCGATCCCCGCCTTTTGCAGGAAATGGATCGAGCGTCGGGCCAGGAATTCGTAGGCAGCGTCCTGCCAGATCAGACCCGCAGCATCGTCGCCGGCCACGGGGTCGACGACCACCCGCAGCACCCCGCCCATCCCGGCCGACCAACCGCGAACGATCGCGCCGGGCCCGGCGACCTCGGCCAGCAGATACAAGCCGTCCCGGCCATCCGCCGGCTCGCGCAGCACCTCGAGAAAGCCGGGGATGGGCTCGCGGCCAAATCCGTCCGAGTTCGAGAACCAGTTCGGCGCCTCGCTGCAGGTCGACCGCCGATCATAGCTGGAGAACTGGACCGTTCGGTAAGCCGGCTCTGGCCATTGCGCGAGCCGGGCCAGATCCCCCATCTCGCTCAGCAGCGTTCCCATCGAGATGGCCGGCCCGTCCAATCCAGCCGCCATCGCCGAAACCGCCAGGCCAATCCAGCAGGCGCAAATAAGAAGCACGCGTTTCATGGTCTCCACATCCTTGAGAAACCGAGGCCTGGAATCGAGCACAAACTCAAAATCCGCCCAGCCAATTCGGGATCAGAATGTCGCGCTCCCTTGCCGTTGACGGAGGGGCTGAAGGGGGGCACGCCTCCCGGCTATTGGAACAACTGCGGCGCGAACTCGCGCAGCCATGTCCACGGGCCAACTGGCCCGATACGGATGCGCATACAAACCGATCTCATCCACGGGAATCGGACGAAAGCCGATGTGCGTTAAAACCGATGCGTCGGGCCGAAGCCGGAAATCGCCGCGGATCGGGTCGACGAACCCCGGATCTTCATCGGCGAGCTCGGTGTTTGCCAGCAAATCGAATTTGTCTGCGGCAGCCCGGCCCGTGCCAGGGAAAGCCGGGCCGCACTTCCAAAAGACGTTGCGCCACGCGCTGCTCAAGCCGGGCAGCTCGCGGACATGGCGCAACTCCGGATACCGCTCGAGATAGAGATCCGACAAGATGAACGATCGGCCGATGCCGATGCGTTCCCAGTGCTTGTTGCGGGGATTGAAACCGCCCGTGATTCCCTTCGAGCACTCCGCGAAGAGATTGTTGACGATCCAATGGTCCCGGCCGCTATTGATCTGGATGCCCCCGAACGACTGGGCGGCACGGTGGAAAATGTTGCCGTAAACCAGCATCCCGCTGATGGTGTCGTCAAGCCGGATGGCGGCGCGTCCGGCCGGGCCGCCGGTGTATTCGCCGCCGATATCCGAGAAGTGATTGAACCGGAACACGACGCCGCGGTAGGTGGGATTGCCGAACAGCTCCATCGCACCCTGATCCTCGCTTTCGAGCACGGCACGATGAACCCGGTTGTATTCGAGCACGTGGTCGTTGCCCTCGATGCGCACGACACTCGAGGGGCATTCGTAAAACAGATTGTGGGCGACGCGGTTGCCACAGCCTTCGAGCTGGACCGCCGGCACATAGGTGTGGTCCAGCCGTCCGAACCGATACATCCGGCAGTTTTCGACGAAATGCCGGCCCGGGGATAGCGTCCGGCGGTCGCCTCCCTCGACCTCCGTCGCGCGCCGGCCCAGCGAGTAGATGTCGCAACCGAAGATGCCATTGTCGCTGCCGCCGCGGATCGTGATGCCGTCGGATGCGAACCGCCTGACGGTGCATCCGGCGACCAGGCAATGCTCGCTGTCGCGGATCACCAGCCCATTGGCTCGTGAGAGATCAAAGACCAACCCCTCGAGACGCACGTGCGAGACGCCCGTCATGGCCAGCATCGGAACATCGAGCAGGCCGGTCTCGATCATCGCATGCGCCGGATCCGAAAGCGGATCGAGATAGAGCATCCCTTGGGATCGATCGAGATACCACTCGCCGGGCTCATCCAGCTCTTCGAGAAGATTGAATGCGAAATACCGGATCTTGCCCTGGTTGAACCATTGGACCGGCGCCATGCCTTTCCCGCCCAAATCGTAGGGGCCGCATTCGACCTTCCTGGCTTCCGGATCGATGCGAATGACTTTCAGAGCGCGGTCGGCCCAGCCATGCGTGAAGTATCCGTAAAGCCACGCGTCGGCGGCGTTCGTCCAGCGCGCATGCCGGTCGTCCAGGTAGGTGAATGCCGATGGCGTGCGTGTCTTCGCAGAACCAGGCTCGAGGATCCGGTCGCCGTTCACGAATCCGCGATTGGGCCACCGGGCAAGCCGCATCGGCGCCCCATTGAAGAAAAGCTCGGATGTGGCCTTCGGGGCAGCCTTTCCATAGCCCCGCTCCTCGAGCGGAGCGAGATCAATCCCCTGCCCTCGCAAGTTGCACTGGAAAATCCGGCTGCGCGCTTCCGCAGGCAGCCGGCTCACAATCGCCGGATCGACAACGGGCTCAAAACCGCTCAATCGAGCGCCCCCATACAGCACGGCTGTCCCTGCCACATCCGCGCGATAGACGATCGGCGCCTCGGCGCTGCCGGAGTCTGCGGCCGCCAGCTCGAAGGTTGCGTTCCTCGGATGCTGCCCCGGCAGCAGGCGGACGGCGACCGGCCCTGGCAGTCCGTTGGCTTTCAGGGCGCGGATCCTGTCGCGAGCCTTTTCCAGCGTCGCAAAAGGCTCCTCCCTCGTCCCTGGATTCGTGTCTTTCCCGCCCGGAGCGACATAGAATTCCACCGCGTACGCAGCCGCGGCTGGCAGCTTCGTTCGCGAGGCCGCTGGATCGCGCGCCGGAAGCCCCCCGCTTGCACGCTCGATCTCTTTCAGCAACTCCCGGGCTTCATCGCGGAACACCGTGGGATAGGAAGATTCCACCTGGATCCGCGCATACTCGGCCTTGGCCGCTGGCGTGTTGTTCTCCGCGGCGAAGGCTTGCGCCATGCGCAAATGCGAATAGGCACGGAGCTGTGCCGGCGCGCCCGCTGTCGCCAGCACGCTTCGAAACTCGGCTCGCGCCGCCTCGAAGTCTCGATCCGCCCACGCCTGGGCGGCCGCCACAAGTCGACGGTCCAATGCGGACCGGACCGTTTGGCTGGGATCAGCGGCCGCGGAGCTCTCCGCGGCACGGGCCGCAGCCAGAAAAGACAGGAATAAAATACCGAGGAAAGCTCTCATGTTTTCACGGCCGCAGCTCGCGCGCATCGAGCACGGCGCCGCCGAGGCTGATGATCTCGGCGCGAGCAGGCCCCCGGCGCGGGAAGCTCAGCAGGAGCAGGCAGTCCTCGCTTTGAAGAGCGTGATGGCCAGCCGGCAAATCAGGCCGCGCATTGCATGTTGCCTTATGTTAGACCTGCCAGGGCTTGCGATAGTCCCGCGTCAGCCACTGGGGATTCCCGCTGCCTTTGGCGAACTGCAGCCGATCCGGATTCCAGCCAATCTTCTGGTGATGCAAATAGGCGAGGTTCATCAGGTGGCAGCAGATGACGGTGCGTCCGCCGACCTGAGCGCTGGCGATCGGCTGCTGGCGCGACCGCACACACGCCAGAAAATCGCCGACATGATTCTGGCTGACATAGAGCTTGATCTTGGCGTCCTTCAAATACTCGTCCTGGGCCTTCCGGACCTGCTGGCTCAGGCTGGTATCCTGATCTTCCTTGCCTTGATAAGAGGCGATCGCCTTGCCCTTGCGCTCGAAAACGAACTTGCCGCGGTTGACCCGCACTCGCCCTTCGGTGCCTTGAAAATCCACCCCGAATCCGCCCCCGTGCTTCACGGGGGCGCCGTTGGCGTAAACAAGCGTCGCGCCGTTCCTGGCGCCCTTGGCCGGGGGAGGCAGAACCTCGACCGGACCGCTCGAGTCCATTCCCAGACCCCACTGCGCGATGTCCAGATGGTGCGCACCCCAGTCCGTCACCATGCCGCCGCCGAACTCGATGTAATTGCGCCAGTTCGGGAAATGATTGTGGAGCCCGCGCGGGCTCAGCACGGAGTGGTAAGGCCGCATCGGCGCCGGCCCCACCCAGCGGTTCCAGTCCAAGCCCGGCTCGATCGGTTCCTCGCCCAAGTCGCAGGGGACAGGCGGCGGGCCGAAGCTGCACTCGACGCTCTGCACCTGCCCGATCGCCCCGTTGCGAACCAGTTCGCATGCCACGCGAAACTCGCTGCTCGAGCGCTGCATCGAGCCGGTCTGCAGCACCCGGCCCTTTTCAGCGACCGTCTTCATGACCTCGATCGCCTCGTGGATGTTGTGCGTGAGCGGCTTCTCGCAATAGACGTCTTTGCCGGCGTGCAACGCCTCGAGCGTGATGATGGCATGCCAATGGTCGGGCGTGGCGATGCAGACGGCATCGATGTCCGCCCGGGCGAGAAGCTCGCGGAAATCGCTGTATCCAACGCAGCTCCCCGCAGCCGCGGCGGATCCTGCCCTGCGCGCGTAAAAGTCGTTCACCCGCTTCTGCGCATCCTCACGCCGGGTAGTGTCGACGTCGCAGACCGCGACCACCTGGGTGTTCTGGCCCAGGAAGCCTCCCAGCAATCCGCGCGATTGGATGCCCATGCCGATGAAACCCACGGTCAATCGGTCATTGGGCTTGGCTGCAGCGGCCCAGGCATGGGACGGCAACAGGGCCGGAACTGCAATCGCCCCCGCCCCGCCCAGCAAAGTCGTCTTGATAAAACCGCGTCGAGTCTGGTGTGTCATAATCTTAATCGTAATCTGAATCGTGATCCTGCGCTTATTTCCTATCGCACCAGGCTGCCGGCTGCAATCCAGAATCTCGACGCCCAGGCGCGAGCGGGGGGATGGCAAAGGGAGATCAGTTCAAACCCTAATCCGCGCTCATCCTCATGTCCCCTGTCTCGCCTCCAGTGAAGGAGAGGGACTGGTCCATCCAATCGTCCGTGCGGAGGACGTTTCGGCGCATTTTGGCGGCGGCTCTTTGGGCATTGCGCTGAGCGATCGACAGAGCGGATCGAGCCATCCATTGGGAGCCGGGCATGCCGCCCCGCACCGCCCGGCAGACCTGCTGGTGAAACGCCCGGGGCAGGTGCCGGCGCAAGATCTCGTCCTCGACGCTCAGGATTGCGACCGCGCTCCCTGGATCACCCTGGCGCGCACTGCGCCCGAAGAGCTGGCGGTCGACTCGGCGGGACTCGTGGCGCTCAGTGGCAATCACATGCAAGCCGCCCAGTTGGGCCACCCCATGTCCGAGCCGAATGTCGGTGCCGCGGCCAGCCATGTTGGTGGCGATGGTGATGCGCTCCCTCTCGCCCGCCATCGCCACAATCAGGGCTTCCTCCTGATGCCGGACGGCATTCAACAGCTTGAACTCCAGTCCGCTTTCCGCCATCCGCGCCGCCAGGATCTCGCTGGCGGCGACGCTGCGTGTTCCGACCAGCACGGGCTGGCCTGTGGAATGGACGCGGACGATTTCGCCCAGGACAGCATCCCATTTGGCCTGGTCGGTCGGACAGATGCGATCGGGATGCTGGATCCGAATGCACGGCCGATGGGGCGGAATGGTGAGAACGGGCAGTCGATAGACATGCCAGAGCTCGCCGGCCGCTTCGCGCGCCGTGCCCGTCATGCCGGCCAGGCGATAGTACAGACGAAAATACCGCTGGAAACTGATCCGGGCGATGGTCTCGTTCGGATCGGTGATTTCGAGCCCCTCCTTGGCCTCGATCGCCTGGTGCATGCCCTCCCGCCAGGTGCGCTGCGGCATGGGGCGGCCCGTAAACTCATCGACGATCACGACCCGGCCATCGGCGACGATGTACTGCTTGCCGGAGTGATAGAACTCACGGGCAACCAGCGCCTGCTTCGCCAGTTCCATGCGCCGGCCCGGCCCGCGCCAGATGCCTGGCAATGGCGAGCCGAGCGATTCGAGGCGCGTTCGCCCGCCGCGCGTGAACTCGACTTCTCGGAAGCGATGGCTGACCGTGTAATCGTGCGGAGGCCGCAGCGAATCCGCGATCTCGCGAGCCGCCCGGACGGCCTCGCGCAGGATGTCGTTCTTCTGGCGGGCCGAGATGATGAGCGGCGTCACCGCTTCGTCGATCAGGATGCTGTCGGCTTCATCGACGATGGCCCCATGAAGCCCGCGCATGACCAGCGGTTGCTGGGATTCCACCTCGGGCCGGAGCAGCTTCCGGATCAGGCGCCGGGTCGGGTTGCGCATGAGTCCGACTCGAAGGCAGTCGCGCAGGAAGTCAGCCGCCACCTCCTTGCTTGTGGCGTAAGTGACGTCGCAATCATATGCCTCGCGGCGTTCCTCGGGCGGCATCGCGCCCGTCACGAAACCGACGCGGATGCCGCAGAACCGGTAGAGCGGCCCGAACCATTCGGCGTCGCGTCGGACGAGGTAATCGTTGACAGTGATGATGTGGCACGGCTTGCGCGTCCAGGCCCAGAAAACCGCCGCGAGGCTGGCGGTTAACGTCTTGCCTTCGCCGGTGCACATCTCAGCCAGGCAGCCGCGGTCCAGGGCCAATGCGCCCATCAGTTGCACCCCAAATGCACGAAGCCCCACCTGCCGATCGGCCGCCTCTCGAACCGCCGCGATCGCGGGAAGGAGAGCCGCATCCATTCGCTCCCGGTTTCCACGCCGGAATATTTCTCGGTACTCGAACAGACGATCCTGGAGATGGCGTGCGGAAAGGTGCTGCAGCGCATGCGCCATCGAATCGATCTGCTCGGCCTGCCGGCGGATCTCCCGCAGCAAACCTCGGCGGCGCCGGCCCACCCCGGCCCACCCGTCCACGATCGCATCCAACCCTTTGAGGCCGGGCTTGGGTCGATTGAAATCGACGGATTGGTAGCCGAGCGAGATCACAGCTGATAGCGCTTTTGCAGCAGTTGCCGCAGCCCGCGGATCCAGCGTGGGAGCAGGGGCTCGCCGGGGAGCTCGAACCGGATCTTGCCGGTCCGCCCATGGAGCAAAACGGCGGATGCGGGTTCGAACACACTGGCGTGCACTTCGAAGAATGGCTCGGCCGCCTCTGTGCCATCCGGATCGGTGGGCGAGGTGGCGACCGGCCCGCCCGCCCGCCAGCCCAACGCTGCCGAGGGCAGGTCCCGACGATCCCCTGGAATGATCTTGAGGCCGGACACTGGGAGGACCTGGCCGCTTTGGCCATGAAGCCGGACCTCGGCCCCGGGGAATTGCTGGGTGAAGAGCCGGTCGACATCCTCCTGCCTCACGATCGCCTCGAATTGAAAGCCGGATGGACTGACCAGCAAGCCCGCAGGGCTGCCTTTTGCCAGCCAGCTCCCGGCGAGCATTTCCAGATCCAGGCCCACCCAGATGCCTCTCTGCGATGCGCGGACGGTGAGCGCGGCTTTATCCGCTTCAAGTTTGCGCAGGGTCTGGTCCGCGGCATCGAGCAGGCTCTCGAGCGGCTTGAGATTGGGGATCGCCTCTTGAAGCGCCTGACGCAGGCGGGCCTCGATCTCGTCCCGATGGGCCTGGACCCGCATGATCTCGAGGTCCAGCTCCCGGTTGACCATCTCGAGCAGAGGCGCCCCCGCCTCCACAAGCTGGCCGGGTTTGGCCGCCAACCTCGATACCATCCCCGCCGTCAGGTTATGCACCTGGCGCCATTCGAGACTGCGCAGGATGCCCGGGGCGCGGAAATGATGGGGCAGCGGCACGAACTCGAGGAATCCGAGGATGCAGGCCAGGAGAACGGCTGTGACAGCGCAGGCACGCACCCGATGCCGGTCCAGTCTCGGGCTCGAGGCCAGATAGCCAGCCAGGCGGAGGACGGGCCTGGCCACCCAGGCGACCGCGCATGCGGCCGCCATGACGATCCCGAGCAGTAAAAAACGGTCGGCAACGATCAGGAGAATCCCTCCAAAGATGATGATGCGGTAAATGCCGCTGGCGATGCCATACGCCGAAAGCCAGAATGCCTCGGACCACGTCTGCGCCGGCGATGGTTCCTTCTTCAGGCCGAAAAGATGCCGCTCCGCCGCGTGACGCAGCTGCCCGCTTGCCCGCTGGCTCAAGTTCGGAATCCCGACAAGATCCGACAGAATATAATAGCCGTCGAATCGGAGCAGAGGATTCAGGTTGAACAGGATCGTCGAGACCGACGCGATGAACATCATGTTGTAAGCGAGCGCGTGAAGGGTGCCCTGGCCCGTGTTCACCCACACGAGCGCGGCAATCGCCGCGAAAAACAGCTCGACCATCATGCCTGCCGCTCCGACCAGCACGCGCTTCCACCGCTCTCGAAAGCCCCAGGCGGACGTCGCGTCCATGTACGGTATGGGCGTGAAGATCATCAGCAGGATGCCCATGGCGTGCACCTCGCCCCCGAACCGCCGGCAAAAAAAGGCGTGCCCGAACTCGTGCGCCGATTTAAGCAAGACCAACCCCGCGTAAAGCAGGATCAGGTTGCCCGGATCGATGATCCCCTGCGCCTGGTCCCTCAAGGCGGAGAAATGGTCGGCAGCCACCTTGAGCCCCGCGCCCACAACGGCGAGCCAGATCAATGCCCCCCAGCCGCTGATCAGCTTGCCCACCCACGGCAGCGCGCGCACCAGAAACGCGTCCGGATCCAGCAGCGGGAACCGGGCGAACATGATGTTCAGAAGGCGCGACTGGAGCTCGCGCTGGCGCGCTTTCTGGTAGCGGTTGAACAGCTGCGCGGCGTCGGCAGGGAAATCGTACTGCAGCAGGTTGGCGTGATAGAGCTGCGCAAGCAGCTGGATGACCGCTTCCTGGCCCGGCGTCTCATCCGGAGATCGCTCGAGACATTCCTTCCAGACTTCTTCGACGGTGCGGTCCGGACGCAAGCGCGCGACGAACTCATAGGCGGCGGGCCGAAGCCGGTAATACTGGTTTCTCAGAGGATCCTGAAGAACGATCCATCGCTCGCCGCGATAGGCCTGGCGCTGCGCCGTCACCGACGGCCGCAAACGAATCCGCAGGTTCGCCACGCGATACCAGGACTCGCTAAAGGTGGCTGAAGCGTCCGCCATATCACCACCAGAGGAAGAGCCGCAGAAAGTCCGCCGTCCGATGGGTCAAAATCCATAACAACGTCCGCTGATCGACATCGATCTTGCAGACGCCGCTCATGCCGGGACGCCACCACGGCTCGGGCTCCTGCAAACAACCGGCGCGGACGACAAAGATGTTTTCATTGTCCTTGGCCACGGCGGCGGGCTCGACACGCGCCACCCGGACCGGGAATCGGAGCTTGGGCTGCGAGACGAACGCGATCTCCCCTTCCGACTGCGGCAGGACCTCATGCACATCGCGCTCGTTGATCTCGGCCTCGACGTAGAGCGTATCGATGCGCGCCAGCTTGAAGAGGGCCTCGCCCTGCCGGACCGGCGCGCCGATGCGCTGGCGCAGATCGCCTTCGATCACCGCCCCCTCGAAGGGCGCCCGGATGGCCGATTGCCCGATGCGATAGCGCACGATCTCGAGCCGAGCTCGGGCCTGGTCGGCCAGCGCTTGCGCAATCCGCATCTCCGCCAGGGCCACCGCCGCCCGGGCCTTTTCCGCCTCGCGCAAATACCGCGTCTGATCCGCGATGGCGGCGGCCTCCTCGAGCTCGAGCTGCTCGGTGTGCAGCTTCAGAAGCGCCCCCCCCGCCGGCAGCCGATCCCCAGGCCGCACCTCGACTTTCTGGATATAACCGTCGAACGGCGCAGTCAGGAGCGAGACCTCGTCGCTTCGAAGAATGAAATTGCCCTCGACACGGTAGGGATATATCGGCAGGAGCAGCGCGATCAGCGCGATGAATCCCAGGAGGGCCAGAACCTTCGACCACGCATGCTCCGGGCCGGCGATCTTTCGGACAGCGGCGTTTGCGGCGTAAAACCAGCGCGCGCCGAACCAGCGATCCGACCGGCACAGGTCGTCCAGCCGGCTCGCCGCCTGATCGCACAGCAGGCGCAGTTGCTGCCCCTCCAGTTCGGTGAACGGGCCGCTCTGCCGCTCACAGGTCAGCACCGCCACCCCTTTTCCCCCGCGGCGCAGCGGCAGCGAGATGACATGAGCCGACTTCTGCTCGATGGCGAACTTCTCATGGTCGCGGCAAACCAGGCTTGCGCCGGCAGGGGAAGGCCAGATCACTTCCTCGTTCTGATCGAGCGCTTCCTCCATCACGACCTCGATGGCCGTCACCGCTGCCATCCGCCGGTCGAACCGCTCCGTGCGGCTGATGGCTTTCAGGCGGACGAACCCGCGCTCGAGCCAGCCCAAGCTGGCGCGATCGCAATGGAATTCGCCGGCAACGCCGTTGCATAACGCCAGGGCTGCCGAACGGAACCGGCTCTCCGCGTTCACCATCGCCAGGACGTCCAGGACCAGAGCCAGCTTCCGCACGTCCTGCTGGGCCTGCTGCGCCGTTCGATGGGTCTGGTAGGCCAGAGGCACATCGGCTGCCATCCGAAGCCGGATCTCCGCCTCCTGGATCCTTGCCGGGGTCGCGTTTTCGAGAAGGATAGCCGCGAGGCATTGCTCCTGGCCGGTCATTGGGAGGGTGATTCCGACCGCATAGAGCCCGGGGCTGTCGGTTCCGGGGCTGTCGAGCGACACTGTGGCGTGCCCGTTTCGCGCGGACTCCTCGGCCAACGAGCTCAGGCAGGCGTTGAACGCCATGCTCGCCCGGCTGGCATGGCCGTTCCGGGACCATTCGCCCAGCTTCTTGAGCTTCACCGGCTCGACAGGCTCCCGCAGGATCAGCAGCCCTCGGCTGCCGCCCGCCAGTCGAGCCAGTGCCGATGTCAACGCCGGCCAGAACTCGACGGGGGAACCGCTGAATCGCCGCAGACGCCCCAATTCGTCCAGCACCGAAGCCAATTCGTCGGAGACTCCTGGAGGTTGCGCAAGCATCGGTGGCTATTCGACGAGCATCCGGCCGGCGACACCCGGCCGCAGCTCGGGATCCGGGTTGTCGAAAACGGCCTTGATTCGCAGCAATCCGCTGGCGGCGTCGACGATCGGCGAGATGTAGCGGATCGACCCGCGAACCTTGGCAGGAGCCGCCCCCGTCTCGATTTCCAGGGCCACGGTTTGACCCAGCTTCAGGCGGCGGCCGAGACCGGGCTCGAAGTTCGCGACGAAATAGCAGCGCCGCACATCAACAATCCGAACGACCGGCTGTTGTTCCTCGCACTTCTCGCCCACGTCCTTGAAAAAGCGCGCCACGTAACCGTCCACGGGAGCAACGATCTGCCGGCGGCGAACCACCTCGACGGCCAGCTCGTGTTCAATCCGGGCGATCTCGCGCTCGGCCTGTTTCCGATCGAGTTCCTCCCGGCTGACCGAGATGGTGTTGCGGCTGGCGAGGGATTGCAGCCGCTCGAGTTCGTTCTTGATCAGCTCGGCGGCCAGGCGCTTGCGCTCGGCATCGAGTTCCTCGAGCCGCTTGTCCAGCTCGATGACGACTTGGCCGCGCGTTACGGCGGCGCCTTCTTCGAGCGGCCGCGCCCCCACAACGCCGATCGTCGGGAACGCCATCGTGACGTCCTTGATCGGCTCGGTGATTCCAGAAACCCAGGCCGGCTCGCCCGATGCGGCCGCGAGTGCAAAAAAAACGCTTCCAGCGGCCACGCCAGCGCGGCGCATCCAACGAGTGGAGAAAGCCAGCATGGACGCCCTCGGCATCCCGCGGCCTCCTGGGCCTGAGCAGAGACCCTTACGAGCCGGATCGCATGCCTTTATCAAGTTCATCTTTGGCCTCGCGCTGAATCGCTTCGATGGCTTCGATCGGAATACTGGCCCGCCGGATATATTCCTCCGTCCGGTTCTTGAGCATCTCGCGGTTGACCTCGAGATTACGTTCCTGCAGGAAAGTGCCGCGGACGAGCTCGATCTCGAGGAGCGCCTTGCGATGCATCACCCGGCTCTCGACCACTGCCACCTTCGCCTCGAACAATTTCTCCTCGGTCTCCAACACGGTGCGGCTGTCAATGGCGCCGACTGCCAGCCGATCGGTTTGAGCGCGGAGCAGCTTCTCATGGAAATCGACCACGGATTGATAGCGCCCAATGCTGTCCTGGTAGAGCCGGGTCTTTTGCTCGGCCGCATCCAGCCCATTGAAGATCTGCGTCTCGATCTCCTTCAATCCCTCCAGCGCGCGCATTTTGCTCATTTGGGCGGCGCGGTGCTGATTCCGTTCCGCGATTCCGCCCGCGAGCGGGATCCGCATCTCGATGCCGACCGACCAGGCTGGGTAGCTGCCTTCGCCCATGTCATCGATCGAATTGCCGGCGGACGAGCCCAAACCGTTGAGCCCGTAGCTTGCCTTCAGATCCAGCTGGGGCAGCCGCTGGTTCTTCGTGTAGGCAACCCGAAGATCCTCCTGCTCCACCTGCCTGCGCCGAATCAGGTAGTCCGGATTCAGCTCGAAGGCAAAGTTGTAGTGCTCGGCCATGGACGCCGGTTTGAGACGCACTTCTGGAGTATCCACGGTTTGAGGAAGTGCGCCCCCTTCCGAAGGAACCGAGGAATAGAGCGTGCACAGCACGATGCCGCCTTCATACGCTTTCTGTTTGGCTTCGTTCCAGCGCGCCTGACGAACAGACAATCCGGCTTCGGCCTGGAGCACCTCGAGCTCGGAGGATTTCCCCACATCGAGCCGCGCGCGGTTATCCTCGAGGATCTTGCCGGCCATCGCAATGGACTCGCGGAGGAATCGCTCCTGCTCCTGCATCAGGTACAGGCTCCAATAGCCCGATTCGGCGTTCGCAATCGTGAGCATCAGTTGTCTACGGTATTCCTGGAAGGCGATTTCGGACGCGAGAGCCGCCAGCCGAATCTTGGCCATCGTGATTCCAACGCCGAAGTTCCGCAGCAGAGGCTGCGCCAGGCTCAAGCCCACAAATGTTTCATACTGCTCGCCCATGAGCTTCCCCGGGTCGCCCGTGGGCGCGCCAATGTTGTTGTTCAGCTCCCGCAGCGTGTAGCCCGTCCGAAGCCGCGCCCCGCTGGGCAGGAGAAACTCGAGCCCGGCATTGTAGAGAGTGTTCCGCTCGAGGAAGAACGGCGTGGCGTAGTATCCCAGCGAAGCCAGTTGCTGGCGATTGTTCGGCCGGTCGGTACCGATGTGGTCGATCGAAGCCACCGCGGCCGGCTCGAAAATGCCGCGTTCGGCGTCCTCGAGCTTCCGGCTCGCACCCGCTTCGAGGAGCCTCATCAGGATCGCCTCGTTGCGTGCGATGACGGACAGCCGAAGATCGTGGAGAGTCAGGGGGGTGGTCGACCAAGGAGGCTCAGTCTCCGCCGCCACCGCCAGCCCTGCGCCCATGGCCACAGGCAAAGCAACCGCGATGAACGACTGAACGACACTCGCAATCATTCTTTTACGATCCGATGCAGAAGGCCACAGTCGATGTTCGTATCCGTATCCCATCCAGCAGGATGCACTTTACTGCCTGAGGCTTGATGGGTTCAACAACAAAGCCTAATCCTGCGCTGGCAGGGTGTCCGGGAGAATCGCCCTGCGGATCAGAATTCGCCAGGCACCATGTGGATGCGGTAGAACATGTTCGATGCAGGAGGCGGCTCGAGGAAAATCGTCAATGGGGCGCCGGTTCCCTTCTGCGTCTCGAGGGTAATCGGATCGCCAGCAGACATGGCATGCGGGACGTCGGTCCAAACCGCCGTCGTCACTGTTTGGGCTTGTTGCACGCTGTATTGGACACCCGCAGTTGTTTGGAACGTGAGCGCCACGCGCGACGGCGGGTGCAAAGTGATGTCGGTAATGGACGGCCGCGCCGCCACCGTCAGGCTCCCATCGAAAAGCGCCGGGAACAGATCGCCGCTTAAGCCGAGGTACTTGGCCGGCCCGTTGCGCGTCTTCAACGTCAAGGGGAATGTCCCGGAACTGAACCCTGTCGTGTCGAGCGTCACGGTCGCGACTTTCGAGGTTCCCTTCTCGATGGTCACGGTTGTATCCCGGCGTGTCATCGTGCCCCGTTCATACACCTGCGGCACGATCGACCCGCCGCCGCTGGGACCGTTGTTGTTCGTCGCAAACACGGTTCCGGTGAAAATGTCCACGAACGCGATCGCAGGCCCATTCGTATTTCCTCCCGCCGGTGTACCACCGTCTGCCACTTGAATGTTAAAGCCGATGCCAACGACTTGGATGGATTCGCCCTCATTCAGGAGGAAAACGTCGAATGCCTGCCCGGGCGTGTTCGGCAGCAGTGTGATCTCGGGCAGATCGATGGTGACCGCAGCACGTGATCCAGCGGCCATCCAGGCAAGGCACACGATTAGAAACGCAAACCTCATCGCGCACGCCCGGACGTGCCTCCGGCACAATTCGCGCTTCGTCCGCTCTGGGGGTTCAGGTTGCTGAGTCCCACAATCCATGATATATACGTCGAGACCTACACGCGCGGCCAACGCGTCATCGAGTGCGTCTACGCCGCCCGGCGCTCCGTGGTCTACGAATTATTCGCCGAGCTCCTCAAGAACCGAATTGGCTAGCCTGTTTGGTTTCCGGATCTGCGATGGCCCCGGGCGGCTCGAACCCCCGCATACCCTAGCAGCATCATCCCCGTCCCCAGCGCCCATCCCCCAGGCTCCGGCACCACCGTCACGCTCCCTTCAATCAAAATCGGGATCATGTCGTCGGCGTCGGGCATGGTGAATTTGGTTGGGCTGTTGAGCGTGTTCAGTGTCAGCGCATAGGTCCCCGAATCGAATCCCGTCGTGTCCAGCGTCACCCTCGCGATCTTCCATCGCCCCGTTCCGATCACCACCACCGACTCATCTCCATCTGGTTCCGGTGGGACCGTCATCGTCCCCCGCTCGTACACCTGCGGCACGATCGATCCGCTCCCGCTTCCCCCGTTGTTGTTCGATTCAAAGATCGTGTCCGTGATGACATCCACCAGCATGATCGCCGGCCCATCAATCAGGCCCCCTGCCTCCGGCCCCCCGTCGGCCATTTGAATGTTGAATCCGATTCCCGTCACCTCCAGCGGCCCGCCTTCATTCTGAATAAACACATCAAACGCCTGGTTCGCTCGGTTGGGCGCCATGTAAACCTCAGACACATCGATGATGATTTGCCCCTGCAGCACTCCCGCCAAGGCCAACCCCGCCACAAACACCCCTAAATCGACCGCGCCTCGCCAGCCGCGCGCGATGCCATAGCCGTGTTCCAGGTTCGATTTCATCGGCTCAGAATCAGATCCATGGCTGCCTGCAGATTCCATCCCCCCACCTCGACGGCATTTGTGATAACCTCGCCTCTCCACAAGGCGGGCAAATCACCCCGTTCTCGAGCCGCGGCAGGTGTCAGAACACCCTTTGACGGTCCGCCTCCATCCAGCAACACCCATGCGCCCATCCCCCCTGCCATCGACCCGCCGCTCCAGCCCAGATACGGCCGGTTCTCGATCCCCGGACGCGCTGTCTGCAAAGCGCAAGTGGCGATGACAGCCCCTCGGATTTCGCCGGTCTTTGCCGCGGAAACGGGCTGATACCCTGCGACTGCATCTCCCTCCAGCCCGCCTCCAGGAGCGGTGATCAGTTGCAGCGCCGTCAAAAAGTTCGTCGCATACCGGCGAGCCAGGTTTTCGTCGGACACATCCACACGCCCGTCGCGGTTGTAATCGTACCAATCATCCACTGGCGCCGGATTCAGGAAATGTCTCGGGTGCAGCCGCGCCCCCGCTTCATCGCTCACATCCACCTGAGCATTCGCGCCCTCCTCCGAATCCCTGAACGCATTGCCCGATTCGGCCACGGCGTTGCCGAAGTAGAACAGATCGTCGGCCGTCAGACCCGTGCTCCCATTGGCCGGGATCCGGACCTGGAGCCACTGGTTTCGGATGGCCCCATCCGCCCAAATCACCGTGATCCGGTCCGAACCACCCTCCCCTGCCCCGCCCCGAACCGTTACGATCGATGGCGCCGGCGCCGCCACCCATTCGCTAAGATCGCCGCTGTTGCCCACCTTGAACTCCAAGTCTGCCGGCAAAAACTCGGCCGGCAAATTCGCCACATCCACCATGATCCCGTTGATCCCGCGGCTGTAGCTGGTGTAGTTGGCGAACGCGGCCGTCTGGCCAGGCAGCAGAGCGCTCTTGTTGGTCGCAATGGCCGCGTCGTCACTGGAGTCAGCCGCCGGATCATTGCCGTCAAAGGCCGAGCGGTTGTAGAAAACCTTGCGGGTCACGATGTACGGCTCATTGTCGTTGGTGGTCACCGACACCGTCTGGTCAGCCAACGGATCCCAAGCATCGTCCGAACTGGCCTCCACCACCGACACCGTCACCAGGCTTAGTTGAGGCCCGTCGCTGACCAGGTCGTCCGCGGCTGTGATCGTAACTGTTTGGGCCTTGTCCCAGGTGTCGGGCGTGAAGGTCAGTGTGGTCTTGTCCGTCGCTGCTTCTGTCCCATCGCTGGCCGCCACCGACAAGACCACGTCGCTGGCGGGTTGCCTGGTAAGCACAACGGTGAAGAGGGCCGTCGTGTTGGGCTCCGCCACCGTGGCTGTCGATGGGCTGACCATGAAACCCGCCACCTCCAAAGACACGTCGTTGCCATCGCCGCCGGCGTAGCTGATTCGAAACACAGCGCCGCCAACCACAAAAAACGCGCCTTCCGGTTTTTCGGCAAACGCGCCGGAGACCGACGATGTCGGATCCACCAGCTCGATAATCGTGAATGTGGTTCCGAGCGCAGGAGCGTACGCGCCATCGATGGCCAGGCCAAGGTCGGTGCCGGCCACCGTCACCGACCGGTTCGAGCCGGTCACGCGCAATTGATCGTAGTCGGTTGCTGGGGTTGGACCATTGATTTCGACTTCGAAGCCAGCGGGGCTTGCGCCCAAAGCGACATCGTTGTCCACCGTGAGCCGGCCGGCGCTCCCGCCTGGAGCAAGCTTGCCGCCGGCCTCGATCACCACCTTGCCCCCGATCACGCCATCGCCCGCCAGGGTGGCGCCAGCCTGCACCAGCACATCGTCCCCAGCCGTGCCGTCCGCCAACGATCCGTTCACCCAGAGCGTGCCTCCGCTGACCGTCGTGGTCCCGGTGTAGGTATGCACCCCCGTGAGGGTTTGCGTCCCCGCCCCGCTCTTGATCACAGCGAGGTTGTTGTTGGCTGAGCCTGTGCCATCCGCACCAATGACACCGGCATAGGCAGCTGTCTGGCCATCCGGAACGGAAATGATGAGTTTCTGAACCGAGTTTTGGTTGGTCGTCACGAACGTGCCGCTCCCCCCGACGAGCCCCGCAACAGTCTGGCCCAGAGCGCCGCTGCTGCGCAGGTGGACTTTGCCGCTCATCAACTCAAGAACCGCCGCGCCTGGCAACACGTTGTCCTTCTCGAGCCAGAGCGCGCCCTGGAACCACTCGTTGCCCGCTGGATCGTCCAGATTCACCACGGTCCGGCCCGTATAGATCAGACTGCCCGTGTACGAGCCTGAATGAAACGCGTAGTAGCCGTTTTGCTGGCCGCGGAACACGACAGCACCGGCGCCGCTGATCGACTGCGAGGTGAACGACGTATCGTTGGCGTTGCGCCAGAAGACCAGGGTTGTTCCGTCTGCCACGTGGAAGCTGCTCGATCCGACGGACGCGGACGCATCGTTGTTGCCGATCTGGAGCGTGCCTTGGCTGATCGTCGTCAGGCCGGTGTACACGTTGTTGCCGGTCAGCGTCAGCGTGCCCGTGCCGGTCTTGGCAAGGCTCCCCGCGCCGCGGATCGTGCCGGCGTAGGTTGTGCTGGTGTTGCTGCCGCCAACAGCGAGCTGCCCGGAGCCCAAAGACACTGTTGTGCCGCCGGCGACATCCGACAGCGAGCCAATGGTCTCGACTTGGCCATTCAGGTCCCAGTCGGCATCGCCTCCCAGCGTCAAGGCAGTGATGTCCGGCAAACGCTCGCCCGCCTCGAAGACGAACCGATTCCCTCCGCCGGTTCCGGTGAAAGCAATGTTCGGCGTCGCGAACAGAGGGTCGAACTCGGCAATGGTCAGCGTGTCGCCGTCGTTTGCGTTGATGGTCAGCGAGTGGCTCGGGCAGGAGAACGAGGTCACCTCGAAGGTGGGGATCGCATCAGTGCTGCTGATCCGCCAGATTCCTTCGCCCGGCACGTCCTCGACCAGCGCGTGGTCAGCGCCTGGAGGCAGATTGATCGTAAGGTCCGTGATGTCGTCTCCCGCAAAGCTCACCGGCTCGAGCCCGGTGTAGGTGATCGCTGGCCGGTCATCGAGTTGGATGGTTCCCTCCCCAGGGCCGGTGAATGTGTTGATGACATGGGTGAACGTGGCGTTGGCGATTGTGAGCGTGTCGCTACCGCTGCCGCCGCTGAAGTGAATGCCGCCGGGTGGCAGCGGATCGCCTTCGCTGAAGTCGATGGTCAGGCTCTGGTTCTGTGCGTTGCCGTTGATCGTGAGACCGCCGAACAACGTCGCCAAAGGTTGCTGGAACACGGTCTCTCCATCCACTTTGACCAATATCTCAGCACCGACAGCCCCTACCCAGACTGCGGCGCCAGACACGGATATGCTCGCGTCGATCGTCAGCGTGGTCGAGGCGAGCTCGCTGGCCCCGCCCAACGCGTCGTACACCCGGAGCGTTACTGGGATGGGGGTGTTGAGTGCAAAGCCGGAAAGATCCAACCAGGAGAGCGTTGAGATCGGGCTCCATTCAGTGAATGTGAAAGCGGCGTCGCCAGCACCAATGCTCCATTCGTAGCGGACAACTCCCGATCGTTCCTCGTCGAAGACAGGATCGTACCACGTGCTATTGTCGGGATCGTGTGAACCGCTGGCGTCCAGGTTCAAGTCTTGCCCAAAGACCAGGAAATACGGTCCGCCCGTCGAGGCCAAGGGGGCGGCGTTGAGGTTTTGGCAGGCGCCCGGGTTCAAGCTCCCGGCGGTGACACGCGCTTCCATTTTGCCGTCCAGAGGCAACGGCTCCGTCGTGTTGCCGTCCCCATCCAGATCGTCGCGGTCAGTGGGCAGCCTCGAGATATTGCCAATGCCCAGCGCCGGGCTGATCGATGTCAGACGGAACTCCCCGTCCAAGCCCGCGATCAGGGGCTCACCGGGTTCGCCGACGAGGTTTCCGTTGACGCCATCCTGCAACCCGGCCGCGTCTGCTGCGGCGACGCCAATGAGATTGGCTGCGCTGCTGGCAGAGAAGGCGCCGACAGCATCTTCGTGCCCGGCCCAACCGTCCCATTGCTCCGCCAGCACACTGTTGAAGAGCGCGGTGATCGCGCTGGCGTCGGAGAACACGCCGGCGCCAGACCGGTTGCGCGCGATCGTCGAGTTCTGAACCGTCAGCGTGGCTCCGGCATTGTGCACGCCACCGAACAGGTTGTAGGCAATCAGCCCGTTGATCAGTTCGAGCGTCGCGTCCGCGCCGCTGATGTAAAGGCCGCCGCCGTTGTGGGACCCGCTGGATTCGTTCCCTTGAATGACGACGTTGGTCATGCGGACGGCAATGGGCCCGGCCACTTGGATCCCGCCGCCTTGCTCGCCACCGTAGTTGCCTACGCCTTCTTCGTGGAAACCGGAGCCACCGCCAATGCGAACGTTCACCAGCGTTGCGGCGCCTCCGCTCAAGTGCATGCCGCCGCCGTAATCCGCCCTGTTGGACACGAAGACCGAGTCCGTGATGATCAGTCCTCCGCCCACATGCTGCAGCCCGCCTCCGGCCTCCCAAGTCCAGTTGCCTTCAACCCACACATCGTCGAGCCGCAGCGTGCCTCCCGCCTGGTAGATGCCCCCGCCACCGCCGACGGCGGAGTTCTTCGTAATCCGCACGCGACTCAGCGTGACGGTGGAGGACTCGGTGCACAAACCACCGCCCAACCAGCGCTCCAACTGATCGAACGACTCGCCATCCCAGCCATACGATTGCGTGATCGTCAGGGTATCCAGGCCCGCATCCTGGACGTTGTTGGCGCACACAACGGTCCAAGCGTTGTTCCACTCGTTGACCCCCGCCGCGTGATCGTCGAACTGGAAGTCGCCGCTGAGGACCGTCTCGTAGACAAAGTTGCCAGTGTGCTCATCGACTGGGCGTTGGCTGGGCGACAACTCGATTCCTTCAAAGCCGCCGACAATTGTGACGCCCGAGATCAGAGAGAACGTCACCGACTGCTGCTCTGCCACGTCGCGAGGCCGCGACGGAACGTAGATGCCCCCGCCACCCCACTCTGTGCCGCCAGCAACCCAGATGGCAGAGATGTCATTGGCCGGGTCTCCATCTGTGTTCAGCGCCTCTGCTCTGTCCAGAGCGTCCTGGATCGACGGATAAGCCCAGGCCCAACTCAACCCCGCCAGCGGGCCATGGGGCGCGCACATCGCCGCGTTGACAGCCAGCGTGTGAGCCGGCAGCAGCGGCGCGACCCGAATCGACACGGTGGCCGTGCCGTCCCCCCAAGGGTCGTCCGCGTACGACTCTTTGATGCCATCGGTCGCAACGTATTTGAAGGAATCCAAGCCAATGAATCCCGTGTGGGGCCTGTAAACCCAGCCATCGTTTCCATCTGGTGTGAGCGTGCCATGCTCGGGCTGGGTCTTGATAATTACCCCGAGCGGGTCGCCGTCGCCATCGCTGTCGTTGGCAGTCAAGTCCGCCGCGGTGATGACGCGTACCGTATTGGTCACCGTCCCGATCAGATCGTTGTTTGCCACCGGTCGCTCATCGGGCGTGGGACTGAGAGTCACGGTGGCAGGCGCGGAATAGGCCAGCCCATCGAAAACAGCGTAAGTAAAGGTTGTTGGATATTGCTCCAGCCACACATACGGCACGTAGTGCCATGTGCCGTCTCCATTCTCGACCAGAACGCCCAGCGAAGGCTGCGAGAGGATCACGACCTTCAGCAGATATTCATCGCCGTCGGCATCGGTGTCGTTGCCCAACAGCTCCGCCGGATCGATCGACAGGAACAACCGGCGGCTCAAGGTGTCGTCCGCCGCGGCTGGAGCATTGTTGGCGAAGACGTGGATCGTCACGGTGGCCACGTTGGAGTCCAGGAGCCCATCGTTCACCCTGTAAGTGAACGTGTCGTCGCCGAGAAAACCGGGCGTCGAGGTATAAGAGAACGAACCGTCGGCCCCCAGGCCCAGCGTTCCGTGACTCACGGAGCTGATCAGCGCAACTGTAGGATGGTCGTTGACGTTCGTGTCGTTGGCCAGCACGTTGCCGGCGAGTTCCCGCTGCTCCCGCGCGGAGTAGCCATCGCCGTTGGCGACGGGGGCGGCGTTGGCGGCCGCGAGGTCGAACAGCTTCCGCGTTTGGAACCCTGCGGTGTCCGTGGCGGTGAACGCGATGGTCTGCAGGAGCGGGCCGGAGACGAAGTAGTTCCAGGTGTATGGGCCACTGCCAACCAGGCTGCCGTGATCGGTCGTCAGTGTTGCGAGATCAGGGGTGATGACGTCGCGGATGGTAACAGGCTCTGCGAGGTTGGTCCCTTCCACCCGCGTCATCCGGCCGCCGCTCACTGCCGTGGGAACGGCATAGATCGGCTTTACGCCGTTGACGGTGACGTTGCCGTAGGACGAGTCGATGGCCTGTCCGAGCACAACCAGGTCGGTGGTCTCGACCTCGCGCAACTGAACCGACACCGTGATGGCCTGAAGGGATTGAACGGTGATCGTGTCGGCCGCGCCCGCCGCGGGGGTGATCTGGATCGTGCCGGCGCCTTGATAGCTCACCCCTTCGAACCAGCGAGTGGCGACAAAACCCCGACGGACGGCGGGGTCGCCATTCCAGGACACCGCCATTTCATCGGGGCCGTCGCTGACGCCCGCCGCGCTGATCTCGAGGAGCGAATTGCCCCCCGAAAGCACCAGTTGTCCGTGGATGGCCGAGAGCGGAACGTCGATGTCCGTGCCGACATGGAAATGCTTGAACGCGCCACCCTCGCGCTGCACCAGCAGCTTCTGCGTGCTCGAGCCCGTAGCGTCAATGAAAACGTCGGTGCCGTCAGATGCAGAGTAAGTATTCCACAGGAAGAAATCGACGAACTCGGCATCGTACCAGAGCCCCTGTTCCATGTCCTGCGCCGAATCCACGGGGGCGTCGTCATTCTCGAGGATGAAGTGGGCCAGCTCATCGCCGTTGGGCGTTGTGGACTGATGGAACCGCGCAACCACATCGCCGGGGATTGTGTGGTCCATGGGCAGGCTGTCGTACCCTTCGCCACCGTAAAAGCAGACGGCGCCTTCGATCCAACCCAGCAGGCGTTGTGTGGGAGCCCATGGCGCCGCAATCCCCGGCACCAACGTGTCCTCACCGCCCTCACCGTAGAAGTTGAACAGAGCACCCGACGGCGACCGGTACACGTAAGCCGTATCGTTTCCATCCCCGCCCCAGAACTCGACGGTGCCCGACGGAAACACGCTTTGGGTCCCATCGCCCATCTCGAGCGTGTCGTTGCCTGGACCGCCAAGGACTTGAACGCTCTTTCCGGCTTCCAGATACAGGGCGTTGATCTGGTCATTGCCGCCGCCCGTGTCCATGCGCAGGTCCCAACCGGGGAACGTCATGTTGACAGTATCCGCCCCAGAGCCCAAGCAGGCATTGATCTGCTCGACATCACCCAGATCGACGGAGAGCCCCGCTGGGATCAACCCGCTGAGCGTGCTCCCGGAGAACGTCACCGAGCGTGAGCTCGCGTTGTCGGCATCGTGAAAGGCCACGGTGTCGCGTCCGTCTTGGCCGTAGATGATCACATCGGACCAGATCGCTGAGAGGCGCGACAGAGTGCCTTCGCGGCCCAGTTCGAGCAGGTCGTTGCCGCCGCCCAGGTAGAACTGGACCCCCGTCCCGTAGGCATCGAGCGATCCGACGGCCAGCTCGTCAGAGGCGTCGCCCAGATACACATCCATGCCATCGAAACCGATGTAGGTGATCGTCGCTTGAATCGCCCCTGACGCGTCGTACGTTTGGAACTGACTATCGGTCAGGCTCGCCCACAACGGATCGGCCGACGCGCGGTTGTCGATCCGGAACCAGTCGTTGGATTCGGGATCGATCAGGGCGATGGCGCCGTGGAGGTCCTCCAGCGTCGTATGCGGCGTGGTAGTGGCCTGTGCTTCAAGGTAGAACTCGCTGTCGCCATACGCGGTGACCGAGAGCGTCTGGCACTCCGGCGCTGTGGCCTGAACGCGGACCTGGTTGCTCGTGCCTCCCAGGACAATCGAGCCGTGTTCAGCCGCCCAGTAGAGCCCGGCTGCCGTCGGCCCCCAACTGGCCCATGCCATGGCCTCGCTGCCACCCGTCGGAATGGCTTTGGCGAGCATGGAAAGCCCGCTCCCAGACCCGCCCGAGCCTCCATCGATGTCGAACCGGTCCTCGCCAGCGCCACCTTCGAAGATCACCGGACCGTCCAGGTAATCAAGCCGGGCAGCTTCTCCGATTGTGCGCCCCAAAATCAGTTCGTCGTCGCCATCCCCGCCGTCAAACTGAACCGAACCGTTGGACTCCAATTGATAGACGGCAGCCCGGTCGTCACCCGGTCCACCCAAAAAGCTCACGCCGCCGGCGACGGTATGAAACTCAGCAATCCACCCTACCTGCAGCACATCGGCCCCGTCGCCGCCGCCGAACAGTGCCTGGCCTCCACCCATGTAATCCACATAGAGAAAGTCGACATCATCTTCGCCATAGGCTTCGAGGGATCCGCCATCGTCGAGGTCGTAGATGGTGATCTCCTCGTTGCCGGAACCGCCATAGAAGCGGATGGGAGCTGCAATCGCGTCGTGACCGATGTCGGCGTCGCCGAGGTTGAGCCTATCGCTGCCAGCTCCGGCGTGGATGACCAACGGCCACTCCGGCCCGGCGGTCATGCTGGCGATGTTGAACGTATCGATGCCCGCCCCTGATTCGATCGTGACTGCCCGGCCCATACCCCAGACGGTGGCTGTGTTTCCATGGTTGTTCAGCCAGACGTCCAGGGACTCGAAGTCCATCGTCGTGAGCTGAGAGATGCCGAGGTTTTGAACGTTGACGTCGGTGATCAGAATGGCATCCCGCGCGACACTCGATTCATGGTCGTCCAGAACCAGTGCATCAGCCCCCTCGCCGCCAGTGATTCCGAGCGTGAAACCCGCCAGGCGGCCCATGTCAGAACCCCAGAAATCGTCGCCCGCACCCAGGGTGAGCGTGTCGTCCCCGCCGCCCATATTGACAATCACCTCCCAAGTGGCCACTTCAGGCAGCGCGGTCACCACGAGATGCTCGTTCGCGTCACCCAGATACACCCCGAGTCCACCCAAGCGGTTGTAGGCGATCCCTCGATCGAGGCCGAGCCCGGTCAGCAAAGTCCGGCCAACTCGCCCTTCGACCATCGTCCCAGAGAGAATGCCAGAGTAAATGTTGAGAATGTCCTCTGCCATCGCCTCGTACTGGCAGACATCGATCAGCCCATGAATGTCGGACAAAAGCGTCGCCGCGGAACCGACTCGGATCGTATCCGCCCCTGCGCCCGTCCGGATGGTCACCTGCTCGGTGGCAACCGCCGTACCGGCAACCTCGATCGTATCGACGCCATCGCCGGTCGCGACGACGATCTCGGCGGCGCCGCCCGCCGCGTTGGCAAGCCGGACGAAGTCATCGCCTGCGTTGCTGTTTATGACGAGCTTCTCGGTCGCGGCTGCAGTGGCGCTGACGTCGTAGTAATCACTGTTGCTGCCGCCTTCGGCTTGCACCTGCTCGACATCGTAGATGACACCGGTCGTGGAACTCGGCATCCCAATTCGCGCGTCGGTTTCAAGAACCCCCGGCACAGCCAAAGGCGGAGCATCAAAGGCCCAACTTCGCGCGGTGGTCTGGGCCACATCATAGACCACAACGTGGTCCGTGCCCTCGGCGCCACGGAAGATAATATGGCCGGAAGGGGTTTCCCTCACGAAAAGCCAATCGGATCCTGAGCCGCCCAGGATGGTGACATCGATCGCTGCCGTGATGTCTGACCAAACCACAGCCTCGACCTGGCCCAAATGGAGCACGATCTCGTCAAAGCCACCCGTGACCTCGAGGGCGCCGGCCCAGGCAATGGTTGTGTTGGTCAAGCCCCAGGTCGAGGCGGCGGTATTGGCGCTGTCAAACAACTCGACCGAGTTGCTCCCCGCGCCACACTCGACACTCAGGCCTTCCGCAAAAGCCGTGGCCAGCGGGACGTCGGCCGTGCCCAGCGTCAGATGGTTGTCACCGCCGCTCAAGTCCACGTCGGCGGGAATCGTCAGGCGTGTGATGGTGAGGTTCTTATCCCACGAACCGAGTTCCAAGTTCAGATGCTCGAACGCCGTGTAGTGAACGCCGGCCAATCCTTCGCCGACGAACAGGTCCGGCGTCAGTTGCTCGACCGGGTAACTCACGCCGGAATTCCAATTGTTCTCGACAATGCTCAGGCCATCCCAGTCGCTGGCGCTCGTCCCACCGGTCAGCCACAGTTGGCCGTGAATCCCGGACAGGAGTTCCGGTCCGTTGCCCAAGTTGAACTGGTCGCTGCCGCCGCCGCCGTCAATCAATACCTGCTGGACTTCAGGGCTGGTTCCATCAATTCCGACGAGGTCGCCACCGTTGCCCAATTGCAGATTGAGGGTTTCCACATTCCAATACCACGCCCCATGTTGCGCGCCGTCCTGGGTGACGGCCCAGGAAGTGAGGTCCAGCACATCCAATCGGCTCTGAGCTAGATCAAACCGGCGGCCGACGATGTCCGCACTCGTGTCCAGTAGCAGCAAGTCCTGTCCCTCACCACCGTTGTATAGGACAGCTCCCCACAGGTTAGCTGTCGAGCCACCGATCCCCAGAGATACGGTGTCGTTGCCCACCCGGCCATAGATGCGCAAGGCCTGGTCCGAATACAGCGAGGCGACCGTCAGTAGATCGTTATCCACGCCGGTGTTGATGATGATCTCCAACGTCGTGGAGTAGGCGACCTGTGGCTCGAAGTTCAACGCCGCGAAAGTCCAATCCACGCCACTCCCGAGATCCGGGTCCGACTCAGCCGTATCCAGGTTCAGGACTAACAAGCCGGCCCGGATGCGGGCGGTTGGGTCCAGCACGATGTGGTCGCCCGCGGTCAACGTCGCCACCGTAGCAATATTCATCGTTGCTCCGGCGCGAAATACAATATCGTCGTTGTTGCGTCCGGTGTCGGTCGTTTCGAGCCTCGCGCTGCCGGTGTTACAGAAGACGTAGTCCACGTAAAGCGGGCCTTCGACTTCGCGGATGCCAATGTCCAATTCAGCGACCACGGTCAAGCCGCCCCCGGTGAGGTCAACCTTCAGCGTGGCCCAGTCCACTCCGCCTACCGACCTGCCTTGGAGGTCAATGTCGTGCGCGGTGATCTGCTGGAAGGGGCTGCCTCCAATTACGCCACTGGCGTGAATTGTCACGGTGAGCGGCGCGGTGATCTGCTCGTGGAGATAGATGCCGCCATCCCACAATTCCAGCGTCACATTGGCTCCTGCGGTGATCGGCTGAAGGGCCTTCAGCACGTCGTCCCCGATCGTGCTGTTACCCTGCACGGTCAGATTGAAGTTGCCACCCGCCTGGGCTGCACCGGACATCTGCAACGTGGTGCCGATCGACTCCCAGGTGTCAGGAGCAATCTGGCGCGCAGCGCCGATGTAGGTCAGGTTCAAGTCGCCGCCCGCCGTCAGGTCGCCGAGATACAACAGTGCGCTCGAGGTCGCGGGATCGGAGAATTGACCCGAAACGGCGAGCCAGGAGTCCCCACCTGCGACCGCCTGGAGCATGAAAAAGCTATGGTCGATCGACCTCACCTGAATCGGCCTTGTCTCGCTTCCGATATTACCGCCGGCGGTCAAGTAGGTGTACCAAGCCTCGATTGCGGTGCCTGCGACCGATGTGTCCTCGATGTCGCCGTCTGAGCGGATATCAACAATTCCGTGCGGCAGAGACACCAACCAGCTCAACCTCACGTCGCCTTTGGAATCGATCGTCAGCCGGGCAACTCCGGTGGAGTCGGAGTTATTTGAAGTGAAGCTGACGGCAGGATCGGCGATGATATACCAATCGATGGGCTCAATTCCTGAGTCTGCGATGATAAAGCTTGTGCGAAGGGCATAGGTGGACTCGTTGACGATGCTGCAACTCGCAGCCGTGCCAGTCAGAAAGCGACCCGTGCCCGTGATCGTCCCACCAACAGATACCAATATTGCCAGGGGTTGGACTCCGCCGGCGTAGGTGAATCCGTCCACCACGATCTCGTCGCCCTCGAGGTGCGCCTGGATGCTACCGCTGGTGTCGATGGTCCCATCGGGATCGACGTGCAGTGACAGGACAGGCACGTAGATGGCGTCGCCGTAGAACTCGATGGATGCATTCCGCGTCAGGCCGCCCTCGAGCAGGTCGAAATCCACGTCCGGGAAGGCTCCGGAGGCGTGGATTTCCCCGGCATCCTGACGGTAGTACTGGGACCCGGACACCGGATTGCTGGTGATCGTGAGCGCGGGTGTCACCAACTTCGAACCGCCCGTCGTGTGAACCGTAGTGTTCGCGGCGACGTAGTCCCACGCTTTGACCAATACGCGAGGGACAAGGGAGCCGCAGTCGATGGTTGAGGAGGTCACCGCGTCCAAATTGCCGGCCTGGGCGAGGATGGTCACGCTGTCCGAGCCAGTCACGGTGGCTTTCCAGTCGATCCAGACTGTCGTGGTCACGATGTACCAGACCACCGTCCATGACCCCACGGCTGCATCGAGGCCTTTCACGTCGCAGTCGGAGGTCGCATGACCCCGAATCTGCTCGGCCGACGCCGTGATGGTCACCGTCGCGCCCGACACCGTCGCCGCATCGTCCACTGTGACGTTGGTCAGCATGACGGTCCCCACCTCGGCCTGGACCGCCGCCCCGGCCGCCACGGCGCCCAGGTCCTGGCTAACAAAAGCCGAGAGATCGATCATTGCCGTGGCGCTCAAATCCACATCACCGTCCGCGTCCAGCGAGCTCCAGCCGCTGAGCAAGACCTCGGTGTTCATTGTGCTGAAGTCGAATTCTGCCCACGCCCCGCCGGCGCCGGCCAGGCCGCCGCCACCGCCGGTCGCTTTCACCTCGACGTTCGTGACCTCCGTTCGGGCTTGGACAGTGGCGTTCCCCTTGGCGACGAGTCGCGCAGTCAGCCCAATCGTGGCCAGCGTTTCCAAATCGGCTTGAGCGGCTACCTCGACTTCGCCCTCCGCGATCATCGAGCCGACGGTGCCGTCCGCGGTCGCAAGAACGTCGTCCAGAACCGTCAACGCCTTGACCAGCAAATCGCCTCCCGAATCGAGGCTGGCCGACTCGCCCACGGTCGCCTCTGTGCTAAGATCGAGTCCAATGACTACCTTGGCGGAACCGACACCGACAATCGCCGAGTAATCTCCGGTCTGAACGTCGATCGTGAAGGTCGGATGGGATTGGGCCTCGATCGTTAGGTTGCCGCCAGCCGTCAGAACCGCGTTGTCTCCAACCCGGGCCGTGACTGGCGCGGACAAGTCGAGCGCGGCCATCGAACCACCCACCGCGACAAGGCCGCCGGTGATCTGGCCGCAAACCAGCTCCGCAGTCGGCGTGGTCTCCGCCGCTATCCGCACATTGCCGCCAGCCGTCACGCGCGCCTGGTCGCCGACCTCCGCCCACACAGACCCGGTCGTGGCCGGCGTCTTCGTGATCGTGGAGTTCACGCTCAGTGAGTGCTCGGACAAGAGCTCTTCGATGCGGCCGGAGAGATCGTCGTCGGCCAAACCGTCGATGCCGCCGCTTAAATCGAGCAAGCTATTGATCGTTCCGCGGGCCTTGTCGGCCTCGTCATAAGCCTCGTCACCCAATCCGCCTCCAATGCCAACCGCCGAGATGGAGCCTCCAATGCCTGCCAGAAGACCAATGGCATAGCCCTTCGCGTAGGAGTCAACGTACTGCGTCGCTCGGGCCTCGACGGTCACGTCGCCGCCGGCGTTGACCGTGACGCCCTGGCCAATCTCCGCCTTCGCCGAATTCCGAATCACACCCACGTCGATCGATCCGCCGACGCCCGCCACGAGCGAGCCCGCCACCGAGCCTGCGCGTCCGGTGATCTGGGCGTGGTCGATCGCCCGGATTGTGACGTCCTGGCCCGGGAGTGTGGTCTGGTTGAGCCGGGACACAGCGCCGTCGCTGGTCACGTATGCCTGGGTGAGCGTTTCGATGAGGTGAACCGAGCCCGCACCCACGACCGAGGCGATCGCGCCCGCCCCGGCGGTTCCGCTGCATCCGTTGATGAGTGCATGGCTGGTGGCGAGGATCGAGGTGTCGGCGGCCACGTCGGTGATCGCATTGGACAAGCAGGCTTCGGTCGTGCCGCCAATGGTCACATAATCGACTGATCCGCCCACCCCGGCCAGGAGCGAGACATTGATGGCGCCGGCCTTGGTTCCGACGTCGGCGATCCGTGTCGCCGTAACATCCAGCCTGCCGGTGGTCGCCAGCTCGACGTTTTCGAGGCAGGCCCGTGTGTTGGACGTGATTTCGACCGCGCTCACCGCTCCGGCGGCGCCCAGCGCGTTAACCCCCGCACTGCCGGTCTCGGAACGGACAATGTTCTGGGACCACGCGGACACTTCCACGGCACCCGTGCTGGTCACGGTCGTCGGCTCCGTGGCGCTGCGCCCAAGGATCGCGGCGGTCGTCTGGGCATCCACGATAGTCGTATCGATGGCGCCAACCACGCCGATCGCGGCGCCTTGCACGACGCCACCGAAGTTCGTCACGGCGGCGTCGTGGCGGGCACGCACGATCACCGCCGGCGCATCGATTTCGCAAAATCCCAGGGTCGAATCGCCAATGGTCGCCGTGGTGACGTCGCCGATTAGATTGACGCTCTTGTTAACGTTGAGTCCTAATCCGCCCGTAATCCCGACGGTGGCGAAGGCGTTGTCCATCGTTTCGCGACTGTCGGCAATCACGGCGACGCCATGAACGGTCTCCGTGGATTCCACCAGCCGGTCGTCCTGCCAGCCGGCTAGGTTGGCTGCTTGATTCCAGCGCAGAACCGCCAAGCCCGTCCCGATGCCGTCAGCGGTGGCCATCGAATTGCGGATTCGAGCGGAGACATCGTTGGCCAGCGTATTCAGCACAACGGTGCCGCCCACCCCCACGAATCCGCCGATGGCGCCCGTGCCACCGTCCGCGTCAATATCGCCGTCCCAGCTTGCCAGGACGAGGATCGTATCCCTCGCCGAGACAGTCGAGGTGTCAACCAGGGCTTGGATCGTGTTGCCGATCGACTGGATCGCGATGGTCCCCGCCACGCCCGCCGCGATTCCGCCCGAACCGCTGGCCGCCACGGCCTCGATCGTCCCGACACCGATGGCCTCGATGGTGACGCTGCCGGTGGAAGCGCTGACTGAACTGCCCAGCACGCGAGCCGCCACGGTATCGCCAATCACATTGTACGCCGCCGCAGCCCCAAGACCGCCTCCGCCGATCGCCAGCGCGCCAGCAAGGGACTGAATCGTTGCCGTATCGGAGGCGCTGACGGACGCGCTGCCCACGATCACGGTCGAGTTCCGCACGATCGCCTCCGTGCTGTTCGTCACGGTATTCGCCGCCAGGGTCGCTGCCCCCGCCACCGTCGAGAAAGCGGCCCCGCCGGCGAAGCTGTAGATGGCCGAGTTCGTCTCTGCTCCGACTTGGAGTGCGGCCCCAGCCGTAACCGTCGAGCCGTCGATCTCGGCGAGGACGCCGTTGGCAATAACGTTCGCGCCGATGATCACCGTAACAGCCACACTGCCGGAACCCGCGATACTGAGGGCCGCGGAGCTTATGCGAGACCGATCCGCCGCACTGAGATCAACGCCCCCAGCCGCCTCCACGGACTCGCCCTCGATCATGGCCGCAATGGTTCCTGTGATCACATTGCCGAAACCCGTGGCGCTGATGGACACGTACTGCGAAGCGCCCACGCCCACGGTCAGCGCGATGATCCCCGAGTCGGTCGCGGCATCGAGGGAAACGGACCCGCCACTCGAGACGACCTCGGAGTCCACGATATCCGCGCGGATGGTGTTGATGATGACGTTGCCGGAGAGAACACCGCTGACCGCCACAGCGCCGGAACCGGCGATGCTCGCCAGGATGGCCAGGATGTTGGTGTCCAGATCGAACGGCGAGTCTTCGACGGCCGAGTTGATCTGCTCTCGCTTCTCCTCCGGGAGAATCCACGCGGGGATGGCGCTCAGGGCGTTGTCATTGGCCGAGAGGCTCACGTTGCCAACCGCCGTGATCGTGGAACCGCTGATCACGGCCATGACGGTGTTCGTAATCACGTTCCCAAGCCCCGCTACCGCCACCGCCACCGCCCCCGAGGCGGAGGCGCCCACCGAGATGGCGCGAATGACATTGCAGGACTCGGCAGCCATGGTGAGGCTCGAGTCGGTGGTGAGACTCGAGTCGGTAATGGACGTTTCCGTCGTGTTCGTGATGTCGTTAACGACAATCGGGACTTCTACGGCGGCCGCGCCGCTGGCTGCGATCCCCACCACAAAAGCATCGATTGTGGAGGTGTTATTGGCCGTCAGGGATACGCTTCCTCCCGCATCCACCGTCGAGTTTGTGATGGTCGCCCAGGTGGTATCAACGATCACATTGGCTGCGATCAGTGCCTGGACCGCCGCAACGCCCGAAGCCCCAACCCCGGTGGCGAAGGCATACACCGTCGATTGGGTCTCGGCATCGATGCCGAGCGTGGTTCCACTGGTCACGGTGGAATCGGCGATGCCCGCGGTGACGGTCCCGGTGATCACGTTGGCGCCGATGATGGCGGAAATGGACACGCCGCCTGAGCCCGCCACGCTCACCGCGACAGACCTGATGAAGGACTCGTTCAAAGCGGAAAGAGAAACGGAGGTTGCCGCGGTTACGGTCGAGGTTTTGTCCTCGGCGGAAGCCTTGATCAGGGCCTCGACGGTGTTCGTAATGACATTGCCGAACAGGCTGGCATCCACTGAAACGGCGCCCGAGGCCCCCACGCCTACGCTCAGGGCAATGATCCCGGAATCCGTCGAAGCATCGAGCGAGACCGATCCGCCGGTCGAGGTGACCTCCGAGTCCACTATGTTCGCCATGATGGCGTTGATGATCACATTGCCCGAGGCGGTCCCGCTTACAGCCACCGTGCCCGACCCGGCCAGGCTCACCATGATCGCGAGGATATTCGCATCGAGATCGATGGGCGAATCTTCGAGCGCAGTGTTGACTTCGGTCTTCTTGTCCTCCGGGAGCATCCATTCGGGGATGGCGCTCGGAGCGATATCGTTCGCGGACAGACTCACGCTGCCCTGCGCCGTGACAGTGGAACCGGAGATCAGAGAGGTGAGCGTGTTGGCGATCACGTTCCCGAGCCCCGCCACGGTCACGGCGAGCGCGCCCGAGGCGGACACACCCACGGAGAGCGCGCGGATGACGTTGCAGGACTCGGCAGCCATGGTGAGGCTCGAACCGGTCGTCAGGATCGAATCTGCAACCTCGGTCTTCGTGGTGTTGGTGATGTCGTTCATCACCACAGGAACCTCGACTGCCGCGGCGCCGCTAGCGGCTACGCCCATGACGAGCGCATCGATCGTCGATGTGTCTTTCGCGATCAGGGATACCGCGCCTCCCGCGTCCACGGTCGAGTTCGCGATGGTTGCCGATGTGGCATCGACGATCACATTCGCCGCGATCAGCGCCTGCACCGCGGCAACGCCCGAGGCGCCCACACCAGTCGCAAAGGCGTAGACCGTCGATTTCGTCTCGGCGCCGATATCGATCGAGGTCCCGCTGGTCACCGCCGAGTCGGCGATGCCCGCTGCGACGGCGCCCGTGATGACGTTGGCGCCGATGATGGCGGACACGGACACGCCGCCCGATCCAGCCACGCTGACCGCCACGGACCGGATGAAGGATTCGTCGAGGGCGGCGATCAGAACAGCCCCCGCCGCCGTTGCGGTCGAGAACTCCTCGATCATGGCCTCGACCGTGTTTGTGATCACGTTGCCAAATCCGCTGGCGCTGACCGCGACCGCACCCGAGGCGCCCACACCCACGGTCAGGGCAATGATCCCGGAATTCGTCGAAGCATCGAGCGAGATCGAACCGGCCGTTGAGGCGACCCCGGATTCCACGATGTCCGCCTTGATGACATTGACAATCACGTTGCCCGAGAGCGTGCCACTAACGGCCACGGCGCCCGAACCGGACACACTCACCAGGATGGCGAGGATGTTGGTGTCGAGATTGATCGGCGACTCTTCCAGAGCGGTGTTCAGGTCCTCCTTCTTGTCCTCCGGGAGCATCCATTCGGGGATGAAGCCAGGAGCGATATCGTTCGCGGACAGGCTCACGCCGCCGACCGTGGTGACCGTCGAACCGGTGATGAGCGAGGTGACCGTGTTGCCGATCACGTTGCCCAAACCCGACACGGTGACCGACACGGTGCCCGAGGCGGACACACCCACCGAGACGGCGCGGATGACATTGCACGACTCAGCCGCCATGGTCAGGCTCGAACCCGTCTCGACGTGCGAGCTGGCGATGATCGTCTCCGTGGTATTGGTGATATCGTTCACCACCACGGGCACCGTGACAGCGACCGTGCCGCTGGCGGCCACCGCGACGACAATCGCATCGATGCTCGACGTGTTCCGCGCGGCGATCGAGAGAGCGCCACTGGCATCCACGGCCGAGTTCGTGATCGCCGCTGAGGTGGCCTCGACAATCACGTTCGCTGCGATCAGCGCCTGGACCGACACCACCCCCGACGCGGCCACGCCCGTGCCCAGGGCGTAGACCGTTGCCTGCGTCTCGGCATTGATATCCAGCGTGGTCCCGCTCGTCACCGTGGAATCGGCGATGCCAGCCGATATGCCGTTGGTAATTACATTGGCGCCGACGATGGCGGAGACCGCCACACTGCCCGAGGCGGCGACACTGACGGCAATGGAAGTGATCGACGAAGAGTCGATGGCCGAAAGAGCGACCAAGCCCCCGGCGTCCACCTCCGAATTGCCGTCGATGGTGGCATGGATGCCGTTCGTGATGACATTTCCAAACCCGGTGGCCTGAACCCCAACCGTCCCAGCCGCGCCCACGCCCACGCTGATCGCAATAATGCCGGAATCCGAGACCGCAGCGACCAACACATCCCCGCCGGCACTTACGACGGACCCGCTCATCGCGGCCGTGACCGTGTTCGTGATCACGTTGCCGGAGACCGCCGCGCTCACGGCCACGGTGCCCGAACCAGCCACGCTCACCATGATCGCGAGGATGCCCGCGTTGAGATCGATCGGCGTGCCTTCGAGGGCCTCGTCCAGTTCCGCTTCCTTCTCTTCCGAGAGCATCCAGTCCGGAAGAACGCTCGGCGCGTGATCGATCGCGGTGACCAACACGTCTCCACCGGCAGTCACCGTGGAACTGGCGGAGATGCTCGCGGTCACCTGGTTCGCAATGGCGTTGCCGAGGGCGGAAACGGAAACGGCCACGCTGCTGCCACCCGAGACGCCGATGGCCAGCGCGCGAATGATCGAGGAGGACAGCGAACTGAGCGTTACCGCCGCCTCGGGATTGGTTACAACCGTCCCGGTGTCATCGACGCCCGCCCGTACGGTCGAGCCGCTGATCGCCGTGCGGATCGTATTGGTGATGGCGTTGGCGGATATGGCGCCTCCGCCGGCGCCTCCACTCGGAGAACCGGCCCCGCCAAATGCCAGCGCGTCGATGACGGAGGCGTCCGCGGCCGAAAGGGCGACCCCGTCATCGGCCACGACCGTAGAACCATTGATGATGGCAGCTTCGATCGCATTGTTGATAATGTTGATGGAGATGCCGATCCCGGCGGCAAAGGTGCTGCCGCCTGCCCCGCCGAACGTCACGTTGATGACCGATGAACTGTTCGTCTCGGGCAGGGTGATCCCGGAGGTCCCGAAAGCAATACCAGCCGGATCCGCCGGGGTATCCGGTTGTGCAATCCCGGCGGAGAGAACGACGCGGCCCGTGGATGAAGTGACGCTCGAATCGTCGATCGTGGCGCGGATATCGTTTTCCACATAGATCGTGGAAGCCGCCACGCCAACGGCCCCGCTCGACAGGGACAACGCAAACCCGCCAGCGACCACCACGGCCGTCGTATCATCACTCGCAGCGATTGTAATATCACGGGTTGCGCCGACCACACTGCTGGCAACCTCCGCCGCAATCGTGTTCATCGTGACGTTGATCGACACCGAGCCGCCGAGAGCGAACTTCTCGCCTCCCGCGCCGCCCATGGTGACACTCACGAGAACCTGTTCCGCGGTCGCGTCGACAACGGCCGCCGAGGCCGAGACATCGGAAGACTCGATCCGCGCGGTAACGGTATCGAAGATGAGGTTCGCGCCGATGGCGGCGCCCACCGCCGATCCACTCGTCGATATGGCCACGCCACCGGCCAGCGCGCCGCTGATTTCCAGATCGTCTGCGCCAAGATAGAAGTCCCTTCCCGCCGTGATGGTGCTGTTCTTGATATGGGCGTCGATCACGTTGAAGAAGACGTTCACGGCCACGGAGCCGGCAATGGCGAGTTTTTCCGAACCTGCGCCCGCGACGGCCAGGGTCACGACCGTCCCCCCCTCGGAACCGGTCACATAGAAACCACCGCCGGTATTGATCGTCGAATCCTCGACCGCCGCCCGCGTCACGTTGTCGAGCGTGTTCACCGCGATGGCTGCGCCCAGACCCGCCTTTTTCCCAGCCGCGAACGCGCCCGCAAAGGAATAAATCGACGTATCGTCGACGGCGCTCACGGTGATGTCACTCCCGCCGGCTGAACCCGGTTGGATGGTCGTACCGGTGATCATCGCTTCGGTCGTGTTGTTCACGATGTTGACGGAAACGGTGCCCGCACCGGCATAACCGCCCGAACCACCAGAACCGGTTGCCACTCCGACCGATCCGGTGGCCGTGACGATCAGATCGTCGGAGGTGGCCAGAACGTTCAGGTTGCCCCCAAGGGTGAAGTCCGTCAGGTCGGAAACGGTCGAGGTGGTCCTGTTCTGAACATAAGAGAGGCCGATGGCAACACCCACGCCCGCCTTGCCGCCGAAACCGGCCGACCCGCCGATGGCGATGATGTGGGTGTCATCGAGCGCGTTCATCGCGACATCGCCGCTCACGTCAACGTCATCCTCCATGTTCGTGAGCGCGGCCGTCGTGTCGCACGTAATGACATTGACGCCGAATGAACCGGCGACTGCGTAAGACTTGCTTCCCACGGCCGCCGCAAGTCCCGCCGCAAGGGAAACCGTCCATCCGCTGCGCTCGGCGTCGATGGTCAGGGCCTCGGCGATCAGCCTCGCTGCGCCGTCGAAAAAGGCCTCTGTTTTGCCGAACTCGACGTTGATGGCGAAGCCCCCGGCAATGCCCACCGAGGATTTCCCCTCGCTGCCCTTGGCGTAAGCGCCGGCGCCGGCGAGCGCGCCCACGCTGGTTGTGTTCACCGCATGGAGGAAAAGGCCGTCGACGGCTCCATTGGAGCTGTTGGCGACGATCACCGGCCCGCTGTGGAGAATATAGGCCCGCGTGTCGTCACTAATGACGTTGACAGCGACGGAACCCGATATACCCACGCCGGACTTGGACTGGGACGTCTGGTTGGCGGAGTCGCCTGTGGAGCCTGTCCAATCGGTCTTGAGTTTGTTGCCAGCTTCTTTCAGCAGGTTGGCAAATTTGCCTTTCCAGCTCGCCGTCTTCTCATTGCTCTGCTTGGTCGCATCGGAATCGGGACTTTGGGTGTCCCCGCTGGCGGGATTCGACGATGTGCTTGCGTCCGGATTGGATTTGGGGGGATTGCTCGAGGCTTTCGCGCCCGCGATGGCGAGGTTGGCTACAAAACCGCCGTTTTCCGCCGTGACACGAACGTTTCCACCGGAGGTAATCGAACCCGTCGCCGTGGACGGATCGGCATCGATGAGGTCGCCGATCAAAGCTTGCGTGTTGCGGACGACGACCGTGACTCCCACGGTGGCGCCGACTCCGATGCTCTGGGAAGTCGCGACGCTGCCGTCAAGGCTGATCACGTTCGAGGTGTCATGGGCGGAGACCACGAGGGAACCGTTGCCCTCCGGAACCGAACCCGACCCGATGTCAATCACCGCCCCGTTCTCGATCTGGGCGATGGTCTTGTTGAGGATCACAGCGAACGTGACCACGCCATTGACCGCCACATTGCCCGCATCTCCACCGGAAGCGGCCACACCCGTGCTGAGCACCCGGGTTCCCGCATCGACCCAGAGACTGTCGGCATGGAGTTCCACACCATCTTCAATGGTCGCCAGGGCGGTATCCATGTCGATGAACCCCATGATCGTGAAGCCGACAGCCCCTTTGCTGTCCTTGGAGTTCATGCCGAATTTCGAATGCCATCCCGCATCCCCAACCACGCTGGTCTCGATGGCTTTTGCGAACTCTTTCAGGCTCCCTGACTCTGTGCCAACGGAGGGGAAATTGATGTTCCCGCCGATGTGAGTGGCCATGCCGTGGCTGATGGCCTGAACCACCACATCCTGCTCCGTGCTCGTGTGGCTCTCCTGGTTGATCTGGGCGCCGCTCTTGATCCTCGCGTCGGCCGATTCGTTGGCGATCAATAGGCCCACCGCGCCTGCAAGGGCGAGTTTCTCGCCGGACGCCGTCGCCTGGCATCCGTCGTTCAAAATAAAATAGCCCACACCGAAATCGCCGGTCAGATAGTTCGATAGGAGGGTGACAAAATTCCGCGCCTTTCTGGCCGTGGGATTGACCGCCTCCCAGCGGTCTTCGTTGGTGAAGTCCTCGGTGGCCAGATCGACATCATGAAGGACCGTGGATCCACTATACTCGTACCAGGTCCCCACATCGCCCCCGGACGTTCGGTTCGCCCGAAATTCGACCGTGTCACCGGGGTTGATTTCGACCATCGGGTTTTCGTCCTCCGTTGTATACGTCGCCTGCTCATGAACTGCATCATACAGGTTCCTGCCCCAGGACCACCCGACATCGCTCAACGCCTGCGCCTGCACGGTCAGTGTCCCGGCGGCATCCACCACGGCGTTGTTGTTGATGCAGGCATCCGCATCATTCTTCAAGACGCCGACGGATATCGCCAGGGCGCCGCTGATCACGCTCGTGTTCTTTTCCGGTTTCGTGTCCGAGTTGTTCTGTGCGGAGGCATTGGCGCTGACATATGGCGAGGTGGAAACCGTGCTGAGCACATCGATCGAACCACCGGCGCCAATATGGCCGTTCAATGCATCCCCATCAGCTCCGCCGTCGCCAATTCTGGCTTTGGCGCGGTTGGTGTCCACCAGAACGGCTGCTCCGCCGGCGAGATCGAATTTGGAGTCGGCATCCGCTGGCGTTGCTTCGGTCTTGCCGGCCGCCCCGGTTTTGGCCTTGGTAATAAACTTCGAGACGGCCGCCTTCAGCAGGTCGCCCATGGACGAAGTCGTCGCCGCTTGCGCGTCATCGAGGAAATCCCCCTTCGAGGAGCTGCCTACGCCGGCGCCCGCGGAAGTGCCGATCCCCTGGGAGGGGAACAAACCAAACAATTTGCCGATCGGCACGTCGATCCCCAACTGGTCCGCTATGACGGAGATGTTGCCGGCAACATGCGCTTCGCCGTCGAGGAACGCGTTCGTGTCGCCGTCCTCGACGGTGACGCCGATGGCCAGGGCAAGCTTCCCATCCTTGCCCGCCCCGGAACGCGCCATGGTCCGGTTCCGGTCCACGTCGTCGGCCGTCACATACAGGTCACCGCCGATATGCAGCACGGCGGTGTCCGAAATGACCGTATTGGCGTCCGATACGATGACGCTCACCGCGATGGCTACGGAAAGTCCTTTCTTTGCCGACGGATCGGCGACGACATTGATCGTGTGATCCGTGTGAGTCCTGAACTCAGCATTCCCGGTGGTGGTGATCGTGCCTCCAAAATTCACCGCCGCGTTGGTCACGGCGACCCCGATCGACGGGGTGATCGCAAAAGAATAGGCGGGAACCGCCTTGACATCGGCATAGACGCTCGCGTCCGCTTGGAAGTCACGGGCCGACACCTGCGAGCCGGCGGCGATGTCGATCGACGCATCGCCTTTCACCACCGAGATCGCGCCGCCGATCTGCGTCAGGCCTTCGAAGATGTTCCCGATCATGTTGCCCGCCCCCGCCGCAGCCGTGAGGTCGTCTTTTTGCAGAGTCCAGTCGTCGGCATAGAGCCGCCGGTTGTCAGCGCTCGCGAGGATGGTGACATCACGGCCGCTGATCACCACACCCGCCGAAATGGTCACATCGACATCGGAAACGTCGACGTCCACCAGGGGCGTCACCAGGGCGCTCTCGTCCACGGCCTGGATGGTGATGTCGCCCGACGTATCGACCGACGAACCTTCGGCGAGGAGCTTCGCCCCCGAGTCCAGTGTGATATGGAACCCGTTGAGGTTGATCGCGCCGCCGCCGGATGATCGGCTGGTCGAAACCGTGACCGTGGTGTTGATGGCTATATTATTGGCGGTGATGTCGAGCTGGCGCCCGGGGAGGGCAAGGTCGCTGTAAATCGCGACCGAGTCTTCGCCGTCCAGGTTCTTGTTGAGCTTGCCTCCGTTGATGATCAGGTCCCCATTCAGGGCGCCCATCCCCCTTACGACGCCAAGGGTGTCTTGCCCAACATGAATGTACTCTGTGGTTCCGGGCGCATTGTACCCGGTGTTGATGGTAAACGACCCCGTTGGAGCGTGAATGGACGTGATCGTTTGCCCGACGTCCGTGTCATCTACGATCGTGATTTTGCCGCTGTAATCCTGGTATACATGCACGCGGTTGGCGATGGACGGGCGGGCGTTGAAAGTGAAGTCGCCAACGGTGAACTCTCCTGCCACGGCGTCATTGCCGGCACTGCCCTCGTCGAGGCTTCCCGTCCCTAGAGTCAGTTTGCTGTAATGCCCGATGCCGAGATCGAGGTTGTCGACGCCTTCGCCGCCAGTCAGGATGAGGGCGGGTGCGAACGAAGTCAGACTGTTTGTGGTGATGGTATCATCCCCCAGGCCCGCATCGATCGTCAGAGAATCGATGGTGTTGCTGAAGTCAACCGCTGCAAACGTGCCGTTTGTGCTGGAGACGATGTAGCCCAAGCCTCCCGCTGAAAGGTCGATGTCGTCCTTGCCGCCCGTGCCCCTGATGACAAGCTTCTTCGCCTCCTCGACATTCAAGCATGTGAAGACCGTGCTCCCGTTGAGGCTCGTCGCGCCCGTCCCGAACCCGATGCTCTGCGCGCTCGTCCCCGCCTGCACGTCGTACACGATGCGGTCCGCCGTACCGGCTTTTCCATCGATCACGAGCGCGGATGACATCGAGAGTTGCTCAACGGTGATGGTATCGTTCCCCATCCCGGTGTTGACATAGACATGCCCGGAAGGCTGAGCGAACGCGAAGGGAGTGAACTCTTCACTCTCCGCCGTGATTTGAAGCGTGCTGTCCTTGCTGATCGTAAGGGCGATATCATTTGGCATCGGAGACTCCACAGATGCGGAGCCGATGATGAGCGGCGAGGAGTCGGTCACGGGCATTTCCGCGACCACAGACGGGACGCCTCCGCCTGCTTTCGTGATAAGGATGGAGTCAGACTGGACCGTGGTGAGGTAGCCGCCGGCCGCGATCCTGCCGGCCAGGTGGTCTACAACGTCCTTCAGGTAGTCATGTTCCCGAGCCTTGTAGGTGTAAGCGTTTCCATCCACCTGGATGGTCCATACCTGGTCCTTCGCGATGGTCCCGCCCAGGTTGACCCTGGCCGTCCGATCGGCCGCATACGTGAACGTGCGATCCACTGCCGTGGAGTTGTCCGTGATCGACTCGAGACCTGCGAACCGGAGCGTGTCGCCGTCACGGGCAATGACCCCCGTGTCCGCCGACGTGACCGTGAAGGTCACGTTGCTGTGCGTTCCGCCCGAGAGGGTGAGCCTGTCTGTCCCTTCCGCCACCCCGTCCGGGTTCATCGGAGATTCCAAATGTGTCGCGCTGCTCACCAAACCATAAGGGTTGCCGCTCAGCGTGCCGCTCAGGCTCCCCGTCGCTGTCACCGTGAAGCTATCATCATAATCGGCGGGCCCGGTGATGCTCTCGATTCCGGAGAAAGTGAACAAGGTATTGAGCGTCCCGGAGTTGGCTCCGTCAATCGTCCAGGCATTGTTCTTTTCAGGGCCGATCAGAAAGTCGCCCGACGAGTAGCCGCCGACAACTCCGGTGATGCGGTTCACGCCCTTGACGCCGGTTGCGTACCCTACCCCGTAGCTCGTTTCCGGATTGCCATTGACCAAACCAGTGTACTCCGCATCCATGGTCGAGAGATCGAGAGAAATGGCCGTGGTATAAGCCGCGTACACAAGGATGTTGGCCCCAGGGCCGCCCTCGAGGTACCCTTCCAGACCGCCCTGGTTCTGGAAAAGGAAAGTGTTGATACCCGAGCCGCCCACGATGTTCTCAATGCCGGCCGAGGCGCCGAGCGTGTTCGTCCCTGAGTCATCAGCGACCGACACCTTGCCGTCATGGTCGAGGATGAATGTCAGGTTGGCCGAGACCGCGGAGAAGTCAAGAATGTCCTCATCGATCGTGCCCGCGCTGGCGATGGTGTAATTCCCCCAACCGTTATGGAAAACAAAAGTGTCGTCACTGCTTCCGCCGACGAGGATTTCGATTCTTGTTCCTCCCGCTGCCTCGACTCTGTTTGCGCCCTGTGTCACCGTCACAGCTCCGCCTGTGAAATCAAAGCTCATGGCTTGGTTGACGGCCGAGAAATCGAACGTGTCGCTTCCCTTCGGATCGGAGACCGTGTCGCTGCCCCACCCGTTGACAAAATAGAACGCGTTGTTCTCCGAGGTGCCGGTCAGCATGTCCGCTCCCGGACCGCCCAGGACATTCTCAATATGGCTGTAACCGGCCAGGCGAATTGACACCGCTCCGGTGGAACGTGAATAATCAAGGGTGTCGAACCCTTCACCCGCGGCCTCGCTGATCGTGTCGGTGCCGTCCTCCATGCCATAGACATCATCGCCCGTTCCGCCGACGAGCGTGTCAATGCCCGCTCCGCCTTCGAGCGCGTCATCGCCGCCACCGCCCTCGAGGCGGTTGGCGTTGCCGTCGCCGGCAAGCGCATCGTTCCCGGAACCGCCGGTGGCGTCGCGGAAGTTGGCAATCGTGGTCGTAACGTCAGAGGCTGTCGCCGTGCCGGCCGCCAAGTCAACGGCGACTGCAGTCGCATAGGCCGAGTAATCCAGCTTGTTGACTCCGCCTCCCCCGTCCAAGGCGCCCGCCAATGCCGCCCCGTCTTCGCAGGAAAAGATATCGTTGCCGCCACCCCCGATGATTTTCTCGATCGTTTCGGCATCGACAACCGTGTGGGTCCCGGCAGCGTCACTGACCGAGACCTTGCCGTCGGCTTGGATCGTGACGTTCAGCGCTGAGGTTGCGCCGGAGAAGTCGAGCGTGTCGGTTCCCTCGACCCCGAAATCTTTCAGGATGTCTTTGCCCCAGCCTGTTTGGAACTTGTAGGTATCGGATCCCTCCCCGCCAGTGAATCGATTGCTGCCAGCGCTTCCCATGAACAGGTCGTCGCCCGAACCGCCGTCCGCGTTCTGGACATGAGTGATCGTGGTCGAGACGATCGAGTTGACAATCGCGGTCCCTGAGATGGCCGCCCCCGTCCCTGTGCCGAGGATGCCGAGATCCGTTGCGGCGGCGCAACCGTTCAGGTTGGCGATGTCGAGATTTCCGCTGCCGCTGGTTGAATCGCTGATGTTGATGCCGTTCCCGGCGGCATTGATGGCGGCCGTCAAATGGCTGTCAGCGGTGTGAATGGCCTCGAGAATATCGCCGACCGTCACTGGATTCCCGAGGTTGACCGGCACGGCGGTGCCATTTCTCAATGTCACGACCAGATCGTTGAGGAGAGAATCGCCATGCAGCAGATCTTTCTTGCCGGTTTTTGCAATGCCGAGATCCGCCGCCGCCGTGGAACCAGCCAGATTCGCGACTGTCAGATTGCCGGATCCTGCCGTGGAATCGCTGATGTCGATGCCGTCCGAACCCTCATTCAAGGCTGCGGAAAGGCGGGAGTCAGCCGCGTTGATGGCATCGACCGCCATTCCGATGGTGTCCGCGTCCCGAAGGTTGACGTTGACGACCGTGCCGTCGCTGGCCGTTATACGAAGGTCGCTGACGAGAGGCCGTCCGTTCAAGACATTCCCTGCCGGCCGGACGGTGAGACCGAGATCCGTGGCGGTGGTGGAACCGTTCAGGTTTTCGATGGCCAGGCTCTCCTCGCCGCCAGCCGAGTCGGTGATCGTGATCCCGTCTCCGGCATCATTGATGGAAGCCGCCAGCCGGGCGTCAGCGTTGTGGATGGCGTTCAGCACCTGCCCCACAGTGGTCGCATCGCCGATATCGACCGCCGCGGAAGACCAATCGGTGAGGATCACGTAGAAGTCGGCGGTGATGGACCTGCCGTGCAACACGTTGCCTGCGCCGGCGCCTGCAATCCCGAGCGTCGCGGCTGCGGTGGCTGCGCCCAGATCGGCCACCGCAATGCTGTGGGCGCCTCCCGCCGAATCGCTGATATCGATACCCGTCCCGGCAGCATTAATGGCGGCGGTTAAATGGGTGTCAGCAGCCTGGATGGCATCCAGTATATCCCCCAAAATGCTTGGACTGCCGAGATCCACATACACTGTTTGATTGTCCGTCAGGGTGATGTGCAGATCGTAGCCAGGCTGGAGGGCGATATTCGGCCAATTCGAGCTGACCGGCGTCGCCGCCGAGAGGTAACCTCTGCTCCCAACGCCTTGGCCATTGTTGAGATCTGCAAGAAGTGTGGCTCCGGTGATGGAGAAGGAGGCGGAGGCTTTATGAACGCCGGTGCCGCCGTTCAAGGTGCTGAGAGCCGTGTCCAGGGTAATGGTTGCCTGATGAACGCCCGCGCCATTGTTGAGGTAGCCAACGGGCGTGTCGGCAGAGAGGCCCGTCATGCTCGTCCCCTGGATGAAACCGCCAACAGTCGCCGTGCCGGCAGCGAGATCGATCAGCACGGGTGTCTCATAATTGGAAAAGTCGATGGTGTTGCTTCCGCCGGAACCGGCGTCGATCGAGCCGGCAAAGGAGGCTCCATTCTCGAACACAATCCGGTTGTCTCCGGTTCCACCAACGATCGCTTCGATGCCCGCGGCTTCTGTCAGATGACTGGTGAAATCGGTGATCGAAACCTTGCCGCCGGCACGGACGGTCACTCGCAAATCCGCCGTCACAACGGAGAAGTCGAGGCCGTCGGTGTCGGCGCCGCCTGCCATCTCGGCGAGCGTGTCGCTCCCCCAACCGTCCGTGAAAACATAGGTATCCGATCCTGCCCCTCCTTCAAGGATGTCGTCTCCAGGGCCGCCGTTCAGGGTATCGTCCCCCGCTCCACCCCGCAGGACATTGATGTTCGCGTCGCCGGTTAACGTGTCATCGCCGGCCCCGCCAGTCACGCTGCCGATGTGGCTGATGCCAGTGGTGCCGGTGGCTGTCCCCCCTCCAAGGTCGACGGCTACCGAAATCGCAGCGCAGGCGGAATAATCCAGTGCGTTTTCCCCAGACCCGCCATCGATGGTTCCGCCAAACAACGCACCATCGGCAAAGACAAAACTGTCATCGCCCTCACCCCCGATAAGGCTCGAGACTCTTGTGAATACCGCGCCCGAGGCCCCACCCAGATTCCCCGTGCTGTTGCCCGAGATGCTCCAGGTGCTCGCGGAGGGGGGGCCCCGGATCGTATTCGAGCCCATCCCGCCATCGATGCCGCTAAAAATAGCCCCGCCCGACTCGAAACGGAAACTGTCGTTCCCCGCTCCACCCGCCAACCACTCAACTCCGGTGAACGCGCTCATCCCGCAGAATGAGCCCTGGCCCGGGCCTTGGAGACTCCAGTCGATGTCGCTGTCCGGTCCGGTGAGGGTGTCGCCGCCAAGACCGCCCGCAAAATCCAGCTTGGCGCCGTTGACGAACGCTTCCACCAGAGTGGCGTCACATGTCAACCGATCGTTGCCTTGGCCTAAATCGACCACGATTCTCGAGGCCGCCGTCAACGTCAGGGTGGCGCCACCCAGATCGGAGAAGTAGGTCGTGCCATCGGTGCTGTATTCGAGCAGGCCGTCATTGTTCTGGCGCAGGCTCAGTTCATTGGCTAAAGCATCGCCCGAGAACGTCGCGGTGCTGCCAACCACGCTCGCCGTCACCGTTGGAGCGGGCTTGGAACAGGCATGAATACCGCCCCGCTGCGCCTCGACAACTGGCTCAACAGGGGCGATTTCCGGTTCGAGGCTTGCGCCACCTTCAGCACCGGGATCCTGTTCCGCCTCGAGGACCGGCATGGCCACGCCGGCAAACAGATCCTCGGCGGGGTGCCGGATCTCCGCGGAGACATTCGCCTCAGATGGTTGCGTATAAGGAACTTCGATCGCAGATTCCGTGCCAACGCCGCCGAAATCGGGCGCGGCAGGGGTGCTGGATGCAGCCGCTGCCAGCATGTCAGCGCCCGATAGCAGGATTCGAGGCTCGAGTGCCTCGATTCGGTACGTATCATGAATTGGATGAGCCATGAGCGCTCGCGCGCGGGTGCACCGGCCAGCGGTCAGATCTTCTGATCATCTTGTATCGGCTCGATTCAACTGAGTCAAGCGGAACCGATCGTGCCTCCTGCAGTTGCACGGAGGGGATCGAGGAAGATGGGCTGCGTGCGCGAGGGACACCGCTTGCTGGCTGGACACGTCCATTCCCCTCCCCTCGCCAGGCGGGAGCGAGGGGACAGGGAGGGCACCCAATAGACATTGACATTGAATGCCGGATCGAGTTGTATTCGAACCCCTAATTCATATTACATGGTTTATGATGACAGACTTGTGTCGCCGAGTGAGTCGGAGCGATGGGTGGCGCGGGATGCATGCGGCCATCCTCGTGGCGGGCGGGCTGGCATGCGCGTTCGTGTCCGGACGGATCGAGGCCGGAGTAGCGCTCGATCCGGCTTGGGCGCCGCGATTCGAGATCGTTGGCACGGTCGCGCTCATCGCCGTCCAACCGGATAACCAGGCCATCATTGCCGGCGACTTCAGCGCGGTGAACGGCGTGCCGAGGAACCGGCTGGCTCGGCTGAAGGCCGACGGTTCATTGGACACGGCTTTCAACCTGAACGCGCCCGATGTGTTCAATAACTATATCTACGCCGTGGCAATCCAGCCCGATGGCAAAATCATCGTCGGAGGCGATTTGTACTATTTCATCTCCTACGAAGCGGGCGTGATGGATGTTCGGCAGTATGCAGCCCGGCTGGACACGGCGGGAACGCTCGATCCCAGCTTCAATGTGGGATCGTACACGGATGGGAGTGTGGATGGCGCCGTGCGGGCGCTCGCGGTTGACGAGCAAGGCCGGATTCTCGCCGGGGGCGACTTCACCCGGATCGGCGGCGCCAGCCGGCCCCATCTGGCGCGGCTTCTCTCGAATGGAAGCGCCGATCCCACATTCGACACCGGCCTGGGCCCGGATGGCGCCGTGACAGCCATCGCCTTCCAGCCGGACGGCAGGATATTGATCGGCGGGGATTTCACCCAATACAACGGCGTCAGCTGCCCCGGATATGCGCGGCTGACCGCGAATGGGGGATTGGATCCCGAGTTCAGCGTGGGGACCGGCGCCAATGGCGGTGTCAAAAGCATCGCGGTCGAGTCGGACGGCAGGATCGCGATTGCGGGTGCGTTCAGCATGGTCCGTGGCCAAGAACGCCGCGGGGTCGCCCGCTTGAGCTCAACCGGCGGCCTCGATGCCAGCCTCAATCAATACTATCTCTATGGTGTCAACACGGTCGTCGCCTTTCCCAATAATCACCTCGTCGTGGGCGGTTGGGAGCCGGGCATCATCTTTGGCGGGCAACCCACGGACCACGACGCCACGCTGATCGGTTTTGGGGCGGATGGCGCCGCGCTCAGCGTGCTCTATTTCGAGGGCGAGTTCACCGAGGTGCTCGCCTTGGCCCGGCGGCCCGACGGCCGCCTCCTGTGCGCCGGGAATTTCCGAACGATCGAATCCCGCGGCTCGAACGAGCCCGCCATCTACCGGCACAGCCTCTGCCTGCTGCAAAACGAGTATCTGTCGCTCGTCGACGAATTCACACCCGTGGCGGCAAATCCGGGCACGGTCCTTTCGATGGCCCGGCAGCCGGATGACGCAATGACCGTGGTGGGCGAGTTCATGCTGGTGAACGGGCAGCCGATCACCAACTGCGTTCGGGTGACGGCAGCCGGCCAGGTGGACACGGCGTTTCAGGCCGATATCCGCCCCGTCACGGCCCCCCGTGTCATCCGCCGCCTGGACGACGGCCGGCTGCTGGTCGGAGGAAATGGCGGCCTGGTCCGCCTCCTCGACACTGGAATGCCCGACCCGGCCTTCCAGAAGGAAATCGTCATGCAGGTCAATGACATCGAACTGCTCCCCGACCAGAAGATTCTCGTGGCGGGAGACAGCTGGACGGCTCAGAGAGGATTGGTCCGGCTTTTTCCCACTGGCCTGCTGGACACGAATTTCAACATCGGCGCCGGCCTGGCAGGATACCCCTACGAGATCCGCGATATCGCGCGGCAGCCCGATGGCAAGCTGATCTGCGTCGGCAGTTTCTCATCGTTTAACAACCTCAACATCACGAACGTGGTGCGCCTGAATGGCGAGGGCGCCGTGGACACCTCGTTCGCGCCGCCCGCGTTTGCGACGTTCAACGAATCTTGGCCGCCCGAACTGCGCAGCGTCGCGGTGGCTGCCGATGGAGGCATCTTCGTTGGCGGGTATTTCTCCCGGGTCGGCGGCCAAAGCCACCCCTCCATCGTCCGCCTTGGCAATGCGGGCGGAGTGGATGCCTCGTTTGTCTCGCCGATCAGCGACTCGGGCGGAACGGTCAATGCGCTTTGCCCGCCCGCGGAAGGCGGTTTGCTCGTGGGCGGCGATTTCCAGGTCTTCGCGCCATCCGGCATTCTCAACTCGCTCATTCGCATCCATCCCAATGGCCAGTTGGACAACGATTTCCAGGTCCAGATCGCGCGGGGCAGCTCGGCGGATGGCGGCGTGCGGGCCATCATCCTCGATGCAGACCAACTCTGGATCGGCGGTGCGTTCCCGGCCGTGAACGGCGAACCGCGCAATTCGGCGGCCCGATTTCACGTCACAGCCCCTCCCACAAGGCCAACGCTGAGCATCGCTCGGGCTGGCGCGAGCGAAGTGGTGTTGAGCTGGCCCGTTGCGGACCGAGCCGCCACGCTGGAGGCGGCTCCGGTCTTGAATTCGGGAGCCGGCTGGCAACCCCTGGGGATCGTGCCGGAGGTCGCAGGCGATCGCTACCAGGCAACACTGCAAGTCGGCCCCGGGGCGCGTTTCTTCCGGCTCAGGCAGCCCTGAGCGGCGAGTCCATCCTCGGGTCGATCGCGCGTGGATCAACCCGTGTCGTCCGGCTGGTCGAGCAGATCAGTTCCTGCGCCAGCCACAACGCCCTTGGCCGCCCCTCCGCGTTTCGGATATCGGCACGGCGTCCAACGATCTGTCCGCCCCCCGTGCGATTGACGGCACAGGTTTGACACGAATCCGATCGTGCTGCACTTTACCACGCGCGAACCGCGCCGCACATATGTCGTATTTCAAACGTGGGGCGATAGGATTGGGAGGTCTGATCCTGACAGGCGCCCTTCTGCCGGCCGCCGACTGGCCGCAATACCGCGGCCGTCTCCACGATGGGATCTCCGCCGACCGGATACGCACCAACTGGACCGCGCAACCGCCCGCAGTTCTGTGGAGGGCGCCTCTGACCGATGGGTTTTCATCCTTCGCGGTGAGCGGCGGGATGGCGGTGACCCAGGTGCGCCGCCTCGCCGACGGCAGAAAGAAGGAAACATGTGTCGCTCTGGACGCCGCAACAGGCCGCGAACTGTGGAACACCCCCTTGGGATACGTCTCGTATTGGGCTGGGGGCGGCACCGGCGATGGCCCGCGCTCCACCCCGACGATCGCGGGCGACCGAGTCTATGTCTCCAATTCCCTTCTCGTCCTCTTCTGTCTCAGGGCCAGCGACGGCCACGTCCTCTGGAGCCGCGATCTGCCAGCCCTTTACGGAGGAGATGTCATCGGCTGGCAGAATGCGGCTTCGCCCTTGCTCGATCAGGGACGCATCTTCCTGAGCGGCACGGCGCCCAATGGCTCCCTGCTGGCCTTGAACGCCGACGATGGCAGCCTCCTCTGGAAACGCCATAACGATGCCATGACCCATGCCACCCCCGTCGCAGCCGATATCCTCGGGGTCCGGCAAATCGTTTTCCTGGCGCAGTCCGGCCTGGTCTCCGTCCTGCCCGGCAATGGCGATGTGCTCTGGCGCTTTGCGTTTCCTTACGACACGTGCACGGGTGCATCCCCCGTCGTGGCGGGCGACATCGTGTATTGCTCGGCCGCCTACGGCATCGGCGGCGCCGCGGTCCGCGTCGTCCGAACCGGCAGCCTCTGGCAGGCGCAACGCCTCTGGGGCGTCGAGCGCGATATCAACAACCACTGGAACACCCCTGTGCACATCGCCGGCTATTTTTATACGATGTGCGGTCATTACCAGAATCCCATCCTGCTGCGCTGCGTCGAAGCCGCCACCGGGCGAGTGGCCTGGTCCCAGGGTGGATTCGGGATGGGCAATTTGTTGGCTGCCGGCGGCCGGTTGCTCGTCCTGAACGACAGCGGCACGCTCGTGCTGATCGAGCCCGATCCCGCCGCCTATCGGGAGATCGACCGCTTCAAGATCCTCAGCGGCAAGTGCTGGAACTCGCCCGCCATCGCCGACGGACGCGTCTACGCCCGCAGCGTGACCGAAGGGGCGTGTCTGGACGTGGCGGCTCCCGCGGCGCCCCCGCTGCGGCTCCTCCCGTTTGCCCCGGCGGGCGACAATTCGTTTCGTCTGTCGATCCGGGGCCAGGACGGCAGCGCCGTGGCCCCCGATCGCTTGCCCGGCATGGCGGTTTATGCCAGTGGGGATCCGACGGCGCCTCTGGCGGAATGGACCCGTCTGGCACTCAGCCTGATCCTGGTGGATGGGCAGGCCGAGCTCGAAGATCCGGATGGCTGCTGCCTGCCCCAGCGATTCTATCGGCTCGAGGAACCATGAGTGGATCGACGCAACCTCTCGATGGCACGATCTCGCCGCGCTTCGGGATCAGGCCTCCCCGCGCCGCTGCCGCAGCCGGCGTTCCGAGCCAGCAGGAATCCATGGGCCGCGCGCCGCGGGCGAAGGGATTCACCTTGATCGAGCTGCTGGTGGTGATCGCGATCATCGCCATCCTGGCGGGCCTGCTGCTGCCGGTGCTGGCTGGCGCCAAGGAGAAAGCCCGACGGGTCTCCTGCAAGAACCAGATCCGCCAATTCGTCCTCGCCACCCAGATCTATGGCCAGGACCAAAATGAACGCCTGCCCAGCGGGCGATCCGACAACTTCGATCGGCGCGACGAACACATCCCTGTGATCTGCACGAACACGCGGCTGGCCATCCTCTCCTATGCCGGCCATTACCGAATCCTCGATTGCCCCAGCCTGGGCGGCCAGTTCAATCAGCCCCTTGGCTGGGTCGAATCCGGCTATGGCTACGTGATCGGCTACAACTACCTCGGCGGCCACACCAACACGCCCTGGCCGGCCGTTCCCGGCCACTCGGACGTCTGGACCTCGCCTCAAACCTTCAATGAACGCCCCACCACTGTCCTGGTGACCGATCTCAACGATTGGTCGCCCGGCTATAAGAAAACCTTTGCACCTCATGGCCGCAACGGACCGATTCTCAAAGGGGGCGATTTCTCGAACGAAGACGCCGAGGGTGTCTCCTCGGAGGTCATCGGCGCCTCCGGCGGCAACGTGGGGCTGTTGGATGGCTCCGTTCACTGGAGACGGATCGCGGAGATGCGCGCCTATCGCGGATCGCAACTGTGGGAGGACGAGGGCTGCGTCGCGGCCTGGTGAAAAGGGCGCCTGCGGATGCCAGTCTTGTCATCCCTGCCTTCCATGGCGAGCGCGCCTCCGGCCCGCTGCTACCCGCCGCTGACCATCCCCTCCGGATAATCCACCCGCGCCGTCAGCATCAGATCCACCCCCACTCGCCGCCACTCGATCGAACTCAGCTTCGGGATCCCGCTCCGCGTCGAGAAACCCGATCCCGCAACCGCCCGGCGCGCATCCTTGCTTCCCAGGATGAGCGGCGCGTAAAAAAAGGTGATCCGCTGGGCCAGACGCCCTTCGACAAAGGAAGCCTGCACCTCTCCCCCCCCCTCGACCAGAAGATGCGTCACATCCTCGGTTCCGAGGCGATCCAGGAGCCAGGCCAGATCAACCCAATCCTCCCCCGGCGCAATCCAGACTCGCGCCCGAGCCGCCAGCGCCTCGCACCGCCTGGCCGGCGCCGCCGATGTGACAACCACCGTCGTCGAATCGGCCTGGGCATCGCTCACCACGCGCGCGTCCAGCGGAGTGCGCCCTCGAGCGTCCAGCACGATCCGCCGTAGCCGATGCGGCCGCACCCCCGCTCGAGCCGGCCGCCAAGTCAGGCTCGGATCATCGGCCAGCACGGTGTTCACGCCCACCAGAATCGCATCCGCCCCCTGGCGCATTCGCATCCCGACAGCCCGCGCAGCCGGGCTGGTGATCCATCGAGATTCTCCGCAAGCCGTGGCGATCTTGCCATCCAATGTCATGGCCGCTTTCACGGTCACAAACGGACGCCGGCAAACGATCCAATGATGAAATGCCTCGTTGAGCCGGACGACCCGGCCGGCGAGCAATCCGTGTTCGACCTGAATTCCCGCCCGCCGCAGCCATCGGAGTCCCCGGCCTCCGTGGGCTGGGTTGGGATCGATCGCGGCTGCGACCACGCGCTGGATGCCCGCCCTGCGAATGGCCTCCGTGCATGGAGGCGTGCGGCCGTGGGTCGAACAGGGCTCGAGCGTGACAAAGAGGGTCGAGCCCGCCACCGTTTGCCCGCGGCGCTCCGCATCCCGCAACGCCTCGATTTCCGCATGCGCCTGGCCTGCCACGCGATGCCACCCCCTGCCGATCACCTGTCCCGCGCGCACCAGCACGGCGCCCACCATGGGGTTGGGAGAGGTGCAGCCGTATCCGCGCCGGGCCAGAGCGATCGCTTGCCGCATGAACACCTCATCGCCCGCCCTGGCTGGGCGACCGAATCGGCGCGAAGACGCCGCCCATGGATCCTCGGATCCCATGCTCAACCGTGCTGCTCGTCCCCGAAGAGGGCCGCGGCGAACTGAGCGGGCGAGAAAGGCTGGAGATCCTCCGCCTTTTCTCCCAGGCCGACAAACTTGATGGGCAGCCCCAGCTCTCGCTGGATGGCCACCACCATGCCCCCTTTGCTGGTGCCGTCGAGCTTGGTCACGACCAGCCCGGTCAGCGACACCGCCCGGTGGAACTCGCGCGCCTGGCTGAGGGCGTTCATCCCGGTGGTGGCATCCAGCACCAGCAGCACCTCGTGCGGCGCGCCGGCATGCATCTTGGCCATGACCCGGTGCACCTTCTGCAATTCCTGCATCAGATTGTGCTTGGTGTGCAACCGGCCCGCGGTGTCCACAAACAGGTAGTCCAACCGCTTCGAAATCGCCGCGCTCAAGGCGTCGTGCGCCACCGAGGCCGGATCCGCCCCGTAGTTGCCGGCGATGACCGGCACCCCCAGCCGCTGGCCCCAAAGCTTGATCTGCTCGATCGCCGCTGCTCGAAAGGTGTCGCACGCCGCCAGCGCTACCATCCGGCCTTCCCCCTGCAGCCGGTGCGCCAGCTTGGCCGCCGTCGTCGTTTTCCCGGTCCCGTTCACCCCCACCAGCGACACCACCGTCGGAGGCCTCTCCGGCAGTGCCAGGTCAATCCGCAGCCCCGATAATCCCTGCTCCACCTCGCGCTGCGCGATCGCAAAAACGTCCAGACCGGATCGTCCCTGCGATTCGTACCCACGCCGAACCGCTGCGACGATCTGCGTCGTCATCGCCATCCCGAAATCCGCCCCGATCAAGGCCGACTCCAGCTCCTCGATTGTGGTCCCGGTCAGCTTGGGCGAGCCGCTGAAGATCCGCTTCAGCTCGTGGGCCAGCCGCGCCTGGGTCTTCTGGAGACCCGCCTTGAATTTTTGAAAGAAACCCATGCTCAACCTCGATCCCGCGTTGCCTGGGTTTCCGCTGAGCACGCGATCCGCGCATGCGCCGCCGGAATCCGGCTCTTCAAGGCAACGAAATGCTCGTAAGGCAGCCGAACCGTCCCCATCACAGGCCGCCCCTTGCTGTCGCCATGGCAATCCGATCCGCCTGTGATCAGCCAGCCATGGCGTTCCGCGATGGCCCTGCACCGTTGGACCATCCGGCCATCGTGCTTCGAGTGGTAGCACTCGATCCCGTCCAAACCGGCGTCCGCCAGCGCGCCGTAAGGAGCCTCGGGACGGCAGAGGCCCGGATGCGCCAGCACCGCCACCCCTCCTGCGCGATGTAACAGGCCGATGCAATCGCCCGCCGACATCCTCCGCTTCGGGACCCATGCGGGCCGGCCCTTCTTCAGGTACCGATCGAACGCCTCATCCATGCTGCCGCAGCGTCCTGCCTGGACCAGTGCCCGGGCTATGTGAGGCCGTCCCGGCGACCGGCAATCCGCCAGGGCGAACACCGCATCCGCCTCGAGCGGGACCCGCAGATGATTGAGGCGGTCGACCATCTGGCGGACGCGCTGCTGCCGCACATCCTGAAATTGAGCCAATTCCGCCAGCAGCTCTCCATGGCGCACATCGATCCCATAGCCCAGGAAGTGGAGCTCCTGGCCTTCCCATTCAGTGGTCAGCTCGATCCCCGGCACGAATTCGATCCCCGCCGCGCGGCAGGCGACCTCGCACGACTCGCATGCCTCGACAGTGTCATGATCCGTCACCGCCAGCGCGGCGATCCCCAGGCGCAATGCGGACCGGGCCAGGGCCTCCGGCGTGTAGGTGCCATCGGAGAAGTGGGTGTGGAGATGCAGATCGGCGTCCATCTTAAAGATCCCCATCCACCGTCCGTGCTGGACGCAACAGCTCGGCCCGCACCTGGTCCAGGATCCCGTTCACGAACTTGCCGCTGTCGTCCGTCGAGTAGCGCTTGGCGATGTCCACCGCCTCGTTGATGCTCACCACCGGCGGGATGTCCAGCCGGTAGAGCATCTCGTAGATCGCCAGACGCATGATGTTGCGGTCCACGATCGCCATCCGCTTCAGATCCCAGTTCCGTGCATATTTCCGAATGCGCTCGTCCAGCTCATCCCGGCGCTCGATCACGCCGCGGATCAGCTCGGTCGCAAACACCTGCAACGCCGCCTCCGATCCCGTAAGCGGCGGCAGCTCCCGCGTCTCCCCCCAGCGCGCCGGCCCGTCCTCGTCCGCGATCGTCGCCGGATGCTGCGTGATCCAAAACTCCCGCAGCGCCGCCTCGATGTCCTCGGGCGGATTTAAATCGCATTGGAATAGAAACTGGACGGCGCGCTCCCGCGCCAGCCTTCGTTTTCCCATGGCGCAAACATGGCGCATAAGTGCCTTCGGCGGAAGCGAAAACTCGCCGGCCGCCTGGGATGCGGCCCAAAGGCACGATCGAGGATCCTTGCCAATTGCGCCGAAGACGGCTCAGATGATCATCCATGGAACACGACTCAACGCCTGCCATGGTGATCGGGCCCGCGATTACGCCGGAAACCACGATCATCCCGCTGCTGGGTCAGGACCGGGACAGCGTCCTGGCCGAGCTGGTGCGATGCATTCCCGTTCTCCGCCGCCGCCCGGAAGACCAGGAAACCCTCCTCCGCGCACTGCAGGAGCGGGAGCAGCTCTGCAGCACCGGCATCGGCGAAGGCATCGCCCTGCCCCATGCCCGCAACGCCCTCGTCGGCCTGATCCCCGAGACGGTGCTCGTGATGGGCCGGCATCCCCACGGGATCCCGTTCGGCGCGATCGACAGCCAGCCAACCCGGCTCTTCTTCCTCCTGGTCGCCCCCACCGTGAGCCTACACCTCCGGGCGCTCGCGCGCCTGAGCCGCCTCCTGCGAGACGCCCGCCTTCGCCAGGCGCTCCTGGCCGCCGGCGATCCGCGCCGCGCCGTCGAGATCCTCCGGACGGCCGAGGCCGCCGAATGGGGCGCCGGCCGGACCTGACCATACGATCCTCGATCGGCCGCGGCTCATGGCCCCAGCCCGGTTTCACCCGGACCGGCACCCTCCCATCCCTGCTGGCGCAGCGCCTCGTACAAAACGATCGCCACGCAGTTGGACAGGTTCAGCGAACGCGACACCGGATTTGCCATGGGGATGCGGACCCAGTGGTCGCGGTGCTGGTCGAGCAGGGCCCGCGGCAGACCCGCCGTCTCGCGTCCGAACACCAGAAAATCCCCCGCCCCGAAGACGACATCAGCGTAGCAGCGCGGCCCGCTGGATTCCACCAGCCAAAGGCACGCACCCGGCGGCCGATGCCGATCGAATTCCAGCCAGCTCGGCCACCGATGCCATTCGACCTGCTGCCAGTAGTCCATCCCCGCCCGCCGCAAATCCCGATCCTCGAGCCGGAACCCGAACGGCTCGATCAAATGCAGGACCGTTCGCGTGGCCGCGCACAGCCGCGCCACATTGCCCGTGTTGGGCGGGATCTCCGGTTCCACCAGCACCACATGCATTCAGGCGCGGATTACGGGATCTTCTGGCCATTGAACGTGACTTCGAGTCCGGCGTGGGAATCGTTCCGCTCGAACACGGCCTCGACGGTGGCCGGGGTTCTGGACTGGACAGCCAGGTTCTTCCCATCCAGTTTCCATGCGACCTCGACGGGGCCGCGCACGGTCGAGACAGCTCCGCGGGCCCAGCTCAATCCGTTGAGCCGGGGGCTGATTCGGACGGCCCGGCCGCCCGGGGCAGTCTCGTGGATGCCCAGCACGATCCGATTCAGAAACCGCGTGGGGGCGGAGGACCAGGCATGGCAGTGGCTGCGCGTGGGGAATCCGCCCGAGCCGGTCGTGCCGGACGGAAAGCTCTCCCACACGGTGGTGGCCCCGCTCTCCACCATCGGCAGGTAATGCCGGTAGATCTCCCGCACGATCTCATCCTCCATCCCCAGCTTCTCGTAAGTCTCGTAGAGATATAGCATGGCGAAGGGCGATCCGATCCGCACCATTTGCGGAGGGGGATTCGTGAGGTTGCGCGTCGCCTGGGCCCAATGCTCGGCCGGCAGCACATCGTAAAGCATCGAGAGAAAGCTGGTGTGCTGGCAGGTCGACGGGCTGGCATTGCCCGAGTCGTGGATGCTGTCCGGATACGTTCCGCGGGCGGGATCCCACCATCGGTTGATGCCGCGCGCCAGGCGCGCGCGCAGGTTCTTGAGCCAGTCCGCATGCGTGCGGTCGCCCAGCGCCTCGCCCGCCCGCAGCGCCGCGTCGATGGCGCCCACCATGAACAGGCTGTTGTGCATCACCGTCTTGCGCCCCTGGTCGATGCCGGACCAGTCGAACAGGTTCCAGTACGGCGCGCTGAACAGCCCCTGTTCGTTGACCATCTTTTCCGCCCCTTGCAGGTTGGCGATCACCGCGGGGTAGATCTCCCCCAGGAACTCGCGGTCGCCCGTGCGCCAGTAGTAATCCCAAGTCGATATGCCCCAGAGAAAGCTCCAGGCCGGCAGCAGGCAATCCCAGCTCGATGGCGTCTGGCATCCCACGATCGGGTAGCGCTCCAGCGATTGCCCCGTGATCCGTATGCACCGCCGGGCCAGGTCCTCGGCCCCGAACACCCCATACGCCAGCAGCGATTCGTTCCGCGCATCCCCCACCCAGTGCGTCTGCTCATACAGAGGGCAGTCGGTGAAGGTGTCCTCCATGCAGAGCTTCAGCGTGCGCGTCGATATGTTCCAGATGGCGTCCAAGCGCGCGTCGCTGCAGGAGAACGAGCCCGCATAGTGGACCGGATAGGTGGATTCGACCGAATAGAGCCGCCGGATCTGGACCGGAGTTTTCTGATTGCGCAGGGTCAGGTAGAGGAAGCGCCCCGAGCGGCGCTTGAGCGAGACAAACCGGTTCACGCCATCGCGCGTGATGTATCGCAGGCCGTTCCGATTGCCCCCCGTGTGCTGCAGCCGGCCGTCCGGCGCGATATACTCGATCGCATGGAGATCCACCCGGACTCCGGCATCGGCGATCAGCTCGAATCCGTAGTATCCGCAATGCTGCTCGCCGAAATCGTAGACCAGCTCGACCTCCGCGCCCCGGGCGGGCCGGATCACGGTGCTCTCGGGCGTGTCATGCATCAGCGCCTCGGGCCGGTCCACCAGCGGCCCCGCGTCCCCCACCACCTGCCGCTCCTGAAACTGCCAGGTGAAATCCTCGACGAACATCTCCGGCCATGGCATCACTTCCGCCCGCGATCGGAGCTGATCCCGAAACGAAGCGGCATCCTTGACCGAGCTGAGCAGCGTCTCCGCCAGCCGGCCGTAGCCATCGATCGCCTTCGCCAAACGCGGATCCTCGGACCGGAATTCGATCCACCGGATGTCGTTGGTCGCCAGCGCATACTCGGGGAATCGGAGAAAGCACCAGGGATTCGAGTGAGCCGCATCGAGCGGGTTCTCGAGCGTGAGCGCCAGCGGCTCGCGGAACCGCAGGGCTTTCTCCTTTTGGTGGCTGAAGAGATCGCTCGACAGAGCCAAAACCAAATGCCGTCCCGCCGATAGCTGGAAGGGCTTCGAGCCTCCCCGGATTCCGTCGATCGCCACCTTCATGCCTTCGGTCTGAACCACCACAGTCGCCGCCCGGTCCAGCACCAGCCACGTGGCCATCCCCGCCGCGCAGCTCGCCCCGTGGTTTGCCTCGATCCGTCCCGGGTTCACCAGCCGCGCAGCCGGCATGCAGAAATGGATGCCAGCAGCCCGCACCAGGTTCGCGCCCCGATACGATCGCAATCCAACCGGTTGCTTGGTCAGCAAGGCCACGTCCCGCGGCTGCAAGTCCTTCCAGGGGCCGCCCTGCGCCGGGAATAGGACGGCCGCCGGCCGGAACACCAGGTCCGCCTCGCGCCGCGCATCGTAGAACTCGACCGGCTCCATCTGGATGCTCACCTTCGGCGTGTTGGTGATCCAGGCCGGCGCCGCCGCGATTTCCCACGAGGCATCGGTCCCGAGCTGGATCTGCCGGCCATTCCGCAGCCGGACGTCCAACTGCGCCAGCAGCCCCGCCTGTTGGGGCACCCGATGGAAATCGCCCACCCCGTAATATCGAGCCGTCACGCGGATTTCGTTCGCCCCTTCCGCGAGATACGGCGTCGCGTCGATCTCGTCATACTGGAAGTGCTCGGGCCAGCTGCGCGCCGGGCCATCATTCACCCACTGCCCGTTGATCTCGAGCCGGTAGTAGCTGTCGGCCGTAATGCGCAGCGCCGCCGTCAACGGCCGTTCGAGCTGGAACTGACGCCGCGCAACCACCGTCTGGTTATAGGCGTGCACATCCGCCCCCGCCTGCCAGATCCACTGCGCGGCCCACGGGCTCGACGTCGAGCTCTCCGCGGCATGTGCCCTTTCCGCTACTGCCGCGCTCAGCATCATGATCCCGATCGCTATTCCGGCGGTTCCTCGGCGAACCGCGCCCCCTTGCCATGACATCTTGCTGTTCATATTATCCCTTATCCGGCGCGGTCTTGCGAGCCTGCTCGGCCAGGAGTTTTTGCAGGTCTGCCAGGGATTTCGATTGCGACGCGCCCTCGACGGTCTTTTCCGCAATGTCTTGGACTTTCTGGTAGGCGGCTTCGAGTTGGCGGGTCATTCGCGTGTTTTGGTCCGCGCATTCTTTGAGCGCCTTTTCCAACGATTCGATCCGGGTAGCGGAGACGTTGCGTTCGCCCTCGGATTCCTTGCGCAGCAGGTCTTCCCGGTTCTTGGCCTCCAGCTTGAGCTTGTCGGTGATTTCTTTCACCGCCTTGTCCACGGCCGCCTCGAGTTCCTTCGGAAACGCCGCCACGCGAGCGCGGGCGATGGCCAATTCCTGCTCCTGTCCCGCGATCGCTCTTTCCCGCTCAGCCAGTTCCTTCTCCGCCGCTTCGCGTTTCTGTTTGAGCTCCTTTTCGAGCGTGATCTTCTCGTCGGCAAGCTTGTCTTTGACGGACTGCTGATCGCGCTTGAAGAGGTAAGCGAATTCCTCCTTCTCCCGCTCCCGGGCCTTCTTCTCCGCGGCATCCCGTTCCTTGATCTCCGCGTCGTGCAAGCGCTTATCTCTCTCCCATTCCGCGCGTGTGGCCTCGATCTCCTCCGTGAGTTCTTCCCGTTCCGCAGTAAGTTGGATTTCGGACTCGCGCCGCTTCAGATTCTGGGCTTCGATCAATGCGGCGAGCGTGGCGGCCGCTTTCTCAATCCCGTACAGCTCCTGCAACTCGAGTTGTTTGGCTTCGACCGCCTTCTGCACCGCCTTGAATTTCGCGGTCTCCGAGTCCAGCTTTTCAGCCAGATCCGCCAGCAACCGTCCGATTTCGGCCTTCAGGCTGCCCAGATCGCGCTCAATGCCGGCTGGTGACAGGGTTTCCGCCACCCGAACGGCTTCTTGAACCCGCTTTTCTTCGAGTTGGCGGGCCGGCGCCAGCTCGGCGGCGCGCTTCTCTTGAAATTGTTTCAGCAGCGCCTGGTAAGCCTCGAGCATTTCTTGCTTGGTGTTCTTCTCGCTCAATTTCCGCACGGGATCGGGTTTCTCTGGCATAGCAGGGCCTTCTGTTCTTTTGGGACGGTCTTTCGACACCGGATGCTGGTGAATCTGGCCCCGGGTCGCTTCCGAGGCGAGCAAATTCTGATCGCGATACCCCTTCCCGGGTAACAGTTACTTTTGGCGCATGGCGGATTGTTCCATTCTTCGGGTTGATCAAGGATTCAATATCCGGATCTCTTGCGGAGAAATCCGGGGCCCCAAATGCTGCTCCATCCACGCAAGCATCCGGCTCCACATGGCCGGCGTATAGCGGTGTCCAACTCCCGGATAGATCACGCTCTGGAAACGATCCTCTGCGTTCGATAGGCGGTAGACCGGCTTGACCTTCGACGCAACTGTCCGCACGCCTTCCACGGGCGATCCCTGATCTGCTGCGCCGGACAGGAACAGCAGGGGGCGAGGCGCGGCCAAGGCCACCACCGCCTCGATATCGAAATGGGCCAGCAGACCCGGCACGTAGTAGTAAATGCCATGGTGTCGAAGTCCCTGGCGGCGGATCAGATCCTGGCAGCGGGTCAGGCAGCAAACCCCCACCCCCGTCGCCGGCCGGTCATCGAGCGCCATGATCCACCATGTGCGCGTCGATCCCATGCTGATTCCAGTCACTCCGATCCGGCGGGCATCGACCTCCGGCCGCGAGCAGAGGTAATCCAGCGCCATCAGATCGTCCCGGACCATCAGCCCCCACAGCGTCCGCCCCGTCCAGAGAAGCAACTTGCTGGCTGTCAGTTCGCCGGCAATGCCCTTCTCTTCGATCCCGCCCGGTCCTCGCCCATTGCGCTCGCCGAATCCGCAGGCGTCGATGGCCAGCACGACGTAGCCCCGGCGGACCAGTTCCGGCCCGGGCGCCACCGGAGCCGCATTCCGCTCGAACAATTCCTCCTTCCCCACTTCATACTGCTCGCCGTGCCAGTGGCAATAGAGGATGGCCGGGGACGGACCTTCGGAAGGCGGCAGCAACAAATAGCCTGGCACAATCGATCCCGTTCCGTTGTCGAACTGAAACTTTTCCAGGCGGTAATCCCCGCGATCCTCGATTGCAAGAATCTGAACCGCAGGCACTCGGGGTCGAGGCGGGAATCGACCCAGCAGCATCCCCAGCCGGGAGCGGATGGACCGCCGCTGGCGCCGCCATGCGCTCCGCGTCGCGGGCGCACGGAACTCCGGGACCGGCCGGGCCGCCGCCAGCCAGCGGATCGGGTCCCGGTCAGCGTTATGCGATCTCGAGGCCATGGGGATACCGTACGGCCGCCATGCTACACTCGAAAAGACGCTTTACAAGATCGGATGATTCGTTAGAGTGCGATCGACTTTGACAATGGCTATGCATATTCGAACCAATGTGATCCTCGCGCTGGCAGCCGCGATGTTTCTGACTGCAGGCTGTGCCGGCCCCGAACGAAAGCTCGGCCGCGGCATCTCCAATGCCACTGAGTTCGCCCGCCTGGGCGAGATGGGTCGGAGCATGGAGCAAACGCTGCTGTTCGATAATTCAGGAAGCTATGCGTTGGGCATGGTACGCGGCATCAGCCGCAGCGTCGAACGCACCGCGGTCGGCGTCTATGAAATCGTCAGCTTCCCCATCCCCGACCGGCGCGGCTACGATCCATTGCTCAAGCCGGAGCATCCCCAGTATGCCGACTGCTATAAGCCGGGCCGCATGGGAGACGTGTTCCTCAATCCGGACGCCAACCTCGGCTTCAGCGGAGGCGATATCCTGCCCTTCGTCCCCGGCAACCGGTTCCGCATTTTCGAGAACTGACGCCGGCCGTTTTTCCCGGGCGCCAGCCGCTGGGCGGCAGGCGCCCTTTTTTGTGATGAAGGCGATCGAGCGCTCCTCGCCCTGCAAGGTCAATCTGCTCCTCAATGTCCTCGGACGCCGCACCGATGGCTTTCATGAGATCGAAACCGTGTTCCACCCCGTCCCGGTCTGCGATCGGCTTCGATTCGAGACGGTTTCGGCCCCGGGGATTGATCTGACCTGCAGCATCCCTGGCCTTCCCACGGACCACCGCAACCTGGTTTATCGGGCTGCCGCTGCCTTCCTCACATCGGCCTCCCTGCCCCAAGGGGTCCGGATCCACCTCGAGAAGCAATTGCCGCTGGCCGCCGGCCTGGGCGGCGGCAGCGCCAATGCCGCCACAACACTGCTCGCACTCAACGAGCTGTTCGGCGATCCGCTCTCCGCCGATCAACTCGCAGCCATCGCCCGGACCTTGGGCTCGGATGTCCCGTTCTTCCTCCAGGATCAGCCCGCTCTCGGGCTTGGACGCGGCGAGATCATCCGGCCTCTGGGCCGTTTCCCTGCTCTGACCGGCGCGTCGATCATCCTGGTCCATCCCGGATTTGGTGTTCCGACCCCTTGGGCCTATGCGCAGCTGGCGTCCACTCCCAGACCGTCTTACGGCGAACCCGGCCGCGCCCAGCCATTGATTCACGCGCTCCAAACCGGCACGCTCGAGGATGCGGCGCCCCTCTTCTCCAACGCACTCGAGCAACCCGTGATGCGCAAGTATCCGCTCCTGGCCCTGATCCGCGAGGAATGGCTCGATGCCGGTGCACCGGTCGCTCTCATGTCCGGCAGCGGTTCCACCATGTTCGCCCTCGCCGGCGAACCCAGCCTCGCTGAGCTCCTTGCAGATCGTTGCATGCGGCGGTTTGGCCCGGCTATCTGGTCTGCCATCGCGCCATTGTCATGAACGGGCTTGCATGATTCCTGCCTTTCTTTAGCATGCCCCTGCCCCCGCGGGGAACGCATGCAGCCTCCGGGGACGATACACAACATGACCTCGCAGGAATCGACCACCGGCACATCGGCCTTTGACTTGAAGGCGTTCCTCTCCTCCCGCACGGACCGGATCAACCGCGCCCTCGACCGGTTCCTGCCGCGCCCCGCCACCAAGCCGCCGACCATCCACCGCGCGATGCGCTACTCGATGTTTGCGGGAGGAAAGCGCCTGCGACCCATCCTCTGCCTCGCCGCGGCGGAGGCCTGCAGCGGCTCGATCCAGGCTGCCCTCCCCCTGGCATGCGCCGTCGAATGCATCCACACCTACTCGCTCATTCATGATGATCTGCCCGCCATGGATAACGACGATTTCCGGCGCGGCAAGCCCACCAGCCACAAGGTCTTCGGCGAAGGGATCGCCATCCTCGCCGGCGACGCGCTCCTGACCCACGCCTTCGAGATCATCGCCCAGGCCAAACCCACCCCCCGCTACCGCACCCAGGATTACCTGCGCGAACTCGCTCGCACCGCCGGCTCGCGCTACCTCATCGCCGGCCAGGTGGCCGACCTCGAAAACGAAGGCCGCTCCGTCTCCCGACGCGAGCTCCAGTTCGTCCACCAATGCAAGACATCCGCCCTCCTCTGCGCCGCGGTGCGCCTGGGCGGCATGAGCGCCAATTGCCTCCCCTCTCATCTGGAAGCCCTGACCCGGTTCGGCCAGCATGTCGGATTGGCCTTCCAGATCGTGGACGACATCCTGGACGTCACCCAGACCAGCGAGAAGCTCGGCAAGACCGCCGGCAAAGACGCCCGAGCCCAAAAGGCCACCTACCCGGCCCTCCTCGGGCTCGACGCCTCGCGACGCCTGGCCGCCCGCCTGACCGCCCAAGCCTTCGCCGCTCTGGCCGTGTTCCACGGACGCGCCGCCGCCCTCGAAGCCCTCGCCGGCCACCTCCTTCGCCGTGACCGCTAAGGGTCTGTGCAAGTCAGGCTCGTTCCATTCCGGTTTCGCTGGCACTGGCCGCCGATTCCGCTATCGTTTCGCCATGATGGACAAGACATGGCGCCTCTGGAACCGATCCCACTGCCCTCTCCTGCCTGCGCTGATCCTTCTTTCCACGCTGCATCTGCTTGCAGCCGCCGGCGATCCCCTGGTGCTGAATGCGCGCAGCCGGATCCCGGCTTCGGGCAATCCGGCCCAGCTCGAGGCCTTCGCGGCCCGATGGGAATGGGATCCCGCGCAAACGGCCCTGATCGTCTGCGACATGTGGGATCGCCACTGGTGCCGGGGCGCTTCCGGGCGGGTTGCGGAGCTGGCGCCCGCAATCGACGAGGTCGTCCGCCTGGCCCGCGCCCGCGGCGTTCTCATTATCCACGCTCCCAGCGATGTCGTGGATCATTACCGGGACCACCCCGCGCGCCAGCGCGCCCTGGCCGCTCCCAAGGCCGCTTCGCTCCCCAATGGGATCGACCGATGGCGCCGCTGGATCAGCGAGGAGGAAAAGGCCGCCGGCTATCCCATCGACGATTCCGATGGCGGCTGCGATTGCGATCCGCCCTGCCAACCCGGCCCGCCCTACCCCTGGAGGCAACAGATCGACGCCATCGAAATCGCCTCGATCGACGCCATCACCGCATCCGGCGTCGAGATCTGGAACCTGCTCGAGCAGCGCGGCATCCGCAATGTCCTCCTTTGCGGCGTCCATGCCAACATGTGCGTCCTGGGCCGCCCATTCGGCCTGCGCAATTTGGCCCGGTTCGGCAAGAACACGGCCCTCATCCGCGACCTGACCGACACCATGTACAACTCGCGACGGTCGCCGCGCGTGTCGCACTTCACCGGCACCGACCTCCTGATCGCGCACATCGAGCAGCATGTCTGCCCCACCGTGCTATCGACTGACCTCACCGGCCGCGCGCCGTTCGTGTTCCCGAGCGATCGGCGGCCGCGGATCGTGTTCATTTCGTCCGAGAACGAATACCGGGCCGCCGAGACGCTCCCTCGATTCATTCGGACGCTGCAGCTCGAGCACGACATGGCCTGCGAGCTCGCCCAGGGCCAGTCCGGATCGCCTCGTCCGAACCAGGCGCCTGTCACCGGCCTCCAATCGCTCGAGCGCGCCGACCTGGCTGTGGTGTTCGCCCGCCGCCGGGCGCTTCCGAAGGATCAAATGGACTGCCTGCGCGCTTACGTCGACCGGGGCAAGCCGCTGATGGGACTGCGGACTGCGAGCCACGCCTTTGACACTCGAGGCAACTGCCCGCCTGGATTCGCCGAATGGACCGAATTCGACCGCGCTGTCCTCGGCGGCAATTACCAGGGCCACCATGGATCAGGTCCCATCACAACCGTCGAAACAGCCCCCGACGCCCGGAACCATCCGATCCTGAAAGGCATCGAATCCCCTTTCACCAGCGTGGGATCGCTCTATCGCAATGCGCCGTTGGGTGCGGGCAGCATCCCGCTCCTCGTGGGGAGCATCCCCGGCAAGAACCCCGAACCGGTCGCCTGGATCCACCCCCGCGCCGGCGGCCGTGTCTTTTACACATCGCTGGGACATCCTTCGGATTTTGAAAGCCCGTCTTTCCAGCGCTTGCTGGTCAACGCCCTTTTCTGGACCATGAACCGCCAGGTCCCGGCAGCCCGGTAGCGGTCACTGGGGCAAGCTCGCCAGCAGGTATTCGGCGGTCTGGCGCAAATCCGCCTCCAGCGCCTCCATACGCCGCCACGAATACCACCTGGGTCAGCTCCTCCGCCTCAGCCTCGTTCCGCAAGCAGCTCCAGAGGAACCGATACAGCCCCGATTCATGGCGCCGCACCAGCTCCTCAAATGCAGCCGCCGACCTCGCCCGGCTTTCGCGGGCGAGATCGGCATCGCTTGTTCCGGACAGATCGAATGACACCGAATGACACGTTACTGCGATTCGCCGCCGTGGCGGTCCCGGCCATTCGTCCATTTCCTGCGTTTTCGATGCCGGTCCGGAGGCCGGCGGGCTTTGGGCGATCAAGAAAGGGCTCACGACGCCGAACCGGAGGCTGATGCAATCTTTCGGCTCATTCGGAAAGCACGGCCGTGCAAGCCCGGCGCAGGTACTCCTCATATTCCCAAGCGCCGCTGCTGCCCGTCTGGCGCGTGACCACCAGGTCCAGGCTCGGCACGAACGCGATGAACTGCCCGCCCGACCCGGGCTTGCCCCGTGCGTCGGCGGGGATGCCCGCCCCGCTGCGCCCCCCCTGGCCCCGATGGCGCGCAGGCAGTTCCCAGCCGTGCGAGAAGACCTGCGGATCCAGCTTCCACCGCAGCTCCGGTGTCGTGACGTCATGCGTGGGGGCAGCGGTTTCCTCGACAAACCATCGCGGGATGACCTGGCGGCCAGCCCACGCTCCGCCGCGCAGCATGCAATACGCGATGCGCGCCAGTTCGCGCGCCGGCATCCCCAGGCCGTGCGAGGGATGGCGTCCGATCTTCTCGCCGCCCTCGTAGTATTGAAACCACCAGCGCTCGATTCCGAGCGGCTTGAACAGCGATTCGACGGCGAACTGGTCATAAGGCTTGCCGGTCACCGTCTCGCACACCAGCGCCGCGTGAGCCAGCCCATGCGTCGAGTAGCCGCAGCCTGTTCCCGGATCGAATGCCAGTGCTGCCGTGCGGGCGTCCCCGGTGTGGCCCAGGATGTACTCCCACGTGCCATCGTTGGGCGCTCCGGTCGCCTCGGGGCAGATCCCCGAGGTGTGGTTGAGCAGTTGCTTGACGGTGATACGCGCCTTGCGCGGATCGCTGAGCGGCTGCGCCCAGGGGATGAAGTCGAATGCCCGGTCTTCGAACGCCATCTTGCGGGGCGTCTTCCCGTGCTGGCTCGATTCCGACGCGATCGCCAGCACGGTCGCGCAGACCGCTTTCGATACCGAGGCGACGCGGCGCGCGTCCGTCTTCGAACTGTTGCCGCGCTCGACTTCGAGAACGACATATCCATTGCGAATGACTACGGCGGCAAAGTTGCGTTTGTCGGATTCCATGAGCCACTGGCGCAATGCGTCCAGCTTGGCAGGATCCATGCCCGCCAGGCGCCGGACGTCCTCGGGACGATCGAGCTTGCGCCAGCCGCCCTGCGATTCGGTCGGAGGGAAGTAGTCGCGCGACTGCGGTTCCGCGATCGAGAGCTTGCGCGCCGCCACCAGCGCCTTGAGCCGCCCGTAAAACACGGGGTCGTCCGCCCCACCATCGAAATGGAATGGATAGGTCTGGTTATGCTGATTCAACATGAGGCCATAGCTGCCGCCGTTTTCCACGCAAGCCATCATCGCCGCAACGGCGGTGGCGCCTGTCTTGTCATCCTCATTGCAGACAATCGGCTTGCCCGATTCTTTCAGCGCCGCGATCCGATCCGGGATCTGCTCGACCTTCGTCCCATTCCAGTGTGGCAGCAGGAAATCGGCGGCTTCGGCCACCTCGGCGTGGACCTTGCCATCGCCGTAGCCGCTGGCGGACACCAGCAGGCCGGGCGCGGTCTCCTTGGCCAGCCGGATCAGGCCCGCTTGGCCTTTCGGGCTCCGGATTACCGGGTGGGCGAACCCGCGATGGGGATACTCGTTGGCGATCTCGAGAACCACGTTCTGGAAACCGCGATCGCGCACCCAGCGCGTCGCGTTCACCACGCCGGCTCGCACGGCCGCCTCGTCCCGCAGGATCGCCGACTGGCGCTGATAGTAGAGCCCGAGGATCACGACGACCCCGTGGCGGTCGCAGGCGCGAATGACCCTCTCGACCCGGGCCATGTAGGCCGGCCGCAGGCCGCCCTCGGGATCGAACGCCGAGTTCACCGCCCCTTCGTAGCCGGGCATCCCGCCCTGCAGGCAGAGCGTAAACGCGTTCACACCGTGCGCCGCATAGTCCGGGATCCGCGCGATGAATCGGTCCGCATTCGCCTCGGGATCGAACTCCGGCCGCTTCGCCCGGTCCTCGAAGGTGGCGTTGACCATGCGCACATTCATGAGCAACCCCTCGACGGCCGTGCCAGGGTTTGTCGGGCGGCCATTGAGCATCCAGCGCCCCTCGTGCAGGGCGACGCGAGTGTGCGAAACGGGTTGAGCACCGCTGCTCGCAACCAGGCTCAACATCAGGATGCCTAGAGGCAAAGCCCATCTGAATCCTCCATGATTTCTTGGGCGATTCGCCGGTAGAACAGCGTCGTTGCGATAGAACCGTTGCCACGTCCGTATCAACGTCGCAAGCCACGCCGGCTTTTGCCTTCGGATACCATTTGCGCTCATCCTCGGGCTTCTACCTCAAGACCTTCGAAAGGGCAAGGAATCCGTCGATCCGTGTATTCGTGTCCAGGACCGATGGATCTCGTCACGCTCTGACTGAAAACCAGGCTTCACCCCACCACATCGACGCGCAGATCGCGCATCGTCGTCAGATCCCCCAGCGCACCCAATCCCCGCATCGCGCGCGCCCCGCTCCGCCGCCGCGGCCCAAACCGGCCCCGATACTCCCTAAACACTCCGTTCACGTAGTTCCTGGATCCCAGCACCACCCCATCGGTGAAATACCTCACCCGCAGCCGCAGCACCTGCCCCAGCGTCAACACCCCATCCCGATCGAGCGCCTCCCGAATCGCCTCCGGAGCAACCGCCACCTTCTCCGCGCTCCCCGCCACCCCGCCGCTCACCAGCAACACCTTCCGATACATCCGGCTCACCTCCCCCCACTCCCCCGCCTCGTGAAAGCTG
>CAYWIM010000003.1:0-1450 GCA_964458325.1 uncultured Verrucomicrobiota bacterium
CTGGCCATTGGCATCGAGGGCCGTTTCCTTCCGGTATTCCCGCGCATACCCATCGAGCGATCCCCAGCCATATTCATAGACCACCGGCGCCGCGGCGCTCCCGGTCACTTTCTCGAGCCGACCGTCCCGGCAATACCACTCGATCCGCTGCCCGCCCCCCTCATCGGTGGTAATCTTGAGCCGCCGGGTATAATCGTTGGTCATCCCCTCGGCCCAGACCGTCACTCCCCCCAGCGCGTTGGTCCGCGCCATCCACCGGCCCACCTCGTCATACCCGTTGCGCTCCCGCTCGATGCTCACCCCGTTGGCGCCGAGGCTCGCCCGCGCCAACACCCGCCCCGCCCCATCCAACTGGTTGGTCTCGGTGATCCCATGCTGGGTCCGGGCCACCATGCGCTTGAGCCCATCGTAGGCATGGGTGACCGTCGAGCCGTCCTTGTCCGAAAAAGTGTCCGTCCCGCAACAGCCCCGCTGGACCTGGTTGGTCCGCCCATCCAGCGTCACCACCCGATACGACCGGTTCAAGGCGTCGGTGTAAGTGTAGACCTCCCGCTCGAGCACCAGGCCGGGGGTGCCGTCGGCCACATTGGTCACGCACCGCGAAAGCACCTGGCCGGCCAGTCCGAGCGTGGTCACCGTCACCGTCCCGTTCACGATGCCGTTGGTGCTGCCATTGGCCTGCCCGGTCGTTTCGGTGGTGGTGAAGTTGGTCGCCCCCTGGCTGTAACTCAGAAAGGTCCAGGTGCCGTCCGGATGGCCTCGCCGCCAGACCCGCCCTCGGAACTCCCCCTCCGTCAGGTAATCGGTCGCAGTGACATCGTTAGAGGCATCGGCCCAGCCGGCCCCGGGGTTCGGACATTCCTTGTCGATCCGCCCCTCCAGCCGCCCATCGGCATCCAGCGTCAACGCCGTATACCGTCGCCGCACCTCCTGGCCCTTGATTTTGACCACCGTCTGCCGCGGCAGCTCCGGCTGGTAGACACCATCGTCCCCGGCCGCGGCCAAGCTGTAGCCGTACTCGGTCACCCGACAGCCAGCGGCATTGGTGGTGGGCGCCGAGTTCGTCCAGGGCTCAAACTGATGCGTCACGCGGCCCTGGGCGTCATAGTGGAAGATCTGCCAGCGGCCATCGGGTTCATCGATCTGCCGGACCCGGCTCGAGGCCGGGTAATAGGTGTAGGTGTTGGTCAAGGCGTTGGGGCTCTCGCCCTGGATGAGCTGCCCCAGCAGCACGTCGGTCCCGTTGGTGAAATAGACCCGAGCGGTCCGAGCCACCCGGTTGGAGCCGTTCCAGGTCTCGGCATAATCGGTCCGGTTGGTCCCCGCCGAAACCGACCAGCTGACGAACTGGGCCAGGGTGTCGTTGACCGTTAGGGTCCATTTCCCGCTGGGGCCGTCGTGGGTGAACTCATACGTCCGGGTCGGGCGATCCGACCCGCTCTCGGTGATG
>CAYWIM010000003.1:1550-94760 GCA_964458325.1 uncultured Verrucomicrobiota bacterium
AGCTCGATGTCGATTTCGCTTTCGCAGGCCCCCTCGGCCGCCCGCAGCGTCGCCACTCCGGCCTTGTCCCCGGCGGTAAGGATGGCGGTGGCGCCGCCCGGTTGGGGTTCCAGGCGGCAGCCCGGCGCATTGGTCACCCACGACCAGGTCACATTGGTCGAGCTGGCCCCCGAAAGCCGGGCCGTGATTCGCGAGACCCCATCGGCGGCCAGCCGCGGAATCTCCCCTTCGGAAACACCGTCTATGGTGATAAATAATGCGCCTGAATCACCGTAAACGCGAAAATAGTTTGTCGAACTGCCGGTGTCGTAACCCAGGAAATACCCTCCGAGATACTCGGGATAGATTGCATAGCACGAAGGAGGCTCGAGATATATGCGAGAAGTTCTCCACGTGCGCCCATGAGTGGCCAGGATGGGCACATCATTTGTTTCATCGAATGACGACAGCGGGACTCTGACCGTGGTCCAATCGTTGGTAAAGCCGCTGGTCCCTCCGTGATTGGTCAGAGTGATTCCAATGATCGCCGAGACATCATTGATTTGGGCTGACAGATAGCCGTAATCTCCCGGGTCCCCAGAAAAGGCTGCCTCCAACCGGAACTTGACCTTTACATAACCGCGCGAATCACCCGCCGCCTCATTCCAACTGCCCAATCCCACGATGAAAACCAGCAGCCCCAGCCATCGCCGGCAGTTCCACCCAGCCAACCATCGTTCCGTCGTACGACCGTGGCCCAGTCGATGTCCGGACCGCATCGATTGCTTGCCCACCTCACGCGGCTTGTTGATCTCCTGCATGAGTCAATGGCTGACCCCATTGCCTTGGTCGTGGAGCGGCTGGCTTGTGAAGTCCGCCCATGCGCGCTCGATGTGTCGCGGGTCGGCGCCGTTGAGGATGGCCAGCCGAGCCTCGACGCGCGCGGTTTCACCCGCCTTCAGGTCCCGGCCAAATTGCGACAAGTAGAGCGAGCAGTGCCCATCGGTTTCGCAGGGCATCGAGACCGCGAAACACTCTTCGCGTTTCGCCATCATGACCGCAGACAGATTGGCGATCCTGTCGCTGCGGATCGCGACAGGTTGAAGCAAATCCGGCCGTATGGCCCAGTCCACCGGGTGCGGCGGCAATTTCCAGCGCCCGTCCTGGATGACGCGCACCGCTTCGTCGTCGCGCGGGAACATCTGCCAATCGCCTTCCGATCGAACGGCCCGGAGGTAGAGCGGCGTCTTTTCCCGGGCCGGTTCCGCGCGCGCCGCGGCCATCGCGTTCGTGAAACCGCTGATGAAATAGGACGCAAGGAAGGACTCAAACTTCGGCAGATCCTGCTTCGCGGCGACCGTGGTCTCCAGGTCCAATGCCGTTGGCGTGGCCCAGCGATAGACCGCGCGCATTTCGAAGGGCCGTTCATCCGTGGCCGGCCACAGCACTTCCACGGCGCCGCCGTCGGTCAACCTGGCGGTGCTTGGCCAGTCCCAGGCCCCGCCACCATATCGCTTCCCCGTCGTGAACACCCGATAATGGCCGAGCAAACCGTTGCTCGAGTCCAGCCGCCTGCCCGAGGCGATGTGGATCACGAACTGGAGGCCGAGGGACCTTCCGTCGGCCCGCAACACACCCCGCAACTGCCCGGTATCGAACGCGAAGGACCCATTGCTCGCGGAGTGAAAGGCGAGCGAGCCGGGGGCTTCGGTTTGGGCGTGCATAAGAGCGGTGGTCAGCAACAACGCGGCAGCGGAATGACAAACCATGTGCAAAGCGAAGAAAAACATTACGCCATCGGGTTGAAAACCATCGCGCCCGTCGGGGCAAAATGCGCCGTATTGCTGGTAAGGATGGTGTGGTTGAAATGCAGCGCGGTCGCGGCGATCAGCGAGTCCTCGCAGGCGACGGTGCGGCGCCTGGCCTTGAGCTCGGCAAGCACATCCAATTCCTTCACGCGTTGAGGATTCCTTAAATCGAACCGTTTGTCAAAGCGCGCGGCGGGGTCGCGCCGTCGCCCCGTCGCCCGGATCCTTGGCAAATCGCACGGAATCTTCCACGTTGCGTGTCCACGCAGACGGCTTTGCAGTGGGCCGCAAGCGGCTGCAGTGGGATCGTCCACCGGATGAATTCCGCGCTGGCCCAATGGCGCCGCATGTCGTAACATTTCTCGCGAACATTGTGTGACAAGCGTTGCAGCGGAGCCTTATGATATCCTGGATATCGATCTGGACCTCTTCACCCTGATCTCCGATGAACAACGACCGATTGAAGTATGCCGATCTCGTTGAGTTGCTGATCAACGGCCCGGTCGGCGGGCGCCGACGTTGGGCCGCCGTGTTGATTCTGCGGATGCTGGAAACGAGGGGCGCCTGTGGCTATCGGAGCGATGGCCGCCTCGGCGGCGCGGTGCATGCCCAAATAGCGATGGCCTCCCTGCAAGCCGCCGCGCGCGTGCTTTCCGCATCCGAGCAGGCGTTGCTGTTGCGGACGATATTGACGCTGCCATGGGAGCAACTGCGTCGGAGTACCGGCCTCAGCCTCCGAGTGCCCGAGATCCTCGCCGAGCTCGGCAGGGACCTCGGTCTCCCACCTTGTCTGGCCGCCGCCCAATCCGTGATCGAGCATGGGGATGACGCCGTGCGACAGTATCCGCTCGATGGACTGCTGGCGGAGGTGCGACGGCCCGGGGAAGGCTTGGTGATAGCGTTCGACGTCTGGGAAAACCGACCTCTCGAGGTTCCCATCGGTCCGATTGAGATCGATCGGCTGGCGATCGCGGTCCAGAGCGTCCGTGGTGGGGAATGGCAGGCGAACCTGCGGCCTCTGGTGGCCTGGTGGATCGAGAGCCTGGATCACAGTGAAGCGGATTGCGCGGCGAGAGGACTGTTCCGCGACATCCGCGAGGCGGTCCACGATGAGCATGCGCGATGGCGAGCGCTGGGTCTGCTGGATTGGCTGGCGGATCATCCGGATCACCCGACGGCCGGCGAGGCAACGGCCGTCGCGCGGGAGGTTGCCCGAGCCGATGTGCGCAAGGCCGCGGCGGACCTGGCGGCGGCCCGAGGGCAGTGGGAAGTGCTTGAAGGACTTGCCCAAAATGACCGGGATCGAGGAGTGCGGCAGCGGGCCGAGAAGCTGCTGACCAGCAGGAAGGAATCAGAGCGGCCCGGCGATACGGATAGCCTCTCCGGATGACACTGGCGGACGGCTCGACGACGATCCTCCAACGCATCATCACAATCCATCGCCCGTTGAAGGCCGGCAGAGCGGGTTCGGTCATTTGCGCAGCCGGTAAAACCGTGCGCCTGAGGCCGTCTTCAGGCTCGCCTGATAACGATCGCCCACCACGGTCGGCGTCACAGATTCCGTCTGCCACCCGAGCGGACCCAGATCCGCGCTCGTCTCGAGCACGAATCCCCACGCCATCGCCGGCCACAGGATTGTGATCTCCGTCTCGTTCCCGGCTGCCTCGAGCTCGGGCCGCGCCGCTTCGGTCGAGAAGTACTTTGCCGCCAGAGCCTGCTCGACAACGACGCGTTCGTTCTCGGAAAGCGCGCGCGTGTAGACCAGCGCCTCGACGATGTCTCCCGGAAAATAGGTGTTGTCATTATAGCCCCGGCCCAAGTTGCCGGTGTCCGTGCATCCCGCGATGGCGGTCAGCTTCCCCTCGCCCCGAATCACCCGTTGACCATTGACATACAACGTGTCCGTGGCGCCGTTCTTGATCGACGTGGACAGGCTGTGCTGGGCGCCAATCGAAGCCGGCCGCGTGTAAATCGCCCGATTGTTCAACTGGGTCGTTCCGAACCGAAAATTCACCTGCGACTGGTACGGGCTCAGATACACCGTGCCCCAGCTCACAGTCTCGTTCCAGAACAGTGCCGCCTCGCCTGCCTGCGAACTGCCGCCGGTCCGATTGGCGGAATTGTTTGCCACCAGGAACAGGCTCATGCCGGTCAGGCCGTTCACTGGCAGCGTGAAAGTCATGAAATCGTTCACGCCATCGAACCGGACCACTGGCTTGCCGCCAGGCCCAGGGTCCGCCAGCCACTGCGGCTGGTTCGCCGTTGTGCCCTGAACCGCATGCCGCCCGCTGCCAGACTGGTCCTCCCACCGGCTCACGCGTCCGCTGGCCTGGGTGATGCCCGCGTCCGCCCGGAACCAGACCGCCAATCCGTTGGTCGGAAACGTGCCGGCGCTCATCACTTGGACAAACACCGTCGTCGAACTGCTTGCGGCGCCCTTGTCATCCACGGCCTTGGCGGACAGGGTGTAAGCGCCTGCGGGCACGTTTGTCCACAGCCAATGCCAGGACGCGGCCGCGACCGATGCCACCAGGTTCGTGTCCCTTACAAAATCGACCCGCGCGATCTTGCCGTCCGAATCGCTGGCCTCCGCCTCGAGGAGGATGTGGGCCCCGGGATTGAGAACCAAACCGTCTGCCGGGCTGGTCAGTTTCACCGACGGCAGTCGGTTGGCGGGTCCGCTGCCCAGCAATGCCCGGTTCTCAAATAACAGTACCCGGCTGTGGCTCCACCCGATCGACACGATGTCCAGGTCGCCATCCAGATCGACATCGACGACCTGGGCTCCATCATGATGCTCGTCTCCGGTGTAGACGAGGTGCGGCAGCCATTGCTCCCCTGCCCCATCGGCATTCTCGAACACAAACAAGCGGGCGCTTGCCGGCTGATCCAGATGATGCTCCCCCGCCACCACGTCCAGATCGCCATCCGCATCCATGTCCGCCACATCCACGCTCATCGGCCCAATGATCGACGCGATCACGTGCTCCGGCCAGGAACCGGTCGGATCCGCCGGCTGTTCGTACCAGCACAAGCGTCCGGTGGCGCTGACCGCCTCGTAGCCCACCACTGCGTCCAGCCGCCCGTCCCGATTGATATCGGCCAGCCGATTCCGATCCGGCGCCCCGCCGGCCGTGTTCAACGTGAAATCGGTCCAGCTCGTTCCATTGTTGCGGATCCATTTCGTCCCCAACAACAGGTCCAGCCGCCCGTCGCCGGACCGGTCAATGTCGCCCGCGCTCAGCTGTTCGTCCTGGGAAGCCGCGGCGATCTGGCGCCATGTCCAGGGCTGCGCCTCCGGATGCATCGGGACTGTCAACATCTGCACTCCCCTGCCCCCTGCGTGCCAGGAGAGAGCCACCTCGCGCGGGCCTCCCGGGCTGAACCGCGCGACCGCTACGCCTTGCAGGAAATCCCCGTTCCCGGCTGGCACGTTGGAACAAATCATGAATCCACCTGCACCATCGTTCTGCGCCCAGACAAACTCTGCGTTGGCATCCGACCCCTGCCCTCGAGTGCCCAGTAAATCGAGATCGCCATCGCCATCGAAATCATGAACGGCCGCCAGGTTGTTGAACGGACTGCCGGTCACGCGACGCGTCCATGCGCCTTCGGGCCGGCCGGGATTCCGATACCACCAGCCGCCGGTCGCCACATCCGGAAGGCCGTCGCGATCCAGATCGCCCGTGAGAACAAAAACTGCCCGCCACGGCCGTTCGGCGTCGATCACACGGCGTTCCCATTGGTCCAGGGAGCGCGCATTGTTGAGATCGTTGCGCCACCAGCGCACGACGGCGGAGTCCGGTGCAGCGTCATTCCAGTTGGCTCCAACAATGTCGATATCGCCGTCCAATCCCACATCGCCGACACGCAAGTTGTGCGAGCCGGTGGTGGCGACGATTTGCTGGCGCCATGCCAGACCATCCCCTTCGTTGAAATAGACGCTGACTTCGTCCGGATCGGAGGATTGATGCATCTCGGCGGCCACCAGGTCGTTGTCGCCATCCTTGTCAACGTCTGCCGTCTTGAACGTGTGAAGATACGAGATCGTATCGTCGATGACATGCTCCGTCCATGGATCGCTCCGCGGATTGGCCGGCCCTTCGTACCACACCAGTCGTCCGCTGCTTTCCGAAGGAGCGAGAATCATGTCCAGCCGGCCGTCCCGGTTCAGATCGGCCAGATCGACCGCCACTCGATTGACCCATCCTTCGGCCACCGTGTGCCGGGGCCACGCTCCGGTCGCCGGATTCGTCGGCGCTTCGAGCCAATAACCATCCTGCGCCACATCCAGATCGCCATCGCGGTCAATGTCGCCCAAGGCGGAACCTTCGGTGCCGGACGAGTTGATCTGGTTGCGCGCCCACGCCAGCGCGTTCGTCTGGAGAAAAACGACTGTCGTTCCCGCCCCCCGCACCAGCACATCCAACCGCCCATTCCCGTCGATGTCGCCGACCTCGACATCGTGCCCTCGATGCGTCCCAATCGTTCGCGCGGACCAGCCACCTCCTGCTGGATCGCTGGTCGCCGCGGGGTTTTCAAACCACAGGATCGTTCCCCCGTCCGATCCCTGCGGAATGATGACATCCAGAAATCCATCGCCATCCACGTCGCCCGCCTGCATGTCCGTGCTGAACGATCCCGGGGCGATCTGATGCTTCGTCCATGCTGGATAGCGGTACCAATAGAGCCCTCCCCCGCTGCTGCTGGCCGCCAGCATGTCCGGAAAACCATCGCCGTCGATATCCCCAACGGCCTTGCAGTGCGGATTGGCGGGATTGGCCGTGTCAATCACCAATCCGGTGAAAGGCACGTCGGCGCCTCCGAGACCCCATGTCCATCCGGCCAGAGCCCAAACCGACCAGCCTCTCAGCGCGGCGCGCACGCAGCCATACCGCATTCGCGGAATCCCCATATCGACCTTTCGATACACAGCGTCACAAGTCCACAACGCCGGGTCAGGGGACCCGGCCTACAGAATCGCGCAAGCCCCATGCCCTGCCTGCCGGCAGGCAGACCTCACGCGGCGGGACTTATGACTGATGACGTTCTGTGCAGCGGCGTTCCAGAGAAATCCACGTCACGGCAACGCCCGGTTCCGGTAGAGCAGCACTCGAGGATGGCTCCAGCCGATCGAGAGAATGTCCAGGTCGCCGTCGTTGTCGATGTCGGTCACCACCGCACCCACATGATGCTCGTCCCCGATCGAAACCACATGGTCCCTCCACTCGCCGCCCTTGCCATTCCGGTTTTCGAACACGTGCAGCTTGGCCGTGGCCGGTTGCCGGTAGTTATGTTCTCCGACCACCACGTCCCAGTCTCCATCCCGATCCAGGTCGGCCGCGTCCATGCTCATGGGACCCACCACGCTCGCGATCAAGTGCTCGGTCCACTCGGCCGCTGGATCCTCCCTCTGTTGATACCAGGCGAGCTTCCCCGGAATGTTGATCGCCTCGAATCCCACGACGGCGTCCAACAGCCCGTCGCCGTTGATGTCCGCCAAACGGTTCCGGTCTGGATCACCAGGGGTTGGATGCAGCACCTGAAGACTCCCGGAATTCCGCAACCACCGCGTGCCCAACAGCAAGTCCATCACGGCATCTCGGTCGATGTGCCCCACGCTCAACATCTCGTCCTGGGAATACTCGGTCAGACGCCGCCAAGTCCATTGCATCTCGGTTGGTTTTGCGGGAACGGTCAACACCTGGATCCCGCGACCGGCGCGATGCCACGACAGCGCCACATCGATCCGCCGGTACTTGAATTGGGCCACCGCGATCCCCTGCAGGAAATCGCCATCGGCCATCGCGATGTTCGTCAGGATCGTAAACCCGCCTTTCCCATCGTTCCGGCCCCAAACGAAACGCGCGTTCGACTCCGATCCTTTGCCTTCCGTGCCGAGAACATCCCAATCGCCATCCCCGTCGAAGTCGTAGACCGCCGCCATGTTGTTCAAAGGCGACCCGATCTCCCGTCGATCCCATGGCGCCCCCGGGCTCCCCGGATTCCGATACCACCATCCGCCACTGACGACATCCTTTCGCCCATCGTCGTCGAGGTCCCCGGCGGAGATGAATATCGCCCGCCAGGGCCGATCTGCATCGATCACCTCCCGGTCCCACCGGTCCAATGCGAGCGTTGGCGCCGGCTGGTTGGACAAGTTCTCCCATATCATGATCGGGGTTGCGCCCCCATAATTGCCGTGGTTCGCACCGACGATATCGAGGTCGCCATCGTTGCCCAGGTCCGCCACACGCAAGTTGTGCGATCCCAACCGGCCTACCACCTGCGCCTGCCACCGAATCGCGCCGCCGCGATTGTAGTAGATCGTCACGCGCTTCAGCGGAGATTGCTCCATCTCCGACGTGATCACATCCAGCAGGCCATCGCGATCCATGTCGGCAGTCTTGAACGTGTGGATATAGGCGACGCGCGGATCGATCACGTGCTCGATCCAGGGCCCCTTCTTCGGATCCGCGGCTTCGAACCAGGATAAGCGCCCATGAGCTTCCGCGGGGGCCAGCAGCACGTCCATCCGTTTGTCATCGTTCAAGCGAACGATGTGCACGCCGCAATCGTCCGGCCAGCCGCTGGCGATCTCATGCCGTGTCCATTCACCGTTCCGCTTGTCCGCCGGCGTCTCGAGCCAATAGCCGTTCTGCGCGATATCCAGGTCGCCGTCTCCATCCAGGTCGCCCAGAACCGTCCCCCCCCGTCCGGTGGTGGGAATCACCACTCGGCGCCAAACGCCAGGCGATCCTTGGAAGAAGACCCGGGTTTCACCCTGCCGGACCACGACGTCCAAGCGGCCATCGGCATCGACATCCCCCACCTCGACATCATGGCCTCCTTGGGCATCGATGCGGTGAATCCGCCATGCATCCCGCGCCGGATGCCCTCCGGGGCGCGGGTTCTCGTACCAGACCATCCCGGTGCCCACTTTCGGTATGATCACATCGACATCGCCGTCACCGTCCACGTCCCCCGCCTGCATGTCCGTCGTGAACGATCCGGTGTCGATCCGATGCTTGATCCAGTTTGGATCTTCGTACCAAAACAGGCCCTGGCCAAACGCGCTGGCTGCCAGGATGTCGACGCGGCCGTCGCCATTCACATCCCCCACGGTCTTGCAATGGGGCTGCATCGGATTGTCCCGGTCAATCACCACCTCGCGAAACGGCAGCTCAGGCCGTGAATCCGCAATCGGTTCCGCCCCTCCCATGTGCGCCAAACCCGAACATGCCAATCCTATCGCGATGCCAAGTATAACTGTTCTCATAAAAACATGCTGCCCGTTCCACACGAACCTCGCGCGGAGCGAGGCCGCGCCTTGTTTCGCCGCGCAGCAGCGAAAGGGAGGGGCCGCGCGCCTGCCTCGGCGGGCTGAAACACGCCCTGAAATCAGGGGGGCTCGATTTACTTCAGCGAGGTGTTCCGCTGCTGCAGCCAGACGACATCCGGATTGTCGGCGGTGGTGACTCCGTAGGTCGGAATCTGGCCTTTGCTGAACGCGGGCGTGGTGCGCGGATCACGCCATTTGTGCGTTTCGCCATGGGAATCGGCAAAGGCAATCCCGCAAGACCCGTTGTGATAGTAGGCCGGCCAGTCCACGATCCGCGTCGGGATCGACATGCTCACCGCGAAGAACGCATCGTTGATGCTATCCTCGCGCTCGTCGATAAGCACCCATTGCAAGCTCGGGGGGGGATTCACAATGTCGGACATCTTGTGCATCTCCCGGTACTTCGAATCGTTCCAGCGGCCATCCCCTCCGATGTAGGTGTTCATGGCCACACTCCGGACTCGGGATCGCATCACTCCGCCCATCAGCACCTGGCTCCGATCCCCCGGGCACTTGTAGATCGAAGGATTCTTCGTATACGGCCCCAGCCGCGACTGCATTAGGATCACGATGTTTGTGTTGTCCGAATTGGCCGAGCTGTAGTCCATCCAGCCATCCACCCATCCGGAGGTTTTCTTCCCGGCCAAATCGTATCCATACTGATGATTGGGCGGGAGCATGTCCCGGTTATCGTCAGCGTACATGCTCCATGCCAGGATCAGTTGCTTGAGGTTGCCCAGGCACTGGATCCCCTGGGCTTTGGTCTTCGCCTTGCCCAAAGCGGGCAATAGCATGCCCGCCAGGATCGCAATGATCGCGATCACCACCAGCAGCTCGATCAGCGTAAAGGCGGCTGGGAAGCCGGCTGCGCGCCGGCTTCCAAGCGCTTGTCTTCGGGCTATGTTCATGGTTGTCGCCCACGTCGCTTGTTACTTTGTCAGCCGGTAGAATCGGGTCGAACCGGCCACCGGCAATGCAACCGTGTTCTGGCCCTCGACCACAACCGGCACATCGCCCACAGCTGTCCAATCGGGCACGCTGAGGGATTCGGTGGCCTGCAGTTGGTAACCCGCGGCCGATTCCGGCCAGGAAACCACTACCGTCGCGCCGCCGGGCGTCAAGGCGATCGCCAGCCGCGGACCCGGATCCTCGAGAATCAACGGCATCGCGCTGTTGTAAAAATAATCCACCAGAATGTCGAAGGCCGGTGGATTGCCCGCCGCCTGGTAATTTCCTCCAAACACCCCCACCTCGACCGGCGAGAACGCCCGCGAGAACGTGGTCGCCAACGTCCAGCTAATCCCGTCCGGCGCCGTATAAAACGACCATTGCTGTCCTTGCCGTTTCACCCGCATGTAGACAATGCCCGCGTTGCCGCTGAACGGGATCGGCGTCAGAACCGACACCCGGGCCTGTTCTGCGGCCCCGGACACACCGATGTTCCGGCCCACGTAGGCCTGCAATCGTGTCTTGCCGTCATGAAGCAGGTCGAAGCGCAATCCCGCCCCGGCGGCGTCTCGGAAGAAGATGCCCTCCCATTGGTACTGAACCCTCGGCACAGTGCTGAATTTTGCCTCGACCTCGAAGTCGATGTCCGCCATCGGCTGCAGCAGCAGCGGAGCTTCATTGGGATTCCATGCGTCGTGGTTGCGCGCGGCGGGGACGGCGATCCGCAAATGGGCGTTGTTGGTGTCGGCCCCCACGATGTCCAGGGTGCAATCCCCCACCAGGTCGACCTCGGTCCACAAGCTCGAGTTGATGGTTCCGCCGCTGAAATCGTCCGAGATCGGCAGGGCAGGCACCGGACCCACGACCACCGGCGTTTGGGCCGACAGGCGGTTGGCGCCGCCGTTGTCGAAGGCCTTGGCCACAAGCCGATAGACGCCGTTGGTGGCCACGCCCGGCCAGGTCACCTCGAATGGGCTCGCCGTGGCTGCGCCGACGAGAGTCCCCTCCGCATAGAACTGCACCTGGGTCACGGTGCCGTCCAAGTCAGCCGCCGTCGCCCGAATGACTATGTCCGATCCGGCGGGAAACGCCGCGCCGATCGAGGGGCTGATGATTTGGACCGTGGGCCGGTTGTTGGCCAGGTATTTGTCATGGAGATAGCTTTCCACCAGCTGCCGCTCCGCCTCCGGAAGCGCGCGGCTATAGACGATCACTTCGAGGATATCGCCGGCGAAGAAGGTGTTGTTATCATAACCTCGACCGATATTGCAGGTGTTCTGGCAGCCTGCGATCGCCCCCAGCTTGCCCTCCTCGCTCATGGCCAGTGTCCCATTGATGTAGAGGGAATCGACCGTGTCATTCTTGATCGCCGTGTAGATCGCCATCTCATCGCCAAACAAGGCCGGACGGTAGTATCGCTGGCGGTTGTTGGTTTGGGTGGTGCCGAACCGCCAGTTCACCTGGCCTTGATAAGGGCTCAAATAGACCGTGCCCCACGACGCCGATTCATGCCAGAACACAGCGGCGTTGCCGGCTTGGGTGCTGCCACCGCCCTGATCAACCGTGCTGTTCGCCACCAGGAAAATGGTCATGCCGGTCAAGTCGTTCACCGGCAAATCGCAGCTCAGGAAGTTGGTGAGCCCATCGAACCGGAGCCCCGGCAGGCCGGTCACGGACGACACCGGCATGGGTCGGCAGGCGGCGCTCCCCTGGGTGACGTTGCGGCCCAGGCCGGATTGATCCGCCCATGCCGACACGCGATCTCCGCTCAAAGTCACCCCGGCGTCTCCCTTCAGCCATAGCGCCATCCCGACGTACGGCGGCCCGCTGGCGGCGTTGACTCCCACCGCGACGGGCGCCGAAACCCGGAAGGCGCCCAGGTTATCGGTCGCCTTGGCCGTGAGCAGATAGCTCCCCGCCGGCACATCGCTCCACGTCATCGAGTACGGACTGGTTGTATCCGTGCCGATCAGCGTGTTACCCGAATAAAACTCGACCTTCTGAATCGTGCCATCCGCATCGCTGGCATCAACGGCGATCGCAATGCTGGCGGGCGCGCTGAAGGGGGCGTTGACCGCCGGGCTGGTGATGGCCACGGCGGGAACCTGGTTCGCGAGATACTTGTTGAATAGATACTGCTCGATTTGCATCCGCTCCGTGTCGTTGATCGCCCGCTTATAGACAAGCACCTCGAGGATGTCTCCCATGAAATAGGTGTTGTTGTTGTACCCGCGGCCCAGGCTGGCGGTGTCCTGGCATCCATCGATCACGGTGGACTTGAATTCATCGACAAACCCTTGCACGCCGTCGATATAGAGGTCTTCCTTCGGCCCCGCCTTGCGCGCAATCGTCGTCGAATAATCGGTCCCGATGCTCGCCGGGCGGGCGTAGAACGGCGTGTTGTTCGCCTGCAGGGTGCCGAACCTGAAATTCACGCGTGTTTGGAAGGGGCTGACATGGACGGACCCCCACGTTGCGGTTTGATTCCAGAAGATGGCTGCGTAGGTGTTGGCGGTGGTGGCGGTAGTGCCGGTGACGATGCGATTGGCCCGCTCGTTGGCGACGAGCACGATCGTCAGCTCCTCGATCCCGTTCACGGGCAAGGTGAACGTCATGTAATCGTTGGCGCCATCAAACCGAAGGGCGGGCTTGCCGATCTCGGCGTCCACCACGGCGGGCTGGCTGGCGGCGGTTCCTTGCGTCGCATGATGGCCTTGCCCCGATTGATCGGCCCAGGCGGAAGCGCTCGATCCGTTGAGCGTCACGCCCGCATCCGCTTTCAACCACATCGACAACCCGGCATACGTCGGGCCGCCGCTTGCCGAGTTCACCCCTGCCGCCACGGGGGCGGAATACCGATAGGCCCCCTGGTTATCAATGGCCTTGGCCATCAAATTATAGCTCCCCACGGGCACACTGTTCCACGAGACCGAAAAAGGAGCGCCATCCAAGTCGGCCCCGATCATCGCGCCGTCCGCATAAAACTCGACCCGGCTGATCGTGCCGTCGGTGTCCGTGGCGTCTGCGGTGATCGTGAGGTTCGCCGGAGCGATGGCCGATGAATACAGCGCCGGCTCGGTGATCGCCACCGCCGGCAGGCTATTCGCGAAATACTTGTCATGCAGGTATTGCTCGACCTCCATCCGCTCGCCATCGGAAAGGGTGCGTTCATACACCAACACCTCGAGAATCTCGCCCGAGAAATAGGTGTTATGGTTGTAACCGCGGCCGAGGTTCATGATGTTGGTGCATCCCGCGATCGCGTTCGTCTTCGCGCCCGAGGAGGCGAGCCATGTGCCATCCACATACAAGGAATCGGTGAGGGAAGCTTCATCCTTGACGATGGTGGAGATGGAATAGTCCAGGCCGATCGGCACGGGTCGAGAGGTGACCTGCCGGTTGTTGACTTGAGTGGTGCCGAACCGCCAGTTGATCCTCTTCTGGAAAGGGCTCAAGTACACCGTCCCCCAGGAGACAGTCTCATTCCAGAATATCGCCGCGTTTTCGCCGCCGCTGGCGCCAATGCCGCCGATCTCGATCCGGCTGTTGGCCAGCAGGAAAATGGTCATGCCCGTCAGTCCATTCACCGGATAGATGTTGGTCATGAAATCGTTCACACCGTCGAACGAGACGCCGGGCAAACTGGTGCCTGAAGTGACCAGTGTGGGTTGCGCAGCCGCATTGGTCTGCACCATGTGGCGTCCTTGGCCCGATTGATCCGCCCATTCGGACACCGTCGCGCCGTTGGTCGTGATGCCGGCATCGGCCTTGAGCCAGAGCCCAAGGCCCGCGGTTGGCGCGGTGGCGCATTGGGCCGGGTAGCAGGTGGCGATCCAGGCAATCGCCACCGCCAGACAGGGACACGACCAACGAGCGGCATGGGTTTTCAGGGAGTTCTTGAGGATCGTTAGCGGCTTCATAGGATCTCTGGGTTGCGGTTGATCGTTTGTTAAGGGTCTGTGCACTCGGCGGCATGGATCCGTCCCCCCTAATCGCACCCACCCATCCGCCATCTTAACATTTTGGCTCTCTGGCCCTTCGGGTTTCCCGACATTCTATCGTACGGCGTGCAATTGACTTTAGCTGAAACGGAAAAACATTTCGCCGATTCGGAACGATCCATCCGCCAGCCCCATGAACAACCGACGCTTGCGGGACCGCTTGCCATGAATCTCCCCCTCTCCCGGCTTTCGGCCACCCTCTCCGCTGCCGGCCGCGGGGGAGCGGGCAGGAATTCGATTACTTTTGTGGCTCATGAAAAGCGTTCAACGGATTTTTGCGCCATTCGGAGGGCGCTAGGCCGACCGCCCGATGAAAAGTGCGACAGAACTCGTGCTGGCGATGAAAACCGAGACGCGCCGAGACCTCCTTGATACTTAAAGGGGTTTCCAGCAGCAGGTTCTTCGCGTGTTGAATCCGGAGGACGGACAACATCTCTCTCGGCGAGCAGCCGAAGGCGCGCTTGAATCCGTGTCGCAAGGAGTCGTAGTTGGGCAACTGGTGGGCCTGCCTCACAAATTCCTCCGGCTTGCCCGCCAGCGCGTTGACCAGGTGCCAGAGCCGCATGGTGTCGGAATTGATGGCTCCTGGTATCTCCGGCGTCGAGTTCCGGCCCTCTGCCCATCGCTGGACCAAAACCAGAAGGAGCCGCAGCCAGGAGGATTCCGCCAGCCGGTAATGGCTGGCCGCTTGCGTGCGCTCCTTGAACATCTGCAGGAAAAACCACCGGAACATCGCCGCCGATTCGGCGGAAAGCTCCCAGATGCGCTCGGCCGGATCCAATCGGACCAAACGATCCAGCGCACGCTCCAAAACCGGGCCGGGCAGGAAATGGACCACCCAGAACCGCGGCGACGGCCGCGAGTCGCACCGGGCGCCATGCCGCTCGCCCCTGCGATAGAGCAACAAGGTGTCCGGACGGATCGGCCGCTCGCCCATTGGATACACGATGACCGCCGGACCGTCGGTCACCAGGGTAAATTCGTCGAATGGGTGGCCGTGGAGGTCATAGCGCGTGCCCGGCTCCCCCAAATGGCATCGCATCGAGATCAACCGCGCGTTGCCGTTCGGGTGCGGGGCGAGATTCGAGTCAGGCACGCTCATCATCGGCGATATTGAATCAACAACATGATCCCGGGCCAGTTGACTTCCATGCCGTGCACCATCTGGCCGTTGTGCTTCGGGGTCAGGCCGGTCTTGAGAACGTTCTCGCCTGCCCGAAGCGCATCGAGATCCTTCAACGGGATGCGGTGGACATGGCACGCATAGCGCGGTCCTTCCCGGTCGAATACGCGCTTGCCGTTGATAAACAGCCCGTCCATGTATCCCGGGCTCCAGCTGGCCCAAACCAGTTGAGCGGCCACCGCCTGCTTCAGATCGCCCGCGACGCGGAATTTCTGCGTTTTCTCCCCCGAGCGGGTCACCCATTTCTTGGGGACCTCGAAGGGCTTGCAGAGCTCGACCGACAGGCCGTCCCGCTGGAATGTGAGACCGTCGACCGGCTTGGTTAAATACGTCAGGCCAGTGTCGTCCGTGACGCGTGCCGTCAGCCGGAACGGCCGGGGCTGATCCGGCACCCACGAGGTGTCCCACGTCACCCGCCACGGCGGCGCGGTTGCCGTGCCGATGTGGCAGGTCAGAACCCCCTTGAAATATCGATAGTGCCACTGCGAATACTGGCCGTCACCCTCGAGGTTCACGTCCTCGTAATCCCCGATAAAATCCACCCGGCTGACGGAGCGGCCGGCCCCAAGCACCTCGGCGGACAGCTCGGCCGCCCTTCCCAACCCCGCCCCATTCCGGGGCAGAAGCACCTTGCCGGTCGGATGCGGCTTACGGGCGGCTTCGTAATAAATGCGCACGTGGACGCCATAGATGAGGTTCTGGGGCCATTTCCAGGGATGCTCGTCGCTGACCCGCATGCGGAACTGGTTGCTCGAGGCGCCCAGATGCGCCAGGGGAACGGGTGCGACCGAATCGATGTGGTGCTGATAATCCCACTGGGGCGCGGGGATGCCGGGCGCCTCGGGCAGCTCGATCCATGTATTGCTGTTGATCGAGATCGCCAGGCCGCGCGTGCCGTCGTGGCACAGGAGCTTCTCGACCACCACCTCCGCCCGGATCGCCTCTTCCAGGTCGAACGTATGCGGAAGCGGGATCGGCCCGCCCCCGTAACCGACACGCCCGCCCACCCGGAGAGAGCCACCGGCATCGCCGTCCGCTTTCGTCCAGTAATACTCGCGGAACACATCGCCCGGCCGCGGCTGCGCCCACCCTGCCGGGCCGGCCGCCAACAACAGCAGGCAGATCCACCTCAGATGAAGTCGTTTCATGCGAAGACTCCTCGAGCCAGGGTGCGCGCCCTGCACCCATGAGCCGAGGAACACCCCCTCTCCCTGCCCCCGCGGTCCGCGGGGGAGAGGGTGGCCAAAGGCCGAAAGAGGGGGAAGGTTCATGTCAAGGTCGTCCGCGCTCCCAGTTCGAGCGCCGACATTCGCGTCGGCTCGCCGACTGACTGACGCTTTCCAACGCACCGGATTCACGGCGCCGCCTCCACGTTGAGCCAGAGCTCGACCGGTTGGTAGGGCCCCGCATGGTTGGCTCCCAGAATGTCCGGCCGGCCATTGCCGTCGATGTCGGCCGCCACAACGTCATGCGAACCCCTGGTGGAAACGACCTGGCGCGCCCATCCGCGCCCCCGGCCGGTATTCAGGTGAACCACAAGCTCCTGCGGGGACTTGCCCTGGTGCATGCGGGCGGACACGATGTCCATCTGGCCGTCCCGGTTGAAATCGGCGACCGCCAGGGCGTGGATCACGGTTTCGACGGGCTCCTCGACAATCCGCTGCCTCCATTGGCCGGTCCGGCCCTCGGGAGGAGCCGCATACCACGCGATCCGATGCGTGCCGCCCTTCAGCTCCGCGGGGGACAAAATGATGTCCATCCGCCCATCGCCGTTCAGGTCGCCCGCCGCAACCTTGGTATGCGGGTAATTCCATTCGGTCGTGAACGTCCGCTCGGCCCAGGCGCCCTTCAAAATACTCCCGTCGTTCTCGAACCAGAACCCGCCGGCGGCAATGTCCGGCCGGCCGTCGCCGTTGACATCGGCGACATGGACGCCCTCGCCGTCCGGGCAGCGCACCTCTCGCATTGCCCAATCCGCCGGGTTGTTTTGCCGGTAGATAAAAATGCTGCGCCCCCCCTGCGATCCGAAAGCGCTTTGATCGCGCATCACGAGATCTACTTGGCCATCGCCGTCCAGATCCGACGCCAACAAGTCATGCCCGGGCCGCTTCTCGACCTGATGCGCCGCCCACGTCCCCTGGGCCGGATCGCCCTTCGGACGTGGATTCTCGAACCAGACCACGCCGCCCAAGGCGATATCGAGGTCGCCATCCCTGTCGATGTCCGCCGCGGCGCCGCCCACGGTGCTGTAGCCGCCTGCGGCGATGGGCAGCTTGGTCCAGCCGGGATTCCGATACCAGACCAGCGGCCCTCGGGCGCCTCCGATGATGATGTCGGGTTTGCCGTTCCCATCGAGGTCCGCCACGATCTTGATCCACGGGCTCGACGGCGGCTTCGCATCCACAATGACATGCTTGAAAACAAGCGGCGATGGCTCACCCGCCAGAACCGGCGCGGCGCAAGCGACAAGAAGGCAAGGAAGGAGTCTTTTCATAGCGTTTCTCATGATGATGGGGATCTTCGAGGCAGGAACAGAGACAACACCAGCAGCAGCACTGCCATCCCGCCGGCGACGGCCAGGCTGCGCTGGACACTGGCGCCCACGCTGAAATGCTCTGTCATGTACGGCTTGATCCAAGTGGTCATCGAGCCTTCGAGCGCGATGTAGCAAAGCAGGGCCAGAGCTGCGATCCAGACCGGCCGCTCCCGCAACAGACCCACGGCCTGTGCAAGCCGATACCCCGTGGATACTCGCGGGTACTCCGCCAGCAGCGCCAGCACGGCAAACAGCAGCACCAGCACCGAAACCGATACCAGGGACGCCGCATACCCCACCCCGCCCGCCCGGATCAGATACCCCAGCACAATCGGCGTCAGAACAAACGCCAGCCCGACAAAACCGTTGCCCAGGTTGCTCGCACGCGCCGGATCCTTGCCGTCGAACAGCACGATCGGGATCAGGGTGTTCCCGACGGTGTTCACGCACATGGCGCCCACCCCCAGAAGCGAGCAGGCCGCCAGCGCGGTCCGAAACTGCCCCGCGAAAGCCAGCAGGCAGATCGCGCCGCTCGTGATCACGAACCCGGCAATGGCGATGATTTTGTGGCCCCACTTGTCCACCAGCACTCCAATGAACAGTTGAACGGCCAGGCTCGTCAGGAACAGGGCCGACGCCAGGCTGCCCACCTGCGAGTTGTCGATCTTCAGCGCCACCTTGATCTCCTCCGAAATCGAGCCGATAAGGATGAAGCAGATCGCCAGGGTGAACACGGCCAGCAGGGCGACCAGCGCGGCGAGGTTCTTCGATAATGAGTTCATGGCAGCCATCACGAGATCATCGGCTTTGTGTTGCGCTGAACGGACAACAGCAAGCGGTTCTCGCGCACGAACCGCTCCACCTCCGCGAATGGCGGCACGCCGCTCGTGCAGCCCAATGCGGTCGCTCCCAGCGCACCCGCCGCGCTCGCGAACGTCAGGATCCGCACCACGTCCCACCCCCGCAGCAATCCAGCCACCACCCCCGCCGTGAAACAGTCCCCGCAGCCGGTCGGATCCACCAGCGGCACCTCGAAGGCGCCCATTTCCACGCTGGATGCGTCGTCCTGTGCGTAGAGCCCCTGAGAGCCCCGGGTGACGATCGCCAGACGCGCTCCCGCCATGCGCAGGGCTCGAGCCTGGGCTTCCGGCCGATCCTCCCCCGTTAGCACGCGCGCCTCGTCTTCGTTCGGCAGGAACACGTCCACGTGCGGCAGCAGGCGCAGGCATCGCTGAACGTCCGCCTCGCCGTCCCGCGGGACGCAGACGTTGAGCACGTTCCGGCAGCCCCGTTGCCGCGCCTTCTGAAACACCTCGATGAGGGCATCATCGTTCCAGGACCGAAGCTTGAGATATCCGGCCGCCAGGACCACTCCATGGTCGGGAATCAGCTCCTCGGGGAGGCGCTCGCCCGTGAACCGGCCGCCCGCTCCCAACGCGCTGATGTAGCGCCTGTCCTCCCCCTCGGCCCGATAGATCAGCGTGGCGGGAGTTGGACACCCCGGCACGCGCCTCACGCCCCGCATATCGAGGCCGATCTTCGTCAACTCACCGACCAGCAGGTCGCCCAGCGCGTCGTCGCCCAGCACGCCGAAAAAGCTCGCCGAATCCCCCATCCGCAGCAGCGCCACCGCCGCATTCAGCGCGTTGCCCCCCGGGAAACAGGCGATCCGGTCCGCCAGCAGAAGCTCCCCCGGCCCGGGCAGCCGCGGCATTGCCTGCGCAAAGATGTCCACCGTCATGTCCCCCATGCATAACACGCGGGGCACGCGCGGCGGATTCGGCTGGGCATTCATCGCGATGGGATCCTCGATTCGCGCTACGCGCGTCCGTACTTGTCCTCGTAGCGAACCTTGTCCTCGTCACTGACGGGTCCATAGGCGACCTCGAACATCCGGACGGGAGCGATGCCATCCTCGTTGCTGAGGCGGTGTTTCGTGCCGCGCGGGATGTAGATCTCGTCGAATGCCTTCGGATGCAGCATCCGCTCGCCCACCTGCACCACCGCGCCGTCGCTGAGCATCGTCCACAGCTCGTCGAAATTCTCGTGCGACTGCAGGCTGCCCGACTCCCCCGGCTTCATCTCCACCATCCAGACGGTGCAGGTCCGATTCCGCGCATATTCGCGGTAATGGCCCCAGGGACGCCGGATCATCTTCGAGTGTTTGCGCATGGCGTGTGAGTTGGATGGGAGTTGGATGGGAGTTGGATGGACCGGAGGCCCAGGTCCTGGTGTTCACAGACGTTTCTTGACCTTGGCCCAGTCATGGGCGAATTGGGCGAGGCCCATCTCGGTCAGCGGATGCTGATAAAGCTGGTTGAACAGGTCCTCGGGAACCGTGGCGATGTCCACCCCCGCCCGCAGGCATGCCAGCACGGTCGGCTGCGTCTTCACGCTCCCGGCGATGATCTCGGAGGCGAAGCCGTACCTGCGCTTGAAGTCCATGGTGTCGGCGATCAGCCGGTCGCTCTCGATCGCCACGCTCTCGAGACGGCTGAGCACGATGCTCACGAAGCTCGCCCCCGCCTTCATCGCCAGGACCGCTTGGGTCGGCGAAAACACCATGGTCACGTTCGTTCGGATTCCATGCTCCCGCTCGAGGACCGGGACGGCCCGCAAGCCCTCCCGTGTCATCGGGATCTTGATCACGACCTGCTTGCCGAACGCCGCCAGCCGCCGCGCCTCCGCCACCAGCCCCTCCACCGTGTCCGCCACGGCCTCCACGCTGACATGCCGTGGCGCCAGGGCGCAGATCGCCTGGATGACATCCTCGAAGATGCGCCCGGCCTTGGCGACGTGACTGGGATTGGTGGTAACGCCATCCAGCAGACCGGTCGCGCTGGCGCGCTCGATCGAGGCGATGTCCGCGGTGTCTAAAAATATCTTCATGAAGTGGAGCTGGACATTCGTTGGAGCTGGCTCAGGGTGACACCCGATGCCGGATCGTCGCCCAGCTCATCCGCGACCCGATCAGCCTCGGAAAAATTCTCGTGACAGGTGTAGCGGCTCCGCGTGATCAGGCAGGCCATTCCCGCCGCTTTGGCCGACAGCAATCCGTTGCGGCTGTCCTCGACCACCACGCATCCCTTCGCGTCCAGCCCCAGGCGCTCGCTCGCCAGCAGGTAGATATCCGGCGCTGGCTTCTTGCGCGACACGATGTCTCCCGCAAAGATCGCGAACCGCAGCCGGCGCTCCGGACCCAGCAGCGTCTCCACAATCGCCGTCACCGCCCGCTCGTTGGAGGTCGAGCAGACCGCCAGCCGAACGCCCGCCGCGATCGCCTCGTCGACGAGCCTCTGAACGCCCGATCGCAACGGCAGCTGACCGCTCTCCACGATCCGCATGAACCGATCCGTCTTGAGACGATGGAGCTCCTGGATCAGCGCCTCCCGGTCCGCAACTCCCGCGGGCCAGCCTCGATGGTCGAAGTAATGGCGCATGCGTTCCTTGCCGCCCGCAATCGCCAGCAGTTCGCCATAGAGCGCGACATCCCATTCCACCTCGAGGTGGCTCGCCGCAAACGCCTGGTTAAACGCCACACGATGGCCATCGCGCTCGGTGTCCACCAGCACGCCGTCACAGTCGAACAGCAAGGCTTTCATGAGCCTGGAGTCCTTGAATCCTGACGGTTTCGAGCAGCTCGGTCAGTCGCGCGAGAGATCGGCGGCGCTCCTTCCCGGGCCCCGGCCGCGGCCAGCACGTCTTCCTTCAGGATGCGCCCGCCCGGGCCTGTCCCTTTCACCCGGCTCAAGTCCACTCCTCGTTCGCGAGCAACACGACGGACGGCCGGCGAGGCAAGCCGATGCTCCGCGACCGGGCCGGGAATCTCAACCATCGCAGGCGAGATGGCCGGTCCTGGCGAAGGAACGGAAGGAATTCCATCGCTTCCAGGGCCGTCGGAAACCGGCTCGCCGGGCTCACCCACCCACGCGATCGGCTCGAATACCGCCCCTTCCCCGCCCGCCGGAACCGTGATCTTCAGGAGCACGCCCTCCTGATCGGACTGCACTTCGAAGACCGCCTTGTCCGACTCGACGATAGCCACAACCTCGCCCTTCTGAACCGCATCGCCTGCTTTCTTTCTCCACTCGACAATGCGGGCGGTCCGAATGTCCTGGCCGACTTGCGGCATGTGGATGGCAGTCGCCATACGAGTGATCAGCGTTCCAGTTCGTAATCCCGACCCCGGCCTTCGCCGCCGAACTGCCGGATCTTTTCAATGACCTCCTGCCTCATGCGGTCGAACTGAGCGCCCAGCGGCTTGAGGGGTTCGTATTCCTTCTTCGCCTGGTGATACTCGACAAAGCTGTCGATGAACGAATGCTTCAGCTGCGTCGAGATGTTGATCTTGGCGCACCCCAGCTGGATGCAGCGCTGGAACACTTCGTTGGACAAGCCGGTCCCGCCGTGCAGCGCGAACGGCATGCTCGTGCGGCGGAACAGCGTCTCGAGCCGGTCGAAGGCGATCTTCGGCGCGCTCTTGTAGTACCCGTGCGCGGTCCCAATGGCCGGCGCGAACACCGCCAGCGGCAGCTCGCAAAACGCCGCCGCTCTCTCCGGGTCTACCAGGTGGGCATCCGCATCGCTCACCTTCTTGTCATCCTCGACGCCGCCAATGGCGCCCAGCTCCGCCTCGACTCCCACCCCCAACGGCTCCGTGATCTCGAGCACCTTCTTCGTCAGCGCCAGGTTCTCCTCGAACGCCTTGTCCGATGCGTCGATCATCACCGACGTCCAGCCCGCCGCCAGACACTGCACGATCACGTCCAGCCGCGTGCAGTGATCCAGGTGCAATGCCACCGGAACGCGCGTCTTCTCCGCCAGCTCCCGCAGCCAGCCGCCAATGGCCGACGCGCCCCAGAACTTCACGGTCTTGACCGACGTCTGAACAATCACGGGCGCGCGGAGATCCTCGGCGGCGCGCACGACTGCCCGCGCCGAGTTGTAATCGACGATGTTGAATGCGCCCACGCCGTAGCCCGCCCGCCGCGCGGCTGCCAGCATCGGTTTCATCGAAATCAGCGGCATAAATCCCTCCCCGCCACGCGCCTTGCCGCCCGGATGATGTCCGCTTCCTGCGGCACGCATCTGCTTTCCAGCTCGAGGTTGAACGGAATGGGTGTGTTCAACCCCGCGACGATTTCGATCGGGCCGTCCAAGTAATCGAATGCCTTGGCCTGAATGATCGAAGCCAGGTCCGATGCCACGCCGCCCCGCCGCACCGCTTCCTGGACGATCACGACGTGCTCGGTCTTCCGGACCGAGGCGAGGATCAACTCCTCGTCCAGCGGCACCAAGGTCCGGGGATCGACCACTTCCGCTTCGATGCCCTCCGCAGCAAGCTTGTCCGCGGCCGCCAGCGACCGCGGCACCATGTTCGACCAGGCGATGAGCGTCACATCCCTTCCGGGGCGCTTGATATCCCCCTTGCCCAGCGGGATCACAAAATCCTCCCCGGCCGGCACCGGGCCTTCGGTCAGGTACAGCAGCTTGTGCTCGATGAAGATGACCGGGGAATCGTCCCGGATCGATGCCTTGAGCAATCCCTTGGCGTCGGCGGGCGTCGAAGGCATCACCACCTTGAGGCCGGGGATGTGATAGAACAAGGCCTCGAGGCTTTGCGAGTGTTGCGCCGCCAGGCCGTTGCCCGCCCCCCCCTGCGTGCGCAAGACCAGCGGCACTCGGGCCTGGTCGCCCGTCATGAAGCGCACCTTGGCGGCCTGGTTCACGAGCTGGTCCATCACCAGCATCGTGAAATCGATGAACAGGATCTCGACCACCGGCCGCATCCCGGTCAGCGCGGCCCCGATCCCCACGCCGGTGAAGCTGGCCTCGGCCAGCGGCGTGTCGATCACGCGGCCCGCGCCGAACTCCGCCCGCAAGCCCTGCGTCACCTTGTAGGAGCCGCCCCGCTCGCCAATCCCTTCCCCCAGCACGAACACCTTCGGATCCCGCCGCATCTCCTCCGCCAGCGCCTCGTTGAGCGCCGTGCGGTACTGGACCCGGGCACGGTTCGACGGATGCCTGCCATGAAGACCATGGGGGGGTGTCGCGCTCATCAGTAATGGCCGATCTGTTCCAGGAAATCCTCGAGGGGCGTTTCCGGGCTCTGCCTGGCGAACTCCACCGCGTCGTCCATAGCCTTCCCAACATCGGTTTCGATCGCCGCCACCTCTTCGCGGCTTGCCCCGCCCAGCTCGATGAGAAACTGCTGGCCCAACAGGCACGGATCCATCTTCCGGTAATGTTCCTTCTGGTCTTCCGGCATGTATGTGCCGGGATCGTTTACGTGATGGCCGGCATGGCGGTAGGTTAACGCTTCGATGACGAAAGGCCCCTCCCCCGCCCTGCACCGGCGCACATACTCGGCCGCCGTCTCGTAGACCTCGAGCACATGGTTGCCATTGATCCGGCGCCCTTCGACACCGTATCCGGCGGCCCGCTTGTAAAGCTCCGGTTCTCGCGTCGCCTCGCGGACCGGCAGCGAGACGGCATACTGGTTGTTCTCGATCACGAACAGAACCGGCAGGTCCCAGGCGGCCGCCAGGTTCAGCGACTCGCCAAATGTGCCGTTCATGACCCCCCCATCCGAGGTGAAGACCGCACACACGCTCTCCTTGCCCTGCATTCGAACGCTCAAGGCCGCCCCAACCCCGATCGCCGTGCCGCCCCCCACGATGCCGTTGGCGCCCAGGTTGCCCTGCGACAGGTCGGCGATGTGCATCGAGCCGCCCCGGCCCTGGCAATAGCCGGTCCGCTTGCCCGTGATCTCCGCCGTCATCCGGCGCAGGTCCGCCCCGCGCGCGATGCAGTGGCCATGCCCCCGGTGGGTGCTGGTCAGGTAATCCTGCGGCCCGAGCGCCGCACATACGCCCACCGCAATCGCTTCCTGCCCCAAGTAGGGATGCAGATAGCCCCGGATCAAGCCCTGTCGATACAGTTGGATGCACCGCGTCTCGAACACCCGGATGGTGCAAAGCTGCCGATACAGCCCCGACAGAAATGCCTTGGTATATGAGGTTGCCATGAATCGTCACCGAGTCGCCTTGACCGAAAATCGATACATGTCGCCGCGATAAATCGAGTCCTCCATCTCGAGGATCTGCTCCTTGCCGCAGAAGGTCACCCCTTCCACCTGAAACGCCGGCACGGGAGCCCGCAGCCCGAACACATCGAGCAGGTCGTCCGGCACCTCGATGGCGCTCAGGATCTGGTCGACCTGGCTGAGCTGCAATCCATACTCCTTCTCGTAGATATCGTAGAGCGAACTCTCCAGGGGCTGCTTCTGGATCCCCGGACAAAACCGCAGCGAGATGTAGCGAATCTCGCGCATCATGGGGATCCCGTCGGCCAATCGCACGCGCTCGATCCGGCACAGCGGGCCGCGCAGCATGTAAAGCCGGCCGTTGACAGTCACTGAATGCCCTGCTTTGTGCACTAAGGCCTCCACCAATCGGGTCGATGGCGTCCGCCCCGCCTCCCGCATGTTCCGGGTGAATCCCAGGATGCGCATGGCGCTTCGATCCACCCGGTTCTGGCGCACGAAGGTGCCTTTGCCCTTGATCCGGACCACCCAACCTGCCTGCTCCGTCTCCTGTAATGCCCTGCGCGCAATGGTGTTGCTAACTCCATATCGCCGGATCAACTCGTTTTCCGATGGCACCCGTCCGCCCAGCGGCAGCTTCCCGCTCTCGATGGACCCGATGATTTCCCGGCTGATGCGCAGATACTTGGGAAGCTCCACGTCAGCGGAGTGAGACTTGAGCTTAGGGGCCACGCCAAACCTATCGCACTAAGCTCACCACAATGTCAATTCGGAAATGCCCCGGCAAGGAGGCAAGGAGCGTCCGCCGCACGCCCATGCGACCGCGCTGTGTGCCCCGAGGCCCGCGCCCCTCATTGCGCGGCCGAGTCCACCCACTCCATCCGCGTGATCCGGATGCCTTTCAGCGTCGGCAGCAAGGCGGCCATGTACCATTGGCCCTCGTGCCGAAACACCTCGGGCGCAGCCACAGGCAGCGCAGCCACGTAATGGTCGGCGTCGTTGCCGATGCCGAAGTCGAGCGGGTCTCTCGAGTGGTAGACCATGGTCTGCGCGTTCTTTCCGTAGGCCTGTGTCCGGAAGAGGTAGAAATGACCGGGTTGCGGCTCGACCACGAAGGGGCATTCGGCCGAATATGGGCCGTCGCCCGACCTGCCGCCTGCGGCCACAACGCGCTCCCGGCCCCAATGGATCAAGTCGTCCGAGGTGCGCGCATAATCGAAGCCCTTGTTGCCCGGATGCGCCGTGTAGTAGAGGTGCCAGCGGCTGCCGATCCGCAGCACCATCGGATCCCGCCCGTTGCGGGTGCGATCGATCGTGCCAGCGAAATCGAGCTGGGGTTTCCCTTCGGCGTTTTGATAGCGGCTGAAGCGCTTTCCATCCGTACTGGTGGCAAGGCAGATGTTTACCCAATCGCCGTAGAACATCCAGAATTTGCCTTCGTGCCGGATGACATAGGGCGCCTGCAACCCGCCCCGGGTTTCGCCCAGCGCCGGATCGGCCTGGAGGGCGATGCCTTTCGGTGTCCAATTGGCATCCGTCAGCTTCGCACCTTCCCAGCGGTGGAACAGCCGCGTGTTGCCGGGCTCTTTGGTCCCGCGGATGCACGACCAGATCTGCCAGGCGCCGTCCGCGGCCTGCCAGATCCCGAAATCCACCGGCTGCTGCTTCGGGCTGGTGAGCGCTCCGAGATCCGGATCGCCCGCCACCGTCCACCACTCGCCCACGAGTCGCGGCGTGACCGGAGGATGTGCGGCGTGAATGCCTTGGACCAGCAACGCTGCGAGCGCGGGGCTGAAAAGGAGCGGGTTCATCATCGGCCAATCTCACCAAAATCAAGGCGCCGAATAAAGCGTCTTCTTCTCGCTCAATCCGCCTCCACCACGCGGAAGAACTGGGCCGGCTCACTCATCGGCAAATCTACCATGCTGTTGGTCGCCGTAGAGGGAATGACCCAGCTCAGATTCGTCCAAGGGAACGTGTCCACGGGCCCCTTGCCCTGCACCGGGTATGCCTTGCCGATTTCTGAATATCCATCGTGCAAAGCGGGAAACCACCGATGAGACTGAAGTCGGGAATGCCGTCTTGGTTCAAGTCAATCGAGGCTGGGGTGAACCTCGATGGGATGGAAAAGGCGGGACCGGCGGTGTAGGCGATCAAGCTCTGGGACCGCGCCCAGCGTGAACCGCCCACGATCAAGAGGAGGAGCAAGAGTCGTCTCATGTTCTTGTGCAGGTGAGCCATCAAACGCGTAGGACGTTCGCGGCATAACGACAAGGTCACCGACGCGGCGGAGTCGCGTTCGGTGGACTGTCTGGTTCGATGTGTTCTTCTCTCACGGAGACACCAAGACACGGAGGTTCCGGATCCAAATACTCAATTCCAACGCCCACCTGGCGCTGGACGCTCAGGCCCCGCCGCTCCAGCGCCCGGGCCAGGGTCGCTTCGTAGACCGTCTCCAGCAAGCCGGGTCCCAGATCCCGGTGCAACTCGACCGCACAGCCGACCGCGATGATCCCTATCGCATTCTCGTTTATCTCCGTGTCTTTGTGCCTCCGTGAGAGTACTCTTCACCGAAAGTCCCGGCCTCACCGACGCCGGGCCGATGGTGTCCGATTGTCAACCGAGGCGCGATCCCGGCGTTCGGTGCAGCCGGTTTGTTCTGCATTCCTGTGCATGATCGTCCTGAATCTCGTGGCGCTGATCGGCCGGTGCGCGATGAGCTTTCCATCGCAAATGATACTGAACACGCCATAGGGCGTTGGAAGCTCCCTGGACGCCTTGGCGCTGCCGACTCGAACCACTTTCGGCTCAAGCCCCAACCTCCTCGACGCCTCCGCAATCCTCTCCACCGATTTTGCCACATACGGGCACTGATCGGCTGCTAGGATCGTCAGGCCCTTCCGGTACCGCTTGAATAGTCGCTCCCTGTCGACAATGAACCGAGGATCAGAGGCCGTCTTCTGGAGCTTCTTGACCAGTAGTTCATAGTGGGCCGCGGACGCCTCACTGCTACCGATGGTGCGATCTACCAAGACAAAACCCGCTTTGAGGAATAAATCACTTCCGGCCATGAGACTATCGGAGCTGGTCACCACGGCGACCCCTCGGCACTTGCTCTTCTTGGCGTCCTCCAGACAGCTCTTTAGCAGCCGAGATCCAAGCCCTTTTCCCTTGTGTTTGCCATAGACCCACAAGCAATGGATGACGAGGTAACCCTCTGCCTCCACAGGCCGCCACGAATCATTGCCGAGGGCGTACTCGATCATTCCAACATCACCGGACTTCTCTGAGCGGAGCACTCTGTACCTTAGGCCCTCCGCATAGCGCTCCTTGAGCCAATTCGTCTTCCGGCGATGCCCCAGGTTGCTAGCGCTTTTATTACCACAGTGGCCGCAGCCGCCGACGTTGTCAGCATTGGTGTCAATGATCTGGTAATCGCTCATGCTGAGGCTCGGATTGTTGCAGAACATTGATTATGCGACTGGCGGTTCGTATATTGAAAGGCACTCAAATATGAGCCCAACCCATTACCGCGCAAGGCATTATGCACGCAAAGGAAGCCCAAGGACGTCCTGGGCACTCCGTTGCATGACGTGGACGCGCTCCGGGCCACGCGGCCCGTTCACTTGCGTCATGCCCCGACTTTAACCGGGACCTGGGCCTTGTTGCAAGCCGTCGGTGACGTTGGGGGATACCCGACCAACCTCGTCGCTCGTTTGCTTTACGGCTGCGGGTTGCGTGGGACCGAATCTCGGAAGCTGCTTCCGTGCAGAGAGCCTGAGCCTCGCTCACAGACCGCGCGGGTATGCTCGCTCGTCGCGCCTTGCCAGCCCGCCCAATCCCCTCCAGCAAAATCGGAATTAATTTTTGCACAGATCCCAAACATCCGCTGGAGGCCCCTCACGGCGCTCGATGGCCCTTAGCCGGCGCCGCCGAACTCCTGGACAGCCTCGAACATAGCCACAATGTTTTCGGGCGGCACCTCGGGCAGGATGTTGTGGACCGCGCTGAACACAAAGCCGCCGCCCGGCATGAAGATCTCGAGCCGGCGCTTCACGTGATCCTTGACTTCTGCCGGGGCGCCTTTGGGCAGGACGGTTTTCGTGTCGCAGCCGCCCCCCCAGAAACAGATGTCCCGCCCGAAGTCGGCCTTGAGCCCCTCCGGCTCCATTCCTTTGCAGCTGGTCTGCACTGGATTGATGATGTCATAGCCCGCTTCGATCAGGTCCGGCAACAAGGCGCGAATCGACCCGCATGAATGCAGAAAGGTCTTCATCCTGGTGTGCTTGTGGACGTAATCGCACAGGATCCTGTGGCGCGGCTTGAAGAAGCGCCGGTACGTGCCGGGCGACATGAACGGCCCCCCATTGGCCCCGAGGTCATCTCCGAAGCGGATAATGTCCGCCACATCGCCGACGGCTCGGCAGGCCTTCTCGAGCCCGGCCAGATGCCGCTCCATGAGGGCATCGAGCATGGCCTCGACCTGTTTCGGTTCGGCCGCCAAGTCCATGAGGAAGTTGTCCATGCGACGGAGGAAGCAGCCCCACTCGAACAGGTTGCAGCCGATGACAATCATCAGCGCGCGGCGGCTGGCGCGGCGCAGCTCGATCGCGCTTGTCCGCAGACTGTCCCAGAAGCCGGGGTCTGCGGCGTGATCCCAAGGGCTATGGACCAGGGCGGCCCAGAGCACCTTGCCCATCTCGTCCGAAAGCTGGCGGAAATCGGCCGGATATCCGTCCAGGTATGGAAAGCAGGTCTGATCGAAAAACGCGCCGCCGGCCGGCATCCGGGCGATTTCGAGACCGTTCTTCGTCCGCGCCACGAACGATCCATCGGTCTGGCGCTCGGGCCGAAACCATGCCGGATAGAGCGCGCTCTGGCCATCGAGGAGCATCGCCGGGCGCCAGGCGGATCCCTCCTGGTTGAAAGCGCGCCCGATGTCGATCGCGTCCACCTCGAACCGATCGAGCAGGAAGCCCTCCGGTTCGGCCAGCTGCTGGACCACGTCGTAGACACGCGTGCTTCCTTGCACGAAGCCGAGATGGCGTTTGAGATTGCCGTAGGCGATAGCGGAAATGCCGCTGCTCGGGGTTGCGCCGAGGTCGACAGGCGCCCTGTCTGGCTGGCGATGTTCGACGGCGGCGAGGATGCGTTCGCGGGATGTCATGGCTATAGACGGTTCGATCCAAAAGCGTCATCCGCCCGCAGGGCCGGATCCGTGAACCCGGTAACCGGCAGGCCGCTCACGCGCGAGGAAGGATGGCGCTGCGCGCAGCGGGCGCGGGCTTCGCTATTTCAAGTAGTACACTTCCTTCGTGTCGGCCCAGATCTTGCCTTGCGCGGCCGCGGATGGCAGCGGCGATTGACACGGGGCCGTCTCTTTCCACCAGCGCTGCGTCTCGGTATCCTCGGCCATCTTCCTCATGTCCGCTTCGAAATCCGTCCCGGTATATTCGAGGTAGGAGAAGAGGTAGAGCTTGCCGTCGATCTCGCACTCGTGGATCGAGTAGTTCTGGATGTGGCATTCCTTGATCATCCGGTTGACTCCCGGCCATGGGTGCGCATGGAGATCGCGGTAAACGGCCGCCTTTTCCGGCTTGAGGCCGGTGACCCATGCGTAGCGCTGGAGCGGCTTGCCGGTGGCACAGCCTGCCGCCAAGGCAAGCGGCAGCAGACGGAGGAGCTTTTTCATAATTTGTCTATTGTGAATATCCAATGGTTTTGGTTTCGCCCGCCTGAATCGAAAGCGTGGTCACGCGCTGGCCATGCCGCACCTGGACGGAGCCGTCCGCGGCGGCGCGGATCGCGGCGGACTGCACTTGGCCGTCCTTCCACGCGACGTCAGCGGTGAATCCGCCGCGCGCCTTGAGCCCGCGGACGGACCCATCAGGCCACGATCGAGGCAGTGCCGGCAGCAGCTCGATCTCGCCCGCATGCGACTGCAACAGCATCTCGGCCACGCCGGCGCAGCCGCCGAAGTTGCCATCGATCTGAAACGGCGGGTGGAAGCAAAAGAGGTTGGCGGACGAACCGCCGCCGCCAAGGTATTTCATGCCGCCGCCAGCCACGGGTCGCAACAGCATCCGCAGAAGCCGATGGGCCCGATCGCCGTCGCCGAGCCGGGCCCATAAATTGATCTTTGCCGCCAGGGACCATCCGGTGCCTTCGTCGCCGCGGCTCTCGAGCAGCTTGCGGGCCGCCGCCGCCAGTTCGGGCGTCCCGCGGGGCGTGATCTCGTGGTAGGGATGCAGCCCGTAGAGAGGCGAACAGTGCCGGTGCCTGGGCTCGGGCTCCGGGTAGGGCTCCAGCCATTCCTGGAGCCGGCCATCCGGGCCCACGCGGTTGGGCGCCAGCCGGGCTCGTTTCTCGGCGAGCTCGCGGCGGAAGCCGGCATCCAGCCCCAGAATCTCGGCGGCGCGGATGGTGTTGCCGAACAGCTCGCGCAGCAGCTGCATGTCGATCGTCGGCCCCAGGCATACGTGCGCCACCGTGCCGTCCGGCAGCCGGAAGGCGTTCTCGGGCGAATTGGACGGGCCCGTGACGAGCCACCGGTTGCTGGATTCCTCGATCAGGTTGTCGAGATAGAACATCGAGGATTCCTTCAGGATCGGATAGGCCCAGCGCAGGAACTCGCGATCGAGCGTGAAGGCGTAATGTTCCCAGAGATGCTGGCAGAGCCAGGCCGACCCGCTCACGGTGGCGCCCCACGACGCCGATTCCCCCGGCGACGTGTAGCCCCATGGATTGGTGATCACGTGGGCCACCCAGCCGCGGGCGCTGTAGTAAGCCCGGGCCGTCTTGCGGCCCGGCTCGACCATCGACGCGATGAGCTTGTGCATCGGCTCGTGCAGCTCGGACAGATTGCAGACCTCGGCCGGCCAGTAGTTCATCTGCACATTGACATCGAGGTGCCAGTCACCATTCCAGGGAGTCTGGATCTCCTCCGCCCAGATCCCCTGCAAATTGGCTGGCAGGCCGCCGGGCCTCGAGGAGCTGATGAGCAGGTATCGGCCATAATGGAAATACAATGCCGCCAGCGCCGGATCAGCCGCCCCGCGGGCGAATCCAGCCAGCCGCTCGTCGGTCGGCAGGACGCTGTTCGCGGTGGCCGGGAGACTCAGCTCCACCCGGTCGAACCATTTCCCGTGATCGGCCCTCTGCGCCGATCGAAGCTCGTCGAACGACTTCCTCGAGGCCCGGTCGAGATCGCTCGAGGTTCCAGCCAGGGGATCATCGAGCTGCCGGCCTGCAAACCCCCGGTAATCGGTCGCCGCCGCCAGCAGCAGGATGACTTCGTCCGCATTCGCCACGACGAGCCTGTCGCCCTCGGCTTCGATCGAGCCGCCGCTGACCCACGCCCGCAACCGCGCCGCATAGGTCACGCCCTTGCCGCCGCGCCCGTCGTTCAAAGAACCGCTCATCAAGAGCTCGTCCGCTCGGGTCGCCCGAGTCTCGAATCGCTCCTTCCGGTCCATCCCAATCGTCAGCGACAGCGATCCCGGCCGGTCCGCGGTCAACCGGGTCACGAAGACTTCATCGGGCGCGCTCACGAAATGCTCGCGCGTGAACCGGACTCCATTCTCCCGATATACAACCATGGCCGACCCCGAGCGCAGGTCGAGCGTGCGAATGTATCCGGCCGGCGGCGCCGGGACGGAATGGGCGGATTGGAGGCCCTCGAGCGCGATCTCCGCCACCTGGAAATGCGTGACGCCCGGGCTCGGCAAGAATGTGAGTCGGAAGTGCCGGCCCGCCGCCGGCTTCGCGATCTCGTACTGCCGGGTCTCGTGACGCTGGGCAAACGGCGGCTCCCCGTTCCGCTCGTCCAGCAGGCGCCAGGTCTGTCCGTCCACCGACACCTCCAGCTTCCAGGATCGCGGATCGCGCGCGGGCACGTCATTGGCCGAAGTGAAACGATACCTCGCCGGAGCGGCGCCCGCATTCCCGGCGTCGAACCGCCAGACCACCGGGCGGCCTTCGTGGATGACACACCACTTGGTGTCCGGATCGCCATCCATCGAGAACTCGATCTCCTCGCCGGCCGACCAGGCGCGGTGCCCGCTGCCGCACCGGAGCTCCGGCCCGGCCGGCGAGGGGCTGAACCTCAGCCGCAAATCGCCCAGCGTCTGGTAACATCCGAAGGGAACACCCGCCCCGTTCCCATGCCCGGAGCCTTTGCCCTGGCATGTGAAGTTTGCGTTGACCAACCGCTCGGCCTCGCCGTTCTTCCCCTCGAGCAGCAGGCGGCGGATCTCCGGCAATGCCCGGTGCGCATCCGGCCGGTCCGCGTCCTGCCGGGACCCGGACCAGACCGAGCTTTCATTGAGCACGATCCGCTCCTCGTGCACGCCGCCAAACACCATGGCGCCGATCCGGCCGTTTCCGAGCGGAAGGGAGTGGTGAAACTGCGTGGCGGGCGCGTTGAACCAGAGCGCGGCCGCCGGGTCCGGGGCAGATGCGATAGCGGGCGGCACGGCCAGCAGCCAGACAGCCAGGATTATCTGATCGATGCGCTTCATCATGGGGCTATGGTTGGTTTTGCATCCTAGAGCGATTGCACATATGCGGCAAGATCGTTGACCTGGTCGGCGGTCAAATGGGATGTGGCGCCGTGGCGATCGCCGCTGTTTCGTTCGACCAGCACCTCGCGCAAGCTGGCCGATCCATCGTGCAGATACGGCCCCGTCCGCCACACCTCGATCAGGGTCGGCGTGTCGAACGCGGCTCCCTCTTCGGGCGATCGGCCGCCGGTCCCGACATCGTGCGATTTCAGATCCGTGAACAACGGGGCGGGATGGCATCTCGAGCAGCCTGTGGCGGCGCTCTCGAAGAGCTGCCGGCCGCGCCGAGCCGCCGCCGACAATCGGCTGCGGTCCAAATGCGGGCTGGGAACCGGCTGCAGCGACCGCACATAGGCATCGAGACTTCGGTAGACCCGCTCGGGCTGCTCCGTGAACAGGATGTGCCGAACGCCCGCCCGGACCGCTGCCGCCGCATCCTCGCGCACCCCCATGATCATGGACGGGGGAGTGTCGAATGCGAGCAGGAGGCTTTTGGTGTTCCTGGGATTCCCAACGCCGTCGTTGAGCAGGTCCCAGTTGAACCCATCCGCGCGCCCGTCGCCGGGGTGGCAGCTGGCACAGCTTTGCCACTGCTGATGACAGAGGCGCGCGTCATGGAAATACATCTCTCCGAAGTCGGCCTCGGTGCGGCGGACCGGGCCGCCCAAGGGGATTGTCCGGACCGCCGGGCCTGGTCCGCCGGCTGCGAGCCGCACAGCGCTCAGGGTGTCCGAAAAAAAGTTCGCGACGTAGGCCGTCGGCCCGGCGACCGCGACGGCTCGCGGACCCAGATCCTCTCGAGCCAAGGGCCTGCGCTCGCGCAAGCCATCGAGAAACTCGAGGTCGTTCGGAACGTCGGAAGCCGTGTGCGCCGGGGCGCTGCTGTAAGGCAATCCCAGCCGGGCTGCGGCCGACAGCGGCGGCGACAATCGCTCCAGCTTTTCCATCAAGGCGTTGAAATCCACAATGCTCACCTCGTGGCCGCCCGAGATCGCCACCAGCAGCGTGCCCCCGTCCCCGCTCCAGCCCGCTCCCCACGGGTTTGCCGATCCGCGATCCATCGTGTCCAGCAGCACGGTGTTGCGAACCTCCATTCGCTCGAGGTCGATCAAGGTCATCGCGTTTGCATTGATCAACCCGCGCTCGACCTGCGATGTGGGGAGCGTGAACCGCGCCAGGACGTGAGTGACCACTGCATGCCGCCCATCGGGGGAGAGGGCCACGTCGTTGACCAGGCTGCTGCCGCTGGGCAGCCAAAGCTCATCGACGACCCTCCGCCGGCCTGTGTCGATGACCGACACCACCGCCTCAACCCGCTCGGCATCGGCTTTGCCCCAGGGCAGGCCGTGGGCAACCAGCAGCCATCGGCCATCCAGCGTGACTGCCGCCGCGACCGGCTCTCTTCGGACGGGCACGCGGCAGATTTCCTTCATCGCCGCCCGGTCATAGATCCCCACCCCATCCTCGAACCGATGGCACACAAAGAGAGTTTTCCCGTCCAGGCTCAACGTGGGGTCCGTGGACGTGTGCCCGCCCTCGACGTCGGCGATCACAGCTCCGCGTGCCGCATCCACGGCCAGGATGCGGCTGCGCGGTCCCGGACAGGTCACATAGAGAGTCTGTCCATCCGGAGCCACGGCAATTCCACTGGGCGGAGCCGGGAGCGGAAGGCACCGTGCCACCTTCAATCCCACGGAGTCGACCACGAGGATCCGATTGGCCCTCGAGCACGCGACGTAGATCCAGCTCGCATCCGGCGAAATCGCCAGGGCCGCCGGCGCAAGCCATGTTGTATCCGCCGCAGCGACGCGCCCGGTGGAGATCCCAAAGACCAGAAACAGGCACAACAGGCAGCAAGCGCCAATCCAAGTCATTCCCAACACCCGTGCCACGCCAGCCATGCCGCCACGTTAGCAGACGCAGTCCATGGATTGCAGCAAATAGAATGCGATCGGGCCGTCTCAATCCGCCTGGAGCAAATCGCCAAAAGCCGGCAGCAGCTGGTATTTCTTTTGCCAAGGGGTGTACATGAATCCCCGCACTCTCTGCCTGGCGCCAGCGATCCGGATCCAGCCCTTCACGTCCTCCAGATCATCCCCGTCGTAATAGCAGGCAACCAGCGTTTCGAATCCCAGATCGTCGAAGAATTGGAGGCTCATTTCCCGCGGCGCACCGCCCCAGACCGCAATGACCAGATCCCGGGGAACATGCGTCCATGACCCCGTGAAATCGCCCTCGACGAGGTAGTAATCGCCATGGGCGTTATGGTTGGGATCGAGCATATCGGACCAGACATAGATCCGGGCATTAGGATTATGCTTTTGGAGGATCCGAGCCTGTTTGGTGATGCACTCGCCCAGCAGCACCCCCATGTTTTGTCCCCGACATGCCTCGCAGGTGCCGCCCATGCGCACTTCGTCCATGTTCAGGAATATCCGCTTGGGGCGGAGGTGTTGGGCCAGCAGCCTGGATTCGTGCTCGAAGATCTCATACAGCTCCGGCTCGCCCATGCAGACTGTCACCTGGGAATCGTTGATCGACATCGAGTGATACCAGCTCACCCGCAGCCGTTCTCCGTCCCGAATGGCGCCGCCCGGCAGCAGCCGTAACCCAGGCCAGGGGCGATCCAGGCTGCGAAGGCTGTATCGAGGATCCTCGAGCCGGGCGAAGTCCTTTCCTTCCGTGTAGGTCCTCGAGCCGTCATCGCTCCGGACGGCCACCGGCGTGCCGGGGCGATGCAGGACGTTGAGAGGGCCGATCTCCTCGAGCGTCCAGTCGTCGAGCCATACCCTCCCCCCCTTGCCTTCCCAGACGCCGGCATAGGCCCTGACCGTGTCAAAACCATGGCTGTTAAACACCATCGTCACCTTGCGCCAGTCGCCCGAGGACTCGATGGATAATTTCTGGGACGACAGGTTTCGCCTGCCCGCCAACACCTGCATCCGAAAGCCGCTCGCCGGCTCCAATCCATCGGTCCGGACCCATAGGCTCATCCGGTAGGCCCGGTGCGGATGCAGCTTCAGCTCCTGCATGATCCGGCCGTGCCCGGGCGGCTGCGGATCGAACCGTTCCATGCGCAAGGAGCTGTTCCCTGCATGCTTGACCTGCGTGTCCACAAAGCTCACGGCGCCCGGACGATCCTGCAATTTGAATCCAGCCAAACGGTGCTCTGACGCCTCTTCGAATCCACCGTTGGCCATGCCTACCGATGAATCCGGAGCGAACCGCGCTTCCTGCCCTTCCACGACGAACGGGGCATCGATCACGGGCAATCCCTCGGCCAGGTTGCGGTTGTGCGCCAGCGCGCTGCCGCCATAGCCCACGGAAAAAATGGCCGGGATCAGCTCGATGCGGCGCTTTTCGCACGATTGCTTCACCTGGTCGAGGCGCCGGAAAAACTCCGGGCTTTTCTTGCAGAGCGTGTCGAGCCCGAATGAGACAACAGCTCCGTTGATCCCATGCTCGCTGGCCGTGTCCAGCAACCGGGTGATCTCGGCGACATCGCTGTCGCGGCCGAGATTCCAGCCGAAGACCCAGACGAAGCGATCGGCGTATTCGCCTCCGGACACGGAAACCGCCAGCACCGCCCCAACCCAGAACGAGAGCAAACCCATGGGTCTCATGATCGTTAGGATACTCCTTTCAAGATTCCAGCCGTACAGGAAAAAGGCCGAAGCTGGAACCAGCTTCGGCCTGGAAAAATGGCCGTCCCACGAGGTCAGTTGCGCTTGCGGCCGGCAAACCACAGCGCCAAGCCGCCCATTCCGATCAGGGCGATCGTCGATGGCTCGGGCACGATCGCCGCGATCGTCAAGGCATCGAAACCGGACGAGTTGATCCGGATCCCCTGGACCGGAACATCCGTCGTGAACACAAGGCCGAACGCGTTCTGCCCGTTGACCGCGACTCCGGTATTGGCATAAACGCCGCCGTCAGTGACCTTGGCGAAGGCCACCGGACCTCCGAGGGTCCCGTCGCCAAGAATGGCCTGGATGTTCCCCGCATCGTTCCCGCCTCGCTCGAAAACGAAGAATGTGTCGGTCAAGAGAGGGAAAACAGTCTGCTGAAAATTGATCCCGTCCGTCGAGGAGAGGTCATTCCCGGTCCCGACATTCAAAATGAAGTTGTCAGCGTGGGCCCCAATATCGGTCACCTTCGGAGTGGACGTGCCCGCCACCGGGGGAGTTGTCTGCGAAGGATCCGTTGCCGAGTTCGCCGGATCCCACAGGATCTCAGTCCCACCGCCATCGATCCACCAGCGCGTTGTGGTCCCAAGCTGCAAATCCTCGGGCACGTAAGTGGTTCCGTCGTAGGTCAATGTCGAGATCACCCCGCCCGATGCCGTCAGGCCCGGCAATCCAGCCAACGAGTCCGCCCTGGCCCCCGTGGCGGCAGACCCGATCAGGACTAATCCTAAGGCCCCGGCAAAGACACCCGACACGAAACGAGTCATCGCTGTCATATAGTTTTCCTGGTTCATCAAATAGATCGATTTGCTGGCAGTGTGCTTAAGCCCAAACAACTTGTCAAGGATGCCCGGATGAGTTTTTGCGTATTGTTTTTTTGATTTTTCCCCTGCATCCGCCCGGCGGCTCAGTTTCTCATCGACCGCAGACGCTCGCGCTTCAGCCGGGAACCAGGACCAGCCGATGCCGGGTCGTTCCCGGCAAGAGCGGGGTTGGCTCGGCCCGCATCCACGCTTCATGCTCCGCCCGGTAAAAGGGCGACAGGAAATGACCGCTCTGGCCCCCCGGCAGGTTGAAGAGGCCATCTTCCTCGCGGCCGGGACTGACCACCAAGCGCTCCGTCACGCCGAAATGCCGTCCCTGAACGCGGGGCATGTCGTTATCGCCTGGAAGCTCGGCGGGAGGCATATCCAACCATTTGGATACGATCTTGGGCAACCCCTCGCTGAGTGGGTGGCGCATATGAAAGGTGTTCTCCTTGCCCCAGGTGGCATCCTGGATGGCGAGGCCATCGTTCTCGATCGACTTCAGGATGTCCCGGACCGCCGTGGCCAGCAGTTCTTCAAACGTGCCGAAGCGCGGATTCAAGAGGTGATCCGGACGCTGCTCGACGATCGTCCATAGGGTCGTCTCGCAAAGCCATGCCCAAGGTGTCCATCCGGCTCGGCGATCTCTGAATCGCTTCACGAGCGGTTCGAACACCATGTCGGAGACGCGGAGCCGGAACTGCCGGACCAATCGATAGCCGACGGATTCGGGAGCCGCGCGCCCGCCCCAGGCATCGAGCTGCTTCTCGAGCTCGACCCGATTCGTGCCAAGCCCGTCCATCCGCTTCACCGTGTCGAGCATCAGCGCCTGCCACCGCTCCAGGAACAGCGCCCGGTCATCCTTGTAAATGGCAAACAAGTCCGTCTCCTTCGCCCGCTCGAGCGGGCGGAGGCCATCGCGAATCTGACGCGCCCGTGCTCCGTCGTCCGGAATCACCGGGTGCGCATTCATATATTCCGGGGTGCCCATGACGCGGTTGTTGGCAGTCCAAAGCCGGCCGGAAGGCGGGTTCAAGAGGCGCGGATACTCCTGGGGAGAAAGGAGCCCCTCCCAGCGGCGGCTGCCGTCGGCCCAGGATTCCGGCACCGATCCATCGAACCCCACGCGGCGCGGGAGACGGCCGACGAGCGTGTAGCCGATATTGCCTTCGCGATCGCCCACAACAATGTTGTTCAACGGTGTGCCAATAGTGGGGGCGGCATCCAGCACGTCCTTGACGCTCCGGGCGCGTTCGAGGGCGATCAGACGCGGACCGACGCTTTCCGGATGGTGCGCCACCCAAGATACGGCGTAGCTTCCCCGCAAGCCGGGCGCAGACGCCAGCGGGCCCCAGATGGTGTTCATCACGCGCATCGCGATGTTCGTGTCCCCGCGCACCCGGATCTCCTCGGCGACAATCTCGATCTCCTTCCAGCCTTCGGGCGTCCGGTAGAACTGCGGTCGATCCGGGTCGATCTCGAGTCGGACCAGGTCGGTCGTGTCCAGGTAGGCATTGGTGAAGCCCCAGGCCACATGCCCGTTGCTGCCCACGGTCATCACCGGCGCGCCCGGCAAAGTCAGCCCCACCAGGTCCTGCTCCCCTACGATCTCGTCGCGGAAAATGAGCCGCACCCGATACCAGAAGATCGGCATGCGCAAATCCAGGTGCATGTCGTTGGCAACGATGGCGCTGCCGCTGGCCGAGACGCGCCCGCCGACCGCCCAGTTATTGCTGCCCGGCGCCGCATCATCCCGGTCGCCATCGCCGGCTGCCCGGGGCGATTCCCGCGCAATGCCATTGGTCCATGTTCGGAAATCGATCACGCTCGCCGGAGGAACCGGCGCGTGGGCAAATTCGGAATCGTCGATCGCCGCATCCCACGATGAGCCTCGAGGCAGAAAAAACGAACGCGCCTCGGCCGGCAGCAGATCCCTCATGACCGCCTCGATCCTGTCCGTGCTCCCTTCGCCGTCCTGCAATCCAAAGAACATCGCGCAGGCGACCAATCCGCAATCCTCGGGCCGCCACGGCTGGGGTTTGATCCGCAGGAGCAGATATTCCGGCGGGACGGCCCCCAAAGCCTCGAGACCGGCGTTTGCGCCATCCGAGTAGGCTTCGAGCACGGCCAGCTCCTCCCTGGTGAGAACCCCGTGCGCCGGATCGAACGCCTTTCGAACTCGCTGCCGGAACTGGTGGCGGCGAGCCTGCCTGTCATGATAGATGACGGCTCGCCCGAGCAGTTCGGCCAGCTCGCCGGCGCCCATCCGCCGCAAAATGTCCATCTGGAAAAAGCGCTCCTGGGCATGGACGAATCCCAGCGCCCTCGCGGCGTCCACGCGGTTGGTGGCGCGGATGGTGGGAACGCCGAGATGGTCGCGCTCGACCAGGACGGGGCTGGCCAGCCCCGGGATCTTCCGTGTGCCGTCGAGCTGGGCCAAGCTGGCCCGCAGCTGGTAGCCAATCCAGACTCCAGCGCATAATACCAGAACCCCCACGAGCAAAACGGACACTCCTGCCCACTTCGCGATCCGCTTCAGCCGGCCACGGGAAGGCATGAGGGGAGAGGCGCTCGTTTCCAAGCCTTCTCGAAAAACCTCAGCCCAGCCGAGCCAGGGTTTCCTTCACTTTCGCAAAATCCGGGAGATCCTTCGGCGTCGGCGTCTGCTCGCTGTATTGCACGACACCCTTGCGGTCGATGACAAACGCCGCGCGGGCCGCCGTGTCGCCAATCCCAGCCAGCATCGGAAACAAAACGCCATACTTGCGGGTGACTTCCTTGTTCAGGTCGCTCACGAGCGTGATGCCGATCTTCTCCTTTTGCGCCCATGCCTCCTGCGCGAACGGCGTGTCGACGCTGATCCCGATCACATCGGCATTGAGCCCCGAATAGGCCTTCAATCCAGCCGTGATGTCGCACAGCTCCTGGGTGCAGACGCCTGTGAACGCGGCCGGGAAAAAGAGCAGGACAGTGTTCTTCTTCCCGAAATTGTCGCTCAGCTTGACGTCGACAAGCCCGCTGGCCTGTTTCGATTTCAGCGTAAAATCCGGTGCTTTGGCCCCAACTGGTATTGGCATAATGATTCTCGATTCAGGTTCTGTGCAAAAATTACTTCCGATTTTTGCACAGATCCTTAGGTTGTTTCCGAACCGACGCGCCTATTCTCGGCCACTTGATCCCGCCTGTCAAACGACGCGAAATGCTTCGGATCATCAATTCCTTTTCCCGATCGATCCCTGGAGGCTAATCGTCCACAGGCCGACATGGGTTTTCATGCCCGGGATTTTCCAGGTCTGCGTCTCGTCCGCCGCAAAGAGAACCACAGGCCCGCCTTCCCGCCGCGGAAGCATGCCCATCTCGTGAACGCCCTCGCCTTCCCACAACACTCGCTTCTCGAACCGCCCCCCGCCTCGGTTGAAATAGGCGTAAATGCGGGGATTGTCGTGCAAAGGGAACTTCCATCCGCCGGCGGTCATTTCGCCCACAACAATATCCGGCCTCCCATCGCCGTCCAGGTCGGCCGCCACAACGCTGTGCGGGCAGTAAAGCCCCCGATCGATCTCGGCGCACTTCCATGCGCCGTCCGGATGGCTCGGATCCGGAGTGAACACGGCCAATCGGGAGTTGGGAATTTCCGCCTCCGCAGCCACGATCTCGAGGCGGCCGTCTCCGTCGATGTCCGCCATCGCCAGTTGGTTCATCCCGCCAAACTCGCCTTCCCATTGGCCGTAGCGATGCACGGCCCATGGCTCTTTGAGCGGATCCGCGGGGCACTCGACCCAATAGGTTCCGCAGACAAGGTCGGGACGGCCATGCCCGGCAATGTCGCCGATCTTGAGGCCCGACTGGTTAGCCTTCGGGAGAGTGGCGATCGGGTGGCGGATCCATGGCGCCTTCGGATCGGCCGGAATCTCATACCACTCGATGCTTCGCCGATCCGCCAGGACCACAACACCTCGAGCCGGCTGGGAACCGACAAAAGAGATGGGCAGGATGTTGTGCGGCGAGCTGGCGCCAAGCCCCGTGTCCGCCGCCAGATGCTCGGTCCAAACCCCCGATGATGCCTCGCGAAACCAGTACAACTTGGGCTTGTTGGACCAGCGGCCGGCGCCGCGCGCGATCACCACCTCATCCACCCCGTCGCCATCCACATCCAGCGCGCACCCTCCGTTCGAGTAGGCGAAGCCTTCTACCACCGGGAACACCTCGCGATGCGTCGCGCCCATCTGCGCCCATTCCAGGATCCGATCCCCCCAGCCCACCAAGGCCATCTCACCGCCCTGGCCCCGCCGGCAGATCGCCTGGGCTATATGCTCCCCGCCCAAGTCAGTCAGCAGCTTGTGCTCCACCCGGACCGGAAGCTCTGGCTTCGGTTCATCGGCTCCCATGCACGCCGAAGCCCCAACGAGCAGTGCCCCGCCCAGGCCAAGATAAAAAGAGTGCCTACACATTGTCCATGTCTCCAATCGGTTTCTGTTCATATCTCCCAACCTCCCTGGAAATTCAATCCTGAAACTGAAATGCATACAGGTCCGCATTCTTCAGCGCGAACCGCAGCCGGACCGGACGCCCCGTCCACGCGCTCACATCCGCATCCCCCTTCCAGCGGACCACCCGGCTCACCTCGTTGCAGGTGTGGATCAGGTCGCAGTCCTGCAAGGAAAAACCGGGGATCTCCTTGCCCTCCGGATCCGTCAGGGCAACGCGGATGGTCCCCTCGGCCGATGTGTCCGCGTTGAGCGCAAGCTTGCGCCCGGCGAACTGGATCGGCTGCGTCAGAAACCCGCCGCTGTGCCACGATGCATGGACGGAGATGAAACCGTCTCGACGCAAAACCACCCGGCTGATCACGGCGATGTTCTGGTCGGCGCCCAGCCCGGCATCCTTGAGGATCCGCTTGTTGTTGGGGTTCCGATCCCACCCGTGGAGCCAGTCGCTGGCGCGATAATACATGTACATCTCTGTGCCGCCGAGGTCGGGCACAAGCCCATGGATCATCCGGACCGAAGCCCAATCGAGCTCGCCTTTCATCCCGAGCCGCAGGAAGGGCCGCCGGTCGTAGCGCTCCCAGCTCACTCCATCCCGGCTGGCGGCGAACTGCGTGTGCAGCGGCCCGGCATTGATCGGCGTCTGCCGGGGGAATTCAGGCATCGCGCCGCCCAGATAATGGAAATAGGCCTGCGGAAACATGTAGTAGGCATCCTGCGCCCATGGATACTTGATGGCCGAGCTCGAGTAGTAGTCGACCCACCGGTCCCCCGGTTCCGGGCCGATCATCACCGGCATCTCCTGGACCAGCGGGAAATCGCCCAGGATTGCCGATTCGCCCCGGGCGACCCCGCGCCCCTGCACGCCTTCAGCATACAGGTTTCGGCGGCAATAGAGGACGTATCTCGAGATCCGGTCGTCCCAGAACATGATGTTCTGCGAGTCGAGGTGGTGCCGTTTGTCATCGGTCCGATAGGTGCAAATGCTCTTGCGCGTGATCCGCCAGTGAATCCCGTCCGTTGAGGAGAGGATGTGAAGGCCCTCGGCTCCAATGCCGCCGAACCGGCAGAGCATCCGGAACCGCTCCGCCGGCAGCGCGTTAGGATCCAGGAACACCATGCCGCCATCCTGGCCGACGGTCAGCCCCATCGCGCCATGGCCGATGACGATGTTGTTCTCGCGCGAGCCGCCGTATTCGATCAGCCCGATCCGAGGCTTTTGCCATGTGATCCCGTCCTTCGAAGTCGCGTAGCAGATCGCCCCGTTGGTGTGCCCTTCGTCCCACTGCGGGTCATCCATGGCGTGGTACCACATGTGATATGCGGCTCCATCATGGAGGACATTGCTGTACGGGCCGATCCCGCCCCGCTCCCACGGATGCTCGGGCTGGATCGTCCGATCCCCCGTCTTGCGCGGCGCGTGCACCTCGAGGGCCACACCCTGCGCTTCGGTCATGAACCTCTCGTCCATGAACACCTGGCGTCGGCTGCCAATGTCAATCGGCTCGGCAGCGGCCGCGCCTGCCGGTGAAACCCCTGCCATCACGCAGACCGCAAATGCCGCCGCCCGTGCTGTCAGGATCGGGATCTTCATGGATCGAAACATAGGCGGCGAGTCGGGGCCGTGGCAATCGGAATCGATGCGCTCGATTGCGCGTGCTTGCCATCGGGGAGGATGATCCGGTATGAACGATGGATCATGCCCGATGATGCCATCATCGCCAAATACCGGATCGAGACCTGCCTGGGGATCGAGCAGGTCGCGGAGGCCATCGCCGGCGAGCAATCCTCCGGCACGTTCCTGTCCATCCCAGGCGAAACCGAGGAGCTCAAGCGGCGGGCTCGAGCCCGGGTGACGAGGATCGAGCCGCTAGACGCGGCGGACCGCCCTGCCCTGCCCGGTGGCCGTGAGCCCGGGAAGACCGCCGGCTCGGCGAGGTTCCAGCGGGCCGAGATCACGCTCGAGTTTCCATTCGACAACGTGGGGACGAACCTGCCGACGCTGCTGGCGACGGTCTGTGGAAACCTGTATGAGCTGAGCGATCATTCCGGCTGCAAGCTGCTCGATCTCGAGCTGCCGGCCGCGTTCGGCGAGAAGTACCCCGGCCCCCAGTTTGGCATCTCGGGGACGCGGCGGCTGGCCGGTGTCGCAGATCGCCCGATCCTCGGCACGATTGTCAAACCCAGTGTCGGCTTGTCTCCGGGACAGACGGCGGACCTGGTCCGCACGCTGGGCCTGGCCGGCATCGATTTCATCAAAGACGACGAACTGATGGCCGACCCGCCGCACTCGCCCCTGGATCAGCGCGTGGGCGCCGTGATGCCCGTCATCCAAGAGCTGGCCGACCGGTCGGGCAAGAAGGTGATGTACGCCGTGAACATCACCGACGACCTGGAGGCGATGCTCCGCCATCACGACACGGTTCTGGCGGCGGGCGGCACGTGCGTCATGGTCAGCCTGCACAGCGTGGGTCTGCCGGCGCTGGTCGAGTTGCGCAAGCGCAGCGCGCTGCCGATCCATGGGCATCGCAACGGCTGGGGCATGTACACCCGGCACCCGCTGCTGGGGGTCGAGTACCCCGCCTGGCAGAAGCTCTGGCGACTCGCCGGCGCAGATCACCTGCATGTCAACGGCCTCCAGAACAAGTTCTGGGAGCCGGATGACTCGGTCGTCCGGAGCATCCGGGCGTGTCTGACGCCGATGTTCCGGCCGGATGACACGGCGATGCCGGTGGTCAGCTCCGGCCAGTGGGGAGGCCAGGCGCCGGAGACCTACCGGCTCGCTGGCACGACCGACCTCATGTACGTGGCCGGCGGCGGCATCATGGCGCACCCGATGGGCCCCGCAGCAGGCCTCCGCGCCCTCCAGCAAGCCTGGGAGGCAGCGGTCCAGGGCATCGACCTCCACGCGCATGCGCAAAAACACCCCGAGCTTCGAGCCACCATCGCCCGGTTCGCCAAACCGCGATAAGCCCCTTATGCACTCACCCTTGAAACGCGGCAGACCGCGCCCCTCGAAAAACCGATTGCTTCTGGCGTTCTATGGGGACGATTTCACCGGCTCGACCGATGCGATGGAATCGCTGGCCCGGGCCGGCCTGCCGACCGTCCTCTTCCTCCAACCGCCGGCCTTGGCGCGCCTGCGCCGCTATCCCGGCCTGCGCGCATTCGGAGTGGCGGGCACGAGCCGGACCCTGTCGCCGCCGGAGATGGCGCGGGAACTGCCCGCCATCTTCGGCGCGCTCCGGGCCTCCCGGGCGCCGCTGGTCCACTACAAAGTCTGCTCGACATTCGATTCTTCGCCTTCTGTCGGCAGCATTGGCAAGGCCATCGATCTGGCTCAGCGCGTCTTTGGCTCGCCGGCGGTGCCGCTCCTGGTTGGCGCGCCGATGCTGGGCCGCTACTGCGTGTTCGGCAATCTGTTCGCGCGCTCGGGATTGGATTCGGAGCCTTACCGTCTGGACCGCCATCCCACCATGCGGCGCCATCCCGCCACCCCGATGACCGAGGCCGACCTGCGGCTGCATCTGGCTCGACAGACCCGCAAGACCATCGGCTTGCTCGATATCGTGCAGCTCGATTCGCTCAATCCCGAGGCCCGATGGGACGCGCTCCGCTCGCAGGGCGCCGAGGTCATCCTTCTGGACGTGTGCAGTGATGGGCACCTGCCCAAGCTCGGCCAGCTGCTCTGGCGCCAGGCACGCCCGGCCCAACCCTTGTTCGTCGTCGGATCCTCCTGCGTCGAGTATGCCCTGGCGTCGTGGTGGCGGCAGACTGGTGTTCTGCGATCGAAACCGCCCCTGCTCCACCTCGATCCAGCGCCGGCCCTGGCCGTGGTGTCCGGCAGCTGCTCCCCCGTCACCGAACGCCAGAACCGCCTGGCCGTGTCGTCTGGATTTGCCGAGATCGCCCTCGATACGGTCCGCCTGGTTCATCCGAAAACCCGCCTCGCGGAACTGACCCGGGCGATCGAGGCGAGCCGCCCCTTGTTCGGCGCGGGGCGCAGCGTCATTTTCCACACCGCACGCGGGCCGGACGATCCCCGGATCGCCCGCACGGCGCGCGCCTTGCGCGCGCGCGGCGGCCTTGGCTCGGCGGCCGTCCTCGGCTCCGCCCTGGGCGAACTGCTCGAAGCGGTGCTCGAGCTGACGGGCTTGCGCCGCGGCGTGGTCACCGGCGGCGATATCTCCAGCTTCGCCGCCCGCGCCTTGGGTGTCGAAGCGCTCGAGTTCGCGGCGCCGATCGCGCCGGGAGCGCCCCTCTGCCGCGTCCATGCGCCGAACCGAGCCGCTGATCGCTGGGAGATTGTGTTCAAAGGCGGCCAGAATGGGCGCGACGATTTTCTGCTGACAGTCCTTCAGGGCATTCCTATACAGAGCAACAGGCAACTGAACGCGTCTTCCAGACGACCATCCATGAGGAGATAACACCATGTCCACAATCGCCATTCTGGGCGCTGGCGGCAAAATGGGCTGCCGGCTGACCGACAACCTCCGCAAGCACAGCCACCAACTTCTCCTGGTCGAGGTGAGCGACCCGGGCCGCGCCCAGATCGCGCGGCGCGGCCTGACCACGACCCCACAAGCGGACGCGGCCCGCGCAGCCGAGGTGATCGTCCTGGCGGTGCCCGATCGGCTGCTGGGGGGCATCTCCCACGAGGTCGTTCCTCAGGTCCGGCCGGGCACGCTGATCATCACCCTCGATCCGGCCGTCGCTTATGCGGGCGGTCTGGCCCCGCGGGAGGATATCTCCTATTTCGTCACCCACCCCTGCCACCCAAGCCTCTTCGACCATTTCGAAACCGCCGCCGAACGCGACGATTTCTTCGGGGGAACCGCGGCGCGCCAAGCCATCGTATGCGCCCTGATGCAGGGTCCGGAGGAGCACTACGCGGTCGGCGAGGCGCTCGCCAAGCAGTTCTTCGGCCCCATCAGCCGCGCCCATCGAATCACCGTCGAGCAGATGGCCATCCTCGAGCCCGCCATGGCCGAGACCGTCGGCATCTGCCTGAACATGGCGCTGCGCGAGGCGCTCGAGGAGGCGGTCCGCCGCGGCGTGCCGCGCGCTGCCGCCGAGGATTTCATGTTCGGCCATGTCAAGGTCGAGCTGGGGATCGCGTTTGGCCGCGCCGCCTTCCCGTTCAGCGACGGCGCCAAACTGATCGCCGAGTTCGGCCGCAGGCATCTGCTCAAGCCCGACTGGAAAAAGGTCTTCGAGCCATCCAGCGTGAAGGAGCAGGTCCGCGCCATCCTCGCCGGCCAGCTCCCGCCCGCCGGCTGACAACCGCCTTGCGCCGCCCCAAACGCGCATATCGCCGCACTGGGCGCCATCCATGACCCCGAAACCATTCCTTCTCTACGGCCAGCCGCAGCCGCCCGCCGATGGAATCGCCCTGCGCGCCGGGCCGCTGACCATGCGCCTGGACCCAGCCAGCGGATTCGTCCGCCGGATCATGCTGGGCCGGCGCGAGGTGCTGCGCGGCATCTATGCGGCCGTGCGCAACCACAACTGGGACACCATCCCCGGCGCCATCCGCGAGATCGCACGCGCCATCGAGCCGGAATCGTTCCGCTGGGAATTCGAATCGGTCCACCGAAAGGACTCGATCCATTTCGTCTGGCGCGGAGTCCTGAGCGGAGACGCGGCGGGAACGATCCGCTACACGTTCGAGGGCAAGGCGCACTCGTCCTTCCTGCGAAATCGGATCGGTTTCTGCGTGCTGCATCCGATCCGCGAATGCGCTGGCGCGGCCGCCCGCCAGAAACGCGTGGACGGCCGCACGCTCGAATGCCGCTTCCCGGACCGGATCGAGCCCCAGATCTTCGGGCAGAGCACCTTCCGCGACTTGCGCGGCGTCGCGCATGAAGTCGAAAACGGGATCTGGGCCGTGCTCGACTTTGACGGCGACGTGTTCGAGATGGAAGACCAGCGGAACTGGACGGATGCGAGCTTCAAGACCTACTGCACGCCGCTGTCCATCCCATTCCCCGTCGAGATCCAGCCGGGCGCGGCCGTCCGCCAGTCCGTGACGCTGCGCCTGACCGGCCTGGATGGCGGAGTGCGGGCGTCGCCCATCGAGGTCGCCGGCGAACCGTCCGAGCCGATTGCGCTGACATGGCCGGAGGGGGCCGGAATCGCCTCGCCGGCCATCGGCCTGGGCGCCGCCAGCCATGGCCGCCCGCTCACCGCGCTCGAGGCGGCATTGCTGCGCCGGCTTCGCCCCTCCCACCTTCGTGTGGATGTTCGCCTGAGCTCGCCCGGCTGGGACAAGGCCCTCGAACAGGCTGTTGCCGATGCCCGCCAGTTGGACGTGCGGCTCGAACTGGCCTTGCACCTGCCACGCGATGGCGCTGGCGCCTCCGATGGCTTCGGGCGGATTCTGGGACCGCACGCGCCCGATCTCGAACGCGTCCTGGCCCTCCGGGAAGGTGAATCCGCCACCAGTCCCGACACGCTGCAGATCGTGCGGCGGATTCTCGCTTCCGTCGCCGTGCCCGTGGGCGCCGGCAGCGACTGCAACTTCTGCGAACTCAACCGGCAACAGGCGCTCGGCCAGCTCGGCCTGCCTGAGGCCGATTTCATCTTCTGGTCCGTCAATCCGCAGGTCCACGCCTTCGACCATCTCTCCATCATCGAGACGACCGAAGCCCAGGCAGCGACCGTGCGTTCGGCGCGCGCTTTTTCCGGCGGACGTCCGCTGGCTGTGTCGCCCGTGACTTTGAAACAGCGCTTCAATCCCGTGGCCACTGGCGCTCCGGCGCTGGTCCTGCCGGGGCAGCTGCCGCCGGCCGTGGACACGCGCCAGTTGAGCCTGTTCGCCGCCGCCTGGACCGTCGGCAGCCTCGCCGCGCTGATTCGCGAACGGGCCGAAAGCGTCACGTACTACGAAACCACCGGCTGGCGCGGCGTGCTCGAGTCCGAGAGCGGATCGCCTCTGCCGGACCCGTTCCCCTCGAAGCCGGGATCGGTGTTCCCTCTCTACCACGTGTTCGCTGCGCTGGCGGGCTCCAAGCGCGTCATCCCCCTCCTCGGATCTCGACCGGACCGCGTGGCCGCCCTGGCCGCGAGCGACTCCGAGGGCAACGATCGAGTCCTGATCGCCAACCTCACGTCCAGCGCCCAAACCGCAGCGCTGCCCCAGGCGCCCCCGACCGCGTCCGCGCGGATCCTCCACTCCGAAACCCCTGCCGCGGTCCTGGCCGATCCGGATGCGTTTCAGGCCGCTGGCAGCGAAGATGGCACAACACATGACCGTTCCTTCGGTCTCGTGTTGCCCCCTTATGCCCTGGCGCTGGTCACACTCAAACCGTAGCCGCCGAGGTGACGAGGCCAATGGTCATCACCGGGTTGGCGCGCCGCGGACGGTGACCGTGCCGGCGTCGTGCTGAATCGTCAACCGGCCGGTCGACGGCTCGAACCACCAGCCTTCCGAGCCGGCACTGCCAATGCCCTTCAACAACGGCAAAATCCTCGAGCCGGCCTCGATCCTCGCCGGGTCAAAACTCACCTTGAGAACCGCGCGCGACGGCGCAATCGTCTCGAACTGCACCAGCTCCCGGCCATATCGGACTTCGCGAACGAACACGCTGCTGTCGAGGAGATGATCCTGCCCCGCGGGGGCGAGATCGGGCAGCACGGCCATGGATTCGAGCGCGTGGCAGACCGTGTAGAGATGCTGCGAGTACCAATCGGGCCGGTTCCGCGTGCTGGCGCCCGGATTCACCGAAGCGAAGAAGGTCCGGAACAATCCAAACGGCGATTGCATGTAGGTCAGCGCGTGGATTCCGGACAGGGACTGGCGCCGGATCGGGTCTTCGCCTGTGACGGCATAAAGGTCCGCAAGCGCCCGGCAGTATCGCGCCGTGTGGCCCGGCATGAGGTGTTCGAATCCGGCCTGCTCGGACACCGCCGGTGCAGGCGCTGCAGGGTGTCCGTTCGTATAGACCAAACGCCCTTCCATCGCGCGAAGAATCGCGCAGCCCAGATCGAGATATCGAGGATGTTGCCCTGCTCTGCGAAAGAGGTAGCCAGCCGTGAAACACATGGGCTCAGCCGATAGATACGTCTCGGGTTTGAAGATGATGTCTTCGTGGTAGGTGCCCCAGAGACCGTTCCTGGCGTTCCTCTCGAGCATGAGCTCGAGCGCCCGATCGTGAGCGCGCCTCCACTCGGCCGCGTCCTGATGGCGAATCATCGCCTCGAAGAATTCAACGAAGAACACCGGCGCGCCGCCGAACTCCTGGCGGATGACGCCGGTTTCAGGCACAACCCGAAACGGCCAGCTGCCGTCTTCGCGCTGCAGTTTTGCCAGCGTCTGCGCGACGGCGCAGGCAGCATCGAGATACTTGCGGTCGGCAGTGGCCTCATAAACGGCCAGGTACGCCTTGCCGAGAAACGCCGACTTGTCCGGCTCGATGGAATCTTGATCCCTGGATCCGCCCGGCCTGCCGTCGAAGAAGGTCGAATACGGGATGCGGGCATAGACGGCGCTGGCCGGCGTCGAGTGGGCCAGGTTCCAGTCGGCCAGATCGCGCGCCCGCAGCAGCCATTCCCGATCCCCCGTGTACGCATGGTATCGCAGGAACGTGAAGATGAAATAGGCGTGCTGCCGCGCTGGAAACGACAGCTTCCGGCTTGATCGCGTGCCGTCCGGGTTCACATGCGCGCTGGTGAAGTAGCCGGCCAGCTCTCGATCGACTCGGCCAGGCACATACGCGCCGTCCGCCTTTTTCAGAAACCGCATGGCTTCGGCGATGGCTTCGGCCACCGGCCGCCGGGGCATCACCACGCCATTCGATGCCGGAACCGGCCACGGCCGAACGCCCACCCGGCGGGACCATTCCTCGAACTTCGCAGTCAATTCTTCCGCGAGCTTCGGTTGCTCGGATGACCGATCACTCGACTCCGTGCGGTCGGTCTCGAGATCGTACAATTCCCACGGCTCGTTCGAACTCGCCACCAGCTTCCACTTTCCATCCCGGACCGCTCGATGGCCTTCGTGCTCCCAAAACAGCGGCTTCGATCGCGACAAGCCGCCGCCGGGAATCCAGAGCGGCGTCAGGCTCACGCCTTCCGGCGCCACCGTGGCCATCCCATTCCATTCGCGGGGAAACGATCCGCCCGCGATGGACAGACACGTCGGCAGGATGTCAATCAGGTGGCTGGCAGCATGCTCGAGCTTGCCATGCAGCAAAGAGCCAATGCCCGCAGGCCAGCAAACGATCAGCGGCGCCGCAATACCCCCTTCGTGGGTGAACTTCTTCGTTTTCCGGAACGGGCTGCTGCTGACATGCGCGCCCGCGATCCCGTAACCCCTGTAGCTTTCGCGCCCGCCCAGCGCAGCGCCGGGCAAACCGCGGTTGGGATTCTCGGCGGCGCCGCCATTGTCGGACAGGAACATCACGAGCGTGTTCTGTTCCTGCGCCGTCTCCCGCAGCGCATCGAGCACCCGGCCGATATTCTGATCCATCTCATCGATTTGCGCCGCATAGACCGACATTTCTTCATCCCACTGATCCTGACGTTCCGGAGCCGCATCCGCCCAGGCGGGCAAACCGGGCGGACGCGGCGACAGCGGCCACCGCCGATCGACGATTCCGGCCCGCCGCAGCCGGCGATAGCGTTCCTGGCGAAGTTCGTCCCAGCCGATCTTCCGATAGCTGCCGCGATACTTCGCAATCGTGTCCGCCCTGGCATGCAGCGGCCAGTGCGGCGCCGTGTATGCCAGGTAAAGGAAGAATGGCCTGCGGTCGGATCCGATCTCCCGGATAAACCGCACCGCATGATCGGTGAACGCGTCGGTGGCGAAAAAGCCCCCCTGTGGCGGCATGAACAACTCCCGGTCAAGCGCCATGGGCGGATTGGTGATCATCCCGGTATGCTGCATCCCGAATCCGTAATAGTTCATCGCGCCCTCGATGACGGCAAACGAGCGGTCGAATCCGCGCGCGGCTGGCCATTCGCCGGCGCGATAGCCCAGATGCCATTTGCCGGCCATCCCGGTGCGATAGCCCGCCGCGCGAAGGGCTTCGGCAAGGGTGGGCGCATGGGGATTCAGCCGATCGGAATAGGCGGGCGAGTCGAGCGCTTCACGCACGGGGCGCGCATAGGCATCCACCATGTCGCCGATCTGAGCCTGATGCGGATACAGGCCGGTCATCAGCGCCGCCCTCGAGGGACAGCAGCGCGCGGCGCTGTAAAACTGGGTGAAGCGCAAGCCTTTTGCTGCCAGGGCATCGAGGTTCGGCGTTCGAATCTCGCCGCCGTAACAGCCGATATCGCTGAACCCCAGATCGTCGGCCAGAATGAGGACGATGTTGGGTTTCGACGCGGCGTGCAGCGCCGCCGCGGCAAACAGACCGGCTAGGATCGTAAGGCGTTTCATGGCGGCGTTGATTTGAAAGATGCGGGCGGAGCCCGGCCCGGCTCCCCCGCCCGCTCGCACAAGACCATGGAGACCGAGTGCGGCGGGCATGTCCATATTGTGCCGGCCCATTCCCGCAGCTCGGGCCGGACACGATCGGGGTGCTCGAAGGTGTTGGCGGCAAACACTTCGGGTGTATCGAGCGCCCATGTCTTTGCGGGCGCCCACCCTTCCGGCAGCTCGAGCGTCACCCGGGCCGCGGCCGACGGATGCCGGTTCACCAGCGCCACAGCCAGTTTGCCGTCCGGCTGCCGCGCCGCGGCGGCATCGAGCCATGGCTGGGGCGACCTCGGGAAATCGGGGGCCGGCTTGTGATGCGGTGTGTGCGCCTGCGGCGGCGGGGGCATCGTGGCCGGGCCGTCGACCGACACCGCCATCGATTCCCCGCGCATCCATTGGCCGTACTGCCGAAACAGATGGAACAAGGGCGTGCGCACGACTTGCTCCCGGTTCACGGACATCACGCCGTTGCCGTTGACCAGGAACACGTAATTGGCCATCGCCACCCCCGGGCTGAGCCGGATGAGCGCGTTGAACACGCCCGCCGCAAACACCGCATCCTGTAATGTGCGCGGGCTCCGCCGGTTCAGCTTGCCGTCGCGATAGTGGCGGATATTCCATTCGTCCAGCGCCAGGCGGACAGGGACGCCATTCGTGCGAAGGGCGGCGAACTCATCGACAACATGGAGCATCTTGCGCAGGCAGTGCTCAAAATACACCGGCGTGAATGCGACCGCGGCGAATTCGTCTGGCGCGCCGGTCGAGTAGCCGTAGATGTGGCATGTCAGCAGGTCAATCACATGGCCTGCGTCGCGCAGCACCGTTCGATCCCAGCGGGGATCGCCCGCCGACATCGAGCCGACGCCCAGAATCTGGACTCGAGGATCGGCGCGGCGTACGGCCGCGGCCCATCGCGCCAGCGTGCGCGCATAGACGGGCGCGTCCATGTGCCCGGCCTCCCACTCGCCAAAGGTCTCATTGCCGATGCCCCAATACAGCACGCGGCCATCGGCGGCATTGCAGTGCTCCAGCCAGGCCAGGCATTCATCGAGCGTGCCGGTGCCCAGGTTGGCGTTGATGTAAGCGGCGCTGCCAGCCGCGCGGCACCATTCCAGGAATTCATCCGTGCCAAAGCGGTTCGGCTCTTCGCCGCCCCAGTGCGCGTTGGGGCGCGCCGGCCGCTGCGCCTGCGGCCCGATGCCATCGCGCCAATGGTAGGTGTCCGCAAAACATCCCCCCGGCCAGCGCACCACCGGCACTCCCAGCTCGCGCGCAGCCGCCATCACATCCCGCCGCAGGCCGCGGGCATCCGACATGGGCGAGGTGTCATCCCAGATGGACGGATAGATGCACTCGTCCTCGCGCTGGACGTGCTCGAGATACTGGCCAAAAATGTGGGGACTGATCCGGCCCGTTCCGGCCCCCCCTTGCACGCGCACAACGGCTCGATAATCCGATGCGGCCGATGCGCTCGGAGATGCCATGGCAAGCAGCGCCGCCACGCCGCAAAGAGCCGCTCCCTGGCGCCGGGAAACGGGCGAAAAAAACCTCCGCCAGCCGCCGGCGCAAGGATCCTGGCAGCCGCCGAAGGCCCGCCTCGCGACCATGGCCGCTGCCGGCCCGGTGGCCTGTTCACGGAACGGATTCATGCCATTGGCGCACGGCAGCCGCCAGGCGCCGCACGATTTCCGGATGCCTCGCCGCGAGGTTCGAGGTCTCGGCGGGGTCTTGATCCAGATCGTAGAGTTGCGGCGACAAGCCGTCGAACTCGCAGAGCAGCTTCCACCGGCCGTCGCGGACCGCGAGGTCCGGCAGGTTCTCGCCCCCCTCCCCCGGGCGATCCGGCGGCCGCCTCCAGAACAACGGCGTCTGACGCGATGCCCAGGTTCTGCCCAGCAACGTGTCGGCGAGGTTCTCGCCGTCGAATGTCCCCTCGGGAACCCGGACCCCCGCCAGCGCCAGCAGCGATGGGACGATATCCATCGCCATGACCACCGACCTGCGGTTTTCCGAGCCCGCACGCTCCGAAGGTATCCATCCGGGCCCCCACACGATCAAGGGCGACCGGATCCCGCCTTCGTAGAGCATCGTTTTCCCTCCCCGGAAGGGCCCAGCGGATCCGGCGCCGGCCTCGGGCCCGTTGTCCGAACAGACGAGGACCACGGTGTTGGTCCTCAACGACGGATCGTCTCGGATGAAATCGAAGAGCACAGCCAGTTGCTCGTCCATGGTCTCGAGCACTCCATGGTAAAGGGCGCGATTGCTGCCATCCCCGCGCCGCGCCTTCGGGGGATAAAAGGGCGAATGGACGTCGTCAGGCCAGACATTGATATAGAACGGGCGGCCATCGGCGGCGGCCTTCCGAACGAATCCGATGGCGGCGCCGACGTATCCTTCGGTGATCCGGGCGCGGTCCATCCAGATGATGGGGCCGCGGCCGAGAAGGTCGGATCCGAGCGCATGCCTGCGGAGCGGCTGGCCATCGTGCGCATCGCACAGGGGGAGGAGCCGCGCGCCCAGCCCCTCGAAATTCGTCAGCGTTTCCTCGAATCCATAATCCGCGATCAGCGGCGCCTCGCCCACATCGCGCTGGCCGCCCATGTGCCATTTGCCGAAGTGCCCGGTGGCATACCCCGCCTGCTGCAGATAGCGCGCGAGAGTTGGCGCTTTCGGATCGAGCCATTGGGCCATGCCACGGCGCTGGTTGGCGGCGCGGTTGTTCAGGAACGAATGGATCCGCCAGCGTTGCGGATACTGGCCGGTGGTGAGGGCCGTGCGCGAAGGCGAACAGATGGGCGCGTTCACGTAGAACTGCGAGAAGCGGATCCCCTCGGCAGCGAGGCGGTCGGCGCCTTCGGTCTGGACGGCGGAATTGCCGAAGCAGGAAAAATCGCCCCAGCCCATGTCGTCGATGAGGACCACAACGAAGTTGGGCCGAGCCGCTGCCGAGACCGAGCTGCACAGCAAGCCGAGAGCCGCGAAGAGGGAAAGGAATGTCTTCATGGAACGGCTCCGATCAACCCGGATTCATCGAGATCCACCGCCTGTTCGCCGCGCGCCGCCCGGCGCCATAAGGCCGGCTTCGCCCACTGCTCCTTCTCGCCCATGCGCCAAACGTGGTCATCCTTCATAGTCCCATGATTTGCCGTCACGGCACCGCGATCCGGAAGAACGACTCCAGCGCCGCCGGGTCCACCGCGTTGGTCACGCTGAATGTGCCACCGGGGCCGAATACATTGGTCCCCACTGGAATCCACTCGATCGACGGCAGCGTCACATTGGTGGCGCTGAGGACATGATAGGTGCCGCCCTCGATCCCACCATCGCCCGTGAAGATGAGGTCGCCGCCGCTCAGGAAGGTGGCAGCAATGGTAGGCGAGGTTGCCGTTCCATCCACCGAAAGGGTTCCGTCGACGGCCAAGCTGTCGAGGTTCCACGAAAGCCCGCCGGGCAATCCCGAGATGTCCGGCAGATGGACCGCCGCAAAGGCGCCCGAACCGCCCTTGCTGAACAACGGATATTTGTCCCCCGCTTTCGGCTGCGAGGCGCCGGGCGCCAGGACGACCACCAGCTCGCCCCCAAAAAAGAGCGAGCCGCCCACGCGGAGCGAATCGCTGTTGGGGGTCTGCCCCGGCGCCAGCTCCATCCACGTCGTCCCCGCCAATGTGGCGTCGCCGTTGACCGCGAACGCGCCCACGCCCCATCCTGGCGAGTTGGTGCCGCCAAGCATCACCAGGCTGCCCGCAATCGAGCCGCCGCCGGACAGGGTGCCATTGGTCACCACAGTGTCGCCGGCATATGTATTGGCGCCGTTCAGCAGCAGCGCTCCCCCACCCGCATCCGAATACCGAACCGAGCCGGCGCCCACGATGGGGCCTTGGATGATCATTCGCGTGTCGCCGTTGACGCGGAAATGATTGATCCCGGTCAACTGGATCGTTCCGGTGAAGAGATTGGTGTCCCCGGCTGCGCCGCCCGACGAGATCGTGGCGTCGGTCATGACGATATTCCGAACAATCGGGTTGGTAACGTTCAGGTCATAGGTGCCCAGCGTGGCTCCCGCGGCGATCGTGATGGTTTTCGTTGGATTGCCCAGCGAAAGCGACTCGGCAAATGTCAACCCCCCCTCGGCGATCACCACGTCCCCCAGGTTCATCTCCCAATACGGAACGGGAACCCCATAATCGTGGCGCTGGCAGGCGATGCTCACGGTGCCCGGCCCAACCTTGGCCAGGTTGAATCCGTTGCCGCGCAGTCCCGGCCCGACGCCGCTGCCCGATCGGACCCGGATGTCCCAGCGTCCGCCGGCAGCGCACCCGAACGCGGTGTCGCCCGCCAGGGTGACGTCCGTGAGATTGTGCTGGACCGACGCGATCCCGCTCAGCTCGGTAATGGCCCCCTGCCCGTTGACTCCCGTTCCGGATACGATGACCGGCTTGTGAGGCGACTGGATGTCGTTCACATCCAGGGATGCGCCCGGGAGAACGGTGACGGTTCCATTGGTGGAGCCGAGCGCGCCGGTGGCGCCGACTCGCAGGACGCCTTCCTGAACCACGATGGCCCCATCGTATGTGGCGTTCGACAGGCTGGTGGCGGATCCCATGGTCAGCGTGCCGGCCCCCCGCTTCGCCAGGGTTCCCAAACCGGGACTGGTGTCGGACAACAGGTTCGTCATCGCTGCATCCATCACGCTGTTGCTCATGACCAGCCAGCCCTCGTTAAGCTCGATCTCGCCGATCGCGTCGATCGCGGATTCCGCGCGGGTTACGGTCCCGGTCCCGTATTTCCCAAGAAAATCGGTCGTGATGGTTCCCCAGGAGAGCACATAGGGCAGCGACGTGTTGCTGATGACGAGCATGGCCGGCTGGACATCGCCCCCGAGGTTGACGATTCCAGTGGCCGCGCCGTCGACAAACTCGGTCATAAACCCGTCGCTGTAAACGGAAGAAAGACCGTCGAGGTAGGTGATCCAGTTGCTCGTGAACATGTCCCAATCGGAACTGACCGCTCCCGTCCAGCGAAAGCCCTGCACCCGGCTGATGACCAGGTCGATCGAACCCGGATTGTGAACCACTTGGGCCTGCAGATGGGACGGCAACGCCCCGGTCACGAACGCCGGCGATCCGCTCAGTCCCGAGTATTTCACCAGCGAGATCGTTCCAGGGACCATCGAGATGGATCCGCCTTCGACATGCACCGTGATTGTGCCGCCTGCCGAGAGAGTTGCCACCCGCATCAGCGGTGCCGTCGGATTCGTGAATGCGCCCAGATCGAAGTGCAGCGCGCTCGACGCGCCCGCCAAGCTCAGGCTGTTCGCCGTCAGCGTCGATTCCTCCGCTGTCAACACCACCCCGAACTGCGCGCCCTCGGCCACCTGGATGGCCGTCGCGTTGGTCTGCGTGGTGGGAAGCATCAGACGGCCCTCCTGGACAAAGGTGCTGCCCGCATAGGTGTTGGCGCCCTTGAGCGCCGCCGTATAGCCCCCGCGCTTGGTCAATCCGCCCGAGCCCGACAGCGCCTGATCGACCACGATGTCCGCCGCGGTCGCCTCGAGGATCAGCCCGCCGCCCTGGATCTCAGCCACATCCAGGCCCGCCATGAAGGGATTGTTGACCACTATGTAAGTCCGCAGGATGGCGTTGTCGAAGTGGATCGAACAGCTACCGCCTGCAGTGTTCCGGGCGATTTGCCGCGGCTCGAGGATTCCGCTTTGGATTCCGCTTCGGATCGTGTACGTGCCCACGCCGGCGCCCGCATGGTTGAAATTCAGGTCGCATCCGGATACCAAGCCGCCCACCTGGACCACCTCGCCCGTCGCCCCCGCCACCCAGGGAACTCCCATGTCGCCGCCGGACATTTGCACCGTGCTGTTGTCGACGATCAACCGGTTCACGAGCCCGTTAGCACTGTCCCCAATCCGGCAGCCGCCGCCAGATTGGTTCAAATAGAGATACGCGCCATTGGTGAGGATGGTTTCCGCAGCGCCCGCGCCGGTCGTTGCGACTCCGATCCGGAAGCCGCCTCGAGAAATGAGGCTGGCGTTGATCCCATCCAAGATGATCCGGCCATCGGCGATCTCCAGCGCCGGATTGGCCGTGGAAAGGCCGCCGATCTGGAGCGAACTCACAATCCGCAGCGTGCCTCCGCCCCGGAGCGTATGATTGCCGGCAACATCGATCGCGGTCCCCCCTGCCAGGGTTAATTGGCTGCCCGCCGCAATGGTCCAGCTCTTGGCCGATGCGCTTTCCCAGGACGTGCTCAAGCTCAGCGTGTTGTCCCCTGCCAGATTCGTGATCGCACTGCTGAACGTCAATGGATTGCCTGACAGGTCAAAGCCGCCATTTTCGAGCAGCAGCCAGGGGACTGCCAGCTTCTCGATATTGTTGATGTTGGCCGCGCGCGCGGCGCCGCGGAAGATCAGCTTGTCGCCGTTGGCAGGCGCCATGCCGCTCTCCCAGTTGCCGCCGGTGGACCAGTTGTCATCCGCGCCGCTGCCGGTCCACACCTGCGTGACGGCCGCCTCGGGCCCCGAAATCCAGGTCACCGAGAAATCATCGTAGGTCCCCCTGCCCCAGCCAGGGCAATCCCAAAGCAGATAGCGCCCGGCGGTGTCCAACCGCCAGCCGTTGGGCAGCTCCGGATCCGTCTGGGTGTCGTAGATCCACGTCGCGCCGTCATCCATCGACACCTGCACCCGGGAATGGAACGTCTCGGTCTCGACCCCTGCGTCCGTGACCCGAATCAGAAAAGGCGCCTCGTAGGACCAGGTCCCGGGAGCCGTCGCCCCGATCGCCGAATTCAGATCCGACGTGCCGCTCGAATTCAGGTCGATCCGCCGATACACGGTGTAGAAATCCTGCCCCGTGTCCGGCCGGTTGATCTGGAGACCGAAATCCCAGACACCCGACCCTCCCAGGTCCGAGCTCAGCGCGAATGAAAACCGCTGGTCTCCCTGGGGCGATGCCGCCATCTTGATCCGAATCTCGTATACCGTGGGCAGGTCGGGCGTCGCGCTCACGCTGCGCAGCACGGGGCTGAAGTTGAAGGCGCCCGCCCCCGGCCCCAGGGTGATCGTCGTGGACTCCACCCCGCGGGCAATGTAAAATCTGTTCGTGCCGATCGAATGCAGGGTGTTCGTTTTCGCCCCGCTGTATTGGTAATAGCGCAGGTTCGGCGCCGCCAGGCCCGTCAACCGCGTCACCGGTGGATTGATCCCGGTATTTACACCGGCATCGAGGGCGAACCCCGTGCCTTTGCCGGTCACGTTGTAATCGTCCGCAACAATCAGGATCTGACCCCGAGCGGCGACGCCGGGGATGATGGCCAGGGCTAATGCGGCCAGGAAAATGTGGATTCGGTTTGTCTTCATGGCAACGTAGGGTCGGGAGTCAGAGCCGCTGATACAGCATGATTTCAGGATTCGAACGCCGTTTCATCCACGCCCGCGGCACGCATGGTTCAACATCGGGCCGCAGCGCGGATATTCCGGTGGCCTTGCGATACGCAGCGTCATCAGCCTCGCCGCGTAGCGCGCGGCCTGCGCGATTCTGCAGGCCAGGCCCCCTGATCCCGCGTTGTGGACTTCTGATCCTCTGTATAATTGCCGCCGGCCACTCGAATCAAGGAGAATGATCTCGATTGCGATCTAAAACGTCGTCAGGGAGAAATCCGCAGTGGCTCGCGAAAGCCGTGCTCCACAAAGCAGGTTCGGCATCGGGGAACGCAGCCGGGATCGCTGCGCCGCTCTCTCACACGGCACTTGACACAATCGAGTTCCGAAATACTTTCAATCTCGAAACAGTCGAATTCTTATGAAGACGAACTTGGTCACTCGCACAGCTGCAGGCGTTCTGTTTCTGGCTCTGGGCCTGCCCGCCGAAGCGGCACAACGCACGGTCATCCAGGACTCGGAGTCGGCCTCCCATGGAGCCCAGGACGCCCAGCATCAGGTCGTGGAGACCTACCGGTTCCCAGGCGTCGAGATTGTGCAGTTCAACCTGCCGGTGCTGAGCCACTATTCGTACCTGGTTGTCTCCGGCCCGGATGCGCTCCTGGTCGATCCGGACCGCGATATCCAGGCGTATCTCGACTACGCCAAGCAGAATCGCCAGTCCATCCGCGGTGTGTTCCTCACGCACTCCCATGCCGACTTCGTGGCGGGCCATCTCGAGGCCGTCCGCGCTCTTCAAGTGCCCATTTACCAGAATAAAGCCAGCGGCGCGCAATACAAGATCGAGCCCCTCGAAGACGGCTCGACGTTCCGGATCGGCAAGGCCACCATCCGCGCCATCGCCACTCCCGGTCACACGCCCGACGGCATGTCCGGCCTCGTGATCGCCGAGGGCGAAACCGAGCCGCGGGCGGTCCTGACAGGCGATGCATTATTCGTCGGATCCATCGGGCGTCCGGACCTGTTGGAAGGCGCCATGACCGCCGCCACCCTCGCCTCCATGAGCTTCGACACCTGGCACAACAAGTTCTCGAAACTGCCGGATTCGGTCCTGGTGTTGCCGGCACACGGCGCCGGCTCGCTCTGCGGGGCCAATCTGTCCCATGACCCCTCCTCGACCATCGGCCGGGAAAGGTCATCCAATCCGTACGTGCGCCACCGGGGCCGCAGCGAGTTCATTGCGGCCGTGCTCGATGGCCTGCCGGAAGCGCCCCAGTATTTCAAGCACAACGCCGCCCTCAACCGCACCGGACCGCCTTTGGTCGATTGGGATGCGCCGCCAGCCCGGGCGAAGGCCGATCCATCCATCCTCGATGTGCCCGGCCAATGGCTCGTGGATCTGCGCGAGGCCGCGCCCTACGCGGCCGGCCATGTGCCCGGGTCGGTGAACATCGGGTTGCGAGGCCGGTTCGAGACATGGGTGGGCACCATGGTGCCCTGGAAGGCCCCTCTGGTCTTGATCGGGTCCAACACCGAACTCAAAGAGGCCGTGTTCCGATTACATCGCGTGGCTTACACCGGATCGGTCCTCCCCCTCGAGAGCTGGATCCAATCCAAGCTGCCGATTGCCAAGAGCGGGACGATGACGCCCGCCGAGCTCCATGCGCGAATGCAGGCCGGCACCGCTCCGATCATTGTCGACGTCCGCATGCCATCGGAATGGATGGCGTTGCGGATCGGCACGGTCGTCAATCTACCGATCAATCACTTGGCCGAGCTGTCCGCCAAGCTCGATCCCGCCCTCCCCGTCGTCGCCGTCTGCAACAGCGCCTACCGTTCGAGCCTGGCCGTGGGCATCCTCCAGCGCCAGGGATTCAAGGACGTCTCCAGCCTCGCAGGCGGCAGCGCCGCCTGGATCGACGCCGGGTATCCCGTCTTCGGCAGCGATCCATCCCCCGCCGCCGCTCCAGCGCCCCAGCGCCAGATCCAGATCGCCGAGCGGATTTCGCCGGCCGATTTGAGCCGCCTGATCAAGGATCTCCCCGGAACTTACGACCTGATCGACATCCGCCCGGCCGAGGCTTTCCAGGACTATGCGCTGGCCGGATCGCGCCGCGCCGAGCTGGCCGATGTCCTGGACAACCCGGGCTTTCTGACCGGCGCCGGCCCCCTCATCATCGTGGACCGCGACGGATCGCTGGCGATGATGGCGGCGGGCATCCTCTCCCAAAAAACCAAGCGGCCGATCAAGGCATTGCATGGCGGTCTCGAAGCCTTTTGGGATGAGACCGAGCTGAAGAGAGCGGTGCGGGCGGTTCCCTTGCCGGGCAGCGGAGCCCGGCCCCAGGCCGTTCCCACCCCGAGCATCAGCCCGCCCCCCGGTGTCCCGGCCCCCGCTCCTGCAGCGCCGTCGGCCCCCCAACGCAAGTCCGCCGGCTGTTAACCTTCGCTTCGGAGGAAAATGATGAACTCGAATTTAACCGCGGAATCGATGGGGCCCAAGCCGCATATGAACCCGTACCTTGCGGGTGTTCTGTTGGGGCTGGTGCTGCTGGCCAGCTTCCTGACCCTGGGGGTGGGGCTGGGCGCGTCGGCCGGCATCGCCCGCGCGGCGGCTTACGCCCAAAGCTGTCTCATGCCACAGCATGTGGCCGATAGCCCTTACTTTGGCGCGTGGGGTCAGGATCCTCTGCGCTATTACCTGGTATTCATGTTTGCCGGCACCCTGCTGGGCGGCCTGGTTTCGGCCATTGCAGGCCGCCGAATCCAGCTCCAGATCGAACGCGGCCCCACAGCCTCTCGAACCCGGCGCATCGCGCTGGCTGTCACGGGAGGCGTTCTGGCCGGGTTCGCCAGCCGGCTTGCATCGGGCTGCACGTCCGGCCAAGGCCTCACCGGCGGTGCGATGCTGGCCAGCGGCAGCCTGCTGTTCCTGGCCGCTATGTTCGCCGGCGGCTATGCCGTCGCATGGTTCGTACGGAGGCAATGGCTATGATCACCACTATCTTTGGACACGACGCCCTCGCCACCACCGCCGCCTTCGCGCTCTCGCTTCTCATCGGGTTCGGATTCGGGTTCGCCCTCGAGCAGGCTGGCTTCGGCAGCTCGCGCCGGCTCGCCGGCATCTTCTATTTTCGCGACATGACCGTTCTCAAGGTCATGTTCACCGCAATGGTCACAGCGATGCTCGGCCTCCAGCTGGCCCTCTCGCTGGGCGTTGTCACCGCAGACCAGATCTACTTCCTGCCTAGCGTCTATGGCGCGCAGATCGTCGGGGGGCTGATCTTCGGAGTCGGATTCGTCTTGAGCTCGTGGTGTCCCGGCACCGCCGCAGTCGGGCTTGCATCCGGACGGATCGACGCGCTCATCTTCCTCGGCGGTGCCGCAGCGGGCAGCGCACTTTTCAACGAGCTGTATGGGATCCTCACCCCGCTCTACACCTGGGGCGACAGCGGCGTCCGGTTCGCCTGGCAGGCCCTCGGTGTGTCCGCACCCCTGTTCAGCCTGATCTTCTCCTGCGTCGCTGTCGCGGCATTCTGGGGCGCCGAATGGATCGAAAGGAAAACCGCGGGCACCGGCTCCTACCTCGGCACCCCCTTCCTCCAAGCCTTCAGCGTCACCATTCTGGCCGCCGCACTGGCGGTGGCGTTGCTCCCGCCTGCGTCGCCCGCAACCGCCGCGGCATCGGCTGGCGCGCCCGCCGATGCCCGGATGCTCGAAGCCATCGAGACCGGCGCCGATCACATCGAGCCCGAGGAACTCGCGGATCGCCTCATGGCCGGCGATCCCACTTTGACCCTCGTGGACATCCGCACCCCGATCGAGTTCGAGGCCTTCCACATTCGCGGCGCGGTGAACGTGGCCGCTCCGGATCTGCCGGCCTTCCTCGAGCCGCACAAAAACCGGGGAACGATCGTCCTCTACTCGAATGGCATGACGCACCCGGCCCAGGCCCGGGACGCCCTCGAGCGGATGGGCTTTGCGAATGCCTACCTGCTCACCGACGGCCTGCAGGGCTTCTTGAACACCATATTGAAGCCCGCCTCTCTCCGCTCGACACCAATGTCCGAAACCCAGGCGGCCCAAGTGAATGCCTGGCGCGCATTCTTCCGAAGCGAGCCCTCGACACCGCCAGCCACCCCGATCGCGCCGGCTGAATTGCCCCGCCTGGTCGAAACCAGCTGGCTCCAGGATCACCTGGGCCGCGAGGACCTCAGGATCATCGATCTCCGCCCCCAACCCGCTTACAACGGCGGTCATATCCCAGGCTCCGTCCGGATGGATCCCGAGCATTTCCGCGGCTCGATCGGCGGCGTCTCTTCCATGCTCCTTCCCGCCGACATGATCGCGCGGCACCTGGGTTTGCTGGGCATCACACCCCAAACCACCGTCATCCTCGTTCCCGGCGACAAACTCCACGACGCCACCCTCGTCGCCATCGCCTTCGAGAGAGTCGGGCACATCCGCTTCGCCATCCTCGACGGCGGCTGGGACCGATGGGCGGCCGAGAATCGGCCCGCGGACACCCGGCTGCCAGCCATCCCGGCGACCGATTACCCAGCGGCATCGAATGCCGACCGGTTCACCGTGGATTATTCGACGGTTCTGGCGCACTCGCAGAGCCGGACCGCCATTCTCCTCGATGTGCGCCCGCCTGATTTCTTCAGCGGCGCCAAGTCGGATGAGGCCCGCGCCGGCCACATCCCCGGCGCGATCAATCGCCCCCTCACGCTGGACCTCTCGACCACCAATGCCGTCGTCCGATTCAAACCCCAGGCTGAGCTGGCCGATGCTTATGCCCAGTTGATCCCTTCGAAGGATTCGCCCCTGGTCGTTTCGTGCCGCACCGGTCACCAGGCCAGCCAGACCTACTTCGTCCTTCGCCACCTCCTGGGCTACCGCCGGGTTCAATATTACGATGCAGGCTGGAGCGAGTGGGCAAGCCGCCATGAACTCCCCATCGAACCCGCGCCGAAATAGATCGTCGGATACAGCAGCCCTCCACCCACGCTTTCGATGATCCGGCCCCGCAGCCGGGCAGTTTGGATTGACCCGCAGCCGGCATCCAGAGACAATGCGCCAGGAAACGGGACAGCATCCGTGGCTGAGATTCGTCGCATCCGAAATACCATATGAACCGTGACATTTTTCTGCAACGACTCCGCGACCGCCGGGAACCGTGGGACATCGCCGTGGTCGGAGGGGGCGCGACCGGGATCGGGATCGCGGTCGACGCCGCGTCGCGCGGCTACAGCGTCGTCCTGCTCGAACAGAGCGATTTCGGAAAGGGAACCTCCAGCCGCTCGACCAAGCTCGTCCATGGCGGCGTCCGCTATCTGCAGCAGGGTAACATCTCGCTGGTGATGGAAGCGCTGAAGGAGCGCGGCCTGCTGCTCCAAAATGCCCCGCACCTGGTCCACGATCTGCCCTTCGTGGTGCCCAACTACCAGTGGTGGGAAGCCCCGTTCTACGGTATCGGCCTCAAGGTCTACGACATGCTGGCCGGCAAATACGGCTTCGGCCGCTCGAAGCTGCTCTCCGCTAGCGATGTCCTCGAGCGCATTCCGACCCTCGAACGCGAAGGCCTTCGCGGCGGCGTGCTCTACCACGACGGCCAGTTCGACGACAGCCGCCTCCTCGTCAACCTGGCTCAGACCGCCGCCGAGCAAGGCGCCTGCCTGCTCAACCACACCCGCTGCACCGGGCTGGTCAAGGACGCCGACGGCTACGTCAATGGCCTGACGTTCCGCGACAACGAATCCGCCCAGGACGGCGCCTTGTCCGCCCGCTGCGTCATCAACGCAACCGGCCCTTTCTGCGACGATCTCCGGCAGAAAGACGAGCCGGGCGCGCCCGCCATGATCGCCCCCAGCCAGGGCGTCCACATCGTCTTGCCCCGCCAGTTCCTGCCCCGCGCCACCGCCATCATGGTGCCGCACACCCGCGATGGACGGGTCATGTTCGCCATCCCTTGGAACGGCCACGTGGTCGTCGGCACCACCGATACCCCCATCACCACGATCAGCCTCGAGCCCAAGCCGATGGATCAGGAAATCGATTTCATCCTGGAAACCGCCGGCGGCTACCTCGCCCAACGCCCATCCCGGGCCGACATCCTCAGCGTGTTCGCCGGCATCCGCCCGCTGATGAAATCCGGCGACGCCAGCAACACGGCCGTCCTGTCCCGCGACCACGCCATTCAGATCTCGAAGTCGGGCTTGCTGACGATCACCGGCGGCAAATGGACCACCTACCGAAAAATGGCCGAGGATTGCGTCGACCACGCGATCGTGCTGGCGCGGCTCACCGAACGCCCCTGCGTCACCCGGGACCTCCATGTGCATGGTTTCCACCGCCAGGCATCCCAGTTCGGGACCCTCGCCTGCTATGGCTCCGATGCGATCGGCATCGATGGCCTGATCCGCACCCAGCCCGGCCTGGCCCGCCCCTTGCACGACTCCCTGCCGATCTGCGGCGCGCAGGTCGTCTGGGCCGCCCGCCACGAGATGGCCCGCACCCTTGACGATGTCCTGGCCCGGCGCACCCGCGCCCTTTACTTGAACGCCAAGGCTGCCATCGCCATGGCGCCCGCAGTCGCCGCCCTGCTCGCCGCCGAGCTCGAGCGTGACGAGGCCTGGCGCAACCGCCAGCTCGCCGACTTCCAGGAAATTGCAGCCGGTTTTGTTGTCCGTGTTTAATCCCCACGCGAGCCGCCATGAATATATGCGGGCATCGGCGCGGTTTCCCCCGAGTGCCGCCGATTTGCGCAGGCAGCATGGTGCTGAGCGGCTTCCGGCCAGGGTTCGTGTTCTGCGTCTCGGTCCGCGCGAGCGAGGGGATCCAGGCTCCTGAATCCACGGTCCAACAATGTGCCCAGAGCCAGACGGTCCTGGCCATTCTCGCGGCGCTGGCGCTGGCCCTGTTGTTGTTCCTTCTCCTCAAGACCGTGTTTCACTCGATGACCGTGATCCTGGCGCTGGGCTTGGCCCTCTTGACCGCCTGGGTTGTCCATCCGCTCCTCACTCCGCATATCGAGCAATGGATGCTTCAGGCCTCGGAATCCAACGCCCGCTCCCCATCCGCTGCCACCAACGATCTTGTTCTCGAAACCACCGCCGCCACCAACCCGCCCGCAGCAGATCTCGTGCAGAGCCTCGAAACCCGGATCGTCGAGGTCCTCCGCCGTCAACCCGACCCCCGCGTGGTCTCATTCGCCGCCAGCTTCATCGTCCTCTTCCTCCTCTATTCGATCCCGATCGGAGCCGCCGTCCGCTGGCTTCGGCCTCAACCCGCGCGCTAGCCAGGCACGCACGCTTTCATGCACACGCCCGTTGTGGTCACCGGTGGATTCGACGATATCCGCTCCGCCCATCTCCGCTTCCTCGAGGAATCGGCACGGCTGGGCGAGGTTACAGTCTGGCTTTGGCCCGACGAATCCCTGCGGTCGCTCACGGGCCGCCCCCCCCGGTTCCCGCTCGCCGAACGCTTCTATTTCCTCGAAGCGATCCGCTGGGTCGCCCGCGTCCGGATCGTTCCCCACCCCTTCGATCCGAATGCCTTGCCCTTGACGGACCGATCTCGGCCCACATTCTGGGTCGATGGCGAGCACGGCGCCAACCCTGCTCGCGCACTCTTTTGTCGCCAGCATGGGATCCAATACCGCGTCCTCTCGGACGCCCGGATCGCTGGATTCCCAGCCCCGGCGCCCCCCCCGCCAACCCCCGGAGGCAAGAAGGTCATCGTGACCGGCTGCTACGATTGGGTCCACTCCGGCCATGTGCGGTTCTTCGAGGAAGCCAGCGCGTTCGGCGATCTCCATGTGGTGGTGGGCAACGACGCCAACATCCGGCAGCTCAAAGGCGATGGACACCCCCTCCTCCCCCAGGACGAACGCCGCTACCTGGTCGGCGCCATCCGTTGCGTCCACCAGGCGCTCATCGCCTCCGGCTCCGGCTGGCTCGATGCAGACGCCGAAATCCAGCGGATCCAGCCTGACATCTACGCCGTCAACGAGGACGGCGACCGGGGCGGCAAACGCGATTACTGCCAGCGCTTGGGCATCGAATACAGGGTCCTCAAACGCACGCCCGCCCCCGGCCTGCCCCGGCGATCCAGCACCGATCTCCGCGGATTCTGAATCCTTGGAAGGCACCGTGCCGGTCATCCCTGGCTCGCTTCAGATCATCTGGGTGAACCCTGGTTTGGGCACCGGGTAGCTCCCGTCGGGCCCGGGCCGCGTCGGCGGTTCCATGTCATCGCGGCATTCCTCCGGCTTGGGCGGATAATAAAAACTCGACTCCATCGCCTGATCCCAGGTCACCGCCTTGCCGGTGTAACACGAGATCTGCCCCATCACGCCGATCATCGTGCTTCGCGCCATGTAATCCCCGTTGTTGATCGGCTGGCCCGACCGGATGGCCGCGAACAGCAGGTCGTGCTCCCGCTGATACGGATCGCACTTGCCTTCCCAACGCCAGTTCGTTTCGCCCGTGATCCGGCAGTTCATCAAGGACGCCCTACCCTTGGTGCCAATGACCACGCTCGAGTTCTCGTCGTGGCATCCCGGCGTGGTCCGGCAAAAGGCATAGAGCGGCGTGCCATTGGCAAATTGATACACGACCGCATGATGGTCGAATACATCGCCGTACTCGGCCTCCACCATCGACGATCGCCCCCCCAGGCCATGACACCGGACCGGCGCCGCGTTGTTCATCACCCAGCTCACCCGGTCCAGATTGTGCACCAGGGTCTGGGGCACGTCGTCTCCCGACAGCCACCGAAACCGATATTGGACGCTGACCTGCCATTGAAGCTCCGTGTGCCCCGGCGCGCGCAACCCCAGCCCGTAGGGCGCACGCAGCCAGTGCTCCTGCAAAGCCACGATGTCCCCGATCGCGCCGTCGTGGATCCTCTGGATCGTCTCGATGTAACCAGTGTGGTAGCGGCTTTGCAGCCCCGATACCAAACATCGCCCCTTCTCCCGCGCCAGATCTCCCGCCTGCTGCATCAGATGGATCCCCGCCGGATCGATCCCGTGGGGCTTCTCGACAAACACGTGCCGGCCCGCCCGGATCGCTGCCATCGCATGAAAGGGATGAAACTTCGCCGCGTTGGCGATCACCACCACGTCCGATGCTTCAATCACGTGCCGATAACCGTCAAAACCCGCGAAACAATGATCGTCGTCCACCTGGACCTGATCTCCCTTGAGCTTTTGGAGATGCTCCCGCTTGGCCTTGACCCGGTCCATGAAGAAATCGCACATCGCGACCAGCCGCACGCCGGGATCGGCCGACAAAGCCTGCGCCGCCGCCCCCGTGTTGCGCCCGCCGCATCCGATCATGCCGAGCCGGATCACGTCGCTGCCCGCAGCATGGGCGCTCCGAGCCAGCGGCAGCACCCCCACAACCGCGCTCGATGCCGCCAGCGCCGTTGTCTTCAAGAACCCCCGCCGGTTCAGCCCCGTCGAGGAAGGATCTGCATGTATGGGAGTAGACATATACGTGGATGTTGAATTTTCGCCATGATACCCGGTCCTCTGCTCCTTGTCCATCCCGGCCGTCCGCCGCTCCGATGGTAACCGCTCAAGGCCGAAGCAGCCCGACGATCGTTCGGAACCGGGTCGGATTGTCGCCCGGATTGAGCGAGTTGGCGTGGTGCTCGCCCGTGTCCCACAGGGATGGGCTGAAGGCCGCCGCGGATCGGCTGAACGCCACATGCCCATCTCCCCAGAGCGAGTTGATGCCGGTCGGGTTCTTCGCGCTGGTGTGCGGGCGGGTGGCCATCGTGTAGATCAGATCGGTGGCCATGGTCCGGAACGCGACCAGTTGAATGGTCTTCTCCGCCACCTTCCGCCACTCGATCTGCGAGGCCGGCGGGTTGGCAACATGCGGCTGGTTGGACTGCGGATAATACATGTAGTTGCCGCGAACGCGCCCGCCCGACACCATCGGCCAGGGCGCCGTCCGGCTTTCGTAATACTTCATCTCCACCTTGATAGGGATGCTGTCCGCATGGCGCAGGCCCGGATCGTAGTAGGTCTTGGGCGATACGATATACTTGCCGGTGTAGAGATAGCCGAGGTTGTTGGGCTTGGTCAGATCCGCCCGCTGCCCATCGGTTCCGCCGTTGTAAAGAATGTAGCCCTCCCACGGGCCCGAGCCTGGCAGCGCTTCCGGATTGAACAGCGTCGGCGGCAGCCGGTCGTTGTTATCGCTGGCATACATCATCACCGCCAAGCCCGTCTGGCGCAGGTTGTTGGTGCAGCTCGTCCGCTGCGACTTCTCCTTCGCGTTGCTCAGCGCCGGCAAAAGCATCCCCGCCAGGATCGCGATGATCGCAATCACCACCAGAAGCTCGATCAACGTGAAACCCCGCGCCCCCTGCATTCGATCCATCCTCGAACCCTCACCCTGAATTGGGAAGCGGGGATGACAAACCCCGGGACGGTACAATGCAGCTTTCATCGACCATCATCTTACCCTCTTTGGATCCCATGAAAAGCCAATAGTGCAGCCATCGGATCACACGGGCGTAAGACGAAAATCTTCGAGATTCAGGCGTGGAAAGGGATGCTCATGTGACTCGCTGACTATACAGAGCGTCAGAAGTCCACAACGCCGGGCCTACACGGAGGCGGACGCAGCCGCAGGCCGCGTGCCCTCACGCGGCGGTTGATAACCTGTCTCCCAATCGCCCGGTCAAGGGACCGGGCCTACACGGAGGCGGACGCAGCCACCCCATAGCAGGCCGCGTGCCCTGCCTGCGCCGCCCCGGCAGGCAGGCCTGCCTGCGCCGCCCCGGCAGGCAGGCCTCACGCGGCGTGACCGGTCTCCAGCCCCAGGCTACAGGCGCTTCAGCTTCCGGTGGACCCACAAGGCCCCGATGGATCCGGCCAGGATGTCCGACACCAGCCGCCCCAGAAACACTCCCTGCACGCCGTGCAGACGGGCTCCCAGCCATGAGAGCGGGATCAGCAATAGCAGAACCCGCATCCCGTTCAAGGCAGTCGACGACACCGGCCGGTGCAGCCCCGTCAGGATCATCGCCGAATACCGATGCATCTCCATCAATCCATATCCGAACGCAACCGTGCGGATGTAGGCCACCAGGACATTCGCCACTCCCGCGTCCGGGCTGAACACCGCCCCGAGCCAGCGCGCGCTGGCGAAGAAAACCAGCGCCACACCAATCCCATACAGCATCGCAAACCGATACGCCACATCGGCCGCCTCCCGGATCCGATCCGGTCGAAGGGCCCCATAGTTCTGGCTCACGAACGGCATGATCGACATCCCCAGGGCCATCGGGATGATAAACGCGAACATCTCGATCCGCCCCGCCACGCCGCTGGCCGCCACCGCCTCGTTCCCGAACCCGCTCAGGATCCGGGTGATCACGGTGGCCGAGATCGGCATCAGCGACATGCTCAGGACGCCGGGGATCCCGAATCCCAGGATCCTCCGGACCGCCGCGGCCGCGTCGAGCCAGCGCCAGCCGCCAGTCATCAGGAGCCCGCCCCTCAGCAGCAGCCGGATCAGCCAGACCGTCGAAACGGAGTGCGCAAGGACCGTCGCCAGCGCCGATCCGCGCACCCCCAGCGTCGGTAATCCCAGATGCCCGAAAATCAGGATCGGATTCAGCACCAGGTTGACGAACGCCCCCAGCATCATCAGGCGGCTGGCGCTCCTCGAGTCCCCCATCGAAATCAGTATCCCGTTGCCGACCATCGGCAGGCACATCACCGGCGCTCCCAGATACCACACCTGCATGAACTCGATCACCAGCGGCAGCGAGTGTTCGTCCGCCCCCAGCTGGCGGAATACCGGCTCGACGCTCAGATAGCCCGCAATCGCGATGACGGCCGCCGTCCCCCCAGCGAACGCCAGGCCATATGTCGCAAAATGAGCCGCACCCTCCCGGTCGTTCCGGCCCAACGCATGCGACGTCAGCGCCGTGATCCCGGACCCCAGCCCGATCGACACACACGAGAACAGCATGATCACCGGATACGCAAATCCGATCGCCGCCAGCGGATAGGTCCCCAGCCGGCCCACAAACCACGCGTCCGTCAGCCCATACGCATTGATCGCGAACGTCCCCGCCAGCATCGGCAACGCCATCGCCACCAGGGTGCGCTTCACGCTGTTCTGGACAAGAACGCTCACGGCACTTCCTCGAGCAGCAGCTTCATCAGCTCCTCCGCCGCCACCTCCGAGGCCCGACGGATCAATCTCCGATCCGTGTCGTACCCATACTCGAAGGTGATCGCCGGCGCCCGAAACTGATCGTAGCCCCAGGCGCCCGACGTCGCGCTCGAAGGATTGTGCGAATCATCCCACCGGAAGTGAACCTCCCGGCAGCGCTCATGGATCGCCGACCGCCAGCGGCGAGCAAGATCCGCCGGATAGGTCGGACGCCCGACGGGCTGCGCGTAAAAGACGTTCGTGTGCGTGGAGTGAAAATCGATTAGCGCAAACGCGCGCGCGCCCGGCTCGCGCGTCAGGGCCAGAAACGAATCCCGCATCGCCCGCGTCTCGGGCTGCGCGAACCGCCGCCAGTCGCGGTTCAGGTCGACGGCGCCCAGGTTGCTGCGCCAATGCCCGTGCTCGACCCCGTCGGGATTGGCCAGCGGCACCACCACGGTCCGAAACTGCCGGCGGAACTCCCGCGCCAGCCTCGATCGGCCCGCCAGCGTGTCCACAAATCTCATCAGGCCCAGCGTGCCCGTGACTTCCGGCGGATGCTGCCGGCCGATCACGAACACGTAATTCAGATTCGTGGTCTGCGACAGAACCAGCTGGCGGATCGGCCGGCCCTCGATCGAATGGCCAATCACGCTCTCCCGAGCAAACCGCAGGCCCGCCTTCCCCTCCATCCACGCGCCCAATTGCTTCAGCCCGATCATCTCCTGCGCCGCCACCCACAGCCGCCTCGGCCCCACATCCAATCGTGCCACCGCCGTCCGCGACGAACGCTCCACCGCATAGTCCGAATCCTCAATCAGCTCCCACCGAACGCCATCCCGGCTCAGCCACGGACGCGTGCGCGGCTGCGCATAGGTGTAGACGAACCGCACGGTGATGCTCTTCCTTCGGTCCGACCACACCTGGAACGAATACCACGGGCTCTCGTTGATCGGCTGGTTCTCGGGCGAGATCACCGCCCGGAACTCGTTCTCGCCAGCCTGCTCGCAGCCATTGAGCCGCGCTCCGGAAAACTGGCTGCTGAAATGCACTCCGGCATCGGGAAAATCCCAGGTCCGGCGGTTCTGCAGCTCGACCTCGATCCGGCCCGGAGCAGCCAGCGGCCACCCAAGGCCGGCCATAAACAACAGCGCCAGCACCCTGGACCCCCGCGCCCACATCGGCGCCCCCGAACGCATCGGTGATCGAATCCATGCAATCGATTGTTCCCGCATGAGCGCCAAGTCATACCCGAGCGCCGCGAAAATTCAATCCGGAGCTGCAGCCGGCCTTCCTGAATCTTGCGGCGTGTCCAGCGGACTGCGCACCCCCAGCCCCGGCCGCCGCATGACATGCGTGTAGATTTGTCTCCCGCGACCACGCCCGCTGCTCCACCGACAGCGGCGCCGCTGCCAAAGCCGCCTCCCACCCGGGAAACCAGTCGGCAACCGGACCAGGCATCGACTCGGTCATGGCAGTAGAATCACAAACTCGATTTGTCCTAATACCCCAACGCCGTCCAAACATAAACCATTGTCGTCCGAACCTGCCCTCGCCAGAAAAACGCCCGTTTATCCCTTTCAAGCCGTTCGCTTGACTTGCTCCGTTGAACCGTGAGACCCTTGCCTGGATCGACCCCAGGCCAATTCATGTAACGCAACCGAGTTTGAGATAATAAGTACTGTTCGGCAAACGCTTCGGGCGCAGGGTCGGCAGGTTGGGATTGAGCTTTGATGGCTTGCGAGTATTCTATGCACATGAGCATGACAGTGGAGCAGATTGTCAATGAGGCCTTGGGGCTTCCGAGTGAGGCACGCGCCCTTCTTGCAGATCGCTTGGTAGAGAGTCTAGATCCTGCGGAGGACGGCCATATTCGGCAACTTTGGATGGCTGAGGCCATTCGACGCCGGGACGAGGTGCGGACTGGGCGGGTGCGGACGGTACCTGGGGAGGAAGGTTTGGCCCAGGTTAGGCGAGCGGTTTCTCGATGAGATACGAGTTTCATCCAGAGGCACTCGCCGAGTATGCAGCGGCCGCACGGTACTATGCGGGGTGTCAGGAGGGCCTCGAGTTGCACTTTCCGTCATGCAGTTCGATCCATTGTTGCCGCAGGTTGGGCACATCTCCAACTCCAGCACCCGGCGATCGGTGTGGCTGATCCCAATAGTTGTTCGTCGGCTCACAAGTTGGACTGCGGCTTCCTTCCCACGGGACCTCGCGATCCCGCAGTTGTTTCTGTCGAGTGTTTGCGTTATCCTCTTGCCCATGAAAGGCATCGCGACAAAGGTGTTCCCGCACAGGGGATCTGCACCCCATCAGTTCACACTCATGTCAGGCGCACGCAACCCGGTGCGCCGAACCGGCGCGTGCCTTGGCAGTCCGGGGGTCGTTGCCGATGGGGTCCCCTGGGCCGTTCGCACGCCGGTCGGTGAGCTTCGTTGTTGGGAGTAACGGAGGCCGCGTGTCTATGGCCAAGCGAAAGCGCAAACTTACACCGGCAGAAAAGAGAGCGCGACGAAAGCGTCGAGAGGAGTGGATGATGATTTTCGTCAACGGGAAGCAGAAGCGAGTCAGGCGTCCTCCGACAGTGGAGGGCATGGAAGTTGATGACTTCATCAGACGGAATGCTGATCCGATTTGGCTTCATCAAAATGGGCTTTGGGAGTATATGAGCGATGGCGATGAGCGGTGAAACTCCCGACAAACCGGATGCACCAAACCTCGCGATAGCACCTCAGTTTCGAGTGTGGTGTCACTGCCGCGGGACCGGTGAGCCAGAACGTCGATGAAGAAAGAGGTCTCTCACGGAGTTCGACACAGATGGCAAAGCGCAGAACCAGCCGCCCCACCGAATGGCGGCCCCGCCACGCAGCTTGGGAATTTGGCAATCACGGAGGGCCGCCATCGGTGAGCTGAGTGTTCGGCGGGCAGAATTGGCTCGCCGCGGCGATCCCGCCATGCCAGCATGCATCCATGAAGGTCAGAATCACCTACTGGCGGGAATCAGACGGGCAGTACCTGGGCTACCTGAACGATTACCCTGACCATTGGACGCAGGGCGCGGACCTGGCCGACCTGCAGGAGCATCTGCGCGACCTGTACCAAACCTTCTCGGCAGAGGAGATTCCCGGGATCAGAAGGGAAGCCGAGCTGGAGGTGGCGTGAAACGCCGTGAGCTCGTCGCGCGGCTCGAGGGCGCCGGCTGCCAGCTGCTGCGCCATGGAGCGAAGCACGATATCTACCACAGTCCAGCAACTGGCAAATCGCAGCCGGTGCCTCGACACGTCGAGATCAACGAGCGGCTCGCGCGGAAGATCCTGCGGGATTTGATCGAGGACGCGCAGCAATGAGCCTGCCGAACCGGCCGCTCCGCCGAATGAGCGCCCCGCCTTGCCGGCCGAAGCATTGCAGATTCTTGGTGTCTCCGTGACTGGTCAAGCCGCTGGCTTTGCCCAGCGGTGAGCCTGCCACGACCGAAATGCTCGCGGCGCGGCGCAGCGCGAACCTCCAGGCATTGGAGGTGGAGTTCTGATTGTGTGGTTCAAACGAAAGAAAAGCATGGGCTAACGAGATCACTGGAGCGAACAGCCGCCCCGCTTCACAGTTCGAGAGTCGCGGGCTTCGGCGGCGCGCTATGATGATCGGGAGTCGCGGGCATTATCAGGGCGGAGCGGCTGTCGCTCAGTTATTGACGCTCTCGCAAGCCATTGCCTCCAGGCAACTTGAAAAAGACTCCGCTTTAGGGTGGTCGTTTGCTACGACCTCTGGATTTGACACAGACGTCGACAGAGGCTACCTGTCTGTTATGCTAATAAGAATCTTTAGAGACACTAATGGAACGGGCCGTTGGTCGACTGCCCCCTCTGCCCACCGCCCTCCGATCCGACCGGCGCCTGCGACCCAACCCACACCCCGCCCCCAACTCGATCCATCCCAACCAGCAAACACCATGGGCGCCATGGATACCATCCCCAGCGTTCTCCTCAGGCGCCCAGCCCGCGATGCCTCGTCCAGCGCCTTGTTGAACCGCGCCTGGCGGCGGCTGGCCGCGGCCCTTCTCGGTGCACTGCCCCTCATTGCAGCTTCCGCCCCCATGGCCGAGGAGGCGACCTTCAACGCCGTGGCTGACACTTTCATCAACAGCGGTCACCCCGGCAACAACGCGGGCGGACACACGCATTTCGCTGCAGGCCGAGATGGCGCCGGCGGCGTTCGGCGCGGTCTCCTGCGCTTCGACGTTGCGTCCATTCCGGCCGGGTCCACAGTGAGTGCAGTCGAGTTGCGCCTGACGGTTTCGGATGTTCCCGGGTTTGGATCCGTGAATTCGAACTTCGATCTGTTCCGTCTCGAGGCAGCGTGGGGCCAGGGGGCCAAGGTTGGCAACAACGGGTCCGCCGCCACGACCGGCGAAGCAACGTGGTCGGCACGTTTCGCAACCACGGCTGACTGGACGGCCCCGGGCGCCAAGAGCGACGCCGTGGCGTCTGCGAGCGCCTCGGCGTTTGTCGGGTCGACCGAGGGCCAGGTCGTCTCATGGACGGGGCCGGGCCTGGTGAGCGATGTTCAGAGCTGGGTGGATCATGCGGAGGGCAACTTTGGCTGGCTGCTGGCCTCTCAGGCGGAAGCATCGAGTCGGTCTGCCCGCGGCTTTGCCTCGCGCGAGAGTGGGTTGGGGGCAGGCGTGTTGATCGTGAGGTACACGCCGGTTGTGCCATCCAACGTGCCTCCCTCGGTGGCCATCACCCAACCAGTCAACGGATCTTCCTTCGCCGCCCCGGCGACGGTCATGATCACCGCCGAGGCCGGCGACACCGATGGCGCGGTGGCCAGTGTCGAGTTCTTCGACAGCGCGACCTCTCTCGGCAAACTGATCGCCTCACCGTACACCCTCACCGTCGGTCTGTTCCCCGGCGAGCACACCTTGACAGCTGTCGCCACGGACGATGACGGCGCCTCGACAACGTCGGCCACGGTCACGATCACGGTGGGCAACACCGTGATTGCCGACCCGATCGCCGAGCGGATTCCTAAGGGCGATTTGACCATCGAGCTCGAGATCCTCGTGGACGGTCTTGTGTCTCCGCTGGGCATGGCCGTTCTGGACGACGCGAGCGGCCGGCTGTTCGTTTACGATCAGGTCGGTCGCGCCTGGGTAGTCACCCCTCAGGGCCGACAGCCGACACCGCTGCTCGACGTCCGTAGTCGCTTGGTCGCCCTGGGCAACTATGACGAGCGCGGACTGCTCGGCTTCGCAACGCATCCGAATTTCGCCCAGAATCCCCGCATCTATACTTACACCTCCGAGCCACTCGATGGACCCGCTGACTTCCAAAATGGACTCGGCGCCGCCAACAACCACCAGTCGGTCATCGCTGAATGGCTCATCAGCAGCACCGACCCCAACCGCGTCGACCCCGCCTCTCGCCGTGAGATCCTCCGCATCGATCAACCCCAATCCAACCACAACGGCGGGCCGATGCACTTCGGCCCCGACGGCCTGCTGTACGTCGTCTTGGGGGATGGCGGACAGGCCCACGACGCCGGCAACGGGCATTCGCCGGGCGGAAGCGGACAGGACCCGAGCAACATCTGGGGCTCGCTGATCCGGATCGATGTGGACGGCAACAACGCCCCGAACGGCCAGTATGGCGTCCCGAGCGATAATCCTCTCGTCGAGGCCGACGGCCTGGACGAGATTTTCGCCTACGGCTTCCGGAATCCCTTCGCATTCAGCTTCGACCGTCAGACGGGTGCCCTCTACCTCGCCGATGTCGGCCAGGGGAAGGTCGAAGAGATCAACCTTGTCACCAAAGGCGGCAACTACGGCTGGAACATCAAAGAAGGCCCGTTCTGGTTCGATGGCTCAGGCAACCTCGTCACAGCACCCGTCCGCCCCGTCCCACCCGGCCTGGTGGACCCGATCGCGATCTACGATCACGACGACGGCTCCGCCGTCATCGGCGGGTACGTCTATCGCGGAACCGCGCTGCCGGCCCTGGCTGGGCGCTACGTGTTCGGCGATTGGGGCAAGTTCAGCGCCCCGAGCGGACGACTCTTCTACCTTGATCCCGAAAACAAGGTGAACGAGTTCCGCATCGGCCCAGAGGACCGCGCCCTGAACCTCTGGATCAAGGGCTTTGGCCAGGGGACCGACGGTGAACTCTATCTCTTGGGCTCGACCACACTCGGCCCCAGCGGCGCCACCGGACAGATGCTCAAGCTCATCCCTGCGGCAGCACCAGTCGAGATCAACCGCCTCACTGCCGACGCGGGCCGCCTGAGAATCGAGTGGCAGGGCGGCACCGGCCCGTTCGTCGTCCAGCGCAAGAACGCTGTCCGTGAGCCTGACTGGCTTGATGAGGCCGTCGTCGCAACTCGCTCCTGCGAACTCAGCACCGATCGCGCCAGCAGCTTCTTCCGTGTCCGCGATGCCGGTCAGGGACCCGGCACGCGCCTGACGACCACGCTCTCGGGAGCGGCCGAATGGCCCAATCCGGCGACGACCAGCGCAACCGGTTTCGGCCTGTTCAGCCTCGAGGGCGACACCCTCCTTTTCAGCATCGAGTACAGCCGCCTCACAGGCCCGGCCACCGCCGCGCATATCCACGGGCCGGCGGGCGTTGATGGCACCGCGCCCCCGGTTCTCAACCTGGCCCCGTACAGCGGAGGAGGCTTTGCGTCCGCCGGTGTGCTCTCGGGTGCGGCGGTCGTGAGCGAAGCTCTGAGAACCATGATCCTCTCGGGGCAGACCTATGTGAACATTCACACCGCGTCGTACCCTGGCGGCGAGATCCGCGGCCAAGTCGTGCCCTGAAATCCGATCTGGGGGGATGCCATCGTGATCGCGGCGGTAGCGCATGGATATCGCCGTCCGGAGCATTGGAAAAACAGGTTGACGACAGGCTGACACCGAACCAACCGGCTTCACCGAACCGCCACCCAGCGCCTCTGGTTCGGATGCGCCAGGCTGATGCAATGGGGTCAAATTCATCTTACTAATTGCTGCCCATGCGCCCGGTTGAAACGACTGCTCCAGCTGAGGTGCAGCCAGCGCATCGCCTCACTCGGCTTCCGGCCATTCGGCTTCCAGCGGCGCCTGGCGCCAGCCGCAGGCACTCCACCCCGCCGCTTGCCTTTCCTCTCTCACCCGTTCATATTCGACCCGTGACGGTTGATTCACGAAGGCAGTTATGAAGCGCATATTGGCATCTCTTTGGATTCTCCAATCCCTGTTGGCGCCCGCCCTGGGGGCCGATGTTCCTGTCGAAACCCGAGGGCAGCGCGATGCGCGCATGGCCTGGTGGCGCGATGCCAAGTTCGGCATGTTCATCCACTGGGGCGTTTACGCCGTGCCAGCGGGCACTTACCAGGACCGGCAAATCCCCGGCATCGGCGAGTGGATCATGCGCAATGCCGAGATCCCCGTGGCCGAGTACCGCGCCTTTGCCCGCCAGTTCAATCCCGTCCGATACGACCCGGCCGCCTGGGCCCAACTCGCCCGCGACGCCGGCATGCGCTACATCGTCATCACGTCCAAACACCACGACGGCTTCGCTCTTTTCCCCTCCGCAGTGACGGATTGGGACATCGAGGACGCCACCCCGTATGGCAAGGATCTCATCGGGCCGTTGGCCCAGGCCGCCCGCCAGCAAGGGCTCAGGTTCGGCCTCTATTACTCCCAGGCCCAGGATTGGACCCATCCCGGCGGCGCCAAGGCCCGCCTCCAGGAAGGCCAAGGTTGGGATCCCGCCCATCGCGGCAGCTTCGACGACTACCTCCAGCGCATCGCTGCGCCCCAGGTCCGCGAAATCCTCACGCGCTATCAGCCCGACATCCTCTGGTGGGACACTCCCACCTGGACCACCCCCGAGCGGGCGGCCCCCCTCCACGCGCTCACCGCCCTCCGGCCCGGCCTCATCACCAACAACCGCCTCGGCGGCGGCTTCTCCGGTGACACCGAGACGCCCGAGCAGCGCATCCCCGCCACCGGATTCGTCGATCGGGATTGGGAGACTTGCATGACCCTCAACGGCACCTGGGGCTACAAAAGCTACGATCACAACTGGAAATCCGCCGAGACCCTCATCCGCAATCTGATCGATATCGTCAGCAAAGGCGGCAACTACCTGCTCAATGTCGGCCCCACCCCCGAAGGCGTCATCCCGGAGCCATCCGTCCAGCGCCTCCGCGAAGTGGGCGCATGGATGAAAGTCAATCGGGAGGCCATCTATGGCACGACATCCAGCCCGTTCCGGAAATTGCCCTGGGGACGATGCACCAAAAAAATCACACCGGAAGGCGCCACGCTCTTTCTCCACGTGTTCCAGTGGCCCGCGGATGGACGCCTCATCGTCCCCGGCCTCAAGAACGCACCGAGTTCCGCCACACTGCTGGCCACCGGCGCCTCCCTCCCTGCCCAGGCAGGCCCCCAAGGCGTCGCCATCTCCCTGCCTGCCGCCGCGCCTGATCCCATCTCCTCGACCCTCGTCCTGCGCCTCGATGGCCCGCTCGATATCGAGCCCTCGCCTAGCCAGGTCCAGAACCCCGACGGCTCGATCCACCTCCCCGCCGTCGAAGCCACTCTCCGCGGCAAAACGATCCGCTACGAAGATGCCCACGAAAACCTCGGATTTTGGACGAATCCAGAGGATGAAGCCGGCTGGACCTTCCTTGTCAACCGCCCCGGCCGGTTCGATGTGGCCATCGACGTCGCCAGCGTCGGCCAGGCCGCCTTTGAAGTCCATCTCGGCGCTCAAGCCCTCCGCGTCGCATTCCCCAACACCGGCGACTATGCTCGATACCGGACACTCTCCGCCGGCACGCTCGAAATCGCCGCGCCCGGCCGCACGACCCTCAGCGTCCAACCGGTCCGGACCGGCTGGAGACCCGTCAATCTCAAATCCATTCGCTTGACTCCATCGAAATAGTCCATCCACACAGATGAAAGCCAGTACTCGAATCTCCATGAAACTCAACGCTCCTGTGAACCGGCTGATCGGCGACCTGCCCAAGGTCGGGATCCGCCCCGTGATCGACGGGCGCCGCAAGGGCATCCGCGAATCGCTCGAGAAACCCACCCTGGCCCTGGCGCGCTCCGTCGCGCGCCTCATCGAGTCCAGCCTGCGCCACTCCTGCGGGCTGCCCGTCGAGTGCGTCGTCGCCGATTCCTGCATCGGCGGCGTCGGCGAAGCCGCTCGCTCGGCCGAACAGTTCCGCAAAGCCGGCGTGGGCGTCTCTCTCTCGGTCACACCCTGCTGGTGCTATGGCTCCGAGACGATGGACATGGATCCGATGACAGCCAAAGCGATCTGGGGTTTCAACGGAACCGAGCGCCCCGGGGCCGTGTATCTCGCCGCCGTCAGCGCCGCCCACACCCAGAAAGGCCTGCCCGCATTCACGATCTACGGACGCGACGTCCAGGATGCCGGCGACTCCCGGATCCCGGCCGATGTCCGCGAGAAGATCCTCCGGTTCGTCAAGGCCGGCTTGGCCGCCGCCACCATGCGCGGCAAGTCCTACCTCTCGATCGGCGGAGTCTCGATGGGCATCGCCGGATCGATCGTCAACCACGATTTCTTCGAGGATTACCTCGGCATGCGTATCGAGTGCGTCGACTCGACCGAACTGCTTCGGCGCATCGACGAGAAGATCTACGACGCCGACGAGTTCGAGCGCGCCTATGCCTGGGTGCGCAGGCACTGCCCCGAAGGCGCCGATCGCAACGCCGTCCACCGCCGTCGCCAGCGCAAGGAGTGGGAATGGCAGTTCGTCGTCCAGTGCGCCTTGATCGTCCGCGATCTCATGGTCGGCAACCCGCGCCTCGCCAGGCTCGGCTTCGGCGAGGAAGCCCTCGGCCACAATGCCATCGTCTCTGGGTTCCAGGGCCAGCGCCAGTGGACCGACCACTACCCCAATGGCGACTTCCTCGAAGCGATGCTCAATTCATCGTTCGACTGGAACGGCATCCGCGAGCCCTACCTCGTCGCCACCGAGAACGACAGCCTCAACGGCGCCGGCATGCTGTTCGGCCACCTCCTGACCGATACTGCACAGATCTTCGCTGATGTTCGGACCTACTGGAGCCCGGACGCCGTCCGCCGAGTCACCGGCCACGATCTCACCGGGGCCGCCGCGCCCGGCCTGCTCCACCTCATCAACTCCGGCGCCGCCGCCCTCGATGGCTGCGGCCGCCAGACCAGGGACGGACGGCCCGCCCTCAAACCGTTCTGGGAAATCACCCCCGCCGAAGCCCTCGCTTGCCTCGAAGCCACCACATGGCCCCCCGCTAACCACGGGTACTTCCGCGGCGGCGGCTTCTCCTCCTGCTACGGCACCCGCGCCCAGCTCCCCGCCACCATGTTCCGCCTCAACCTCGTCAAGGGATTCGGACCCGCCCTCCAAATCGCCGAAGGCCAGATCGTCGATCTACCCGAGGAAATCTACACCGTCCTCGAAGAGCGCACCGACCCGACCTGGCCCAGCCATTGGTTCGTCCCCGACCTCACCGGCCAGGGCCCATTCCGGGACGTCTACTCGGTCATGAACGCCTGGGGCGCCAACCATGGCGTCATCAGCTATGGCCACATCGGCGCTGATCTCATCGCTCTGGCCTCCTTGCTCCGCATCCCTGTCTGCCTCCATAACGTCGCCGACGAACGCGTGTTCCGGCCTTCCGCCTGGGTCCACTTCGGCACCAAAGACCTCGAAAGCGCCGATTTCCGCGCCTGCGCCAACTTCGGCCCCCTCTATCGCAAAGTCTGATCCCAACCCACAGTCCGCCATGAACCCACACGCCGCCGCTGCCGGTGTCCGGAGGCGGATACGAAGTCATTGTGCCTATCCGCCCTATTCCCTCGGCCGCTACGGTTCATACCCGGCGGCCCATAGCCGGCGTTGCGGACGAATGATCCTTTGGCTGGCGTCGCTCACGGCCACCATTGTCATCGCCGCGGCAGCCGGAAGCGACGCCTCCGAGCCAGCCGCCCTCCAGCCATCACCCGCCTGGACCGACGGCCGCTTTGCCTGGAAATCCTCCGGCCCCATCATCGATGTCGGGCCGCACCGCGACGATCCCGATCCGCATGTCTCGGTCAAGGATCCAACTGTCGTGTTCGCCGATGGACGCTGGCACATCTTCGCCACCGTCCGCATGAAGTCCGGCCGGGTCGACATCGAATACCTCAACTTCGCCAACTGGGCGGAGGCGAACCAAGCGCCCCGCCACGTCCTCGCCCTCCACAGCCAGTATTATTGCGCCCCGCAGATCTTGTTCTTCTCTGCGCACCGCAAATGGTACCTGATCTATCAGCTGGCCGACTCGAGCCGGCAGCCACCGTTCGGCCCCTGCTTTTCGACCACTGCGCGCCTGGCGGATCCGAAGTCCTGGACGCCGCCGCAGCCCATGATAACCAACGCGCCCGCGAAACCTAAGTGGCTCGATTTCTGGGTGATCGCAGACACGGAAAAAGCCCACCTGTTCTACACTTCATTGGATGGCCATTTATGGCGCCGCGAGACCCGGCTGGCTGATTTCCCCCTTGGATGGTCCGGGCAACAGCTGGCCCTGCGGGCCGACCTATTCGAGGCAGCTCATACGTACCGGTTGAAAGGGCTGAATCAGTACCTCACAATCGTCGAAGCCCAAGGCAAGGCCCGCCGCTATTATAAAGCCTACCTCGCCGACCGCCTCGAAGGCCCTTGGCGCCCCCTGGCCGATTCGCTCGAACGCCCCTTCGCCGCACCCGCCAACGTCCAGCTCGATCTCCATTGGACCGACAACTTCAGCCATGGCGAGCTCATCCGCGCCGGCATCGATGAGCGGATGGAAATCGATCCGGCCCGCATCCGGTTTCTCTACCAGGGCGCAAGCGACAACGAATACCGCAGCACAGGCTACGGCGGCATCCCCTGGCGGCTCGGAATGCTCGAGTGCCAGCGGTAAATGGCCCTCCGCTCCCCTGCGACGAATCAGCATTCGCACCGCACGGATCCGCCCGGTTCTTGAGTTCTGCCAATCTTACGGGTACTTGAGCAGGTCCGCGTGCGGCTCATGGTCGTTGTTCCACCTCCGAAGGGCCCCGTCCGACACCTCGAACAACCGCTCCTCCCGGATCTGCTCGACATGGCCGTCACAAAACAGCAGGTTGTGCTGGTAATGATGACGCTTGCGGGTGGCATCGAGGATCCCTGATCGGCCCGGCCCGCCGGGCTTCTGCACGAAGTTCCGGTAGTTGATGTCGATCATGGCCATCCCGCTGTAATTGTCCGCTCCCTCCTGATCGTAGAGAAGCCGCAGCACCGGCGCGGCCACCCAGATCAGATTGGCGTCTCCCACCGCCATCATCTCGCTCGGCTTGCGCACCTTCGATTCCGGAATCCGAATTTCGCCCTCCCATTGGCTGTTGGGATCGCCCTCGATATACATCTTGCTGTAGACACCCCCCAATCCCAGATCGCTCCCGTGGAACTGGGTCCCGTTGGCGTTGTACCCGTAGCTCCCCAGCGGCACCGCATCGTCATTCCCATCGATCGTCAACCCCCGGTAGTCCGGACACCGGTAAAGTTTGTTGGTCCATCCGTTGGCCGTGTAGGAGCGGATCTTCTCGGGCCAATACTCGTTCACCCGCTCCGCCATCGGATCGAAATTGTAAACGGGGTAATGCTCCTGATCGTTGACATACGAAATGATCCCCAGCCCGATCTGCCGCAGATTCGCCTTGCACTTCACGCTCCGCGCCGCACTCTGCGCCCGCGTCAGCGCCGGCAGCAACATCGACGCCAGGATCGCGATGATGGCGATGACCACCAGCAGCTCGATCAGCGTAAACGCACGCTCCCGGCCCGAGTTCATTTCTGGCTTTCCACCCGATAGCAGCGGCGCGACACCGTGCTCGGGCTCTCATCCACGTAGAAATTGGCCGCCGTGTTCGTCAAGGTCTCCCAGACCGCCTGCGCACCAAGCTCCGCCGTTGTCTGCAAAATGAACCGGTTCGCGTAGGCCGGCTTCGACCATGTCAGCAGCGCCCTCCCACCCGTTACCGTGATCGCTAAGTTCGTCACCGCCCCAGGCGGATTCTCGATGACCGGGTGGTGCAGCTCGAACGTCCGCACGAATTGCGCCGCAATCGGGAATCCGTCTGCGGGAGGAGCCGTCTCCTGCGGCGACGTCATCTGCGCCACAATCCCCTGCCCCTTGCACAGCCAATAATAGTTCCGCGTGTAATACGTCGTGAAATATTGGTAGTTGGGATCCAGATTCCCCGTCTCCTCGCCCTCCTCCCCGTCATCAAACGCGTCGACTTCGACCACATAGGTGGCCAGCTCGTTGACCCGCAGACAATCCGAAAAACCGATCCCCGGCAGATTGATGATCCCATAGGCGTCCACCGTGGCGGTCGCGCTGTATTGGATTCGCGCCGGCCACACGAACATCCCCAGAACGTCGACCTCCGTCTCAAAACTCGTCCCCACACTCCAGCTGTTCCCCATCGCCATCGTCGCTGGAAAATCCACGATCGGCGAAGCAAAAGGCGTCGACGGTATCGTCGCGCAGAATGCCGGGTCGTAAAAGCCATAATTCGCCCGGCCCGATCCCGACGCCTGCTTGAGATACATCCACGACTGGGCCGATGTCGATTCGTTGGTCTTCCGTTCCGCAAAGGCCGCATCGGGAAAATCGGCCCCATGCCCCCCATCCGACCGATCCACAACGTCAAACCGATACACCAGATCCTGGGGCCCGGCCGCAAAATTCCAGATCTGCGGCCCCCCCACCGTCCCCGCCAGACCCGTTGCGTCCATATCGCTCGAGTTGGCGTATTGCCGATACCATTGCCCAACTTGATTGAACATGTCGTCGGAGGTAATCGTGATCTGGCCCGACGCTCCCGCCGGCGACACCACCCCCCCCGCCAGCAATCCTGCCATGGCCATCACCCAAAGTCTTTTGCCTTTCATCATTGTTTGCTCCCATCTCCTTCAACATCCGACCTCCCGCCTTCATCCGGCGCCTCCCCCGCCCCGGCAGTCTCCCTGCCGGAGCCTTTCCATACCCTGCAAAGCAGTTGCCGTGCCGAAAAATCACCGTCTCACTTGATCCGCACGGTGGCGATCGCCGAATCCACCGGCGCGCTATACGCGTTGATCGCGCGCACAAAAAAGCGATAGTGGCCCTTGGCCAGCGGCCCGGTGGCATAGGTCGTCGTGTTCGCAACCACGGTCTCCACCAGGTAAAACGCCCCCGTCATCGAGCTCGACCGCCAAATCTCATAGCCCGATTCCACCAGGTTCGTGTCCTCCCAATTGAGGGCCGCTAGCCGCCCCTTGGGAGCCGCCGTGAAACCGGTCGGCGCGAACAGCCCCGTCAGCGCCTTGAACGTGTTCAACCTGCCGCCAGTGATCGTCTTGTCGGTGATGTACCTCGAGGGATCAATGGAGGCATTGTATGCCGGGACATCGACGGTGGCGAGCACCTGGTCCCGGATTTGCTGATAGGTGGGGTTTTGGCTGATGACATAGCTCCAGAGCAGCGCGCAGGTCCCGCTCACCTGGGGAGCTGCCATGGATGTCCCATCGAGCCAGCCCACATTGGCTCCCCAAACGTTCGGGTTGACCGTGGACCAAATCCGCAGGCCCGGCGCCCCCAGGTCGACCGAGTTCGCCCCATAGTTCGATCGAGAACCGCTGGGAAACAGAGCTAGCTCGTCGTTGTACCCCGTCGCCGCCACCGCCACGATGTTCTCCAGATTGTACGACGCCGGGTAATGGGGCGTCACATCGATGTCCACCCCGCTGTTGCCTGCCGCCGCCACAAATAAAATCCCCGCATCGCGCGCCACCTTGATCGCATCGAACAATGCCTGGTCGAAGATGGTTGAGCCCCAGGACGCATTGATGATCTGCGCCCCGTTGGCGATGGCATAATTGATGCACTCGATGCCATCGGATAGCGCTCCGCTCCCCATCGAGTTGAGAAATTTGAGCGGCATGATTGTCGCGCTCCATCCGATCCCGACCACATCGCTTTCATACGCCGGCCCGTTGTTCCCCACCGCGCCGATCGACCCGGCCACATGGGTTCCGTGGCTGGCCACCCCCAACCCGGAAAAGTGATCGTCATACACATCGCCTGTGCCTGTGATGGCATTGATTCCGTAGATGTCGTCGATATAGCCGTTGCCATCGTCGTCAACGCCAAGCACCCCGGCGGCTTCGGCCGCATTTTGCCATAAGTTGCCCTGCAGATCCCGGTGGGGGATCGTGTGAGCCAGATCGGTGAATGTTATTCCGGTGTCGATCACCGCCACAATCACCTGGCTCGCATCGGTCGTCACCGCCCACGCCTCCGGAGCGTCGATGTCGGCATCCAGCGTCCTATCCGATCCGGCCGCAGTGTTGTCATAATGCCAGATCGTCGTGTACCAATAATCGTTGGGAAACAGCGGCGTGACGGCCGCAGCCTGATAGCGGTAATCGGGCTGGGCATACTCGACCAGCGGGCTGGCCTGCAGCCGCCGGATCGCTTGATCCACACTCTGCTGAGGCGGCAATTCCCAGACCTCCAGGTTCGGAATGCGATCGAACCGGCGCAGAAGGCCAGCGCCGATGGTCCGGCGCGCGTTCTCGGCGTTCAAGGCCCCTTGAGCGGCCACCCCAGGCGGTTTGAACTTCACAATCACCCGATCCGGGGCCGGCGCAACCGGCCCCGGCTCAGCCAGCACGGGCAACCCTATGCCCATGGCCAAGAAAATTCCCGCCACGCAACCACTCGATCGCTTCATTGTCATCCAGTTCTGCATAAAGGACCTTTCTCGGGCGCCGTCGGAATACAAACCTCCCCTCCCGGGCCGCGAACGCATCCCAACCCGGCGCATGCCGGCATTGCTCTCGACACAATCGACACCAGTGATTTTACTGTAGCCCGTCTTGGCCCAATCAGCAAGGGCATACGTCGCTTGACTTTATCCGCCCTTTCGCAATGATTTGCCCACTTTATGTCGGTCCAAAACGAATCCCAGGCCAATGAGCGGATGGAGAAGATCGTCTCCCTCTGCAAACGACGCGGCTTCATCTTTCAATCCTCCGAGATCTACGGAGGCATCAACGGATTTTGGGATTACGGCCCGCTCGGCGCCGAGCTCAAACGCAATGTCAAGGAATGCTGGTGGCGCTCCCTGACCCAGGAGCGCGATGACGTCGTCGGCCTCGAGGCCAGCATCATCATGCACCCGCGCATCTGGGAAGCCAGCGGCCATACCCGCACTTTCAGCGATCCCATGGTCGATTGCCTCCTCACCCGAAAACGTTATCGGGCCGACCAGATCGAGCCGCAATCCGGCGACGTCTATTCTTACTCTGGCGCCCGGGACGAGCCCTCCGGCCAGCTCTGCGCCGAACCCTACTCGGTCCTCATCCCATCTGAAAAACACCCCGAATACGCCCGCAAGATCGCCCGCGAGTTCTACCAGCGACGCAATATCCAGATGCCAACCCTCCTGGACGAACGCCGCGAGGCCGTCAGCCAGACCACCCGGTACAACCCCGAAAACGGCAGCCTCCTCACCGAACCGCGCCCCTTTAATCTCATGTTCAAAACCTTCGTCGGTCCCGTCGAGAGCGAGGAGAACGTCGCCTATCTCCGCCCCGAGACCGCCCAGGCCATCTTTGCCCAGTTCAAGAACGTGCTCGAGGTCTCCCGGCAGAAGGTGCCGTTCGGCATCTGCCAAATCGGCAAGGCCTTCCGCAACGAGATCAATCCGCGCAATTTCACCTTCCGCTCCCGCGAGTTCGAGCAGATGGAGCTCGAGTTCTTCATCCGGCCCGACGAGATCGCCCAGCGCGCCCCCGGACGGCCCGACGGAGGTAGCCCCCCGCCCTCCCCCAATCCCCTGCCCTGGTGGGGCTGGCGCGAATGGCATCAATACTGGGTCGACCAGCGCATCCGCTGGTATGAGCACATCGGCCTGTCCCGCGATTCGATCGAGCTCTACTGGCAGAAACCCGAGGAGCTCGCCCACTACGCCAAAGCCACCGTCGATCTCCTCTACAAGTTCCCCTTCGGAACTCAGGAGCTCGAAGGCATCGCCGCACGCGGAGATTTCGACCTCGCTCAACACCAGCAGTTCAGCGGCAAATCCATGGAGTATTTCGACGAGGAAACCCGCGCTCGCTTTGTGCCCCACGTCATCGAGCCCAGCGCCGGCGTCGACCGCCTCGTCCTGGCGCTCGTCTGCCACGCCTACCACGAGGAATCCGTTCCCGACGAGAAAGGCAAACCCGACTTGCGCGTCGTCATGCGGTTCCACCCGCGGATCGCTCCCATCAAGGCCGGCGTGTTCCCTCTCCTCAAAAACCGGCCCGAGCTGGTCCAGAAAGCGCGCCAGATCCAGGCCATGCTCCGCCCCTGGATGACGGTCTTCTACGACGAGTCCGGCGCGATCGGCCGCCGCTATCGCCGCCAGGACGAGGCCGGCACACCCTTCGGCGTCACCGTGGATTTCGACACCCTGGGCGAATCCCCCGCCCTGCGCGATACCGTCACCCTGCGCGACCGCGACACCATGCAGCAGATCCGCGTTCCCATCGCCGAATTGCTCCCCCTGCTCCTGGAAAAGATCCGTTGAACCCACCCCCCCCCCAACGCGCCCCCACGCTTTACGCCATCGTCGGCTTCAAGCTCCTTAAGGGATTCCTCCTCCTCGCGCTGGCCCTGGGCGTCTATCGCCTCGCCGGCGACGATCTGCCCGCGCTTTACGACCAGGCGTTGCGCCTGATCTGGCTGGATCCCGAAAAGGAGTTTTTCGTGCTGCTCGCCCACAAAATCAGCGCCATCACCCCCGCCAACGTCCGATGGGTCGCCGTCGGCACCGGCCTCTATAGCCTCTTCTCCCTGATCGAAGGGTTCGGCCTCATCCTCCGCGTCAGCTGGGCCGGCTGGCTCGCCATCGGCGAGTCCCTTTTCTTCATCCCCATCGAGATCCGAAAATTGCTCCACGCCTATTCCACCACCGTCCTCATCATCCTCATCCTCAATATCTTCATCTTCTATTACCTGTTCCACAACCGTCACCGGCTCTTCCACCACCATCTTCGCCATTCTCGTTCAACCACGACACCCCCCAAACCCAAGGTCCCCGTCGCCGTTGACACCGCTCCCCTCGCTTGACTTGTCGCCGGGGTCTGCAATGATTCACCCCACGGTGTCGATATGCCCAAGAACGATGCCAAACCAAGCCGCTTGAGCCGGCGCGAGCAAAATGACCTGGACATCGAGATTGCCTTTCTCGAGGGATTGATCCGGAGAGATCCCCATTATCTCGAGGCCTTGCGCATTCTGGGTGACGATTATACCCGCCGGGGCCGGGTCGCTGATGGCCTCCGCATCGACGAGCAGCTCTGCCACCTCCGGCCACAGGACCCCTTGATCCTATATAACCTCGCCTGCAGTTACTCCCTCACCGGCCAGTGCGACCGCGCCGCCTCCGCCCTCGAACAGGCCATCCGCCTCGGTTATCGCGATTTCCGCTGGCTCGCCCGTGATCCCGATCTCCAAAACCTCCGCAAACACCCGCTCTACCGCCAGTTGCGGGCCAAGCTCCGCTCCCTGAAACAAAAGCCATCCCCCGGCTGATTCCCCCTGCCAACCTGCCCGCAACCCCAGGATCCCCCGCCCAATAGGGCAAGGCGCACGAGGGCCTCCAAGCGGGCCCCTCTGGCTCCCCGCTCGAAATCCATGACGCCGCTTGCGGCCGCTTTTTTCTCTCGCTGAGACCGCCCCCACATGGCATGGTCCAACCATGCATGCGTTCTGGTTTCACGCCTTCGCTGGTCTCCTTGCTTCATCGATCGTCGCTTCCGCCGATGAGCCGCCTCTGACCCTGGCCTCCTCCGGCAGGGCAACCACCGGCATCTTCATCTCGCCCGGCGCGTCCGCACCCGAGCGGCACGCCGCCCGCGAGTTGGCCGATCACCTCCAACAGATCAGCTCCGCCCCGTTCACTGTCACGGAAACCGACGGCCCGCTGCCCGCCCAGGCCATCCTGATCGGCTCCGGCACAAACGCCGCCCGCCTCTTCCCCGGCGTCCCGTGGGATCAGCTCGGTCCCGAGGAATTCGTCATCCGCACCTCCGGCCAGCGCCTGCTCCTGGCCGGCGGGCAACCCCGGGGCACGCTCTATGCCATCTACCGGTTCCTCCACGAGCCATGTGGCGTGCGCTGGTGGACCCCCTGGGCCACCCATGTCCCCCGCCGTGACCCGCTCGCCATCCCCCCACTCAACCTCCGCGCTCAGCCCGCTTTCGAGGCCCGCGACCCGTTCTGGTTCGCCGCCTTCGACCGCGACTGGGCAGCCCGCAACCTCTCCAACAGCCAGCATTCTCGGATCGACGAGGACCGCGGCGGCCGGATCGTTTACCGGGGCTTTGTGCATACCTTCTATCCCCTGGTGCCCCCCGATCAGCATTTCGCCCAGCACCCCGAATGGTACAGCCTCATCCAGGGCAAACGCACCGCCCAGCGCGCTCAGCTCTGCCTCAGCAACCCCGCGCTGCGCGATTTCGTCGCCAGCCGGGTTCGCCAATGGCTGCGCGAAACACCTGACGCCCGGATCGTCTCCGTTTCCCAAAACGACTGGCATGGCCAGTGCCAGTGCGACGCTTGTAAGGTCATCGATGACGCCGAGGGTACCCCCGCTGGCTCACTCCTCGGTTTCATCAACGACATCGCCGCCCGCATCGAGCCCGACCATCCCGGCGTCGCCATCGATACTCTCGCCTACCTATACACTCGCAAGGCCCCCAAGACCCTCCGCCCGCGACCCAACGTCATCATCCGCCTCTGCTCGATCGAGTGCAACTTTGCCGATCCGCTCGATGCCCCCTCGAACGCCGATTTCGCTCGCGATATCAGGGACTGGTCCCGGATCTGCCAACGCCTTTACGTCTGGGATTACACCACCGATTTCGCCCATTACCTCCAGCCGCACCCCAACTGGTTCGTCCTCGGCCCCAACGTCCGGTTCTTCCACCAGCACAATGTCCGCGGCCTCTTCGAGCAGGGCGCCTATCAGTCCCACGGGGCGGAGATGGCCGAGCTGCGTGCCTGGGTCCTGGCCCAGCTGATGTGGAACCCCTACCAGGACGACCAAAAGCTCATCCAGGAATTCCTCGAAGGCTATTACGGCAAACCCGCCGCCCCATTCATCCGCCAATACATGGAGCTCATGTCCGAACGAGCCCGCGGATTCAAGCTCACCTGCTTCTCGCCATCGAAGGCGCCCTTCCTCAATGGCCCCGCGCTGGCTGCCGCCGAGGCGCTCTGGAACCAGGCCGAGCACGCCGCCGCATCCAATCCCGATCAGCTCTGGCGCGTCCAAATCGCCCGCCTGCCCCTCCGTTACGTCTGGCTCTCCCAGTGGGACCGCCTTCGCCAGGAGCTGGATGCCGCCGCCCAACCTTGGCCCTTGCCCGCCTCCCGATCCGCCGTCGCCCGCGATTTCCTCCAGCTGGCGACCGGATCCGGCCCCCAGGGCTGGGCGCCCGTCACCCACCTCAACGAGTCCGGCCTCACCCCCCAGCAGTTCGTGAGCCGGCTGCCTCAGGATCCTCGATGACCCCGGCCGATCCCCCCGCCTCTCTCGGAATCATCGCAGGCAACCGCTCCCTGCCGATCCTCCTGGCCCGGCAGGCCCGCGCCCAGGGCGTCGCCCGCCTCGTCGCCGTCGCTTTCAAGGATGAAACCGATCCCGCTCTCGCCGATCTCGTCGACGAAATCGTTTGGCTCCGAGTCGGTCAGTTGAGCAAGATGATCGCCGCGTTCAGCCGGGCGATCACC
>CAYWIM010000004.1:0-90269 GCA_964458325.1 uncultured Verrucomicrobiota bacterium
TGAGCTTGCAGCCATCCAGGCGGCGTCCACGGAGTGGCCGCCCTACCTTTCGGCTTTCGCCTTGCAAGGCAGGGCGCGGGGTTCGGAGCCATGCCTGGATGCTACGGGATGCCCGCCACGTGGCGGCTGAGCGGCGGCAAGGATTCGCCGTTGTCCATGGGGAAGGGATCGGGGCCGAAATTGGCGGTGACGGTGACGCCGTTGGCGAAGGCGGTGCGCTGGACGCGGCGGTCGGCCGTGAGGAATTGGTGATCGACCATCTCCGCGTAGCCGGTGGCGCGGGCGATCGGCGCGGAGGCGCGGTAGCTCTGGACGAACCGATCGCGCTGCTGCTCCCAGGCAGACCGGGTGAACATGAGCATCGGCGGCGTGCCGTAGAGGGCGTTGAAGAGGTCGCGCCGATCCCAGAGGGCGGGCAGCTTGTTGTTGTAATCGCCCCAGTACCAGTGGGCGACGACGCAGTCATGATAGACCAGCTCCCAGAGCGGGAGCCGGTAGGCGTGGCCGACCTGGAATCGGGCGACGCGCTCGGGCACCTCCTCGACGATCTGCTGCATGTTGCGCCCGGCGTCCGGCACGCGATACGGGCCGAGGCTGAGCATGCCTTCGAAGAAATGGACGTAGGGAACGGCCGCGTCGTGGCCGGTCTCGCTGCCGGTGACCAGGCCCATATCCTGCGAAACGTAGCGGAGCAGCTCCATCTTCGAGTGGCGGCTTTCGGATCGGGTCTGCGGATGGCCGGGATCGTAGCACTCGCGCCAGGGGGATGCGGTGGTGGTGTCGATGAACCGGGCCCGGTACGGGTGCGTCTCGAGCTCGAGCGGGATCCGGCGGGCGGCGTAATCGGGGGCGCGCCGGTCGCAGAGGACGCCGCAGGGGATCATGGCGCCGTCGCGGGCGCGGACCTGCCAGCCGCGGATCCAGTCCCCATTCGGGCCGCGCATGAGGTCGTCGGGCCAGGCCGGGGTGGTCCAATCGGGATGGACGGATCTGAGCCGGGGGAACTGGGCGGGATCCATCACGTCCTGGTAGATGTCGTAGCGGCTGGTGAGGACGCCCAGGCGGTTGAGGGCGGCGAGGTTTTCGGGCGGCTGGCGGTTGCTCCAGAGGATGCGGTCGATGCCGGCGTCCTGCATCTCGCGGACGATGCGGACGGCGTCGCGGTCCCAGCACCAGACGTTGACGGCCCCGATGAGGCGGTCGACGTTGGGGTTCTGGCGGCGTTTCTCGTCGAGCGTCTTGAGCAGGCCGATCTGGCGGGCGTGTTGGCGGTATCGCTTGGCGAAGGCGACGTGGCCGCCGCGATCGAACAGGACGTAGCGCAACCGCCGGCTGTAACCGGCCTTGCCGCGCACGGAGTCCCACTCGGGCGCGATGACCAGGCGGCCATCGAGACGCGCGATGCGGATGGCGGCGTCATCGGGAGATTCGAGGATGGCGAGCATGCCGCGGGGGCCGTCGGTGACCCCCCAAAAGGCCATGCAGATCCCGTGGCCGCCGTAGGCGATCAGGCGCATGGGATTCACGGCCGGATCGTCGGCCGGATAGCCAATGCCTTCGTTGAGCGGGACCACCAGCCAGGCGCCGGGACTCGACGTGAATGGATGCGGCCAAGCCAGCGGCCGCGCCATGGCCGCAGGGGGGCGGATCTTGAGCGTGAATTCCGGACAGTCAGGCTCGAGGCGCAGGACGGCCGAGAACTCGATGCTGGCTTGGACCAGATCGAATTCGAGCGTTTGGCCCGCGGCGCGGGCCCGGGCGACGCGGGTGTTGGCCGCGAGCGGTTTTTGGGACCACGTCTGGCCGTTGCGGTGGTCGCGGACATCCAAGGCAGCATCGGCGCCCCGGAGGGTCACCGTGAGGTTGGACGATGCCAGAGTCCATTGGGCGGCCGGTTCGGCGGCCGCGCCGCGAGCGTGGATGCCGACGACCAGAGCCAGGCCGAGGAGCAGATGCCCGGCGAGATGGTGCGGCTCACGCAAAACGTGATCGGTAGGCTGGATCATATCGGGAGCGGGTCGGAGAGGCGGTTACCGGTTGAGGAGGGGCTGGACTTCGTTCCAAATCGCTGTCTCCACGACGGAGACATCCGCGGCGGCATCGATGAGCCGGATGCGCTCGGGCTCGCAGGCGGCGAGCGCATGATAGCCGCGTTCGACGCGCTCGAAGAAGGCGGCGTCAGCCTCTTCCATGCGGTCGCGAACGGGGGCGGCGATCTGGCGGCGCTGCTGAAGGCGCTGGCGGCTCAGGGCCAGCGGGATCATGAGGAGAAACGTGCGGGCCGGCCGGGTGGGTCCCACGGCGATGTCGATGACCGTCTGGACGTGGCCCGGGTCGAGCTGGCGGCCGAATCCCTGGTAGACCGTGGTGGAATCGAAGAATCGATCGGAGAGGACCCAATGGCCGGCCTCGAGGGCGGGCCGAACGATCTCGCGGACGAGCTGGGCGCGGCTGGCGTTGATGAGGAGGAGCTCGGCTTCGGGTGTCATCGCCCGATTATCCTGGCTGTGCTGGAGGGTGTGGCGGATCTCCTCCCCGATGAGGGTGCCGCCGGGCTCGCGCACGGTGACGACCGTCAGGCCGAGCGCGCGAAGGCGATCCGCCAGGCGCTGGACCTGGGTGGTTTTGCCGCTGCCCTCCGGACCTTCGAACGTGACGAATCGGGCGGATCCTGTGGCAGGCTGGCTAAGGGGCGCGCTTGATCGGCTCCTCGAGGATGGCCTGGGCATGGCGGGCATAATGTCCGTGGAGATCGCGGGCGTACTGTTCGAGGATGGATCGGCCCAGCCCCTCGTGATCGCCGCAGCGATAGAGGGCGCGGGCCAGGACCAGCTCGGTCAGAGCCTGGTTGCGCGTCGTGTTGTCGGTGCCGCCGGGCGGATTCTTCTCGAGCGCATTCTGGATGCTGGTGGCGGCATGGCCCCGGACGCCCGGCTTTTGGAGCAGCCCGGCCAGGGCGGGAGCGGCGCGGCGGTCGCCCAGCGACTCGAGGGCGAGCGCGATGGCGCGGAAGTGGGAGAACTCGCTGGCCGGTTCGAGCAGGCGGGCTTTCTCGATGATCGGATCGAGCGCACGCGGGTCGCGGGTGCGGCCCAAGGCGATGATCCGGCTATCGAGCGGGCTGACGCTCGCGCCGAACTGGCCCATGCCGGTGTAGCGCCATCCCTTGTCCCAGGAGGCCGACTGGACCGACTCGACGAGGGCATCGATGCCGGTGGCGTCGCCGAGCATGCCCAGGATGTGCGAGTAGATCTGGCGCGCGGGGGCGAACTCGGCGGTGGCATAGGCGCGGCGCAAGAGCGGCAGGGCGGTGTCGGGCTGGGTGAGGAGGACCTCGAGGTCCCGGTAATCCTGGCCGGCGCGCTCGACGGCTCGAGCGATCGCCTCCGCTGGCAGCGGAAATGAATCGACCTCCGCGAGGACGGACTCGGGCAAGTTGCCCTGGGCGACGAGGTGTTTCTGGAGAGATTTGATGTCGAGGTCGCGCGTGGATTGGCCCCGGCGGGCGGTCATCGCGGCGGCCACGCCAGCGGCATAGCCTTGGTTTTGAATGTCGGCCTGCATGCGGATGACCGGGACGGCGTCGCGGTCGGCGCTGATCCCCAGGCCGGTGACCAGGATCCCGTCCAGACCGCGCGGCAGCAGGCAGCGGTAGGGGACGCGGACCATGACATCTTCCCGGTCCGGGGGACGGAGGAAGAACAGGGGGTGGACCGTGTACCCATGGGAGTCGAAGTTGCTCTTGGCGATGACCACGGTGTCGGGATGCGTGCGGCCGATGAGCATGTCCATCGGAGAAAGGATCGCATCCCCGACGATCTGGCGGCGCTCCCGGGTATCGATGAGCTGGCCGAGGTCGTAGGCGTCGGCATATTTTGCGCGGGCTTGGACCGTGACGCGCCAGATATCGAGCACGTCGGTTTCGTCCACGAAGGTGTAATCCGTGTTGGTGTATCGGGCGCCGAGCGCGCGCGGCGGAAGCCCGGTCCCCTGGACAGCAACGTCCTCAGCGCCCGTGTAGGTGCAGGGCGCGCCCGCGGCGGCAGCCACGCCGGCGTTGCCGGTCGAGTCGATGACCGTGTGGGCGAGGATGGCGCCGCGGCCGAGAGGGGTGGCGACGACGACACCCCGGACGCGATCTCCGTCCAGGACGGCGCCGGCGCCCAGGACGCCGAACCAGAGGTCCACCTTGGCTTGGCGGACGGCCTGCCGATACCACTCCGCCTTGACATCGGGAACCCAGCTCGTGCCCGGCTTGGCGTCAGGGCCGGTGAGAGCGGCAACACCCTGGTCGACCTCGCGGGTGAATCCGACCCGGTTGCCGTGGTAATAGGAGCTGATCAGACCGACGGTGCCAACCCCGCCCAATTGATGGAGGTATTCGACCAGTAGGACGCGAGCCCCTTGCCGGCCCGCCGCAATCGCCGCGGGCGCGCCTCCCGTGCCGCCCCCCACAACGACCACATCGTATTCGGCCAGGACGGGCAGCCCGCGCTCCTCGGCAGGGACGCGGCCCAGCGATTGGGTGCGCGGGTTGAGTTCGGCGGCGACTTCTCTGACTGCGCCCTTCACCGGATCGCGGACCAGCCGGGCGGGGAGCCGGACGTCCTGTAGATCTCGCCGCTGCCGGGCAGCGCGCGCGACGGCCGGCCCGAGACGCTCGCCGAGATCGACGAGCACGCCGGGCCGGAGCAGGCGCGCCGCCGATTCGCGATCGAGATCGGCGCAGCCGTTCAGGATGTAGAGCTCCGGAAGGCCGCGGGCCTGGAACGCGCCCAGGTCGATGCGGGAGGCGCCCCGCCAGCCGCCGCGATGCGGACGAACGCCGGGGACGAATTCAGGGGGGACGAAGAAGAGCGACTCGGCCCCATCGACGACCTCGGAGGTCCAGGTCAGGTCGCGGGCCTGCTGCTCGTATTGGGCGATCGCGGCATCCGTGGCGCCTTTCCAGGGCCAGCGAAAGAGGTATTCGTGCACGGAATGGATGCGGCCCTGGGCATCGACGATCTGGATGGGCGAGGGCCGGGTGCGGATCTCCTGCTGGCGGTCGGACCTGCGCTCGCCCCCGACGACGATTCGCTCGAACTGGACGGTGGCGCTGGGGGCAACATCGAGGGAGGCGCCGGCCATGCGCGCCACGGCGGCCAGCGGGGTGGCATCGACGATGGCGCGGGCAGAGATCGCCTGCCGGCCGGAACGGTTGGCGATGACCAATCCGGCAAGACGGCCGTCGCTGTCGCGAAGGACATCGGTCGGATAGCATTCGTAGAGGAACATCACGCCGGCATCCAGCAGGGCTTGCTCGAGCCCGCGTTTGATCTGCATGGGCGTGACGGGCCGAGGCGTGTCGGCCGCGGGCGCCGGGGCCGCCGGGGGCGGCCCTTCGACAATGATTTCGCCCAGGAGAATGCGGCGCGCATCGGGAGCGATCCGAAGGTCGACGCGCAGTTTCTGGAACCGGCCTTCGATGGGGAAAGCCAGATCGACGGCGCCGGACTCGAACCCGCCGCGCTCGATCATCGGGTTGGGGAACTGACCGAGCGATCGCCACGACTGATCGGGCTGAAGGGCGCTGATCTGGATGAGGCCGACGGCGAAGTCGCCGGGCCGCTGATAGGCCATGATATGGAGCTTGCGGATGTCCTCGGTTTTGCCGAGGTCGATGTCGATGACGATATTGGTGTCGTATTGGACGCTTTGGGCGGCGGCGCTGCCCCAGCGGCCATCCCGAAGGAGGGAGGGCGGACGGGTGTCGGGGTGGGCGGTGGCGGAGGGCGCCTGGGCGGCGTAGGCAAAGGGCAGACGGTGCGCGGGAGGCAGCCGGCGATCGTCGGATTGCAGCAGCCGCTTGGCCAGCGCCGAGGCGGGGGGATCGGAGGGCTCGCTCCAGAGCCGATAGGCGCCGCACAGGTCCTCCCCCAGGTAGTGTCGGGGCTCGACGAGAAACACGCGGGCGCCGCCTCGGGCGGCAGCGACGGCCGCCGCAACACCCCCCGAACCGCCTCCCGCCACCACGACATCCACCTCGGCGATCGCGGGAAGCGCATGGGCGGGTTCCGCCACCTCGCCCGCCAACACCGAGCGTGGGGCCACGAGCATCGCCATGCCCAGTATCCAGGGGAGCAGCGGATGGCTGCGCCGCGGCCCGAACGCGGCATGTCGCGGGGATGTTCGGGGTTGCGCAAAAGGCCGGAGGCGGCATTCGGAGGGGTTCATAAGTCGATCGTCACCTGTTATACGCAACGTCATAAGTCACGCCGCGTGAGGGCACGCGGCCTGCACAATTCTGTAGGCCGGGTCCCCTGACCCGGCGTTGTGAGCACGCTCTGTATAGATGATCGCGAGTCTGTGATACCGGCAAGGAGGCGACAAGAACAAAGCTTGCCCATCCTGCAAGCGGCTTCGCGGATTCTATAGGGCGGCAGCGATCGCATCGCCCATCTGCGAGGTGCTGACGGGTTTGATCCCGGCTTTGCCGGGGCCGGCGATATCGGGCGTCCGATAGCCGGCCGCAATGACCGTTTCGACGGCGGTTTCGATCGCCTTGGCAGCCGGATCCGATCCGAAGCTGTACCGCAGCATCATGGCGGCCGACAGGATCTGGGCGATGGGGTTGGCGATGTTCTTCCCCGCGATGTCGGGCGCGCTCCCGCCCGCGGGCTGGTAGAGTCCGAACGTGCGCCCGTGCCGCTGCGTCCCGAGGGTGGCGCTGGGGAGCGTCCCCAAGGATCCCACCAGGGCCGCCGCCACATCGCCCAGGATGTCCCCCATCATGTTCCCGCACAGGACGACGTCAAAGTGCCAGGGCCGAAGCACGATCTGGAGGGCGGCCGTATCAACCAGCATGTGCTCGAGCGTCACATCCGGATATTGCTCGCTGATCTCGGTGACGACCTCGCGCCAGAGAATGCTCGTCTCGAGCACGTTGGCTTTATCGACGCTGGTGATGCGCTTGCGGCGCAGCCAGGCCGCTCGGAACCCGACATGCGCAATCCGTTCGATTTCGGAGGCCGACAGCGCGGTGGTATCGATGGCCCGGCGAACCCGCCGCGCCGTCGAGCCGTCCTCCTTGACTTCAATCACCTCATCGGTCTTGCGCGGATACGCGTAATAATCGCCTCCAGCCGCTTCCCGCACGACCAGGACGTCGACGCCTTTCTCGAGCCGTTCAGGCCGGAGGGGGCTGGCGTGGGCCAGGGACGCCGACAGCTTCACGGGCCGCAGCTGGGCGAAGAGCCCGAACTGCTTGCGCAACTGCAGCAGCGCCGCGCGCTCCGGCCTCTTCTCCTTGGGCATTTCGGCGTCCCGATAATGCAGCCCCACCGCGCCGAACAGGATCGCCTCCGACTTCTTGCACAAGGCCAGCGTGCTGTCCGGCAGCGCCTTGCCTTCCTGGTCGATCGCCGCCCAGCCGACGGGGGCCTCGGCAATCTCCAGCGATAGTCCCTGCTTCTTCTCGACCGCCCGCAGCACCTTGATCGCCTCCCGCACGATCTCTGGACCGATTCCGTCGCCTGCCAGCGCCGCGATTTTCAGTGTGGTCTTGCTCATAGGCTGCGAAAAATATTTGCGTTGATGAAAACATCCGCACGACCTGCCTGATGTGGATTCACGTCGCCCCATCCTGAACTGACCCGCCCCCAAAGTCAAAGAGATCGAGCCCCTCCCTCTGTCCCCCCGATCGAGCCTCGCGGGGGGAGGGAAATCAGAGCAGGCTTGCGTGTGACTTCTAATCGTCACATGAGCATCCCTTTCCATGCCTATTTCACAATCTCGAAGATTTGCGTCTTACACCCGATCCGAGGTCGATTCCAGGAGCGGGGTGCAGTGGACTGGCGTTCTTTTCACCCAAAGGCGGGATTCGGAACCGGGGGCCCGGGCTTCACGATCCGCTGACAGCCCGCTGATCCGCTCAAGCCGACGCGATGCGCCAGCGGGCCTGGCGCAGGACGGCGCGCGGATTGCCTTTGAGGGCTTCGTACCACACGGTCAGCAGCGTGCCGTCCTCGAGCTCGACGGTGCTCGGATAGCCGAGATCGGTCGATGTGCCATCGCCGGAAAGGATGAGGGGATCCGACCATGTGCGCCCCTCGTCGAGGCTAAGGCGCGCCTGGTTGCCGAGCGGGGCGCGCCGGTGGCCGTACGTCATCAGGAGATTCCCATTTCTCAATCGCAACAGATGGGATGGCAGACCCCAAACGCCGATCGGATGCGGCGCGCTCCAGGTCCGGCCTCCATCCTCGGATTCGGTCTGCAGCGTTTCGTTGGCATTGGCCGGATTGTGGTTCCGGATTTGAACGACCAGGCGGCCGCTCTGGGCCTGGACGGCGTGCAGCTCGTGGTATTGCTCCATCCGATCGCCAGTGCGTATGGGGATATCGGCCAGCCAGTGCCAGGTTTGGCCGTCATCGAGCGATTCGCACACCCTCACGCTGCGCGGGGTGGACCAGAGCTCGACTCCGGCGTAGAACAGCCGGCCGTCGGCCAGCGCAATGGGCCCGTGCGGGCTGTTGATCCGGCTCGAATAGGGAGGAGACCATGTCCGCCCGCCGTCGGTGGAACGGATCATCCACTGGCCGAGCTCGGCCTTGTGGCGGCCGGCATCGAGGCGGTCGCGCGCCGCCTGCCAGCGGCGCAGCCGGTCGGGCGCCCATTTGCCGCTTTTCTCCGCTGCCGCAAGGGTCGGCTCGTAGGCCAGCGAAGTAAAGCTGGTCACCAGCAGCGCGCCGGATGGAGTTTCGAGGATGCCCGCATCCCGATCGTCCAGGTCCCCATCGAGCAGGGTCCGCGGCCAGCTCCACGTTCGGCCCTGGTCGTCGGAGACGATGCAGTCCACCCGGCCGAAGGGACAGACATGCTGCTCTCGGCCCCCGGAGCAAACGGCCATCAGACGGCCGCTTCGGAGCCGGGCGACCGTGGGCCAGCCATGGTAGTTCTCATGATCCAGGCTGATGACCTGGGTATCGAGACCGGCGATCCGCGGGGCGGCGGCGGCCCGGAGACGGACGGCGAAAAATCCCGCGGCGGCCGCCGCAGCGGACTGGCGGATGAATTGGCGTCGAGAGAAGCGATTGTGTGTCGGGTTCATGGTTTAAGGGTCTGTGCAAAAATGAATTCCGATTTTGCTGGAGGGGATTGGGCGGGCTGGCAAGGCGCGACGAGCGAGCATACCCGCGCGGTCGGTGAGCGAGGAGCAACACAGCCAGCCCGTCCAAGGCCCCCAGCCCGCAGGGGCGGGGCGGCGCTCCCGCCAAAATCGAAAGTAATTTTTGCACAGACCCTAAGGATTGCTCGATAGTTGAATCGATCGTTGGGAGCAGCGTCTCCGTGCCGGGAAAAATCGGCGGGGCTGCTCGTTTCGGGGATATGATCCGTCCACTTGAAATCGATTCGGGGCGGCGGCATGCTTCGGCCGATGGCAGCTAAAGGCACGGCCAGCTCGAGCTCGGAACCGGCCGCTCGACAAGGGACCTCGGGGCCCGGCTGCCAGCCAGTTCCCGTCCGGTCACATCGATCGAGCCTGGATTTCGCGCCGCTTCCGCTCGAGGTGCGGATCGCGAAGTCGTATCCGAGCCACCCGGTGCGCGCGTCCGCATCCGCGTCCAGGTAGAGCCGCGGGCCCTCGGCATCGGAACCGCCCATCCACGGGGCCCGGGCGCGCAGGTAGAAGAAAAGATGTCGATCGCCGAAGCTCACTTTGGCGGCCGCGAGGTCATTGCGACCCGAGTGATTCACGTACTGGCCGGCCCCATTCCATCCCGGGTGATCGCGCTGGACCGGATCGCCCAGGGTGTCCCGGTATTCCGGAGCGATCGGGAGCCAGTCGTCGAACTGGCCGTCGACGGCCACGGGCCACGGCGTCACCGGCGACAGCGGCCGGACGCCTTTGTATCGCCGGATGGCGGCGACCAGCTGATAATAATAGGCGTCGCCATGCCCATCCCGCATCGGCTCGATATCCCGGCTGAATTCCTGGCTGTATTGATCCACGAAAAACGTGCCGCCCGGCGGAAGGGGCCGCCCGAGGAACGGCTGGCCGCCCTTTTCGCTGACGAATCGCTGAGCCACCCATTCGTTCCAGCCTGTCACGAACACGAACGGCGGATCGACCGCCTGTGCTCGAGCCCATTGCTCGGCAAAGCAAAGACCCACTGCCGGCCTCTGATCCGCAGGCGGGGGCTGCCGGCCCTGGTGGAAGCTGCGGCCGATGTTCGAGGTGGCGTGCTGCGCCGCCGCGACTGCGATCTGCTCGGGCCGATCGGGCCCATCGTGCCATCCAGAACGCTGCGGGTGATGATCCAGCCACGGCCACTTGTCCCGCCCATCGCCAAACCATCCGCCCGGATCGCTCCACGCCCACGATTCGCGGACGGTGAAGAACTCGCGCAGCGCCGGGGTCAGCGCCGAGGGCGCTGCCAGCACCAGCGGTTTGTCCTGCCAGCGAAACCAGAGCTCTGGATGAAACGGCCGCGCATAGAACGCGTCGTAGAGCCGCTGCACGACCCGGCCTTCGCTCGAGTGCGCCAGGAACGCCCATTGCGGCACGCGCAGGCCGTCCCGACGGCATCCGGCGAACACCTCGCACAGCCGGCGCACCGCGTCCTCGTAAACGAACCCGTTGGTGACGTCGAACAACAGGGCGTCCACGCCCGCGTCCGACAGCATCTGGGCATGCTTGCGCAGCACAAAGGCATCGTCGCTCAAGTAATAGCCGAACATCGGCTCGGCCCAGAAATGAAAGGCGCCTGGCGGGCCCCATGCCGGTGAGCCTCCGCCCGCCGCCAGTATCTTCGAGATGTCGTGCAGATCCCGGCCATGCTGGCCCAGCCACAGGAAATAGAAGATGCCCACCGTCCGATCCGGGCGCGGCCCTCCCACCTCGCCATGGGTCGGGAGCGAGCGGCCGAGGCCGTCGGTGCCCACCCAGGTGTCGCTGAATGTGTCCCATGCGGCCGCATTCCCGGAATCCGGTCCTGAGGGTTCGGCGGCGGAAACCAGGCCGGCCACGCCCAAGGCGATCCAGCGCATGGATCCCTTGAACCGCTTGGCGAGGCGCGCGCCGCGTGAGGGCACGCGGCGTGCACGACCAGCGTCGGCCGCCGTGTAGGCCGGGTCACCTGACCCGGCGTTTGCAGCCGCGCCGCGTGAGGGCACGCGGCCTACATTGCCAGCGTCCGCTGCCGTGTAGGCCGGGTCACCTGACCCGGCTTTGGAAACCGCTGGCAGCACGCCTGGCTTTTCAAGGATTCGAGCCGGGTTCATGGCCGGACGACTCGAACCTGGTGCGGCGCGTCGATGCGGCTTTCGACGGTTCCGTCGGCGCGTTTCTCGTGGCGGACCTTAACTGGCCCGAACGGGGTGGGATAGGCGCCTTCGGCCCACTCGAGATCGCCCAGATGAGGGGCGACGCGGATCGCGCGCGCGCCGGGCTCGAGGATCTGGATCCCGAGGACATGTTCGCTGAGCCAGGCGGTGGGGCCGGATGCCCAGCCATGGCAGAGGCTGTGGCGGAACCCGCGGTAGCAGTAGTTGCCGAAATCGCCGTGGATATCCTTTTTGCCGGGCGGCACCAGCGCGTCGATCGGCGCGGCGTTTCGAGTCCACTCGATGTCGAAGTCCTCCCAGAAGGTGGTCGCTCCCATATCGAGCATGGCGCCCCAGTAATCGCGAATGGCATCGAGGCATCCCTGGTAATCGCCGGCCTGGGCACGCGCCTCGAGCACGTAATAGCCGTAAAAGGTCGAAAGCCGCCGGGCGCCGTCCACGGCCATGACCTGGCGGTTGAGCGTGGCGGCGTCCGCCAGACCAGCCAGCGCCATCAGGGCGGCCGCCTGCTTGCTCCCGCCCGGATCCGGCACATGCCGTCGCAGCCGCGCGGCGGCCTCGCGGCATTTCCGGGCCGTGGCCGGGTCATCGAGGGTCTGGCTCATCTCGGCCCCGGCTTCGAACGTGAGAATCATCAGCGCGTGGAGGCCGGCGTGGATGGCCGCCTTGTTCTCGCTCGAGGGCCAGTCGAGGAATCGCGTGGCCGGGAGGGCCTCGCGGTTGTCGGGCCCGATGCAGCGGCTCAGCGCATCGATGAGGCCGGCCAGATAGGGCTGCTGCCGGCGCAGGTACTCGAGGTCGCCGTGCTGTCGATACCAGCTCCTGTGAATCAGCACCCACCACATCGAGTAGGAGCTGATCCCGTTCATCCAGCGGGGCAGCGGCGTCTCGTCCCGGATCAGATCCAGGCTGGCCGGAACGATATCCAGCCCGCCGAACACCGCGCTGATCGTCATGGTCTCCGGATGCAGATCGCCGATCCAGACCAGACGGTCCCGCTTGATGCCGTCCCAGACGTAATCCTGCAGGTTCAGTTGAACCGTGTAAGCCCCGGTTCGCCAGATCCGGTTCAGACGCTCGTCATTGCAGCGGAACCCGCCGATATACGGCAGGTCCCGATACACGAACACCGCGCGGACGAACTTCAGCACCACCATCGTGCCGGGATCGACCAGGTCCAGCCGCACGAACCGGAAACCGGTCTGCCCCAGCTCGGTCGTCCCCAGCCACGGAACCAGGCAGGTCTGATCGCGCACGGCATGATCGTTGGTGGCATTCTTCTCGCCTCCCAGGTCGCTCATGGCTTCGCTGACGGATTCGCCAAACCGCACTCGCATTCGGACCGTCTTGCTCTCGGGAGTGGTGGCCCGCAGATCGGCAACCCCGATCTGGATGCCCCCGTGCAGCTCGCGGCCGAAATCGAGCAGAACGCCCGGCGCACCTCCCTCGTTGCGCAGGACGCACCCGGCCCGGTCATCGAGCGTGATCTGGCCCGGGCCGGCTGCGAGCAGGCGGTCCGCATGCTCGACAGCCGCGTTGGCGCCGGATGATTGCCACACCACGCGCCGGGCGGTGACGTATTCCCGGACCCGCGGATCGCGGGATGCGGATCGATGCATCGGCTCGAATGCGCCGTCTTGGGTCCTGCCGGAGGAATCGGCTGCGGCCCCCGACGCGGGATTCGGCGCCATCGCCGCCAGCCAGCCGGCCATGAGCCACATCCCAGGACGCTGCGGTTTGATCAGGGTCATGAACAGTTTCATTGCTTCGAGCCCATGCTGTCCCAATTCGCACCGCCTGACAAGCCTGCCGGCCGGATCGATGCGATTGAAAAACTTATTTCGCTCGCCAAACGATCGCGGATTCGCAAAGATTCTCGAATCATGAAAACTCCATGGAGCGGAATTGCTTTATCTGTCGCATTGCGGGCACGGACTCATTTCCGTGCCGGATGGATCCTCCTGTTGGCAAGCCTCCTGCTGGGCGTTTCAGCGATGGCAGCCAACCCGGAAGGGCTGCTGGGCTATTGGGCATTCGAGGAAGGCACGGGCACTGCCACGGCCGATCAATCGGGCAACGGATTGAACGGCACGTTCGACAAGGTCGCGCTGTGGGGCGGCCCGGCCTGGACGAACAGTCCTTTCGGCGCCAACGCGCTCCGATTCGACGGCGTGGATGACCGCGTGTATCTGGGCAATCCGGCCAGCCTCCAGCTGACCGGCGCGATGACGGTCTCGGCCTGGGTCAAGATCGCCAGCCCGTCGGCCGGCCGGATCATCAGCAAGTGTCCCAGCGCGTATCGGGTAGGCTGGGAGCTCTACGTCGACGCGGGCAACCAGGCCTCATTCGCCGTCCACGGCACCAACGATCCCGCCAGCCGCTATGCCGTCAGCACGATGAACCCGCTGCCCGACAACCAGTGGACCCATGTCGCGGCCGTTTTCGAGCCCGGCGCCGCCTGCCGCATCTTTGTCAATGGCAGCCTCAGCAACGAGCGGACGGACGCCGTGCCGATCGAGCAGGAAAGCCGCGACCTCGATGTCACCATCGGCGCCCGACCGGACTCGGCGGGCACGGGCAATCCCAACGGCCCGTTCCCCGGCTGGATTGACGAGGTGCGCTTGTGGGGCCGGGCGCTGTCGGCTGCGGAGATCCAGGCCCTGCCCGAGCTGGCCCAGACGCCGCTGGCCTTCACGCTCCAGCCCGCCAGCCGCTTGGTCGCCGAGACCCGATCCGCGACCTTCACCGCCCAAGTCAGCGGATCGCCCCCCTATTTCGTCCAGTGGTTCGAAAACGCTTGGCCCATCGCCGACGCCAACGATTTCACCTACACCATCCCCGCTGTCACGACGTCCATGAACAACTACCAATACTCGGTAGTCGTCAGCAACCTGACGTACGGGATCACCAGCACCAACGCCATCCTGACCGTCAGCAGCGACACCAGCCTGCCAACCCTGGTCTCGGTCGGAAGCGTCGACGGGGCGTCGATCGGCTTGCGGTTCAGCAAGCCCATGGACCAAAACTTGATGTGGGATCCCACGTATTTCCAGGTCAACAACGGCGCCGCTCCCATCTCCTGGACCATGCCGCGTCCCGATGGGACCTCGGCGTCGATCTACCTGGTCAGCCCCATCACCGGCCCGTTCACGGTCTCGGTCACCGGGCTGCGGGACACGATCGGCAACACCATCGCCCCCGGCTCGACCGCCAGCGGCACGGTTGCTGGCTTGACTCCAACGGATCTGGGCGCGCCGCCTCAGGTCGGAGAGACATTCTCCGCTCAGGCGGGCGTGTTCGAGATCACGGCCGGCGGCGCCGACCTCTGGGGCACGGCCGATGCCGGCCACTTCGTCGGACGCGAAATCAGCGGCGATTTCGATGTCTATGTCCAGGTCCCGAGCGTCACGCCGGTCAACAGCGGGGCCAAGGCGGGCCTGATGGTGCGCACGACATTGGATGCCAATAGCCGGACGGTCCACGTCACCGCCAACCCGCCGGCGCCCACGGGCCGCGGATACATCGAGGCCGGCCGCCGCACCTCGACGGGCGGCAGCACGGCCGCCTGGGGCACGACGTTCACCAGCGCTGTCATGCCGGACGTCTGGGTGCGCCTGCGCCGATGGGAGAATCAGTTCACTGCCTTCCGCAGCACCGACGGAGTGGATTGGGTGCGGATGGGGCTGACCACGGTCACCCTGACCGATCCGGTCTACCTGGGCCTGGCGGCCACCGCCCACAGCACGACCTCCGATCCCACCCTTGCCGTCCTGCAAAACTATGGGAGCATGGCCTTTTCGAATGTGACGCTGACGGTTGCGCAGTCGCCTGCATCGGCATCTGTCGAGCAGAACACCACCGCCACGTTCCAGGTCCAGGCCGATGCGACAGGGGCGCCCGTAACCGAGCTCGCTTACCAATGGCAGCGCAGCGATGGCGCGGGAGGGTTCACAAACATCTCCGGCGCCACGGGCACCAACTACAGCTTCCTGGTCCGAAGCACGGATCAGGGGGCCAGCTTCCGCGCGCGCGTCTATTTCGCCGGCCTGGTGAAGGAGTCCGATCCCGCCGCCCTGACGGTCACCCCGGACGTCACGCCGCCTCAGCTGGTGTCGGTGGCCTCGCGCGGCATCCCGACGGTCGTCACCGTGGTGTTCAGCGAAGACATGGATCCGGCCAGCGCCACCAATGCCGCGAACTACCAGATCGCAAGCACCAGCGGCTCCGTGGCCGTCAGCGCGGCCGCGATGGGCTCGAATGCGCGCACGGTGGTCCTGACCACCGATCCGCTGGCCGAAGGTCCCGCCTACACACTGACGGTCAGCCAGGTCTATGATCTGGGCGCGCCTCCCAACGCCATCAATGCCCAGCAGGCATTCGATTACAGCAGCCTGGCCGGCTACTGGAAGTTCGAGGAAGGGACGGGCACGACCACTGCGGATTCCTCCGGCGGCGGCTACACTGGAACCCTGTATAGCAATCCGCTCTGGGTGCCCGGCTACTTCGGGCAATACGCGCTCGAGTTCAACGGCGTCAATAGCCGGGTCCAGATCGGCAATCCGACCGCCCTGCAGATGACTGGCCCCATGACCCTCTCCGCCTGGGTCAATGTCCGCACCATTGCCGGCAACGGCCGGATCATCACCAAAGGCGGCGGCAGCGGCCAGCGCGGATGGGCGCTCAACGTCGAGAACAGCGACAAGTGGTCTCTTCAGGTCGCCAGCAGTTCCACCACACTCGTGAGCCTCGGAGTCGACGGCGTTCAACGAAACACCTGGATCCACGTCGCTGGCGTCTACGATCCCAACGATCCCGGAGGTCCCATCATGAAGCTTTACACCAACGGTGTGGTGGCCGGCACCCTCACCGCGAACGTGCCCGCGAGCCAATACAACTCCGGACAAAACGTCAACATCGGCAACCGCTCGAGCGGCACGCCGTTCGACGGGTTCATCGACGAGGTCCGCATCTACACGCGCGCGCTCAGCGACGCCGAGATCGCCGTGCTCGCGCAGCCGCCGGTCGAGCCCGAGCCGCTCGAGTTCCTGGCCCCGGTGATCGAGGGCGCCAGCCTGCGTCTGGATTGGACCGGCGCCGGCCAGCTGGAATGGGCGCCGGCCGCGACCGGGCCGTGGAGCAAGGTCAGCCCCGCGCCCGAGCCGCCTTACACGACCGAGATCGTGCCGGGCGAGAACCGGTTCTACCGGCTCCAGGCATCGCCGTAGTCGATCGCCGGAGCTCGATGGCGAATCGTTCATCCGCCGGAGGGGAGCTGAGGTTCCCCTCCGGTTTGTTATGCGATCCGCCCCCTCCCCGGGCCGGGTCTGGCCGCCCGCAAACCGAGGCGGCGCTTCCGCGGGCAGCTGCGTCTCAACGGCGAAACAGGTGGCTCGGAGGCATGCCCATCCGGCCCATGGTCTTCTGGAACTTGCCCAGCTTCTTCATCATCTGCTGCATCTGCTGGAAACGGCTCAGCAGGCTGTTGAGCTCGGCCACGCTGACGCCGCTGCCGCGGGCGATCCGCTGACGGCGCCGGGCGTTCAGGATCTCCGGGCTGCGCCGCTCGCGCGGGGTCATGCCACAGATCATCGCCTCCATCCGCCGGAAATCCTTCTCGCTGCGATTGAGGTCCGTGCCCTGGAGCATCTGCTCGCCTCCCGGGAGCAGCCGGACGATCGATTCGAGCGAGCCGAGCTTGCGCATCTGGCGCAGCTGCTCGAGGAAATCCTCGAGCGAGAACCGCCCTTTGCGCATCTTCTCCTCCATGCGCCGGGCATCCTCGATATCGACGGTCTCGGCCGCCTTCTCGACCAGGCTGACCACGTCGCCCATGCCGAGAATCCGCGAGGCCATCCGCTCCGGATGAAACGGCTCGAGATCCTCGAGCTTCTCGCCGAGGCCGGCGAACTTGATCGGCCGGCCGGTAACCGCCTTGAGGCTCAGCGCCGCCCCGCCCCGGGCATCGCCATCGAGCTTGGTCAGCACCGCCCCGGTGATCTGCAGCGCCTGGTCGAAATGCGTCGCGACGTTGACGGCTTCCTGGCCCGTGGCCGCATCCAGCACCAGGAGGATCTCCGACGGATGGACGAGGTCGCGCAACCGCACCAGCTCCTGGATCAGCGTCTCGTCGATCTGGAGGCGGCCGGCGGTGTCCAACAGCACGGTGTTGCGCAGGTTCTGCCGGGCCCATGCCATCGCCTCGAGCGCGATCCGGAGGACATCGGTCTCGCCCGGCCGGACGAACACCGGGAGATCCAGCTGGCGTCCCAGGGTTTCGACCTGGTCCATGGCGGCCGGCCGGTACACGTCGGCCCCCACAAGCAATGGCGAGCGGCCCTGCTTGTGCAGGAGCCGGGCCAGCTTGCCGCACGTGGTCGTCTTGCCCGATCCGTGCAGCCCCACCAGCATCACGCAGGCCGGCGAGCCGGACAGATCCAGCTCCGCGTTCTGGTCCCCCAGCAGCACGACCAGCTCGTCGTGGATGAGCTTGATGATCTGCTGCCCCGGCTGGATGCTCTGGATCACCCGCTGGCCGATCGCCTTCTCCTTGACACGGTCGATGAAATCCTTGGCCACCTTGAAATTCACGTCCGCATCGAGCAAGGCCAGGCGCACCTCGCGCAAGGAATCGCTCACATTCGATTCCGAAATCTTCCCCAGCCCCCGCAAGTTCCGGAACACATTCTGCAGCTTGCCGCTTAACGCCTCGAACATGGGTGCAAGTTAGTGGAACCGGCCGTGCCTGACAAGGATTCACCCATTCGCCGACCGCAAGCGAGCCGAACATTGACAGGCCCGCTCGGGTTGGCCCAGACTTCGGCATGCTCAACGACGGCGAAAAGGGCGCGGTCCTCCAGCGGGACCGGAAGACATACGGCATTGCCCCGCACCTCCCCTGCGGCGTGGTCACCGCGGCGACGCTCCGCAAGCTGGCCGATGTCGCCGAAAAATACCAGGTGCCGATGATCAAGGTGACCAGCGCGGCCCGCATCGCCCTGCTCGGGATCCCCGAGGAGCATGTCGATGCCGTCTGGGCCGAGCTGGGCATGGATCCGGGCCATGTCGTCGGCATATGCATCCGAAGCGTCAAGGCATGTCCGGGCACGACGTTCTGCAAGCGCGGCCAGCAGGACAGCCTCGGCGTCGGCCTCGAGCTGGACGAGAAATTTCACGGCCGGGAATTGCCCGGCAAGATGAAGATCGGCGTCAGCGGCTGCCCCTTCCAATGCGCCGAGACCAGCTTCAAGGACATCGGCCTGGTCGGCACAGCCAAGGGCTGGCGAGTGCTGGTCGGCGGCAACGGCGGCGCCAGCCCGCGCCTGGCGGATACGTTGGCCCAGAGGATCGATACCCAGGACGCCGTCGGCATGGTCGAGCGGATCCTTGAGTATTACCGGGCGCATGCCCAGCCGAAGGAGCGCATGGGCAAGCTCATCGAGCGCCTGGGCCTGACCCACATGGAAGAGGCCCTCGGCCTGGGCCGCAACCCGTGAGTCACCCGGCCTGCCTGCGCCCCGCAAGCAGCGCCTCGATCTCGTCCGCCTCGATCGGGATGCCGGCCATGAGATCCTCGTTGCCGTGTTCGCCGATCACGACCGTGTTCTCGAGCCGGATCCCGAATCCTTCCTCGGGGAGATAGATGCCGGGCTCGACGGTCATCACCCAGCCCGCCTGGAACGGCTCGGCCAGGAATCCAACGTCGTGCACGTCCAGCCCGATCGGATGCCCCACGCCGTGCATGAAGTATTTCTTGAACGCGGGCTGATCGGGATCCTGCCGCCGGATCTCGCTTCGGGACAGCCGGCCCAGCCCCACCAGCTCGCCCTCGATCATCTGCTCGGCTTCCTTCTGCCATTCCTTCCAGCGCTTGCCCGGCCGGAGGCCCTCGATGCATTGGCGGAACACCCGCAGCACCGCCTGGTAGACCTGCCTCTGCCGCCGGGTGAACCGGCCGCTGACCGGCACGGTCCGCGTCAGATCCGAGTTGTAGTTCGAGAACCGGGCCGCCACATCCATGAGCAGGAGGTCGCCCTTCCGGCACGCGGCGTTGTTGGCGATGTAATGGAGCGCGCACGCGTTGCGCCCCGCCGCGATGATCGGCGTGTAGGCGAACCGGGCGCCGCGGCGGATGAACTCGCCGGCGAACTCGGCCTCGATCTCGGCCTCGTTCGCGCCCGGCTTCACCCGGCGCAGCGCGCGGCGGATCCCGTGGCCGGTGATGGCGCAGGCCTGGCGGATCAGGTCGATTTCGGCCGGGCTTTTAACGCTGCGCAGCCGGTGCATCAGCCGCGCCAGGCGCTCATACCGGTGCAAGGGATAGCGCCGCTGGCATTCGGCCACGAATCGCGCATCGCGGGTCTCGACGGCCACCACGGCGCGCTTGTGCTCGTTCGAGTTCAGATAGACGGCCTCGCATTCGCACATCAGGCGGTGGAACAGGGCGGCGAACTCCCCGAGCCCGAGCACGGTCCGGATCCCGGTGCGCCGGCGGGCCTCCTCCGGCGTCAGCTTCGATCCCTCCCATGTCGCGATCCGCGGCGTCTGCTCGCGCAGGAACAGGATCTCCCGGTCCTTCTCGTCGTCGGCGTCGGGGAACATCAACAGAACGGTTTCCTCCTGCTCGATCCCCGTGAGGTAGCAGAGATCGGAGCTGGGCTCCATCCGAAGGGTGCCGTCAGCGTTGGTGGGAAGGATGTCGTTGGCATTGACCACCGCCAAGGCGCGCGGCTGCATCAGCTCGCACAGCCGCCGGCGGTTGGCCGTCCACAGATCTGCCAGTGTCGATCCGTTTTTCATGGGCGATTCGAGCCTGGGGGGATGGATGAAGAATCGTTCGTCCCCGAAGCGGCATGACCTTGGCAGAATGAGATCCGCCTGGCAACGACAGACGTCGGAAAGGACCGATTCCCCCCGCGCCGGGTTGCAGGACAACATTCTTCCGCTCTTGATGCGTCCGATCGCACTTGGGCCATCGTCCGCAGATTGTCTTCTCCCTCCCCTCCGCGGCAGTGGAGGGGAGGGTCGGGGAGAGGCGGGCGTTGGAACGAGCCCCTCCCTGTCCCTCCCAGCCTCTCCCCGCTGGCGCGGGGCGAGGGGGAGGAGGAGTCAGGAATCAGAGTTGTCTCCCGCAGAGGCGCGGAGGCGCAGAGGAGGAGACGATGGAGATGAACGAAACTTCTTCTTCTGTGCGTCTCGGCGGCTATAATTTCGAGTCAACTTCCGTGTGTTCCGCGTGTTCCGCGGGCTAAAAATGCGCAGTGTTAAGCCTGCGGCTACGGTTTAAACTTCTCTGCGTCTCTGCGTCTCTGCGGGAGAAAGTTCTTCTTCTGACCTTCGTGGTGAAAGGATTTGTGTTGGTTCCCCTCCCCAGCCTCCGTGTCCCTCCCCCCCCGCTCGTGCCTCGCGGGGGGAGGGAATTGTCTCCGCGGGGGCGGCGCGCCCGGCGCTTGACGTCGGACGCGGGAGATGGAACACAATGGGGGCAGATTGAATTCGATCCATTCGACGCATTGGGCACACCTCATCCGGCAAGGGATACTCGGGATGTTTTTGGCGGGAGGGATTGGTCTGGTCACCGGGGCGGATGCGGAGGGCATTTTTGCCGACTTCACCACGAGCCTGGGGGATTTCACCTGCCAACTGCATTACGTCGAGGCGCCGCAGGCGGTGGCCAACTGGATCGGCCTGACGACGGGCGCGCGCTCCTGGATCGATCCCGCGACCGGCCGGGTTCGATCCGAGCCTTTTTACGACGGGCTGACGTTCCATCGGGTCATCCCCGGATTCATGATCCAGGGGGGCTCGCCCAACGGCCTGGGCACCGACGGGCCCGGCTACGGATTCCCCGACGAGTTCCATGCTTCGCTGCGCCATGACGGCGCCGGCGTGCTGTCCATGGCCAACTCCGGGCCGGACTCGAACGGGGCCCAATTCTTCATCACCGTGACGAACACCGCCTGGCTGGACGGCGTGCACACGGTCTTCGGCCGGGTGATCAGCGGGCTGCCGGTGGTCCATGCGATCAGCCAGGTCGCCCGCGATTCGAACAACAAACCTCTCACCAACGTGACGATCGCCCGCGTCGCGATCCGCCGGATCGGCGAGGCCGCCCAGGCCTTCGACATCCATGCCCAAAACCTGCCTGCGGTCTCCTCCGCGCCGCTGAGCATCGAGCGCGAAGCCGGCGCCGTCAGCCTCCGCTTCGATCTTCCCCTCCACTCGCACCATTTCCTCGCCGAGTCCGCCGACCTCGCCGGCTGGAGCTACAGCGATCTCGGAATCGAAGCGGCCGTTTCGGGGCTGGACCGCGTTGCGCGCACAACCGCCGATGCCGCCCGCTTTTTCACCCTCAGCCGCGTCCAGTATCCGGGGTCGACATTCGCCCCCCGGACGCTTCACGGGAGTACGCTGGCGCTGACGTTCCTGGGCGGCGGCAATCTCCGAATCGTTTTCAACGAGGCGGGAGGCGGGACCTACGACTACAGCGGGACACCGGGAACGGTCGCGGGCTACCTGTACAACCAGGGGCCCTATCGCGGATCGCTCTGGCCCATCCAGTATTCGGGCCTGGTGCCGATGAGGCTTCAGCTCTATTTCACAAGCGATTCGGCGGGCACGTTCTCGGGCACCGCCTATGCCGCCCAACCGTTTTCGGTCTCGGGGCCGTTCACGCTGGCCGGACCTTGAACCGGCGATCCAATGACGCGCAACCACATTGCGATGGCGATCGGGGCGCACCCCGACGACATCGAGTTCATGATGGCGGGCACGCTGGCCTTGCTCGAGCAGGCCGGTTGCCAGACGCACTGCCTCAACCTCGCCAGCGGCTCCTGCGGGAGCGCCGAACACCCGGCGGCCCGGCTCCGGGCCATCCGGCGCCGGGAAGGCCAGGCCGCCGCGCGCGTGCTGGGCGCCGTCTATCATGAAAGCCTGGTCGACGATCTCGAGATCTACTACGAGCGCCCCACGCTCCGCCGCCTGGCGGCCGTCATCCGCGAGGTGCGCCCGACGATTCTGCTGGTTCCGTCCCCCCAGGATTACATGGAAGATCATGCGAACACGTGCCGGCTGGCGGTGACCGCCGCGTTCGTGCGCGGCATGCGGAACTTTACGACCCTGCCCCGCCGCGCCCCGATCCCGAGCGATCTGACCGTATATCACGCAATGCCCCACGGGCTGCGCGATCCGCTCCGGCGCCGCATCCGGCCCGGCGCTTACGTCAACACCACCGCGGTCCAGGATCTCAAGCGCACCGCGCTCAGCCAGCACCGCAGCCAGATGTCCTGGCTCGAGACCTCCCAGCGGATGAACCAGTACCTCATGACCATGGAGCAGTTCGCGCTCGAGGTGGGCCGGGGCTCAGGCCGGTTCCGTTTCGCTGAAGGCTGGCGCCGGCGGCTCCATTACGGATTCTGCTCCCCGGACGCCGATCCGCTCCGGGATCTTTTAGGGCGGAATTACCTTTTGGACACCCGCTACGAAGCCGCACTCGAACACCCCCACACTTGCGACTGCGCAGAGCGTCTCGAGTCCGCAACGCCGGATCAGGCCCCCCTGCGCCGCCGGAGCAGGCAGGGAATCCGGCCTGCAGAATCGTCCAGGCCGCGCGCCGCACGGCCAGAGTGATCAAACCCAATCCATCTATGCCACGCCGATTCAGCGCCATCTCGCCGGACTGGTGGGATTACACCACCCTCGATCTCGATCTCGTCGAGGCCGTCGCCCGGCTCACGCCGCGGGACCTCGAACGACTCTCGCGGCCCGGCTTCCGGGTCGTGATGTACGACACCCTCGAGGAATTTTACCTGGCGGAAGCCCTCGAATACATCGAGGCCTGGCGGTCGAGCACGGACGATAATCCCGCCGGTGTCTGCGGCCCGATCGGCCCGACCGAGCAACTGCCGCTGGTCGCCCGCCTGGTCAATGAGCTCAGCCTCAACATCCGTTCCTCCCATTTCTGGGGCATGGATGAATGGTATATCGATGGCCGCGAGGCGCCCGCAACCCATCCGCTCTCGTTCGAGCGCGCCGACCGCGAGCTTTGCTTCAACCGGATCGACCGCCGCCTGCGGATGCCCGATGCGCACCTCCACTTTCCCAAGGCCGACACTGCGCCCTACCGCCAAAGCTGGGATGCCGGCGTGCGATGCGCGGTCATGCAGGGCGGGCAGGGCGACGTCAAACACTGGGCCTTCAACGATCCGCCGCGGCGCACGGGAAAATACCGGGAGGCGCCCCCGACGCCAGCCGAATACCGCCGCCTGGCCACGCGCGTCGTGCAGCTCCACCCGCTTACGATCGCCCAGAACGCCCGCACCAGCGGCGGCGGCAACATCTCGCTCGTGCCCACCATGGCGATCAGCGTCGGGCCGCTCGAGACCTGGCTGGCCGAAAAGGTCTCGATCTGGCAGGCTGGCACGCACGATAATCCGTTCGGCCAGCGCCTGACCGCTTACATGATCTCGAAGAGGATGCCCGACAGCGCTGTCCCGATGTCGCTCCTCGCCGATCATCCCAACGTCCAGTTCAATTATTACCGCGGCGGCCTCGGCACCTGCGCCGTCGAGATGCATTAGAACAGGCCCCTACGCCAGGTCCCGCATGGTCTTGACCGGGATGTCGCGGGTGGACGGTTCGGCGAGCGGCTTCAGGGAGGAAGCATCGAAACGATATCCCTCGTTGGACACCAGGGGCCAGACGATCGGCGCCAGGCAGAGGACCGCCGCCTGGAACCCTTGGACGGTGGCGCCGAGGTTGCCCGTGTGGGCGGAGTTATCCGCTTCGTTCTCGATGACGAACGGCCTGGAAAAACCGCGCTGCATCAGGGTCTGGAGAAAGCAGCGCCAATCCATGCTGTCCGTGCCCCCGAAGCCGGGCAGCATGGGCTCGTAGTGGTGCCGGTCCCAGGCGTGGGCCGGGATGGGGACGCCCGCTCGCTTGGCCAGGGCGGGGTCCACCGCCTGCATGGGGTAGAGTGCGCCCCAGTGAATTCGCGCCGCGCTGTTCAGGTTCCGGGTGCCCTTGATATGCACCCGGTGGATGCGGGCCATGTCGGAGGCCTGGATGACGTCGGTGGGATTGATGTTCTGCCAGACGTCGTGGGACGGATCGTAAGTTTCGCCGTGGGCCTTGCTGGGAAGGAGGGCGTACATCAGTTTGCGCGCGGCCAGCGTTCCAGGAAGGTTGTTGAACGTGGTGGGGCAGGTGGCCGGCTCCCAGCCTTCCATGGGGCAGTTCTCGTAAACGAGGGTTACCCCCAGGCTTTCGGCGTAGCGGACGATCGGGCCGAACACGCGCTTGTATTCCTCGAGATTCTTCTCGAACCCGCGGTCCTGCACGCCCAGTTCGTGGTTGTAGCCCACAAATGTCCCCACCTTGACGTCGTTCCGGTCGCCGCCGCAGAGGTGTGCGATCCGGATGAGCTTGAGCAGGTGATCCTGGTTGTGGGCGCGCTCGACGGGATCGCCGCCGATCAGATTCTCATAGGCGCCCACGGAGAAGCGCAAGCCCTCTCGCTGGCAGGTCTCGATCAACCGCTTCGCCTGGTCGGGGCCGAACTCCTCATAATCGAGGTGCGTCGCCACGTGGTCGGCGCGCGTCCCGTCGCGCCGGAAGACGCACAGCTCCATGCCTTGGGCGCCGATGATCTTGGTCTTGCTGACGATCTGCTTGAGAGTCAGGGCCTTGAAGGCCGAGGTCATAACCCAAATCGGATTGTTCATAGCGGTCTTTCGTGCGATCTGATGTTCCGTGCCCGGACCGGTCTGGATCGAGGCCGCCAAAATGGCAAGCCTCCGAGCTCCGGACACGCGCTATAGGCATCCCACAATCCTGGATTGCCCGCAAGCCAAACAAGGGCAAGCCGGCTGATTTACATGAGCGCGAACTTCTGCGAATGACAATGACACGCTACCGTGGCTCGGCTGCTCCCCCGGGCATCTCGGGGCTGGCTTGGGCTTCGGGAATCCTTGCCGGAAGGCTTGGCGTTCGGAGCCGCTCCCACGCGAGACTGCTCCTGTATAGGGGTCAGTCAATGAGATTGTCACAGTCTACACAGGCGTTGGTTTGATGAGGAGTCACCGTTGGCGGGCTGGCGTTGGAACAGTCAAGCCAAGTGTCCCCGACTCTGGCGCGCCTGGGCCAACCTCTCCAGGAGCCGGTGCCGGTCCTGGCCATCCTCGAAGATGACTTCCCGCCGGCCAACGCGATTCATGACGTGGCAGATCGCTCCGGGATATTGAATGGGGAGTTTCCGAGCCGTGCCCGAATTCGCCCACAGTGCCAATTCGGCGTCATGAATATAGTGCAACCTCATTCACTAACCCTATTCCGTATTATCCCTTCCGGCTCATTTGTCAATAATTTAGATACTAACCCATTGGTTCGCTTCCTAAGGGCTGGCCTTGGAGGGGCAGAAGTCCAGTTCTTCGACCGGCAAGGCGTGGCAGCCATCCCTGAGCCGAAAACCGTGCGGCGCCCGGCACACGACGGCGGCCTGCTTGACCTTGGGCTTGCCCACCACCTCGCGCACAAAACGCAGGTTCACCGTATCCGCGCTGCCGGGCAGTTCTGTCCACTTGGCCTCGAAGAGCTCGAACCGCCCCCCTTCTTCGACCAGGAAGTCCGCTTCGCGCGTCCGGTCCCGCCAGAAGAACAGGCTGCGCGCCCTCCCGGCCAGCCGCTCCCGATGCCGCAATTGCGCCAGCACAAACGTTTCCCACACCGCGCCGGCCGAGGGTGATAGCAACAGTGCCGCTTCGCTGCGAATGTTCAACAGGGCGCAAAGCAGGCCGCTGTCAGCCACGTAAAGCTTTGGGCTTTTCACGATGGATTTGGTGCGATTCGAAAACCACGGCTCCAACAGCACGATCTGCCCGGATGCTTCCAACACCGAGAGCCATTGGTTGGCCGTGGAGGGCGCGATGCCCACGTCGCGCGCCAGATCGGCCTTGTTCAGCAGGTTGGCCGAGCGCAGCGCGCACGCCCGCAGGAAACGCTCGAAGTCGCGCAAGCTCCCCACGTTCGCCAGCGCGCGAACATCTCGCTCGAGATAGGTCGCCAAGTAGGAATTGTGAAACGCAACGGCGTCAATCTCCGGCAGGGCGTGCAACTCCGGCAGCCCACCTCGGACGAGGAAACCAAGCACCGACAATATGGGCCGCGCCGCCCGGGCTTCGGCAAAGGCCAGCGCCTCCAGCTCAACAATGGCCGCGCGCCCCGCCAGCGACTCGCTGACGCCTTTCATGAGCGTGAACTTCTGCGAGCCCGTGAGGAGATACTGGCCCGAACGGCCCCGGTGGGCATCGACCGCCGCTTTCAAGTGCCGGAACAGCGCCGGAGCGTATTGCACTTCGTCCAGGATCACGGGCGCCGGATGCCGCTGAAGGAATGCGCTCGGCTCGCTCTCCGCCTGGGCCGCCTCGCTGGGCAAGTCCAGCGAGACGAATCCATGCTGCGGAAACAAGCGGCGGAGCGTCGAGGTCTTGCCCGTCTGGCGTGCCCCGGTCAGGACCACCACCGGCCGGGTGGCCGCCAGTTGCCGGAGCTGCGGTTCGACGGAACGCGGTATCCACATGGCCTTAATATGCGGTTGTATCGCATATATTGCAAGCCGCAAATCGATGGCGTTCAATGGCGATTGCTCCTGGGCCGGACGGCCGGAACGCCGCTCGATCGATGTCAGGATCCCGATGCCGATCGGCCGGATTCGATCCGGTACAGATGGGTGCGGGTGCGAAGGAACAGCGCTTTGCCCGCCACCGCCGGCGAGGCCATGAACCCGTCCGGCAACACGTTCTCGGCGAGCTTCTGGAATGTGCGGGCTGCGGCGATCACGGTGGTCTTGCCTTCCTCGCTGAAGAAATAGACGCGCCCTTCGGCAGCCAGAGGAGAGGCGGAGTGATTGCCGCCCACCCGCTCGTTCCAGATGACAGCCCCGGTTTTGGCCTCCCAGCAGGTGGCGATCCCGCCGTCTTCGATCCCGAACAACATGTCGCCGACGAGGACGAGCGATGGTTTTTTGGGCACACCGCGCTTGGTTTTCCACACGACCTGAAGCTGGGCATCCGGCGGGGCAGGCGCGTTGGCATCGAGCACCTCGCCTTGGCGCCCCGGCCGCACGGCCAGCAACTGGCCGCCTGAGAATCCGGACGGCGCGAAGATCAGGCCGTGGCCGATCACCAATCGCGTGCTGGCCGAATGATTGAGCCGCTCCTCGACCCGCCAGAGCTCCTGCCCGGTTTTTGGGTCGTAGGCGTATAGGGCTTTCGCCCCCTGGCTCAGCAGAGTGGTGCGGCCATCGAGGTCCGCCACGTGCGGCGTCGCAAACGCCTTCCGGAGGTCCCCCTCGATCATCGGCAAACCGTCCGCGCCTAGATCCTTGAAATCGATCGATCGATCCCGCCGCCACACCGTGCGGCCGGTCTCCTTGTCCAGAGCGACCAGGTATTGGCGATCGCTGCCATCGAAATGCAGGATGAGCAGACCGTCGTGGAGGATCGGCGACGAGCCCGCCCCGCGATAATGGTTGCACTCGAAGTCCCGACGCTCCCAAAGCGTCCGTCCCGTGGCGGTGTCCAAGCACGCGGTGCCGGGCGAGCCGAATGTGATGTAAACGCGTCCTTCCTCGATCACGGGCGTTGGTGATGCGTAAGTGTTGAACTTGTGCCCGAGCTGCGGCCGCTCGACCGTGAACAGGATCCGGTCGTGCTCGATCCGGCCTGAATCGCGATCCACGCAGACCGCGGAGAGTGCGGTGCCGTCCTCGGTGGCGGTGCTCATCCAGACCTGCCGTCCCCAGATGACCGGCGAGGACCATGCCCGCCCGTGGATGGCCGTCCGCCACTTCACATTTCGGGTTTCGCTCCACTCGAGAGGCAGGCCGGTCGATATCGAAGCGCCGTCCCCTCGAGGGCCGCGAAACTGGGGCCAGCAATCGTCGCCGGCTTCCGCCATCGCTCCAGCCAGCAGTATCAAAGAGATCGTCACCCAGCACCATCGAATCATGCGGGTGACTGTAGTAGAAATAAGGTCCTCCGGCAATCGGCACTCAGCGAAAGAGAACGATGGCACAGACCCTAAATCCGCAGGAAGAATTTGCGCCGGTACATCCAGAACAAGATCAGCCAGAGCACCAATAGCGTTGCGGCGCCGTGGACGAACGGTTCATACGGGGCGCCGAAGACCCGAAACGCTTCCGGGCCGAAGTGCGTTTTCAGCGAGCTGCGGATGAAGCCGACGCAGAGCCAATCCATGCAGTAGGCGGCGATCGAGTTGACGCCGATGACCACCAGCGGGAACGCCCAAGCCTTCCAGCCTCCCATCTCGATGACGGCATAAAAGGCGGCCAGGATCAGGAAGCATGCCCCCCCGCTCGCCAGGGTCCAGCTTGGCGTCCAGATGCGTTTGACGACGGGGCAAAGGCCCGCGACGCCCAGCAGGACCCCCACCAGCAGGGCCAGCACGCCAGCGATGGCGAGCCATTGGACTTTGGATGCCGGCGATCGTTCCTGGCGCAACAGCCCGCCGGCGATCAGGCCCAGGATCATCGTGCCCAGCGTCGGGATGAAACTCAGAGTGGCGTAGCCACCGCCATTGAAAAGGAACGCCTGCTCGCGCGGGAACAGGTTCAGGAACCAGGTGTCGAAGGCCCAGGCCAGGTTGGTGTTCTTGTTCCAGTGGGCCGCGAATCCCTGCAGGTGATGCGGCCAGTCTGCGGCCACGCCGGCCTTGGCCCAATCGAAATCCGGCCCGGGCAGGGGGTAGAGGGCGAATGCAGCCCAGCAACCCGCCAGGATCAGGCCCAAGGCAATCCACTGGTCTCGCACCGGTCGGAGGCCCAGCAGGAAGAGAAACCCGTAGCCCAGCCCGATCTGGGTGAGCGTGTCCTCGAAGGTGAAGTAGGTCTGTGATCGATCGATCGACCGCAGGAAGATGCCCAGCACCACCAGGATCAAGGCCCGAACCCACGCATGCAGGCTCATGCCGCCGATGCTCTGGCCTCGGGTGCGCCGGCTCGCGATCGAGAACGGCAGCGCCACCCCCACCAAGAAGCTGAAGGATGGCTGGATCAAGTCGTGCAGCGAGGCGCCCACCCACTCGACATGGCTCTGATGATGGCAAAGGAAGGCCCAGAAGCCGCTGCCGGGAACCGCCCGCGACACCGCGCAGAACCGCAGCACCTCCCCCATCATCAGCAGCATCACCAGCCCTCGATAGGCGTCGATCGAAGCCAGCCGTGCCGGGGATGGGGTCGGAGGGGTCGGATTCATGGGCATAAAGCTCTCGGTTTAAGGTCGATTCTGGCATTTTCGGCCGCCCTTGGCAATCCGCGTCCCGAAACTCCTGTTGCATCCTGGCCATCCATGGTGTGTATTGAAGGTGCGGATGCGGCTGCCTCCCGGACGATGGAAAGGGTTGCTCGAATCACGCGGGCGACTCGCCCATTGACGACGATGAAAGTATTACTGGTATATCCTCAGACTGAGGCCACGTTCTGGAGTTTCAAGCACGTGTTGCGGATGGCTTCGAAGCGGGCGGCTTTTCCGCCGTTGGGATTGCTGACAGTGGCGGCGATGCTGCCATCAGATTGGTCTCTCCGGCTGGTGGATGCCAATGTCGAACCCCTCACCGACGACCAAGTTCGCTGGGCGGACTACGTGATGATCAGCGCGATGATCGTCCATCGGGCCTCGGTCAACGCCATCGTGGACCGATGCGCGGCGCTGGGCAAGACGGTGATTGGAGGCGGACCGCTATTCACGACCGGTCACGCGGCTTTTCCGCGGATCCAGCATTTCGTGTTGGGCGAGGCCGAGGGGATCATGCCGGAGCTGGTCGAGGATATGCGGCGGGGCGTTCTTCGAGCCATTTATCGGGCGGAGGGGCATCCGGACATCACGCGCACGCCGATGCCGAGATGGGACCTGATCCATCTCGACCATTACGTCACCATGGCGGCCCAATTCTCGCGCGGCTGCCCGTATGACTGCGAGTTCTGCGACATCGTCGTCATGAATGGCCGGACGCCGCGGACCAAGAAGCCCGCGCAAATGGTGGCCGAGCTCGAGGCGTTGCGCAGCCGCGGGTGGAAGGACCGGGTGTTCATCGTGGACGACAACTTCATCGGGAACCGGCATCAGACACGGGCGCTGCTGGACGAGATGATCCAATGGCGGGACCGGTCGGGATCGACGATGGGGTTTTTCACTGAGGCGTCGGTGAATCTGGCGGACGATCCGGACCTGTGTGATCGGATGGTGCGAGCGGGATTCAACAAGGTGTTTTTAGGGCTCGAGACGCCGTCAGTCGAGAGCCTCGAGGAATGCCGCAAGCTGCAGAACCAGGGCCGCGACCTGGTCGCCAGCGTCCGGGCCCTCCAGCGGGCCGGTCTCGAGGTCATGGGCGGCTTTATCGTCGGGTTCGACAGCGACCGCGAGGACATCTTCCAGCGCCAATACGAGTTCATCCAGCGTTCCGGCGTGGTGACCGCCATGGTGGGCCTGCTGACGGCCCTGCCGCAAACCCGTCTTTACCAGCGCCTGATGAAGGAGGGCCGGCTCGAGTCGGAAACGACCGGCAACAATACGGAGGCGGTCCTGAACTTCAGGCCGAAGCTGGATCGGGCATTCCTGGTTGACGGCTATCGTGAGCTGATGAAGAAGCTGTACGAGCCCCGCCGCTTTTATCAGCGGGCGCGCATTTTTCTCCGCAACTACCGCCCGCGCAGCGAGCAGCTGCGGATTTCCTGGTCGGATTTCCAGGCGTTTCTCAAATCGTTCTGGGTGCTTGGCTTTTGGCAGCCGGGGCGCACCGCATACTGGCGATTCTTCTGGAGCACGCTGCTGCGGCGGCCTCGCCATTTGCGGTATGCGATCGAATTGGCCATCCTCGGACACCATTTCCGGCGAGTTGCCAATCGGATGTGACATTGCCCCCCCCGCGAGGCGCGAGCGAGAGGGGCGAGGGAAACGGATCGCTAGTCATCCTGAGCCCTCTGGGAACCGCTCGGCCGCGCGGCCATCCCGCAGCGCGCTCACCAGGGCTTGAAGCTCGCGCAGTCGAGCCCGCGGGCTCTTCCGCTCGAGCCGCGGGAATCGTCCGCCTGGTTTGAGAAGCTCGCCCTCTCTCCGGATCATGACTCGATCCTCTTCGACCGCAAGCTCAGCAACGCCTTTCCGGCCACATAAAACTTTGAGCTCGGTCACGGCCAGCAGCAGCTCGACGGGCTCAGGCAGCCGCCCGAAACGATCTCGCAGATCCCGAGCGATCGATCGAACGTCTCCAGCGCCAGAGGCTTCGGCCAGGCGGCGGTAAAACTCGATCCGATGACGGATCTCGGGCATATACGAGGACGGCAGGCATGCGTGGGCAGGGGGGGCCGGTCGATCTGCCCACGGATGAACTGGGGGCCGCGCCTTCTTCTTCCGGTTGCCGGATTTCCCGGACTGATCCGTCGGGTCTAGGGAGTTTGCGGCGCCGGGTTTCGGCGCGTCCGGGCCTGATTCTTGCCCGGGAGATTCCAAGCTGAGGAATTCGAGTTCGACCTTGACACTGAGGCGGGGCGGGGCCGGCTTGCCCTGCAGGGCGGCGACACTCTCCTTGAGCAGCTGGCAATATAGATCGAACCCGAGGGCGGTGATGTGGCCGCTCTGCTCGGGGCCCAGCAGATTTCCGGCCCCCCGGAGCTCGAGATCGCGCAACGCGATCTTGAATCCGCATCCCAGGCTCGAATATTGCCGGATGGCGGACAAACGCTTGCGGGCGTCGGCCAGCAGGCCGGCATGTCGAGGCAGCAGCAGATAGGCGTATGCCTGGTGCTTGTAGCGCCCCACCCGGCCCCGGAGCTGGTACAGATCGCTCAGCCCGAACCGGTCCGCCCGATCGATGATGATGGTGTTCGCATTCGGGATATCGAGACCGCTCTCGATGATCGTCGTCGAGAGCAACAGGTCCGCCCTGCCGTTGACGAACTCGAGCATCACCTCCTCGAGATCGTCGCTGTCCATCTGCCCATGCCCGACGACGATCCGCGCCTCGGGGACCAGCTGCCTGAGCCGAAGCGCCATGGCATCGATGGTCGCCACTCGGTTATGAAGGAAGAACACCTGGCCCTGCCGATTGAGCTCCCGGAGGATGGCCGCCCGTATGACGCCCTCGTCGAAAGGAATCACGATCGTTTCGACGGGCAGCCGGTCCACGGGCGGAGTCTGGATGGCGCTCATGTCCCGGGCGCCCATGAGCGCCAGGTAGAGCGTGCGCGGGATCGGCGTAGCGCTGAGGGTGAGCACGTCGACCAGCTGGCGCCACTGCTTGAAGCGCTCCTTCTGGGCGACGCCGAACCGCTGCTCCTCATCGATGATCACCAGGCCAAGGTCCTTGAACGCGACATCCCGCTGCAGCAGGCGGTGGGTGCCGATGACGATGTCCACGGCGCCGCGAGCCAGATCCTCGATCGCGCGCCGCTGCTCGAGCCGGGACCGGAACCGCGACAGCAATTCGAGCCGGACCGGGTAATCGGCCATGCGCTCGCGGAATGTGTTGTAATGCTGCTGAGCCAGGACCGTGGTCGGCGTCAGCACCGCCACCTGGCGGCCGCCCATGACCGCCTTGAATGCCGCTCGGATGGCAACCTCCGTCTTCCCGAATCCCACGTCACCGCAGACCAACCGGTCCATCGGGCGCGGCTTCTCCATGTCCCCTTTGGCCTCCTGGATCGCCTGCAGCTGGTCGGGAGTCTCCTCGAACAGGAAGGAGGCTTCGAACTCCCTCTGCCAGGACGTGTCAGGTTCATAGGCGTGCCCGGGCAGGGCGGCGCGCGCGGCCTGGAGCGACAGCAGCTCGCCAGCCAGGTCCCGCACCGACCGCTCGGCGCGCGCCTTGGCATGGGACCATCGCGTTCCTCCCAAGGCATGCAGCACCGGCCGGGCCTTGGTGGCGCCGATGTACTTGCTGATGAGATGCGCCTCGGCGACGGGCACGTACAATCGGGGGGCCGATTCGCCGGCCCGGCCAGGCGCATACTCGATCACGAGGCATTCCTGACCCGGAGATCCCTCTTCGTCTTCCGCCACCGCTTCGCCCCGTTGACGCCGGGGCGGGAGGTTTTTCAAACCCAGAAACCGGCCGATACCGTGCGACATGTGGACCACATAATCTCCCTCCTCGAGATCGTGGAAATCGATGTCGAGGCTGGACTTGAGGGCGGCGGCATGGGGCGACTTCAGGCGTCGCGGCTGCCGCGCTCGGTATCGCCCGAACACCTCCGCATCGGTCACCACAACGATCCCTGCCGTTTCCCAGAGAAACCCCTGGCTGATGGCGCCCAGGTGCATCCTGGGGGACCGCCCGCCCGCCGCGTGAACCTCCTCGCATCCGGATCCGGCCGATTCGGACTCGGCGGATGGGTGGTCGCTGTCCTGGCCGGATTGGCCCCAAGGCAGCCCATATTCCCTCCAGATCTCCTCGAATCGTTCCCGTTCGCCGCTGTTGTTGCAGAAAACATGAAGCGCGCAGCCTCTCCGTTGCCAGCGATGCATCTGGTCGAAGAACTCCCTGCGCTGAACCTCGGCAACGGGCGCATCCACCGCCTGGCCTGGCCGCGGGCGGAACACATCCAGCCCCATGATATCCAGCTCGATTCGGGGTCCAGCAAATAGGGGTCTTGGTATTGGCAGGTCGCGGACCGATTGCGGGCGGGCTGCCGCGAGAGCCGGAATATCCACCTGCGTCACATCCCGGGGTTCGCCTATCCCTGGGGGTGCATCCTCCGATTTGCCCGGATCCAGTCTGTTTGCTGGATTGCTTTGGGCCGCTTCGGCTCCCCCGTGGAAGCCGGCATCGCCCCATTCTTCATCGAAGTCGATCCGCGGCAGCTCGCGCTTCTCGATCTCCTCGAGGAGCTCCGGCCACTCGATCCAGAGCGGATCGCCATCCGGCATCTGGCGGCGATACTGGGCGAACTGCTCGGCAATAGCGCCGGGCTCGCTCAAGAGCACGATCGTTCCCGGCGGCAGATAGTCCAGCAGCGTGCCCAGACCGCCCGGCGGATCGGGGTCGTTTCCAGCGCCCTCGGCCTGCATCCCCGATGCCGTCGTGCCATGCCGCAACAAACCCAGCTCGCCTCCAGGCGGCAGTACCACGCGATCGATCTCAGCCCGCGACACTTGGGTCGCCGGATCGAACTCGCGCAGCGATTCCAGTTCATCCCCGAAGAACTCGAGGCGAACCGGCCAAGGCGCCGTGAGGGGGAACACGTCCAGGATTCCGCCGCGCAACGCGATTTCGCCCTTTTGGGTGACCTGTGTTTCGGGGGCATACCCCTGCGATTGGAGCCACTCGACCAGCGCCAGTGGATTCACTTTCTGCCGTTGGACCAGGGATCGAACACGCTGGCGAAGGTGGTCGGGAGCGAACGTCCGCTGCGCCAATGCCAGTGCGTTTGCCACCACAAACCGCTGGGCGCGCTCCGAGCCGACTCGATCGTCGATCAGCGCCATGAGCGTTGCCAGCCGATCGCTGATCACGTCCACATGCGGAAGCCTTCCGTCATGCGGCATGCATTCCCAAGCGGGATAGAACCATGGCGCAGCTCGGCTCTTTCCCTGGTTGGCCACATGGAGCCAGGTCATCAGGTCCTGATGAAACCGTTCCTGTGACTTGAGCCCGTTAGCGATCACCAGGAATCGCCGATCCGGAAGGGCACATGCCAGCAGCTGGGCCAAAAACGGATGAGCGCTCGAATGGACCCCTGCACAAGACAATACGCCCCCTTTTTCCAGGCCGTGCAGCAGGGACTGCACCGCCGGAAGCCTTGATATCCTCTCGAGGAAAGATGGATTCACCGCGCCGCCTCGAGCGGCTATGGTTCAGCCTGCCCAAGGAAGGCGTCGGGGTCAATTCTCCGGTTTCCTCCCCTTCCCTCCATGAAGGATGGAGGAGAAGAAGATCTGTTAGAGGGATAGGGGTAAGCCGTGAGGCCAACTCTTGGCGTGTATTGGGCAGAGCCATGGGTGCGCGAAGCATCTTGATACTCGATGGCGGAACCGACTCGCGTCAGGCGGCCTGACGGTTTATCCTGCGGCCGATGATAAGGATCGGCACGCTCGACCTCGAATATAACCTGCTGTTGGCGCCGATGGCTGGCTACACCAACCTGCCCTTCCGGCGGACGATCCGGGAGCTGGGCGGGCTTGGCTTGGCGACCACCGATCTGGTCAACGCGCGGTCCCTGCTCGAATCCAAAGCCAAGGCATTTCAGCTCATCGAGACCTCGCCGGCCGACCGACCGCTGGCCATCCAGCTCTTCGGATCGGTCCTGGAGGAGATGCGGGACGCCGCCAGCATGGCGGAGTCCATGGGCATCGAGTCGATCGATATCAACATGGGCTGTCCCGTGCCCAAAGTGTGCCGCGCCGGTGGCGGCTCCGTCTGGATGATCGATGTCGAAAAAAGCGCTCGCATTGCGGCGGCGATGGTCAAAGCAGTCCATGTCCCTGTCACGGCCAAGATGCGCCTTGGGTGGGACGCGCGGCATGTGAACGCGCCCGATCTAGCCCGCCTTCTCGCCGATGCCGGTATCGCGGCCATCACGGTTCACGGCCGAACGCGCGATCAGGGTTTTTCCGGGGTGGTGAGCCTGGCGGGCATCCGCGCCGTCGTCGAAGCTGCGCGCAGAATTCCGATCATTGGCAATGGGGATGTGACCACTGCACAAGCAGCGGCCGAAATGATTCGGCTTACCGGCTGCCGGGGGGTCAGCATTGGCCGGGGCGCCTTCTACAATCCCTGGATCTTCCGCCAAACCGCATCCTATCTGCAAACCGGCGAGCTGCCATCCGAGCCCGGGTTCGAGGATCGGATTCAATTCATTGGCCGGCATCTGGACCGCATGATCGAGGTTTTCGGCGAAACCCATGCATGCCGGATGTTTCGGAAGGTGGCGCCGCTGTATGCCCGGCGCCTGGGTCCCGCCCGCGAATTCAACCGGCGCATGGCCGGCATTCAAATCCGCGCCGATTTCGACCATGCCATCGACGTTTATCGGCAATGGCGCCTGCAATTCCTCGATGGCGATGGGGCGCTCAAACCTCCTTATCAACCCCGTCCGCTCGCATCGTCTTTCGCAGGTATCGAAGCAAGCCCGAATCCGCTTCCGGTCACCGATGGATTCGAGCTTCCTGGGCAATAAAAAAGCCGCCTCGATCGAGGCGGCTTTTTGAGATTGGTCAACAAGAACTATTGACGGCGGCGCAGGAACAGGGCCACCAGACCCAGAGCGCCCAGGGCGAGCGTCGAGGGTTCAGGCACCACGTTCAACACGATGGCGCCAGCCGGAATCTGCAGATAAGGCTCCGTCGACGGAGGGGTCGGGTTGCCCGGCCATGACGCGGTCAATTGGCTCCAAGGAGCGCTTTGATACACTGGCTTGAGCCCAGCGGAAGCCGCCTCAAAGGTGCTCCCCGCCACATCTTTCCAGATCGTCAACTTCAACTCGGCATTCAAGCCGCCTTCCACGCCGGGGATAACACCCACGCCCGCGTCGAACAAGCCGTATGCCCCGAAGGTCGGATCCAGACGGAATACGGTTTCACCCAGTGTATTGGCAACAAGGCCTAACGTTCCGCCAACAGGACCGCCCAGGATCTGAATGTAGATATTGCCAGCCGCATCATCGGCCGCAAGCGTGCCTTCCGTGCCGATATAGATCGGTGAAGGCGTGCCCGTGGAGTAATTATCGAGCTTTACTGTCGCGCTCGCAGCATGCAGGGATGCACAAACTGCGAATAAGGACAGGATTCCGATTATTTGTTTCATAGTCTGTTTTTTTTGTTCGTTTATTTGAATCAAGCTGTCTTCCTTGCTTGGTTATTACGGATTGACCGAGAAAGACCGCACCCAGTTTCCAGCTCCAGCCGCTTTGTACCAGAAACCTTCGGCGACTTCCACAGTAGGCTCGCCACCGCCCGACCAGCTCGCTGGCAGAGTCGGAATCGGTTTGACGTAATTCCGGATGTCGTATGCGCCGGCAGCCGTCATCTTGTAAACCGAGTCGCCCACCTGAACGGGCAGACCGAGATCGGTCGCAACCTTGCCCGATTGCGGAACGATGGATCCAACCAGATTGAACCCAGCCGCAAACGGCACGGTCATATTGTCGCCCTGAGGAACTTCACCCACAAAGGTGATCTTCATCTCTTCGGTCGTGCTGGCATTCTTGACAATGAAACCCGTGCCCGGATTCAACATAGTGTTGGGACCGTCACCGCCCGACCAATTCGCCGGCAGAGATGGAATCGGCTTCACATAGCTCGTGAGCTTGAACGCGGTTCCCGACCAAGTGTAAACAACCGTCCCAACCGGAACGGTCGGCAGCACCGAGGTGATGTTGTTTGTCGGCGTGTTGAGCGGATTCACCAAAATCGCGAACTGACCGACCGGGACGGTTTTATTCACGTACCCGACCGCGTTGACGGAGTATACCTGTGCAGAGGCAGAGGCGATCGCCGCGACGCAAAGCGCCGTAGCTGTCAGCAATAATGTTTTTGTTCTCATTGTTCTTACCATTTGTTTTGTTACCGTGTGTGGCCATAATCTCCCAAATCCCCAATTCGATGTCAACTTTAATTTGAACATTTTCTCGCCATCAGTTGTCACTGCGTGTTGTCCCCTGATAACTCCATCCGAACTGAATACACCGACGCCGCCATTTCCTTCCATTATCGTAACACAAATCGTTTGAACACAAATAATTACGACAATATTCGATCATTGTCGTATTGGGATTTGCAGGAGATCTCCCACTCGGAGCTGGGCGAGGCCAGGGAATATCGCATCGGCTTCAGCAAGTCGTTCAGCAGAAAATGTTTGTGCCACAGCCACACATCGCATTCCGGCCGCTTTGGCCGCCTGAATCCCGGAAACGGCATCCTCGATCACGACACACTCGGGTGGCCGCAACTTCATTTTGTGTGCGGCCGCCAGGAAGATGTCGGGGGCAGGCTTCTTGTGCACAACATCCTCAGCGGCAATCACTACATCCCAATTGTCTCTTGGCAGTCCGATCAGCCTCAGATTGGCATCGACCTTGATCCGGTCTGCGCTTGAAGCAACGGCGGTCTGTAATCCTGCTTTGCGGCAGGCGCGGACGAGATCGACGGCGCCAGGGAACGCCCGCAATTGGGCTGGGGCCATTTCAAGGTATAGCTCGTAGGTGCGCCGTTTGGCTGCCTCGATATCCAGCTGCAGATGGTATTTCTCGGCGACCCCTCCCAGGTACCGGATCTCGCCCATCCCGACAAACGGCTGAAAATCCTCGGGCCGAACCGTGACGCCCCGCTCGCCGAACATGGCTGTCGCCGCCGCACAGATCAGCGGTTCGGAATCGGTCAGCACGCCGTCCATGTCGAAGATCACGGCGCGGATGCCGGTTGGGATTGACATGGAACGACTTTGCGGAACGACAGCATTTTGTCAATGGCTCTTGCAACCAATGATCGGATCGCCGACCTTTCTGTTGGCTGGTTGATGCTTGGAACCGCCCCCGGCCTCCCCTAGGGGCTTGACCCTCCGGGCCGGTTCCCGCATCCTCTCGGCCGCAAACAGGATCGAACATATGTCGTTGGCCGAGCCCATCCTCACCGAGCTGCGCCGGATCGCCGGTCCCGCGCAGGTTCTGACCCAAACCGAAGATCTGTTGCCCTACGCCTTTGACGGGACAGCGGGGCACCATCAGATGCCCGAAGCCGTGGTGTTCCCCCAGACGACCGATCAGGTATCGGCGATCGTGAAGCTGGCGGGCAAGAGCCGCCTCCCGATCGTGACCCGGGGCACGGGCACCGGGCTGAGCGGCGGCAGCGTTCCGGTCCCCAATGGCCTGGTGGTCTGCCTGGCCAAGATGGATCGGATTCTCGAGCTCGATCGCAAGAACCTGACCCTGCGGGCCGAGGCCGGCGCCACGACCCAGGCGATCGCCGATGCCGCCCAAGCCGCCAACCTCTTCTATCCGCCGGATCCTGGATCGATGCGGATCTCGACGATTGGGGGCAACGTGGCCGAGAACTCCGGCGGCTTGCGCGGCCTCAAGTACGGAGTCACGCGCAATTACGTCATGGGGCTCGAGGCGGTCCTGGCCAGCGGCGAAGTCATCTGGCTCGGCAACAAATGTGTCAAGGACGTCGCCGGATTCTCGCTCAAGGACATATTCGTCGGATCGGAGGGCACGCTGGGCATTGTGACGCAGGTGCTGCTCCGGCTGATTCCGCTGCCGGCCGCCAAGCGCACCATGCTGGCCGTGTTCGACCGCATGGACCAGGCGGCGGAGACCGTCTCGGCGATCATCGCCGCCCACATCATCCCCTGCACCCTCGAGTTTCTGGATCGGACCACGATCGCCTGCGTCGAGGATTACGCGCACATCGGCCTGCCGCTGGATTGCGATGCGATCCTGCTGATGGAAACCGACGGGCACGCCGCGGTGGTGGCGGAGGAAGCCGATCGGATGGCGGCCATCTGCCGCCAGAACGGCAGCCGCGAGGTGCGCGTCGCCCGGGACGACCAGGAGGCCATCCAGCTCGCCAGCGCGCGCCGCACCGCGTTCTCGGCCCTGGCGCGAATCGGCCCGACGACCATCCTCGAGGACGCCACCGTGCCGCGCAGCGAGCTGGCGCCCATGGTCCGATTCATCCAGGCCACCGCCCAGAAACATCGGCTCCGCATCGGCACCTTCGGCCACATGGGCGACGGCAATCTCCATCCCACCGTCCTCACCAACGAGCGCAACCACGAGGAGATGGACCGTGTCGAGAAGGCGTTCGCCGAGATCTTCGCCGAGGCGATCCGTCTGGGCGGCACCATCACCGGCGAGCACGGGGTCGGTCTCGCCAAGAAGGGCATTCTCCCGCAATCCGTCGGCCGGGAATCCCTCGAGGTGATGCGCCAGCTCCGCCGCACGCTCGATCCGCTCGGCATACTGAATCCCGGCAAGATGTTCGACCCATCGGAGTCGCGGCCATGAAGGAAACCGCTGTTTCGCCGACGACGGCTGCGCCCGCATCGAGCACGTTCCTGCACGGGCTCGACTATTCGGTGGTGCAGCAATGCATGCATTGCGGGCTTTGCCTGCCCACGTGCCCGACGTATGTTGCGACGCGCGAGGAGCGCCACAGCCCCCGGGGCCGGATCGCCCTGGCTCGAGCCATCGCCGATGACCGCATCCCCCTGACCCGGGCCTTCGCCGAGGAGATGTATTTCTGCCTGGGCTGCCTGGCCTGCACTTCCGCCTGCCCCGCCGGGGTGAACTATGCCGAGATCTTCGAGCACTCGCGGGCCGAGGCCGAACGCCGCGGGCTGCTGCGATCGCCGCTGCGCAACTTCATCCGCTGGCTGACGGTCAAGTGGCTCTTCATGGATCTGCGCCGCCTGCTGTTCGTGGGGCGCCTGATCCGGCTCTATCAGCGGATCGGCCTCCAATCCCTCCTCCGGCGCAGCGGCGTGCTGCGGCTCCTGCCCGCCCGGCTGCGCGGGCTCGAGGCGCTCACGCCGGACATCCCCCGGAAATTCTCGGCCCAGCTCATCGCACCGGTGACGCCTCCCTGGGGGCGCCGGCGCTACCGGGTGGCGCTGCTCACCGGCTGCGCCCAGGACCTCATCTTCAGCGAGATCAACCGCGACACGGCCGAAGTCCTCGCCCGCAGCGGCTGCGAGGTCATCACGCCGCCCCGCCAGCACTGCTGCGGCTCGCTCCACGGCCACAACGGCGAGCGCGATCTCGCCCGCGAGCTCGCCCGGCGCAACATCGACCAGTTCCCGCCCGGCCAGTTCGACGCCATCATCAGCAACGCCGGCGGGTGCGGATCGCACCTCAAGCATTACCATGCGCTGCTCGAGGAGGACGCCCTTTACCGGGATCGCGCCCGGCAATGGGATTCCAAGCTCAAGGACATCCACGAGTGGCTTGCGGGCATCGGGCTCGAGCCCGTTCCGCCCCATGAGGCCCCGCGCCAGGTCGTCACCTACCACGAGTCCTGCCACCTCTGCCACGGGCAGAAGATCACCCGCCCGCCCCGCGAGATCCTGGGCGCCATCCCCGGCCTCGAGCTGGTCGAGCTGCCCGAAAGCAACTGGTGCTGCGGCAGCGCCGGTATCTACAACATCATCCACCCCGACATGGCCGAGCAGCTGCTCGAACGGAAGATCCGAAACATTCGCTCGACCGGGGCGGCGATTGTCGCCAACGGCAATTCCGGATGCCTCCTGCAGCTGATCAACGGCATCAGGCAGCGCGGCCTCGACATCCGCGTCGCCCATCCGGTCACCCTTCTGGCCGAGGCATACCGCCGGGCCGACGCGCAATCGAGCAGCCGCCCCGCCTCCGAGGCTTCGATCCGGGCGGCGTAGGCGATGCGGCGGGCCGAACCCGGCGCGCGGCGGGCGGAGAGCGCCATTGCCATCGGGGGCCGGGTGGCGCACACTGGGTGTGCCATGAGCAAACGGTTTTACCTGACCACGGCTATCGACTATGTCAATGGCCAGCCGCATCTGGGCCACGCCTACGAGAAGATCATCACCGACGTGATGGCGCGGGCGCGGCGCAGCATGGGGGAGGAGGTTTTTTTCCTCACTGGCGTGGACGAGCACGGCCAGAAGGTGCAGCAGGCGGCGCAGGCGGAGGGCAAAACGCCCCAGGATTACTGCGAGGGGCTGGCCGAGGTGTGGCGGCAGTTCGCCACGCGGCTCGAGCTGAGCCATGACGATTTCGTCCGCACCTCCGAGCCCCGGCACCAGGAGGCCGTCCAGGCCATCCTCCGGAAGCTCTGGGCTGCGGGGCATTTCTACAAGGATCAATACGCCGGATTCTACTCGACCAAGGAAGAGACCTTCCTGACGGAGAAAGACCGCCGTCCGGACGGCACGTTCGATCCGATCTACGGCCCGGTGACCGAGCTGGTCGAGGAGAACTATTATTTCCGGCTGGGGGCGCATCAGGAGTGGCTGATCGGGCACATCGAGGCGCACCCGGAGTTCATCTATCCGGAGATCCGGCGCAACGAGGTGCTGGGGTTTCTGCGGCATCACAAGCTCGAGGACCTGTGCGTGACGCGGCCCGCGGCCCGGCTGAGCTGGGGCATCCCGGTCCCGTTCGATCCGGCCTATGTGACCTATGTCTGGTTCGATGCGCTGTCGAACTACGTGACGGTGCCAGCCGCGCTCGGGGACCCGCTGGTGGGCCGCGCGCTGGCGGGGCATGGGGCGCCGGCCGCGCCGGGATCCCTCGAGCTATGGCCGGCCGATGTGCAGGTGATCGGGAAGGACATCCTCAAGTTTCACGCGGTCTACTGGCCGATCATGCTCAAGGCGATGGAGCTGCCCTTGCCGCGGCAGCTCGTGGTTCACGGCTGGTGGCAGAAGGAAGGCCAGAAAATGAGCAAGAGCACCGGCAACATCGTGGACCCGCTGGCCGTGATAGGCGAGTGGGGCATCGATGCCTTCCGGTATTACGTGGTCCGCGAGCTCGATGTGGGCCCGGACGGCAACTGGACCGACAGCGGCTTTGCGGCGCGGTATCAGGCCGTGCTGGCCAACGGGCTCGGGAACCTCGTCAACCGCTCGCTCTCGATGCTCAAGCGCTACCGCCAAGGGATCGTCCCCCCGCCGGGATCGGACCTGGCGGGCGAGGCCGGCGCCGCGGTCCAGCAGACCATCGCCCACCTCCGCGCCAACGAGATCCAGTCGGCCCTCCTGTGCGTCGAGGGATTGGTGGTGCGCGCCAACCAGTATGTGGACCAGACGGCCCCGTTCAAGCTGGCGAAGGACCCCGCCCAATCGGAGCGGCTGGACGGCGTGCTCTACTGCCTGGCGGAGACGTGCCGGGTGCTGGCCGTTTTGCTCTGGCCGTTTCTGCCCACGACGGCGAGCCGGATCTACGGGCAGCTGGGGTTAGCGGAGACGCCGGATCGGTTCGCGGCCGCCGGCTGGGGCGGGCTGTCCCCCGGCCATCGGATCGGGGATCCCACCCCGCTGTTCCCCCGCAAGGATCAGCCCGGATGAACCCCCCGGACGCCGCCGCGATCGACCGATGGACGGCCGGATTCCTCGAGCATCTGTCGTCGGCCCGAGGCGCCTCCGCTTACACGGTGCGCAACTACCGCCAGGCCCTGATCGAATTCAGCCAATGGCGCCGGGCCGAGCATGGGGCCGCGCCCGACTGGGCACGCCTCGAGCGGGATGATTTCCGGGCCTATGTCCGGTTCCTGGGACGCCGGCGGATCGAGCGCGCCGGGATCCAGCTCCGGTTCTCCGCCCTGCGATCGCTCTATCGATTCCTGGTCGAGCGCGGTGTGGTTCGGATGTCGCCGATCCGGAACGTGGCTCTGCCGCGCCGGGAAAAGAGGCTGCCGCGATTCCTCACCGTGGCGCAGATGCAGGCCCTGGTCGACGCGCCGCTGGCCGAGCTCCGGGCATGGGCCGGCCGGGAGCGGACGTCGGAGCGCCGGGCATGCCTGCGCGACGCCGCGCTGCTGGAGACGGTCTACTCCTGCGGCCTGCGGATCAGCGAGGCCTGCGCCTTGAGGGCGGAGGATCTCGACGAGGCCGGGCAGATGGTCCGCGTGCGGGGCAAAGGAGGCAAGGAACGGCTGGTGCCGATCGGGGCGCCGGCGCTGGCGGCCATCGATCGCTACTGGCGCGCCCTGCCCGGCCGGCCGGCGGGACGCGCGCCGGCATTCCACGGCCGGTCCAGCCCCGCCCGCCCGCCATCCCCGCGCGTGATTCAGCTCCGGCTCAAGCGATATCTCGCGCGCGCCGGGCTGGATCCGGACCTGACGCCGCACAAGCTGCGACACAGCTTCGCGACGCACCTGCTGGATGGGGGGGCGGATTTGCGCAGCGTGCAGGAGCTGCTGGGGCATGCCCACCTGGCCACCACCCAGATCTACACCCATGTCACCACCGAACGCCTCAAACGGATCTACGATCGATCCCATCCTCGATCCGGCGCCGATCCCGCATCGCGGCCATAGGCGCCCGCCAGGGGATCGCCGCATTTTCTTGCGCCGCGGTCCGTCCGAGCCCAGGATGATGGCCGGCCGGCGCCGGAGCCGCGGCGGCGGCCGCCGGGCGGACACGCGCACCTCGGGAGGAAGGCGGTGACGAGATGACACGACCGAACATGGGGATATGGGGGACACTGACGAAGGCGGTATTCGTGCTGTTGTTTCTGGCGGGGCTGCTGGCGGTCGCCGTGTGGTATTTGCCGGTGATCGAGAAGAGCGAGCGGTACCGCCACGAGATCCTGCGCCTCGAGCAGGAGATCGCCAAGGAGGAAGCCGCGGCGCGCCACCTGAAGGCGGCCATTGTGTCGCTCCAGACCGATTCGAACGTGGTGGGGCGGCTGGGGCGGGAGCGCCTGGGGCTGGCGCGGCCGGAAGAGACCGTGATCCGGTTCGAGGCGCCGGCGGCGAACGACGCGGACGCCGGCCCGTGATCAGACGGTCATGATCTCTTTTTCCTTGTGGGCGAGATGCTCGTCGAGCTTGGCGATGGATTGATCGGTCAGCTTCTGGATTTCCTTCTCGGCGGCGGCGAGCTGATCCTCGGTGATCGTGCCGCCCTTGGACTCTTTCTTGAGCTGCTCGATGGCCTCGCGGCGGACATGGCGGACCGCGACGCGCCCGTCCTCGGCCATCTTGCGGACGACCTTGGTCAGCTCGGCCCGCCGCTCCTGGCTGAGCTCCGGCAGGACGATCCGGATCAGCTTCTTGTCGATGGCCGGGTTGAGCCCAAGGTTGCTCTTCTGAATGGCCTTCTCGATCGGATGCAGCATGCCGATATCCCATGGCTGGATGAGGATGATCCGCGATTCCGGAGTGGTGATTCCGGCCAGCTCGCGGATCCGCATCTGGCTGCCATACGCGTCGACCATGAGGTTCTCGACCAGCGTGGGCGAAGCCTTGCTGGTGCGCACGCCTCCGAATTCGTGGTGAACGAACTCGGCGCTTTTTATCATCTTATCCTCGGCTTCCAGGATGATGTCGTCGATGCTCATATGGTTTGATACAGGGGTTGACCGAAAACAATGTCGGATCGGAAACGAGTGGGGTTCAGGCGCGGTTGGTTACGAGGGTGCCGACCGGTTCGCCCAGCACGACCCGCTTGAGATTGCCGGGCTTGAACACGTTGAAGACCTGGATGGGCATGCCGTTGTCCATGCAGAGCGACAGCGCCGTCGAGTCCATCACCTTCAGCCGCTTCTGCAGCGCCTCGAGGAACTGGATCCGGCGGAAGCGCCGCGCCTGGGGGTTCTGCCCAGGGTCGCTGTCGTAAACGCCATCGACCTTGGTCGCCTTGAGGATCACCTCGGCGCCGATCTCGGTGGCCCGCAGAGCCGCCGTCGTGTCCGTCGAGAAATAGGGGTTCCCGGTCCCTCCGGCGAAGATCACCACCCGCCCCTTCTCGAGATGGCGAACGGCGCGCCGCCGGATGAACGGTTCGGCGACCTGCGCCATGGCGATGGCGCTCTGGACGCGCGTGGCGACGCCCAGCTTCTCGAGGGCATCCTGCAGGGCCAGCGCATTGATGATCGTCGCCAGCATCCCCATGTAATCGCCCGTCGCCCGCTCGATCCCGCGCTCGCTGCCCTGGAGGCCGCGGAAAATATTGCCGCCGCCGACCACGATCACGACTTCCACCCCCAAATGGCGCACCTCGCTGATCTGCCGCGCCATGTCGCGCACCCTCTCGGGGGCGATGCCGAAGCCGTCCTCATTGCCCAAGGCCTGGCCGCTCAGCTTCAGTAGGATCCGGCGATACCGCGCCCGCGAACGGGCATTCCGTGAGCGTTTGGAAACCTTGAGCGGGCGCGCCATAGCGACCCCGTTTCTAACAACGGCCTCGGGCCGGGTCAAATGAAATTCCGGCCCCGGGGCGCGATCGGCTGCCCGTTACTCGATCCGCTGCCATGCGGCGACGAACATCCCATTGCCAGGCGTTGCGGGCGGGCCCAGCCAGAGCCGGGCCCCGGGCGGACGCCCCCCGCCGGCGGGATCCGGGATGGGCCAGGGCGCAAAGCTGGGGTGGGCGCGCTCGAAGCGATCCGCCACGCCGGTGGTTTCGGATCGGGTGAGGGTGCAGACGGCATAGACGATACGCCCGCCCGGGCGGAGGGCGGCCGCGGCGGTGGCCAGCAGATGCCCCTGCTGCCGGGCCAGCTCGTCGACATCGGCCGGGACGGTGGTCCAGCGCGCCTGAGGATTCCGCTGCCACGTGCCGACCCCGCTGCACGGGGCGTCGACCAGGACGCCGGCAAAGCGCGTGCGCAAGGCCCGTTCAGGCGGGCTGCGCCAGACCCGCAACCGGCAGTTGAAAATCCGGGCGCGCGCGGCTCGGCGCCGGAGCCGGTCCAGACGCCAGCCGGCCCGGTCGGTGGCCCAGACCAGGCCGCGGTTCCCCATCAGGTCGGCCAGGTGCAGGGTCTTGCCGCCTTCGCCGGCGCAGACGTCCCACCAGGTGGCGCCGGGTTCGGGCAGGCAGACCAAGCCGACGACCTGCGAGCTCAGATCCTGGACCTCGAACTCGCCCGCCTGGAACTCGGGCGTGTGGAACAGGTCGGACGATCCGTGGTAGGCGAGCGCATCCTGCAGCGGGCCGGGCCCGGCAGGCCGGCAGCTGCCCAGGCGCTGGGCCAGCTCGGCGCCATGACCGGGCCGCGCCCGCAGCCAGACGGTCGGCGGCTGCTGCAAAGATTCCAGCCACGGCCGGCCCACATCGAGAGCGTCTTCGAGCCAGCCAGGCACGATTCGAGCCAGGAGATCGCCGGGGAAGGCGGCGGGATTCCGCTGAAATCGATCCTGCAGCGCGGCCGCCTCATCGAGCTGCTCGAGCCGCGTCCATCCACGGTCCAGACATCCCAGCCAGCGGTAATAATCGGTCACGCGGGCGACGACCGTCCGGGCCAGGGCCGGATCCCGTCGGGCCCGTTCGTGCAATACGTCGCGCAGGACCGCATCGGCCGGGTTCCGCCGGTCGGCGCGCCCGATGACCTCGAGCGCGGCGGCCTGCCACGAGTCGATCGGCCGCGGGCGGCGCTCGCCCGATCGGCGGCGGGGAGGCGATGCGGGCCGGGAGTTCAAGCGATCCGCTGCCGCAGCACATAGGGCAGAATGCCGCCGTGCCGGAAATACTCGATCTCGATCGGCGTATCGATCCGGCACCGGACGATGATTTCATCGACCCGGCCGTCTCGGCGGCGGATCTGCAGGCGGAGCTCCTGGCGAGGCTCGAGGGGGTCCCTCAGGTCCGGCAGGTCATAGGTCTCGCTCCCGTCCAGCCGCAGCGACTGCGCCGACTGGGGCTTGCCAGCCGCGTCGTTCTGGAATTCGAGCGGGAGAACGCCCATGCCCACCAGGTTGGACCGATGGATCCGCTCGAAGCTTCGGGCGATCACAGCCCGCACCCCGAGGAGACGGGCGCCCTTGGCCGCCCAGTCGCGCGAGCTGCCCGTGCCGTACTCGAGGCCGGCAATCACGACCAGAGGGGTCCCCGCCACGGCGTGCATCGCGGCGGCGTCGAAGATGCTCGCCTGCCCCCCGCGGATCGGATCCACCGTGAAACCGCCTTCGAGACCGGGCGTCATCTGGTTTCGGATGCGCACGTTGGCGAACGTGCCGCGGGTCATCACCTGGTCGTTCCCGCGGCGCGCGCCGTAGCTGTTGAAATCGGCTGGAGCGACTCCGTGCGCCTGCAGGTACTGGCCTGCGGGCGACGACGGCTCGATCGGCCCCGCGGGCGAGATGTGGTCGGTGGTGAGGCTGTCGCCGAAGATGGCAAGCGGGCGGGCGCCGCGGATCGGCCCGATGCCGGAGGCGGCCCCGCTGAATTCGCGGAAGAACGGCGGCTCCTGGACATAGGTGCTTTTCGGATCCCATGCGAACACCACGCCGGTGCGGGTCGGGATGACGTTCCAGGCCGGGTTCTGGGCCGCCAAATCGCGGTAGCGGCGGCGGAACGCCTCGGGCTCGAGCGCGCAGGCGAGCAGCTGGTCGATCTCCGATGCGTCCGGCCAGAGCTCGCGCAGAAAGACTGGACGCCCCTCGGGATCGCAGCCCAGCGGCTCCGTCTCCAGATCGATATCCACACGGCCGGCCAGCGCAAAGGCCACGACCAGGGGTGGAGACATCAGAAAGTTGGCCCGGATCCGGGGATGCACGCGGGCCTCGAAGTTGCGATTCCCCGAGAGGACGGATGCGGCCACCAGGTCGTGCCGGACAATGGCGGCCTCGATGGACGCAGCCAGAGGCCCCGAATTGCCGATGCACGTCGTGCAGCCATAGGCGACCCGGTGAAATCCGAGCGCATCCAGATGCGGCTGCAGCCCCGTCCGCTCGAGGTAATCCGTCACCACGCGGGATCCCGGCGCGAGGGACGTCTTCACGGCGGGATTGACCCGCAGGCCTCGCCGGACGGCGTTGCGCGCCAACAGACCCGCCGCCAGCATCAGGCTCGGATTGGACGTGTTGGTGCAGCTGGTGATGGCGGCGATGGCCACGCTCCCATGGCCGATCGAGGCTTCGCTCGAATCGCCGACCGCAACCCGGATCCGGGGCGCGCCGATCTCCTCGGCGGTCTTGCCGAACCCGCCTTCAGCCGCCGGCCGGTGCAGCGCCTCGAGAAACTCCGGCTTGAGCCGACGCAGCTCGATTCGATCCTGCGGGCGCTTGGGGCCCGCCACGCTCGGATCGACCGCGCCCAGATCCAGCTCCAGCTCGATCGAGTAATCGATGTCGCCGCGATCCGGCATGCCAAACAGCCCCTGCGCCCGATAGTAATTCTCGTAGCGCCGGCACTGCTCCTCGCTCCGCCCAGTGGCGCGCAGGAAACCCACGCACTCGGCGTCGATCGGGAAGAACCCGACGGTCGCGCCATACTCGGGCGCCATGTTGGCGATGGTGGCCCGGTCGACCACGGGGAGGGCGGCGGCGCCGGGGCCGAAGAACTCAACGAACCGGCCCACGACATTGGCATGCCGGAGCATCTGGGTGACCGTGAGGGCCGCATCGGTGGCGGTCACGCCCGGGCGCAGCCGGCCGGTCAGGCGCACGCCGACGACATCCGGCGTCAGGAAACAGACCGGCTGGCCCAGCATGCCCGCCTCGGCCTCGATCCCCCCCACGCCCCACCCGACGATGCCCAGGCCATTGATCATGGTGGTGTGCGAGTCTGTGCCGACCAGGGTGTCGGGAAACCAAAGCCCTTCGCGCTCGATCACGCCTTGGGCCAGGTGCTCGAGATTGACCTGGTGAATGATGCCGATTCCGGGCGGGATGACCCGGAACGATCGGAAGGCCTGCTGGCCCCACTTGAGCAGCTGGTAGCGCTCGAGGTTCCGCTCGAACTCGAGCTCGAGGTTCCGCTGGAAGGCATCCGGCCGCCCCGCGAAGTCGACTTGCACGGAGTGGTCCACCACCAGGTCTACCGGCACCAGCGGCTCGATCACCCGGGGATCTTTCCCGGCCCGCTGCGCCGCCGAGCGCATCGCCGCCAGATCCACCAGCAAGGGCACCCCGGTGAAATCCTGCAGCACGATCCGCGCCACCACGAACGGCACCTCCTCGGTGCGGGGGGCGCGGGGCTGCCACTGGGCCAGAGAGCGCACGTTCGCCTCGGTGACGCGCCGTCCGTCGCAATGCCGCAGCAGCGATTCGAGGACGATCCGGAGCGACACGGGCAGCCGGTGGACCCGGTCGAAGCCGGCGCGCCTCAGGGCCTGGATCGAGCAAAACCGGCCCGTTGCCCCATCGCCCAGGTCGAACTCGGCGATCCGGTTGATCTCGGTCAGCGGTTGATGATCCGTCATGGCCAGCGGACAATGAGTTTGCCCCCGCGCAAAGTCAAGGGACCTACAGGTCGCGCAGCGCGACGGCGACAGGAAGGCGCGCGGCCCGGATGGCCGGGAACGCGCCGCCGATCAGGCCGATCGCGGTTGCATAGAGGATTCCCTCGAGCAGCAGTCTTGGAGTCACCGCGAACGCGAACGCGACCTGGCTGAAGCTCTGCCAGTTCAGCGTCGAAGCCCGGTACCCATCGAGCAGGCCGCAAGCCAAACCCGCCCCGATCGCGCCTCCCACCAGCGCCAGCAGAAGCGACTCGAGCAGCACCGATGCCACCACCGGCCCGCCCCCGAACCCCAGCGCCCGCAGGGTGGCAATCTCCCGCCGGCGCGCCGACACCGAGGTGTACATCGTGTTCAAGGCGCCGAAGAGCGCGCCCATCCCCATGAGCGTGGCCACCAGCGTCCCCAGGACCGTCACCAGCCGGTCCACCGCCTCCGCTTGCTCCGCGTAATAATCCGCCTGCCGGACCACGCGCACATTGAGGCGGGGATCGGACGTCAACGCGTCCTTGAACGCATCGAGCTGGCCGGCCGAGTCGAGCCGCGCATAGACCGCCTGGTAGCTCTGATCTCGCTGGTAAGCGTCCTGCAGCACGACCGCATCGGTCCAGATCTCCGATTCCGCCAGGCCGCCTCCCGCGCTGAAGATCCCCACCACGGTCCATTCGTTCCGGCCCACTTTCAGGCGCGCGCCGAGGTCGAGCCCGGCGAACTCGGCGGCCGCGCCGCGGCCCGCGATGATCTCGTTGCGGCCCGGCTCGAACCTCCGGCCGGCCGTGATTTGCACCTCGGGCCGGACGCCGTATGCGGCCGGCCCAACGCCGCGCAGCGGCACGTTGGCGTCGGTCCCGGAGGATCGCTTGGGCAGGTCGATGACGACGTAGAGCTCGGCCGAGGCGAGCGCGCCGCGCGCGTCGCGGGCCAGGCCGGCCGTGTCCTCGACCACCCGCACCTCCTCCGGCCCCAGGATGCTCAGCATCTCGCTGTCCACGCCTGCCCGGAGGACGACGACGTTCTCGGGAGCGACGGCGGCCGTCATGGCCTGCCGGAATCCCTGCGCGATGGAGAGCGTCCCGACAAGTACCGCCACCACGCCGGCGATGCCGAACACCGCCGCGACGCTGGATCCGCGCCGCTGGGGGATGGTCCTCAAGCTGAACCATGTCACCGCTGCGACCTGGAGGATTCGATGGATCATATGGAAAGCATCTTGTGCCCGGGACGGCTACGCCCGGCGCAGCGCGTCGGTGATTCGGAGCCGCATGGCTTGCACGGCCGGCAGGAGCCCCGCCACCAGCCCCAGCCCGGCCGCCAGTGCCAGCCCCGCCACCCATCGCCCCCCGGGAACGTAAAACACCGGCAGCATCCCCGTCGGATCGCCGCGCCCGACCAGAAACCAGGCCAGCCCCAGCCCCGCGCATGCGCCTGCCAGCGCCAGCATGCCCGACTCGGCCAGCACCATTGCCATGACCTGCCGGCTCGAAAATCCCAGCGCCTTCAGTACCCCCAGCTCGGACGTCCGCTCCCGCACCGACAGGGCCATCGTGTTGCCGGCCACCAGCAGGATCGTGAAAAACACCGCGCCCAGGATCGCCCGCATGATCCGACCGACGTCGCCGATCTGGCGCGCAAACGCCCCCGCGAACGCCCCTTCGGTCTCGGTCTTCGTCTCGGCCGGCGAGTTGGCGAACTCGGCATCGATCGCGCGGGCGACGGCCTCGGCCTGCTCGGGATCCTTCACGCGCGCCACATACCATCCGACCAGCCCCTCGCCCACCGCCCGGCTCTCGTCAAAATAGTCGTACCGCAAATAGAGCGTCGTGGTGTCGGTTCCTTTTTCGCGTCCGTCGTAGATCCCGACCAGGTCGAACTCCCACGTGTTGCCGCCGTCCTTCTTCTGCCAGATGGGCGCCTGGATGGGGATGCGGTCGCCGATTTTCCAGCCGAACCGGACGGCGGTCCGGCGCCCCACGATCGCGCCGGTCCGCGTCTGCCGCCAGGCTTCGGCCTGCTCGGCGGGCAACACGTACTCCGGATACATCGCCTGGAACCGGTCCGGCTCGACCGGTATCTGGGCGAAGAAGTTCCGCGGATCCTGGTAGACGCCGCCGAACCACGACGCGTGCATCGCGTCCTCGACGCCCGCCAGCCGGCTGATCCGCGCTCCATAGCTCAGGGGCAGCGGCTGGACGATGGAGACCCGATGCCGCACGACCAGCCGGTCCGCGCCCGCCACCTCGACGCCCTGTCCCAGCGCCACCTCGATCGCGCCCAGGTACCCGTAGAGCAGGAACGCCACCAGAATCGACAGCAGCGTCAGGACGGTCCGCAGCTTTTTGCGCCGGAGATTGATCGCCACCAGAAGCAGGTATTTCATTCCGGCATCTCCGCGCTGAGCCGCCCCTTGTTCAGATACAGCGTCCGCCCGGCCCGGGCCGATGCGTGGGGATCGTGGGTGACCATCACGATGGTCTTGCCGTGCTCGCGGTTGAGGGCCTGGAGCAGCTCGAGGATCTCGTCGCCGGATTTCCGGTCCAGGTCGCCGGTCGGCTCGTCGCACAGCAGCAAGGCCGGATCGGTCACGATCGCCCGCGCGATGCCCACCCGCTGCTGCTCGCCTCCGGAGAGCTGGGACGGGTAATGCCGGGCCCGTTCCTCGAGGCCGACCAGGGCCAGGGCCGTGGCGACGTGCTGCCGGCGCTCGAGACGGTTCAGCGGCGACAACAACAGCGGCAGCTCGACATTCCGCTCCGCCGTCAGCGCCGGCATCAGATGATACAGCTGAAACACCAGCCCCACCTGCCGGGCCCGCCACGCCGCCAGGCGCCGCTCGGACATCCCGTCCAGACGCTCCCCCCCCACCTCGATCTCGCCCGAGGTCGGCCGGTCCAAACCCCCGATCAGATTCAGCAGGGTGGTCTTGCCCGACCCCGACGGCCCCATCAGGGCCAGAAACTCACCCTGCCGGACCTCGAGGCTCAAGCGCTCGAGCACGTGGATCGACTCCGACCCGCGGAGGAACACCTTGTCCACGCCGCGCACGCTGACCCAGACGTTATCGCTCATGGCTGCATCTCCCGGATCCGTCCGCCCTCGCGCAGATCGGACGGCCCTTCCACCACCACTTTTTCCCCCGCCGCGACTCCCGACAGCAAGGAGACATCGGCTCCCCGGCTGTCGCCCCGGCGCACGGCCCGGCGCTCGAGCCGCCCGCCCGCCGCCACCCACACCACGTCCCGCCCTTCGAGCTGCCGCACCGCCGCGGCCGGCACCACCACCGCCGGCTTCGGCGGCGCAGCGCCTCCCGGCTCTTGAAACGCCACCTTCACCCCCATGTCCGGCAAAATCCGCGGATCGAGCTCGTCGACTCCGATCCGGACCTTGACCGTCGCCTTCTGGCGATCGGCGGTCGGCACGATCGCAATCACCCGCGCCGCAATCCGCCAGTCCGGATACGCATCGAGCACGGCCTGGACCCTCTGGCCCGGCCGCACGCGGTGAAGATAGCTCTCGTTCACATCGACCTCGATCTCGAGCGACTTCATATCGACGATCGTCCCGATGCCCGTCCGCGTGAACCCGCCTCCCGCCGACACCGGGGAGATCATCTCCCCCGGCTGCGCGTTCTTCGACACCACCACGCCCGCGAACGGCGCCCGGATCACCGTGTCCTCGAGGTCTTGCCGCCGCGCGGCCAGCTCACGTTCCACGACCGCCACCTCGGCCCGCTGCTGGTCGAGCCTTGCCGCCAGCGACGCTGCCTCCGCCTCCGCCCGATCCCGATCCGCTTCGGTGGCAATCCCCTCGCGCACGAGCGCCCGGACGCGGTCCTGCTCGGCCCGGGCCTCGATAAGGCGGATCTCGATCTCCTTGAGGGCCAGCCGGGCGGCTTCGAGCCGGGCATCCGCAAGCTCGCATTCCTTCTGGATATTGACCCCATCGAGCCGCGCCAGGACCTGGCCCTCCGCGACCTCCTGCCCTTCCTCGATCATCACCTCGAGGATCCGGCCCGTGACTTTCGAGGAGACCGTCGCCTGCCGCCGGGCGGTGACATACCCCGATGCATTCAACAACACGGCCGCCCCGCTGTTGCCCGATCCCTCGAGCGCCAGAACCGTGCGGACTTGGATCGTGCTTCCCTGATACCTCCAAACCCCATAGCCAATCCCTGCTGCCCCCAGCGCCAGCAGGATCGCCCCGATCACCCACGCCGCCCGCCCCCGGCGGGCCCCATCCCCCGGTTCCCGGCGAATTCGCAATCCGTCGATCGCCTGCTTCTCCATGCGCTGGCTCTCTCTCCCGTCGGTTCCTGACAATATCGAGGGGCCACTCTATCCATGGAGCCGCCCGATCGCAACTCCGGTCCGCGGATAATTGGCCGCATGGTTGTCCACTATGACAAACACACCTGTCATATCGTGGGTGGCGCGAAGCAGGCGCCATCGATCACCGACTGCCGCGAGAAACGGGCGCCGGCTGCGCATCGAGTGTCCGGAAAACTCGGGGCATGGAAAGTCTTCATTGCGTTGTCTGATTGCAGCAGCATGAGTCGAAAAGTGCGCAACGTTACGAAAGGCCAAGATGGCGAAGCCAATCGCACCGCCGGCGTGATTCGGGGCAACCGGGGTTCTGTTCACAGCTATCTGCTCCCGCTGCGCGGAAACCCTTCAGCCATCGCGTGCTCTGTTAGCCTTGACACAAAATCGGTTTTCGCTTCGGCGTATTCCTGTTGAGACGAGAAGCCCGCTGCGGAGAAAGTCTCCGCGAGCCGCCGCTTTAGTTCTTCGTATTGACGGGCTGCCTCCTTGTGTTCGAGCAGGTAGTCTCGAAACGCACGTATACGTCGCTCCTCGGCTCCGCCCGACTCGACGACGTGCACGTGATGAGTGTGCGGCCAAGCGGCTGGCCTGTGAAAGAAGGGGCAAATGGCGTCGTCGTTCGGGTGCGGGACGTGGACATATCCGAGTCGTTGGAGCGGGGCGGAATACGCTTCGATCGGTTGAAGCCGGCGAACCGACACTTGGATATCGATGATAGGTTTCGCGGCGAGGCCCGGAACCGAGGTGGATCCGACATGATCGATTCGAAGAGCGAGCGAGTCGAAAGCCGCCTTAATGCGCTGGCGCTCAGCCCAGAAGGCCTTCGGCCATTCCGGGTTATACGGCACAATCACAATTGTCCCGTTCATCTGTATCCTCAAGCCGCCGCACCATTCGCTCCACTGCCTGGTGCGGCGTCATTCCAGCCCTCCAGTCTCATGCACAATCCACGGCGCGCTACTCCCGATCACGCCGATGGAAAACGACGTTGCATTCCCAAGAAGCGAGGCGACCAGCGCTCGCCGCCAACTGAAACCGACAAACTCGCCGCCCTGAAGAAATGGGGCGGATGCCAGAAGCTTGAGCAGCAAGGTATCTGCAAGAACAACACCCGGCTCAAGATGCCATTTGTCCTTGGTCATGACTCAATCCGCCTCAACCACCCGGTAGAATCCCGTAGCGCCCGACATCGGCAAATCCAGCACGGTCTGCGGCGCCGTTGGAATTAGCAACCCGCCAGCCGTTGCCCACCGATCCACCACCAAGTCCGATTTGAACTGCACGGCATACCCTCGCCCAATCTCCCCGGTGAAGCTCAGTCGCAAGTAGCCGGCCCGTCGAACGCCGCCACATGTGATGGGCACGGGAAACGGCCTGGCTCCGGCGAGGATGGGCGTTTCGGGGGCAGGCTCATACGCCCAGCCCTCAATCACCGGGCCGATCTCCCAAACTGCCACCGGCTCCGGGAGCAATCCTAAACTGCGCCCCAGGATTAGCCAAGGAGGGTTAAGCCCTCCAGGTCCGGCGGGGTCCGGAAAATATGGCGGCAGAACCGGAAAAAAGGTCTTCTTCGGAAGGCGGACGCGCATCCAGCCGTAATGATCTCCGCTCGCTCGGCGCAGCCTCATCCCCAGATACCCCTCGCCCAGGCGGCCCAATTCGCCGGTCCAAGGAATGGAACAACTGCCGGAAACCGTGCTGGTCAGCGAGTCCATTCCTGGAGCGCCCCAAGCCGCGTTCGTGGGGGTCGTGGGTCCGATGCTGGTGCCCAGCGGCACCACCAAGGCGTCCCACCCATGCACCAGGAGCTCATTGCTGGAGGCACACGAGACGCCAAACATGGTGCTGCAGTCCGATGGAATGGACATGGTGCAAAGCGCGCGTCCGTGCAGCCCGAAATCCGGAAGCCCATCTCGATCCACGTCCACGCCGGGACTGGGCCAGAGATCCAAGGGGAAGGCAATCGGGCGCGCCTCCACCACTGCGGTAAGGGATCGGGGCGTCCGGGGCAGGCCGGCCAACGCGTTCGTGACATCGCCGCCTGGCACTTGGAGGAGCCGGCCCTGCACCGGTGGCGGCACGTCCCAGTAGGGACCATCGGCCCGCCAGGCCGGGAGATGGAAGAAGATCTCGCCCTGCCCAGCCACCAACTCCCGGAGTAACGTCTCATTGAGCGGGATAGTTCCCGCGTAGTAGGTGCCGGCCCGCAGGCCGTCGCAACTCATGAAGACCGGAGGATCGGAGCCCGGCACCAGCACGGGGTCGCACATCGGTACGTAAATGAACTGGCCCGCCCCCATCTGCAGCGTCGCCTGGCGCGAATCAGTGAACAGAACGGCGCCGCAGAAGTTGCTGAAGTAACCATCAAGAAACACCTCAAACTGCAGCTGGCCGCCGTCCACCCGGAACGACGCCCAACCCGCATCAAACGCCACGTCGGAGAGTTGCTGGTGGAGCTGGCTCTGGAAAATGAACGGGGCGTTTGGAGTCGAATCGGATGCCCAACCGTAAAGCTGGATGTCTCTGTCTCCCATCACTGGGCTGGGACTGCCGATGTAGGCCGGTGCGCCTGCAATTTCATCCACCAATACCAGCCTCCGGCCATCTTTCTCCTCAATCATGCGAGGCACGCCAAGCTTCCTCGCAAGCTCGTCAAGGGCTTGGTCTTTGATCGGTCGCTCGGCTTCCGACCGAACAGCCAGCTCTCGCAACGCCGCAAACTCCGCCTCGGCTGCTCTCAACCTCTCCTCGCTGGTGTGCTGGCCGGGTGGAATCAGGGGCAGCAGTGGCGGCTGCGGCTGTGCGACACCAAGGTGCGCAAAAACAAGTGCCATGGCCGCCCTGGATACGCAGCTTATTGCTTTGGTTTTCATGGCGGCGGTTCAGATGTGATGTTGGCGTCCGTGTCTTCATCGATCGAGAATCCAGAACCCAATCACCAACAGCGTGAACACCACGGCCAACCAAGCCAGCGCCGCTCCGATGAAATAGGTCCCCGTCTTGGCCTTGAGCTCTGGCATATCGAAGCTGACCAGAAACAACCAGACCGGACCGAAAAGGCCCGCGACCTCAGCCCAGCAGTGATGAGCCGCCAGCCGGGCCAGGACCGCGACGATACCGACCGCGCCAAGCAGTCGTATCGGCCACCGCAGCCAAGGACGGTACGGATGCCAGCAGCAGCCCGCCGCGATGTCGTCGTCTTCCCTCTCCATTTTAATTTGCATAACGACACCAGCACCCTACGCCATATTTGCCTGCGATGTCGAAGCGAAACGCGGCCATCGCGCAAACAAAAAAGGGTCGGTCATGACTAATGACACATACGGTCCTTTTCTGCTCTCTCCATCGAGCTCGGGCCGAACGCAGTTACCCCCCCCCCGCCGCTCCCGCGACAAAGGGCTCGCGGGACGGCGATCGAGGTGCGATGATCCCGCCATGATTCGCGCATTTCTTCGACCCGGCCTCGCGCTGGGCCTGCTCTTGACCCCATCGATGGCGCCCCTGTCGACGGCCGCGCCGGATCCGGACTTCGGTGCGATCGAGGTCGTCCGCGACACATGGGGCATCCCGCACGTGTTTTCCGATACAGACGAAGGCGCCCTCTACGGTCTGGGTTATGCGACGGCCGAGGATCGCGGATTCCAGATGACCTACAGCTTGCGGATCATCCAAGGCCGGCTGGCCGAGGTCATCGGCGAGCGCCCCCGCGGCCAGCGCCGCGAGACCTCGGTCGATCACGACCGCCAGATGCGGACGTTCGGCTGGGCGCGCGCCGCCGCCCGAGCCGCCGCCCGCCTCGACCCGAGCACGGGCCGGCTTCTGGAGGCCTACAGCGCCGGCGTCAATGAGAGCTTCGCCGCCCAGCGCAAGGCGGGCCGGCTCCACCCGCTGTTCGAGCGCTTTCAGCTCGAGCCCGAGCCGTGGACGCCCGCCGACTGCCTGCTGAGCTGGTGGCATATGGCCCAGTTCTTCGCCACCGACGGCACCCGCGACCTCATGGCGTGGCGGAACCGCGTCCAGCCCGATCCCGGGCAGCCCTTGGCGCCCCGAGCCAGCCCGATGTGGATCGACGATGGCGCTGCGGTGATCCAGCGATCGGATGTCACCGACGAGTGGGTTCGCAAGGTCGATGCGTTCCGGCAATCGCGCGGCCTGCCGGCTCCCGCCTCGAGCTCGGCCGACGGACCGAAGTTCAGCCATGCCTGGGTGGTCGGCGGCTCCAAGACTACCACTCGATCCGCCGTCCTCGTCAGCGATCCCCAAACGCCCGTGCGCAATCCCTCTCTCTGGATCGAGTTCCACCTGGCGGGGTCATCCTTCGACGCGCGTGGGATCGGCGTTCCCGGCTGCCCGGCGTTCCTGATCGGATTCAACCGCCACGTGGCCTGGGGGCTGACCGCCTTGGGCGCCGACCAGGCCGACCTGTTCCGGCTCGAGACCGATCGCGAACACCCCCACCAATACCGGTGGGACGGCCAGTGGCGGCCCATGGAGGTCCGGTCCGAACGAATCGTTGTGCGCGGCGGCGCCAACTTGACGCTCGCCGTTCGGGAGACTCATCTCGGCCCCGTGATCACGCCCTTCTGCTTCCCGCGGCCCGAGGACCCCGAAGTCGCCCTGAAACGGATTCCGCTCTGCGAGCCCGGCCGCGACACGATCCAGGCCGGCTTCGCCATGATGCGGGCTCGGAGCGCCGCCGAGTTCGCCCGCGCCCTGGCCGGCTGGCGGTTCCCGAGCGCCAACTGCGTCTTTGGAGACCGGTCGGGCCGGATCGGCTACGCCGTGATCGGGGCGATTCCCGTCCGCCCCGGTCGCTTTCCCGAGTTGCAGGGCGGCGAAGCGTTGCCCGGGGCCGGGAACGCCGACGACTGGCAGGGGTTCGTCCCCGCGGATCTGCTGCCGCAGGCGATGGATCCGGCATCGGGATATTTCCTGAGCGCGAATCATCGGCCGGTGGGCGCCTTTTATGGAATTCCGCTCGGCACGAGCACCGGCTCGCTTGGGGACACGATCCGATCCTGGCGGCTGCGCGAGCGGCTGGCGGCCCAGGATCGGTTCACGCCGGCCGACGTGCTCGACATCCACTACGACACCGTGAACCCGGCCCGGCGAGAGCTGGTCCGCCTGGGCCTGCACCTGCGCGAGCGCCAGCCGGATGCGCTCTCGGCGGGTTCGCGCCGGGCCCTCGAGGCGCTCGAGCCGTGGTTCGAGTCCGGCGCTCACAGCGATCGGCGGCGCCCAGGCGCCGATGTCGCGGGCCGGATCAGCACCTTCTTCCGCATGATGGCGACGCCCCTGGCGCGATCCCATGGCGGAGGCGAGTCCGGCCTGGCGCGCTTTCTCAAGGACGCTTCGCGGCGGATCCAGGCAGACACCAATGCCGTTCTGTCAGCCGAGGAATGCCGCTATATCGACGCGGTGCTATCCGATGCCGCGGGGGGCGCCGCCTCGGGAAGGGGTTCGACCGCTGCCGGCAGCGGGGCCCCTGCCGCGGGTGCAGGCCCCAACCTCGGATGGTTCGAAAGTCTCGACGGGTTCGGCACGCTTGATCCGGCTCAGGACCTGCCATCGCCCCGCCTGGATTGCGTCGACGGCCAGACGCTGCACTCGCAGGCCGGCCAGTCCTACACGCAATGGGTGCCGCTGCATGACGTGGACTCGGCCCAGACCATCTGCCCGATCGGCCAGAGCGATCAGCCCGGCAGCCGGTTCCGTTCGAGCACGCTCGAGCTCTGGGCCGAAGCCAAGCTGCACCCCGCGCCCCTGAGCCGGGAGGCGGTTGACCGGATCGCCGCCGGCCGTCTCCGGCTGGCGCCTTAAAATCTCGGGGCTCTTGCCTCTGGACCGGGCGGGTGTCATGATGCAGGGCGACCGCGCGTGGAACGTCGGGCGCGCCGGACACGACTCGCGGCGAAGGCCGCGTCCAATTCGACCATGGGGATGACCGTGCAAAAGAAACCAAACGATCAAGCTGGAGGAGGGGGTGAGGCGGTCCCGGGCTCGCCGCTGGCGGAGGGGGCGCGGCTGCGCGAGGAGGAGGACCTTTGGTACCGCTCGCTCGAGCGGGTGCTCGAGCGCTGGCTGGACCAGCAGCCGGGGGAGCGGGCCTATGCGTTCCTGACGAGCTTGCTGGCGCGGCTGCGCCAGAAGGGGCTGAAGGTGCCGCTGACGGTGAGCACGCCCTACGTGAACACCCTGGCGACGGAGGATCAGCCGGCGTATCCCGGCGAGCGCGACATCGAACGCCGCATCAAGAGCTACATCCGCTGGAACGCCATGGCCATGGTGGTCAGCGCCAACCGCGTTCACCACGGCCTCGGGGGCCATATCTCGAGCTATGCTTCGAGCGCGACGCTCTACGAGGTCGGATTCAACCATTTCTTTCGGGGGAGCGACGGCCGGCGGCCGGCGGACATGATCTTTTTCCAGGGGCATGCCTCGCCCGGGATTTACGCGCGCGCGTATCTCGAGGGGCGGCTGGACGAGCACCATCTGCACCACTTCCGGCGCGAGCTGGCCGAGGGCGGCGGGCTCTCCTCGTATCCGCACCCTTATCTCATGCCGGGGTTCTGGCAATTCCCGACGGTATCGATGGGCCTGGGCCCGATCCTGTCCATCTACCAGGCGCGCTTCAACCGGTATCTGCGGGCGCGCGGGTTCCTCTCGGGGGACGAGCCGAAGGTCTGGTGCTTCGTGGGCGACGGGGAGACGGACGAGCCGGAGACGCTCGGGTCGCTGACCCTGGCGGCGCGGGAGGGATTGGACAACCTGATCTGGGTGGTGAACTGCAACCTGCAGCGGCTGGACGGCCCCGTGCGCGGCAACGGCAAGATCATCCAGGAGCTGGAATCGGCTTTTCGGGGGGCGGGGTGGAATGTGATCAAGGTGATCTGGGGATCGGACTGGGATCCGCTGTTGGCGGCGGATCACCGCGGCCTGCTGGTTCAGCGCATGACTGATGCGGTCGACGGCGATTACCAGAAATACTCAGCCGAGCCGGGCAGCTACTTCCGAAAGCACTTTTTCGGCAAGCACCCCGAGCTGCTCGAGATGATCAACCATCTCCGCGACGAGCAGCTCCACAAGCTGTCGCGGGGCGGGCACGATCCGGAGAAGGTGTATGCCGCCTACCATGCGGCCGTTCATCACACCGGCAGCCCGACGGTGATCCTGGCCAAAACCATCAAGGGCTACGGCCTGGGCGAGGCGGGCGAGGGCCGCAACATCACCCACCAGCAGAAAAAGCTCAACGAGAAGGAGCTGCGCGAGTTCCGCGCCCGCTTCGGCATCCCGATCGAAGACGAGGATGTGGTGGACGCGCCGTTTTATCGGCCGCCGGCCGGGAGTCCGGAGATGAAATACCTGCTCGAACGGCGGCAGAAGCTGGGGGGCTCGCTGCCGGTGCGCCAGGTCCGGCAGGCGCCCCTGGCGGTGCCGCGGCTCGAGGAGATGGGCGATCTGCTGCGGGGGTCGGGCCGGTTCGAGGTATCGACGACAGTGGCCTTTGTGCGCCTGCTGGGCCATCTGCTGCGGCACCCGTCCCTGGGGCCTCGGATCGTGCCGATCGTGCCGGACGAAGGCCGCACCTTCGGGCTGGACGCCTTGTTCCGCGAGATCGGGATCTACGCCCCTCACGGGCAGAAGTACGAGCCGGTCGATCGCAAATCGCTTCTGTATTATCACGAGGCTCGGGACGGGCAGATTCTCGAGGAGGGGATTACGGAGGCGGGATCGATGGCCTCGTTCATCGCGGCGGGGACAGCCGGCGCGAATCTGGGCGTGCAAGCCATCCCGTTCTACATGTTCTATTCGATGTTCGGTTTCCAGCGGATTGGGGACCAGATCTGGCTGGCGGGGGACATCAAGGCGCGCGGGTTTCTGCTGGGGGCGACGGCGGGCCGGACCACGCTCAACGGCGAGGGGCTTCAGCATCAGGACGGCCACAGCCATCTGCTGGCCAGCACGATCCCCTCGCTCCTCACCTACGATCCAGCGTTTGCCTACGAGATCGCGACGATCGTCGCCGACGGCCTGCGCCGCATGTATGAGCAGGGCGAGGATATCTTCTATTACCTGACGCTCTACAACGAGAACTATGCCATGCCGGCGCTGCCGGCGGGGGTCGAGGAAGGCATCCTGCGGGGGCTTTACAAGTATCAGCCCGCCCCGGCGGCGGGCACGCATCGCGCCCATCTGCTGGGGAGCGGGCCGATCCTGCGCGAGGCGCTTCGGGCGCAGCAGATCCTGGCGGAGCGCTACGATGTGGCGGCGGACGTCTGGAGCGCGACCAGCTACAAGCTGCTTCGGCACGACGCCCTGCGGGCCCAGCGCTGGAACCGGCTGCACCCGGACCAGCCGCCGCGCCGATCCTACCTCGAGCAACTCCTCGCCCCCGAGACGGGCGTGTTTGTGGCCGTGTCCGACTACATGAAGATCGTGCCCGAGCAGATCGCGCCGTGGGTCCCAGGCGGCCTGGTCACTCTGGGCACCGACGGCTTTGGCCGGAGCGACACCAGGGAGAACCTGCGCCGGTTCTTCGAGGTGGACGCGGAGATGACCGTCATCGCGACCCTGCACGCCCTGGCACAGCGCGGCCAGATCGGGGCGGACCGGGTCCAGGCCGCCATCCGCGATCTGGGCGTCGACCCGGAAAAGGCCCATCCCATCCTGGTCTGAGTCGGCCGGCTGAAGTCCGGATCGAGCGGCAGGGGAGCCCAGCGGGCTGGAGGCTGGCTATGCACCCCCGAGGCGGGGCCGCACCGGGTCACGATCGGGGATCGGGCTCGGGGGCAGGCTGGCGAAGGCGGCGGGGCGGCTCGAGGTACCGGTAGGGATTGTTGGGATTGTCATTATCGTAAGCGAACGCATCCCGGTTCTTGAGGAAGAAGACGAGGGCGTCGACGGGGATGGCGAACCCGATGCCTTCGCCCTGGGTGACCTTCATGTTGGTGACGCCGACGACCTCGCCGCGGAGGTTGAAGAGGGGGCCGCCGCTGTTGCCGGGATTGATCTGGGCGGTGGTCTGGATGTAGAGGGATCCCTGAATTTCGCGGTTTTTGCTGCTGAGGATGCCTTCGGTGACCGTGCGTTCGAGCCCCAGCGGGCTGCCGATGGCAAAGACGCGCTCCCCGACCGCGAGGCCGTCCATGCGGCCCAGGGGGACCGGGACAAACCGGGGCGCGCCGGCGTCCTCGATCTTGAGCAGGGCGAGGTCGGCGAACTTGTTCATGGCGACGATGCGCACCTGCCGATAGCTCTTGCGTTCGAGCTGCCCGCCCCGCTGGTGGTAGACCTCGACGGCGATCTGGCTTTCGCCCTCGATCACGTGGAAGTTGGTGACGAGGTAACCGTCCTCGTTCAGGAAGAAGCCGGAGCCCAGCCCGCCGGGGGTGCGGATCTGGACGACGGCCTCGCCGAGGTGGCGGAGGTGCTCGCGCACGGGGCGCTCGGGCGGCGTGCTGGCCGCCACCACGAACAGGTCCTGGCGCTGAAGAGAGGAGGTATCGCGCGGCAGGGCCGCGGCGGCTGCCGGCGCCGCGTTGGTCTGGATCCGCAGAATGCTCGATCGGGGGACGGCCAGAACGGTGAACCCAAGATCCAGATACACATGGTCGGTCTTTTCGGAGAGGATGCGGCCCGTCAGGGCAGCCTGGTCTTCGAGTTCGATCGTGTCCGCCAGAAGGGCGACCGTTGCGCCGGCGGCGAGGGCGCCGAGAATGAGCTTCCGCATGAGCCCACCTTACAGGGTGGGCGGATGTCTGACAAGGGCTCGAGGAACAGGCTTGAGAACCAGGCCGGCGCGGCGCAGGATCTCCCGTGACGGCCGGGATCGGAAGCGGTCTGAAGAATCGGGACGGACACGGCGATGGCCATGATGAACTCGCTGGATTTGCCGGGCGTGGCGCTGGGATTTGCGCAGGCGGCTGGGTTGGGATTTCTGATCGGGCGGACGCGCGAGCCAGCCGGCGGCCCGCCGGTGCGCGCCGGGTTGCGGGATTTCGTGCTCATCGCCTGCCTGGGCGCGGCCGGCTCGCAAATCGGCCAGGCGGTGCTGACGGTGACGATGGCGGCGGCGGTCACGGCGATCCTGGTGGCGGCCCGGTTTGCGGCGGGGGGGGCGCGCATCGGGGTGACGACGGAGCTGGCGGCGCTGGCGACCTTTTTGCTGGGCTACCTCTCGATGACCCCGGGACGCACGCTCGCCGCGCTGCTGGGCATTCTCCTCTCCTTTATGATGGCCACCAAGGAGCAGCTGCATCGGTTCGCGCTCGAGACCATCTCCCAGCGCGAGTTCGAGGACACCCTGAAGTTCCTGGCGCTCATCTTCGTGGTGTTCCCCCTGCTGCCTGCGGGCGAGTTCGGCCCCTTCGGCCTGTTCAACCCGCGCAAGGTCTGGGTGTTTGTGATCCTGGTTTCGACCGTGTCGTATGCGGGTTATTTCCTGGCTCGGTTTCTGGATCCGGCGCGGGGGCTGGCCCTGACGGCGATCGTGGGCGGATTGGCCTCGACGACGGCCTTCACGGGCGGGGTGGCGAAGATGGCAGCGGAGACGCCCGGAGCGGCGCTGGCGCTGGTGCGGGCGGCCTGCCTGGGCAACGCCGTCCAGTATCCGCGGCTGCTCCTGCTGCTGGCGGTCATCAGCCCCGCCTTGGCAATCCAGGCCCTGCCGATGCTGGCCGCCATGACGGGTGCGGGATTGCTCGCGGCCTGGTGGCTGGGGCGTTCGCCGCGCACCGCATCCATCGAGCCCGGCTCGATGGCGTTCCGCAACCCCTTCGCCCTGGTCCCCGCCTTGCGGTTCGGAGCCGTGTTCGCCCTCATTCTGTTTGGGGTCAGGGCCGCCCAGCATTACTTCGGCGCCGGCGGCTTGCTCCTCAGCGCAGGCGTCGGCGGATTGATCGATGTCGACGCGGTATTGCTCTCGCTGACCGAGTTTTTCCGGAATGGCATCGCTCCGGCGCCAACCGTTGTGGGAGGGATCCTGCTGGGGGCGGCGGCCAACGCGGTGTTCAAATCCATGCTGGCGGCGACGAGCCGGCAGCCGGCCTTTTACCTCCGGCTCTGGATCGGGTTCGCAGCGATGCTGGGGTGCGGCGTGGCGGCGTTCCTGCTGGCGATCGCGGCCTGAAAGAGACCTTGGCCGGATTCGATGCGCCTGGGCGCGGGGCCGCCGCCTGGGTCACCGGCTTTTGATCTCGCGATGGGCCAGGCCGCGCGCGGTCTGCTTGCGCCGGAATTTCTGGTAGGCCGCCCGGTAGTGGGGATACTTGATGCCGAGCACGGCCGCCGCCAGCAGGGCGGCATTGACGGCTCCCGCCTTGCCGATGGCCAGCGTTCCCACCGGCACTCCCGCGGGCATCTGGACCATCGACAACAGCGAATCCAGCCCCTGCAGACTCTTGGATTCCATCGGCACACCGAGCACCGGCAGGATCGTCTTGGCGGCGGCAACACCGGCCAGGTGGGCGGCCCCTCCGGCGCCGGCAATCAGGATCTCGATGCCGCGGGCCGCCGCGGTCGAGGCGTACCGGAACAGCAGGTCCGGCGTCCGATGGGCCGAGATGACCTGCACCTCGAACGGAACCCGCAGCTGCCGAAGCTGGTCGGCGGCATGCTGCATCGTCTCCCAATCGGACTGGCTGCCCATGATGATTCCCACAAGGGGAGGACTCTCTTTTGCCATAGGTGCTTTGATGCTTTCTATCTTTAACCTGACCGCCTGGAAAAGGCAATGCCGGTCCGGCGTTTCCTTCGCTGCCGGAGGATTTGGGCCAGGATCAGCACGCCGCCGATGCAGAGCAGGCTGCCCACCGCCCAGGTGCTGCTCGAGTGGCTTCCGGGAAAGCAGCGGAGGCCGAGGGCGCCCACGGCCGGGCCGGTGAACAGCCCGACGCCGATTGCGGACTCGTGGATGCCGCCGTGCTCGCCCTTGGCATCGCCCGCATGCATCGAGTAATACAGCGACGAGTAATAGATCAATCCCACCGCGGAGCCGAGCCCGATCTGGGCCAAGGCGGCGATCCAGAACCTTGGCGCCAGGAGCAATGCCACGAAGCTGGCGACCAACAATCCGTAGGCGCCCGCCAGCCAGCGGAGGCGGTAATGCCATCCCGACCAGCCCCACAGGAGAAGGAACGCCCCCAGCCGCGCGAAGAACCAGATCGAACAGAACAGGCCGGCGCCGATCAGCGACAGGCCCAGCCGCGCCGCCAGATCCGGCGTCACCGCCGCCACGGTGTTCGTCGCCATGTAGGCGAACGGGTTCGAGAGCCAGGATAATCCCAGGAAAAACCGGGGGCTGAACGCGGCCGAGGCAGGCGATGCATCGGGCGGCGGGGCTGCGGACGGGGCCGGGTGCGCCGTGTCCTTCGACGGGATCCGATAGTCCACCAGCCAGGTCAGAGCCCACTGGAGCAGATGAATCCCGACCGGCAGCCAGTAGAGACTGGCCGGCCCCAGCCGCTCGAGAATGGCGCCGCCCAGGAAATAGGCCAGCGCGCTCGAACCCGCCCAGACCACGTTGTACAATCCCACCATCCACTGCATGCCCGAGGTGGTTTCGCTTTCGCTCACGAGCGCTTCGAGCGCGGGCCAGGTGAAACAGAGGGAGATCGTCCAGGCAGTGAGCGTCAGGTATTGGCCCGCCACGGTGCCCCATTGGCTTCCGGCGGCCAGGGCGACCGCCATCCCGATGAACCCCAGACGCAGCGCTCGAAAATAGCCGCGCCGCTGGCCAAAGCGCCCGGCCAGCCAGGCGGTCAGCATGTAGACCAAACCGTTCCACGCGGACAGCGTCAGGTTGTCCGCATTGCCGAACCCGAACCGATCCGACATCGAAAAGAACAGGTAGAAGAAATAGTAGCTCGTGGCGAAGGAGTTCAGCCCTTCGAGGATGAAATAGAGTGACTTGCGAGCCCGGGCCGTCATGTTTCCTGGCGGGATCCCCCGGCTGGCCGGTCCATTCGCTGCCGATTCAAACCCATGAGGGGCGGATTCTGCACGCGGGGGATGATTTTCCCAGATTATTCGGCGATGCAGAACGGGCTTTATCCCGGGCAGGAGAGGCGCTACGCTGAGCTCCACGCATGATGCAACATTCGCTCTTCCACTGGCCCTTGGGCCTCCTCCTGATCGGCGCATGGACGGCGCCTGGTGCAGCGCGCCTGGCGGGCGCGGACATGCCATGGACGGCCGAACCGGGGCGCCAGCCCGCCCGCTGGACCATCGCCTACGAGGGGCGGCCGATCCTCGTCTACGAGTTCGACCCCGGAAAATTCAAGCCTTACGTGAAGGAGCTGCGCACGTTCGACGGGCACAATATCCTCAGGGACGCCCCGCACGACCATCTCCACCACCACGCGCTGATGTATGGGATCAAGGTGAACGGCCTCAATTTCTGGGAGGAGGCATCCGGGGCGGGTGTGCAACAGCCGGTGCAAACCGCCGCGCCCGAGTTCAGCCGGGATGCCCGGGGACGCCCCCAGGCGACCTTGAGGCAGCGGATCCACTGGGTGGCTTCGGCGGATGCGTTCCTGCCCCTGACCAACCGGCCGGCGCTGCTGATCGAAGACCGCACGCTGGTCCTGACCGTCGACGCCGCGGCATCCGAGGTGGCGCTGCTGTGGCAGGGGGATTTCGCTGTCGGCAACGCCGCGCCCGAGGTCGCGCTGTCGGGCGCCAACTATCATGGGCTGGGAATCCGGTTTCGGGAGGACCTGGACGCCGGCGCGCGGCACTTTCATGATCGGGGTCCGATCGATCTGGCGGGCACCCGGCAGGATGTCTCTCGCCATCCGTGGGTGGGGGTCGAGCTCGAGAGCGCCGGATTCTCGGCTGTGGTGGTTCTATTCGGATCGGCAGACAACCGGCGGGGCGATCCCCTCTTTTTCAGCATGAAAAAGCCGTTTGCCTATCTGTCGGCGACGCAGGGGCTGGACGCGGAGCCGCTGGTGTATCATGCGGGAGACCGTTGGCGCCTGGCGTATCGGCTGGCGCTCTACCCGAAAAAGCCGGCCCTGGAATCCATCCGGTAAGGGGGCGGCTCTTGCTCGAAGGCGGGCCGGCGTCACTCGAGGCCGCGGATCAGCCAGGGCAGAAGGACCAGGTTCACGCCGAGCGCGGCCAGGAGATCGTCGGCGGTGATGCCCCAGCCGGCCGGCAGCCGCTGGCTGGACCGGATGGGCCATGGCTTGGCGATGTCCAAGAGGCGGAAGAGGCCGAAGGCGAGGGCGATTCCGAGGGCATTCTCAGGCGCAAAGAAGACGGGCGGGGGCGGCAGGCTGCCGCTTCGCGCCGATTCCCGGATCAGCCATCCCAGGAAACAGAGCGGCACGGCGGTCAATTCGTCCAGCACGACCGAGCCGGGGTCATGCTGGCGGAGGATGGTTTCGGCGCGGCCGCAAGCCCAGACGGAGACGCCCCAGCCGGCGATCATTCCGGCGGCGAAGAGCGTCCAGCGGCCGGTGGCCAGCAGGAGGGCGAGCCACACCAGGCCGGCCAGCGAACCGAAGGTGCCGGGCGCGAGCCGGACGCGTCCGGTCCCGCAGCCCTGGGCGAGCCAGAGGATCCAGCCTGTCATTCGATCAGCCAGAGTTGGGAGCTTTGGAGCCATCCGATGCGGCCGGCGGCATCGCGGGCCTGGAGCCAGTCGTTCTGGCGATCCAGGATGCGGACCTCGGCGCCGTCGCGGAGATGGAAATGGATGCGAGCCTCTTCGAGCGGGCCGTATCGGGCGGAGGCGTCATCGATGACGACCACGGCCCCGGCGGATCGGAAGTGCCGATGCGCAGCCAGGGCGAGGCCGATGGCGAGAGCGAGCGTGGCGCCTGCCAGCGTCCAGGTTGCCCGCCGCCACGGGGCTGGCCGGGCCGGATTCCAGAGGCCGGCAGCGGCCAGGATCAGCCACGCCCAAAAGGAGGCCGCGGCGGCGAGCGTCCATTCATCGAGCGTGAGCCAGCCGAGCCATGCCCACCATCGCGATTCGCCGGGGGCGGCCGGCGTGCCGATCCGGGCTCGGGCGAGCTTGAGATTGGCGCGCATGTCGCGGTCGCGAGGGGCGATGCGCAAGCCGATTCGGTAACAGGCGATGGCTTTGCCGATTTGATCCGCCTTGAGGCAAGCGTTGCCGAGGTTGAAAAGCAGGGCGGGCGAGGCCAGGCCGCTCTGGCGGATCTCCTCATAGCCTTGGATGGCCTCGGCGAACTGGCCTTGGGCATAGGATCGATTGGCGGCATCGAAAGCCGCGTCCGCCCGAGCCGCGCGGGCGGCCCCTGCGTCGAAAAAGAGGCAGGCGAGCAGGATCAAGCTCAAATTGCGCAGGGCGGCGAACGCGGTCTCGACCTTGGGCACCTGGAAGAAGAGGCCCTCCTGGATCTGGGCGGGGGCGTAGCGGGCCTGGTTGCATTTCTGGAAGAGGTCGTGCAAGAGGGCGCAGGTTTCCTCGGGCACGGCGCGGGGCCGGAGGTGCTCCTCGATGACGGACTCGGTGATCGAGGAGGCGGGCAAGTCGATTCGCTCGCCGATCTGTTCCTGGAGCAGCCGGAAGAGCGCGGCATAAAAGGACTCGGCCTGATTCAGCTCGGCCATCTGGCGCAGGTCCAGCAGGCCATCGGCGACCAGGCGCGAGACATCGCGCTGGCGGCGCAAACGGGGGTTGCGATGCCATTGGTCGTGGCGCAGGCGGCGGATCCGCAAGCCCAGCCAGAGAGCGATGGGCGCGAGCTGGAGCAGGAGGAACCAGGGCTGGCCAAGCAGCGGCGGCGATGCGGGTTCGAGGATGCCCGGATGGAGCCGGATCGGCGCGATATCGGGCGGCTCGGCCTGCGCATCCGGGTTTGCACCCGGCCCAGCCGAAGGGCTCGAGAGCGCGGTCCCGCCGCCCGAGGGCCCCGGGCGCACCACCAAGGGCACGGGCATGCCAGCCAGCGTCCGATACGCCTTCTCATCCGGATCGAAATAGCTCCAGGTCAGGGCGGGCAGCTCGCGCAGGTCGGCCTTTTGGGGAACCAGGACCAGCTCGAACACCTTGGCGCCTTCGAGCCCGAGCGGATCGGCGGTTTCGACCCGGCTCGTGGGCGGGTAGAGCTTGAAATCGGGCCATTTCCAGTCCGGCAGCCGCAGGGCTTCGAGGGGGCCGCGGCCTGTGAGGCGGACGCGGACCGTGATCGGGTCGCCGACGGCCACATTGGTCGGGCTGGCCTCGACCGCCATCTGGAAGCGACCGACAGCGCCGCTGAAATCGGGGGGGGCGTTCGTCGCCGGCAGGGGCAGGACGCGCACCGCGAGCGGCTCGCTGACGATCTGCATGTTCTGCATTTGCACCCGCGGCCCGAAGAAATCCTCGAACGGATCGCGGTCGAAAGGGAAGCCGGGATTGACGCGGGAGCGGCTGGCGGGAGCGACGGGGACGGCGGCGGCGCAGATGGCAGGCCCGAGCGTCAGCGTCCCGGTCCGGGCAGCGCTGACCGCAGCTTTGAACGTCACGACCATGTAGACCCGGTTGCTGACTGCCGCGCGGGATTCCGTGGGCCGGCCCAGCGGGCCAACCGTGAATCCCTCCGCCGCCAGCTCGGGCGCCGACTGCAGCTGCGGCGCCGCGCCCAGCCGGGTATCGAGGAAAAAAAGACGGATCTCGACCGGCACGGCTTCCCCGAGATAGAGCGCCGGCTTGGGCAGATGGAGCTGGCTGAAGGCCAATCGAGGCGCCGCCGCCCCGGCGGCGCCGCCCGCGGCTGCGCCCGCCACGACCTTGATTCGGATCGGCTGGCTGGCCAGGGCCTTGCCTTCCGCGGTGATCCGGAGGGCCGGAATCACGAACTCTCCAGCTGACAGAGGGGTGATCTGAAAACTGTGGGTCACCGACGAGGCCATGCGGCCGTTGACGAAACTGAACTGTTGCGAGGGTCCGATGTACCGGATGTTGAGCCCTTTGATGGCCGGGATCGCTGGCGCCGGCACCGATCCGGCGCCTTCACACACGAGGGATAGCGTCGCGCTCTCGCCCAACGTAATCAGGTCGCGGTCGAGCCCGGCGGTCATCGTGACCTGGGCGCTGGCATGGGAAAGCCAGGCCAGCAGGAGCCATAGCCCCCACCCCGCGGCGCCCAAGCCGCTATCCCGGCGGAATCGACCCCGCCCTGTTATCAGCCTCAACCACCACATCGTGTCCCTGACATAGGGTCTGTGCAAAAATTACTTCCGATTTTGGCGGGAGCGCCGCCGGGCGCAAGCGCGAATTCGAGGCAACCTCTGGCTCGCAGCCGACGAGGTGACGAGGCGGAGGTCGATGGAATTGTCAGTTTTTTGGACCCCATTGTTTTCTCTGCGCGGCGCCCTGTCGTTGCCGGAGGCCACACTACCGTTCCTGGAGGTGTCCCGGAATTCAAATCGCGCCTTGACGACTATTAATCATTGATCGATATTATTCAAGGAATATGACAACAACCTTGACCGGCAAGAACCAAATCACGGTCCCCGCTGAAATCACTCAGAAATTGGGGCTGACGCCGGGGACGCAGTTCGATTGGGCGCTGGGCGACCAGCCGAATCAAATCACCATCACCATCAAGCCCACGCGTAAGCAACTCCTCCAACGCGTCCGCGAACTGGGGCGCAAGGCCCAACGTCCCGGCGTGGACGAAGTCGCCGAGTTCGTCAAGTGGCGGGAGGATGACGACCAACTGCGGCAGGACGCGCTCGAATGACCCCTCTCTTCCTGTTGGACACCTCCGCGCTCTTCGCCCATTGCCTGGAAGAACCGGGGGGTGACACGGTCGAAACCATCCTGGAGCCATTCCCCGGCGAAGTGCGGATCAGCGTCGTGACCTGGCTGGAGTTCAAGCTCAGGCTCGACGAAATCCATCCCATCGCCAAGGCCCGCCGGGAAATCCTCGCCTGCTATGCCGAACTCCTGGACGATCCGGAGCCGGTGACCCCAGACGTGGCTGACGCCGCCTATGACCTGCGCCATCAGGCTGTCGGCCGGATTCCCAATGCCGACGCCCTCATCGCTGCCACCGCGATGGTGAAAGGAGCCACGCTGGTCCACCGCGACCCCCATCTCTCCGCCATCCCGGCGAAACTGGTGAAGCAAATCGTTCTTCCGGCCCCATCGAAACCGCGTTCATTCACCCAACCGTGACACCCAGCCGTCATTGGAACGGTGTCCAAGATTCGTAGTCTGCGGGCGGGCGGAGGCGGCGCGGCGGTTGCCCCGGCCGCGGTTCGCGACGGAGGCGGGGATGAAACGATGGAGGTCAGGGACCATCGCGGCAAGCGGCGAGGGTCCGCGGTGGCGAGGAGAAGACAATTGTCAATTATTTAGACCCCATTGCATTCTCTGCGAACCTGCGCCAAAACGGCGGCTCCTTGTGAGAGCCGCCGTCGCGTTGTTGGATGTATCGATGCCTACGGCAGGCAAACCGCACGGTAGAACCTGACAGGGATATCCACCGTGTTCGTGTCAATGAACAGGAATGGCGAGGTGTTGGTCGTTTGCCATGACCAGTCCATAAGATTGGTGGAGGTCTGGATCGCATAGCGGCCGCCTGGCACGCCGTCGATGCCAATCTGCGCCTGATTCCCGACCAGCCTCAGGTTCAGGCTGGCCCCCATCGTAGAATAGACCGCCAGCACGGCATTGCTGCTGACCGTGACGCCCACTGCGTTGGACACCATGACGCTGTACATGCCGGCGTCAGCGAGATGGACATCCGTGATCTGGTAGGTACTGCCCACCGCGTTGGCGATGTTCGTCCCATTGAACCGCCATTGGTAGCTCGGCGGCGGCAAGGCATTCGCGGTCACGGAGAAGACCGCGACGGACCCGGTCTGCACCATCAGGCTTTGAGGCTGGACCGTGATTTGCGGTGAGGTCATCAACGTCACGACCGCCACCTGGCTTGTCACCACGCCCATCGAGTTGGACACCACGACGTCGTAGGCGCCCACATAAGGCGCCTGGAAGTTCGTGCGCACATACGTTTGAGAAGAGGCGCCGGTGAGGAACACTCCGTCCTTGCGCCATGCATAACTGGGCTCGGGCGCACCGACGGCCTCGACATGCAACACAAGGTCATATCCTGCGGCCACGGGCTGGCTCAAAGGCTGAAGCGTAATGGCCGGTGCGGCGGGATCCTGCATTAATGCCAGATCCACCACCACGTTGGTGTCGCCATTCACCGCCACCAGGAATCCGTCCACCGTCCCCTGCCCATCGAGGACGTTCGTGCCGCCCATGCCGCTGACCTGGTAGGTCAAGATCCGGGACTGGTTTGCGAACGGCCCCCACTTCAAGGTCCGGGCGGACGCGTTCCATTCGGCGGACGGGGTTACCGCAAACGGCGTGATGCCGTAGGGCACGGACTCCACCACCGTGTAGGCGCTTACGCTGCCGGAAGGCGCCGCTTCGAGCCGCACCAGGGGGGCGTAACCGGGGCTGTTGGCCACGCTGCGCGTCACGGTCAGCGTGTTCGTGCTGGCCACTGGTTGATAATATCCCACGATCGCATCGCTGGGAGTATGTCCGGCCAGGAAGGCTCGCACCCGCAGCATGGTATCGCCGGTAAACTGGAACGGGCCGCCATAGAGCGCCGAGTTGGCCGTCGGCGCCGTGCCGTCCAGCGTGTAGCGCAACTGCGCCAAACCGTTCGCGCAGTGTGCCGCGACCGTTACCGGCAGGCCGTTGGCAGCCTGGGGCGTCAGGGTGGGCGTAGGCAATTTGACGGGCTGTGTCGGCGCCAAGCCGTCTCCCGATGGGATCACCACCAGATTGCTCTGGCCGGTGATGGACGATGAGCTGCCGTCCACGCTCACCTGCCCCTCGCCTGTGAACGTCCCGGCCATCCCCGCCAGTTGATAGTCCATCACCACCGTCTGGTTTGTGAACGGCCCCCATTTCAATGTTCGGCTGGTGCTGTTCCACACCGCGTTCTGTGTAAAGCTCGACGGCGACAATCCCGGCGGCACCGTCTCCGTGACTGCGTAGCACCGCACATTTCCCTGCAACGCCGCCGTCAGTGTCACCTGCGGCGCGGCGTTTGTGTTCGACGGGATGGTGCGAGCCACCACGGCGGAAGATCCCGAGTCATTGGTCAACGCGCCGAAATATCCCCGCGACGCGTCGCTCGGCAGCCAGCCGGTTAGGAATGCGCGGGCGCGCAACGTGGTCATGCTACTCAACGAGAGTGCGCATGTGTAGAGCGCCGAGTTCGTCGTCGGCACGGTGCCATCCGTCGTGTAACGGATTTCCACACCCGCCACGGCGTGGGTGATACTGACCTCTACTGGCAATGTGACGCTCATGGCCGGCGACAGGGCCGGTGCGGGCAGCTTCGATGGGCTTGTGGGGATCCATGCCCCATTGGTGCCCGCCGCGATCACAAGGTTGGTCCCGCCTGTATCGATACCTTCGCCATCACGGCTCCAGCGCGACGTCACCGTGTTCGTTCCCGCGGGGCCGGTGGCCTGATAGGTGAAGATCAGCCCGTTTGTGTCGAAGAACGGCCCCCAGCGAACCACACCGTTGCTCCACACGCCCCCGCTACTCACTCCGGACACCGTCACGCCCGTCGGCAGGATCTCCTCAAACGCATGGCACACCGCGCCCGTGCCCGGGCTCAAGCCGATGCTCATGACCGGAGCCCAAGCCGTGTTGGCGTCCACCGACCGTGCCAGGACCGGCGCCGCCGCGGGCGCGTCCCCGTAAGTCACCGTGCTGGCCGTGCTGGGCAGCCAGCCGTCCAGGAAAGCCCGCGCCCGGATCACCACTCCGGTAGTGAAATGCAACGTCCCGGTGTAGGGCGTCGAGGCTGGGGTTGGCAACGTTCCATCCAACGTGTAATGGATCGTCGCCGCGGGCGTGTCGCAGGTCATCACCACGTCCGCCACCGCGGTTCGGTTGTCCGGCGTCACCGTGATTTCGTCCACATTCACCATCATGTCGGCGGCGGCTTCGATGCGCAGTGTGTTGGCCGTTCCCCGGTTCAACATCACCCGTTGGATCAACACGCTCCAGGTGGTCCAACTGTCCGTTGCAGCGAACGTCGCCGAGTTAGCGGCCCCGTTCACCACCAGGCGGCCCGCGCCCGATGACATCCCATTCACATAACGGATGGCCACCGTGGCGGCCCCGCCTGCACCTCCGTCCACGTTGTCAAACCGGAGCACCCCCGTGGAGTTGGTGAAGATAACAAACCCTGTGCCGTTGTAGCCGGCGTTGGTCGACGCCACCATCACGCCCTGCACCAGCGTGGCCGATTCGGCCTGGAGCGCCAGCGATGCGATCACCGGCGCGGTTACCTTCGAGGGCGGCGCCGGCACGCTGGGATCCGATGTGTCCAGCACCGTGGCGGTGGATTCCGCCGGCTCGAACTTCCACCGGCCGTCCGCCCACGACATGCCCCCCACTTGATAACTGCCTGGCCTGCCGTTCACACGGTACGACACCGTGACCGACGGCGTGTTCGTGTAGGGTCCCCAGCGCACCACGCCCAACTCCGGCAGCCATTGGCCCCCGCCCGTGATGTTCCCGGGCGATACCGCCCTAGGCAGCCGCTCCTCGATCGTGTAGCACTCCACATTGCTCGCGCCCTCGACGCTCACGCTCACCAATGGCAAAGCGTTCTCGGGCTCATTCGTGACCGTGCGATAATACCCCATGTCCGTTCGCGTGGCCGGCTCCACATAATACGCGTACACCGTGCCGCTGGGATCCATGCCGTCCTTGAACGCCCGCGCCCGCAAAAACGTGAGGTCGGTGAACATCAGATTCGTGACGAACACGGGGGACGTCACCGACGGCACCGAGCCGTCCAACGTGTAACGGATCACGGCGTCCGGCGTGTCGCTGGACAACGCTACTCTCACCGGAACCGCCGCGCCCGAAGCTGGAGTGCACACCGGATCGGCCACCACATCCGCCTGTACGGATAATGCGGCAGACACCAGGGAAAAAGCCGCCACCTGCCCTATGCAGGATGCTCCATACCGGATACCGGATAAGTCACGCCAGCATAACCGTTTGCCTGCTTGCCAAGCCCCCCCGCCTCTTCGGCGGAAAAGCCGCTGGCAGAGCAGGCGTAAGCACCTTGCCATGCCGGGAGGCCAATGTTGTGGATTCATACGTCCCTTTCGGTTGAAGTTGAAACGGGACGTTGGCTTACCGCCCGGCCTTCCAGCAGAGCGGGGCGCCGGCGCCGTCGTTGTGGTAAGCACCGCCTTGCGCCTGCAGATAACCGGCGCGGGTCACATAATCCGCCGGGATGCTGGCGGGGGCGGCGGCCCACGGTTGGCTGTTCTTCCACGCGGCGGCATACGCCTCATACTCCGTCATGCTGATCGTCCAATCCAGATTCGCGTCCGCCGGATGATGATTCGTGTTATTGAACTCGTAGCAGCCCAGATCCACCCGCACACCGTTGGTTCGACTGTTCCCATCCAAATCCGTGGCGGGGATGGAAGGCAGGCCGTTCGTGCCAGCGTTGAGGCACGCGGATGTCGCGCGCAAATGATAATCCCCGTTCACGGGATCGAAAAAGGCGGGCGCCATGTCAATGTTGTTCTCGGCAATGTCCCAGACTCCATCCAGGCCATGGGCATCGTTGAACATGAACTCCTTCCAAGACCCTGTTCCAGTAATATACAAATCTACTCCGTTGCCATTCGCTATATTGCCCCATATGATGTTGTTGTATACTTTCAAGACTGCATTATCCCCTTCCAACTTGTATCGAACACCACCGCCATTTCCAGAGGCGGAGTTATCTACTATTGTGTTATTGACCATCTCCATCGCCACCGTTGGCTTCAAATAAATCCCGCCACCACTACCTGCGATGGCTGCATTATTTGCCACTAGATTATTGTTGAATTGAACCTTGGGAGCTTCGACAAATACTCCGCCAGCATAACCCGCAATGGCTGAATTGTTTACAACAATATTATTTTTGAATTGAACGTATGGGGCTCCAACGACAAGTCCGCCTCCCCATCCGGCGACGTTGTTTTCCAGTATATTGTCGTACATATCCACAATGCTATCGCCGTAGGATGACATACCGTTACAGTAGGCCGCTCCCGCATATCCAGTCTGGGCCGAGTTGCCAATAAAAATGTTATGATTTAACTCTAATGTGCCGCCAGACCAGACTGTGCAACGCAAGCCTCCTCCTTGGCAGCCTGTATTGTTTCTGAACACATTTCGACGTATGTATGCCACGTTCACCGGATCAAGGCGAACAGCTCCGGCTCCAGTATGGTCTACGACTGCCAATGCGCGGTTGTCAACAAACGTGTTATCAACAATTGTGGCCCCCACCGCACCACCGTTGTTTGAATCCAGACCTCCATATACGGCGCCTGCTGCCTCACCCGTGTTCGCGATGAAATCATTGTGCGAAAGCTCTGTATGGATAACACCAAAGTTTGCATATAGTGTGATTGCACCGCCTCCGGCTGGAGAGTACCAAGTATTACTATTATGAATAAAAGTATTTTCTGAAAACACTATTGTATTTTCGCCGCCGCGGCTCCAGTAACGCACCCCCCCATACTTAGAATTTGCATGAAATGTATTATTTGACAAAGTAATGTTGCACCCATTTAGCGACGCTCCAATTAAATTGGACGAAATGAGACAATGTTGCATTGTCATATTGCCAGACGTCATATTATCAATGATAATGCCCGCATTATCAATGACATTGCCCATATAACCGCCTTGATTGTTTCCTATCAAACTACAACGTCGAATTGTGATGTTTAATCCAGAGGCGATTTCTAATCCTATTCCTTTTGTATTGATGGGCGAGATAAATTGGCAGTCTGCGATTGTTGACGATGCTGCGGACCCGGTGCCTATGCGCAAAGAAGAAATGGTTTCCGATCCGCAATTGCGAAGGAAAGTAATTCCTCGAACTGAGACTTCAGAATTTGCTGTATTCGTGATGTTTAATCCTCGTCCGCCGCCGGCAGGATCGATGATAACGGCCGTATTGGAAACGCCGATTTCAGCCTGAATGGCAAGACTGTTCGCCTCCGCGCTGTTGAAGTTGAAGTTGCCGGTATACCAACCCGCCGAAAGGCAAATGACGTCGTCCGCGCCGTTATTTGCAGCGCGTGTCAATGCGTTTTGCAGCTCCTGCGTGGTGGCGACGTGGTAATCGACCGCGCCACTGTTGAACGCCAAGCCTGCCAGGAATGCAAGCGCTACATAAATGAAGCTGGTTGTTTGTTTCATAAATCGGATTGTTTTATGGTTGTTATACTTTGCAGATTAATTGGAAGGATACTTGAGCCGATACACATTGAGGCTGGTGTTGGGCGTGCCGGTGTGGGTGACGGTGGCGGCGCCGGACTCGAGGGGGATCGTGGCGACATCGGTCCAATGAGCGAGGTCTGTCGAGTGCTGGAGGATGACGGTGGATCCGGGGCGGCCGCTGACCAACGCCTGGAATCCTCCCTCCGCGGTCCAACGCATCGTGCCTTCGACGAATCCCAAGAGGATGGTCTGGGCCAGTTCAACGTCCAGTTTGACGTTCCATTCCGAGCGCTGGAACGAGGTGGTGTAGGGGATGGCGATCGGGTCGCCGGAAAACGTGACGCTGAGAGCGCCCGAGCCGGATTCATAGGGAAAGGCGTAGCCGCCTGAATCGGATGTCACGGCGTGCCAGGCGCCCGAGGCAGGCCGCACGGTAATATTCGGGACGCCTTCGCCGGGGTCGTAGAAGCCGTTGGTATTGGCGTCCTGGTACACAACACCCAAACACATGGGGCCGGGCGTGGAACCGGATCGCGCAAAGTCCTGCGTGATCATGACCGTGTTCAAGATGTTGCCGCCGCTGGTGAATTGCCCCTCGACCGCGCCAATGCCCAGTTCATCAAATTTCTCGTTGCAGATATTCTGCCGGTGACCGGGGCTTTTGAACACGTTATCGTGGACGATGGCGGTGAAGGAATTGACATCGAGAGTGCCGGTGGTCCCGCGATAACCGAGATTCTCCGAGCAGGTCCAGGGACGCACGAACTCGTAGCCAGCCACCTGCATGCGATCGAAGAAGGACGATCCATTGATGCCCGTATGCTCGAAGGTGTCCGTGTCGAGCATCCACTGGCTGTGGCCGCGCGCCGCCGCAAGGAGATGGGGATTGAACGCGAGGGGTTGCTTCCAGGTGTTCGTGATCGTGCCGGGCTCGAGCCCTGCGTTGAGATCGATCCCGAGCCGGGCAGCCTCGGCGCCGGGATTCGCCCGGGCGCGGTTGACGAGTTCCATCATCAACTGCTCGGTGGCGGTGGGATTGCCGTGGTCGTACGCTTGGGACGCGGCTGCGCGGACGCATGGCGTCGAGCGGTTCTCGACCGCCGCGCATTCCACCGCCACGGCGGCAATACCGACATCTTCGACAATCGTCTCGACGGTTGTGGTTGGGCTGTCGCCTTGGGCGATCAGACACGCAAGGAGCAGAACTTGATTCATATGCGAGGGTGTTTACCGAATAATAATGATGCCAAGTGTTGTCAACAAAAGCAAGCTATATCGGAGGTGATCAAGTGGTTTTATATCTCGTTCATGGCGAGTCAGATGCGGGCGTTTGATCGAAGCAGATGCGAAATATCGTGCGCAAGTGTCAATGCCAAATCCGCGCGGGGTGCCGGCGCCTATAGGCTTTGCAGAAGCACACGATAGAACCGTCCGGAAGACCCCGGCAAAGCAGGATCAGTGAACTCGCCCGATCCATTCGCCAAGGTGTTGGTGTGGATGGCGGACCAGATGCCCGTGGCGAGGTCCGTGCAAGCCTCGATCACGGCCGGATGGTCTGGCGGTCCGGTGAAAAGCAATCGGCAGCCGCCCGGTCCGGGCCCAAATCCCTCCCGCGCGCTTTGAATGACCACGTTCCAAAGCGCGGTTGGATGGCCGGCGAATGTGGGATTCCATCCCGCCGTGCCATGAAGGTAATAAACCGCAAGCTCGCTTTGCGGGAAGGCATTCGCGCCGACCGCTGGCGCGTCGCCTTGGAAATAGATCCGCCGCAGACCGTTGGCGCCTGAAAATGCGCCGTCTTCGATGCAAGTCAGACCGGGTGGGAATATTGCGCTGGTGAGGCCGGCGCCGGCGAATGCGCCGGCGGCGATTCCGGTCAGCGGCTTTGCATTCCACGAGGAAGGAATCGTGAGATGAGCGTTCGTCCCGTGATAGCCGGTGACGGTGACGGCGCCATTGGGTTCGGAGCGGACATCGAACAGGTTGCAGACGAGGAGTTCGAAGGAAGGCGACTGCCGATGGACCGTGCCGGCTTGATCCTCGATGGCCGCCGCCAGGACATACGATCCCGCGGCCAGATTGGTGAGCAGGGTGTAATGGATGGGCTGTCCTTCGAGCTCGGGATGGACGACGTCCTCCTGCAGATGAATCGAGTCAATCCAGACGCCGCCGCTGGGGTAATAACTTCCCGGAACGGAATACTCGAGGCGGACATAAACAGGTTGGCCGGCGTAATCAGCGAGAGGAATGGCCTGGTCGATCCAGACCGAATGTCCGCCGGCGCTCCAGAGCTCGGTGAAGACCGACCGGTTCGTGGAAATCAAGATACGGAAGCGGTCGTTCGCCAGGTGGCGTTTCCAGCGGAGCAGCAGTCGCGTGTTGTCCTTGGGGGCGATCTGGGCGCGGGAAGTCAGGTGACATACCATATTTCGGTAACCGCCAGCCTGCTTGTAAAAACAGTGTTCCTGGCCGTCGATGGCAGCGATTGTCCAGTCCGGAAACTCATCTGTCGAGCCGGCGGGGGTGGTGAGCTCGAACCGTGAGAAATCCGAGCACTCGTCCCACGGAGTCAACGCCGCGGAAAATCTGTGCGACGCGAGCTGGGTGTCGCTGACGAACGGTTCCCAGCGATACCAGCTGCCCGAAGAGATGAGCAGATCATCGATCCAGACGCCTCCGTTTTCGGGGTAATAGGATCCGGAGTGAAGCTCGAACCGGAGCTGAATTGTTTGTCCGGCGTAGGCGCCGAGCGGGACGGTGTGCTGGCGCCATTCGAGAGGGTAATTGTCACTGAGACGGTATTTCTCGGAGAAGGTTTCGCCGTCATCCGCGGATATCGAAACCGTAAAGGCCGCTGTCCCCAATCGGTATTGGGTCCAGAACGACAAATGCGAGGATGAATCGGGCACAAACTGATCGGCCAGCGTCAAACTGGCATACCCATTGGGACCGGCATACCAGCAGTTGCCGGATTGGCCCCCGGAACGGATTTCCCATCTCATGGATGCGGTTTGATCCAGCGTGGACGCATCGGAACTCCAGAGGCCAGGTTGCTGCACGAGCTGGCGAAGATCGAGCCGGGCGGCTTCGTGTTCGCGCCGCTTCGGGAAGATCCATTGAAGCTCGATGGGTTGGCCGGCCAGGGCGGACATTCTTCTTTCACGGGGCATGGGCAGCAGACTCGGCCGAACTGAAGTGCATCCTGCCGTAATGGGACCCAGTGGAATCTCGTTGGCGGACCACCATCCGTCGTTTTGTCCGCCCCAGCCGTAATTGAAATGGTAGGAAATGGACTCATTCTGGGTCATCAGGCCATCGACGACAATCACATGATTGGAGAGGGAAACGACGGCAGGATATCCGGCGCGCAAGTTAGCATCCAACGCGGCCAGAAGATCCTCCTGCGTATTGTGGTAAATCGCAGGCTCATAATAGAAATACGCGGCGATCTCTTGCGCCAGTGTCTTGGAGCTCACGCCGGTTCCTATCGTTGCGCTTTCGAAGTCCGCCTCGGCGGCCACCCCCAGCTCATACATCAACTCGGCCACCTCCTCCTGCCCCGGTTGCGCCGATGTTGCGAATGCATCAAAGGAGACGGCCATGGCCTGCAATCCGTAGGGATCGGAGAATACCGCGCTGTGTTCTCCGGTCATGACACCGGTTGCATCATGGTAGGAATGCAGTCCTTGGCCGTAGGGCGGCCAGCGATGAAAGCAAAAGATCTGGGAAAAGGCGGTGGGCACGCACCCGGTGGGCGCGCGCTGGCGATAGGCGCTCGTGGAACTCCCCGCCGGATCGGCCGGACAATACAGATTATACGGATGCCACTGGCTCCATTTCGTGTCCAAATAAGGGCCGTAAACCTCTGTGCTCTGAGCGGACAACCGCATCATGCTCCATGCCGGCCTGGACGGAGGCGCGTCCGCTCGAGACACCAGTCGTCGGGCTGTCCGTTCAACGTGCGCCAGCAAAGCGGCGCGAAGCGCGTTCTCCGGCACATCCTCGATGCAGATCGACGACGACGCGCTGAAGGCCACCACTGGCGGCAGGCGGTCGTCGCTGTTGAGAACCACATAGCCTTGCGGCGACAAGGAAACGATGCGCACGCTATAATCAAACCCTGATGGAGGAAACCGTTGAACCGATTCAATCGGCCAATCCGACGCCGCGCGCATCACGGGATGCGCGCGCATCCACTCGTGCATGCGAACGATCGCTTCCTGTTCAGAGACGGGTTTTCTATCCGCTTGCAGGGGCGCCAGCAGGCTCGATAAAATGGCCGCGGTGAGAAGAGTCCGCGGCGCAACCCACCCAGTTTGAATGGTTTTCATTTGAGCATCAATCATTGGATTGGAACGAGATCGCGGCTGGCAAAACAGGCAGGGGATCCGCCGCATGCGCTCCATCCATCAGCGCAACGAGCGCCAGGATTGTTGGGAGGGTCTTCATGCTGTTTGCTGATTCATCTGGTGGTTTGTTTCACTGCTGGCATTCCTGGCAGCCCGATCCCGGATCTTGCGCATCGCAGGCTGCCTTCCACCTCGATCACGGCGGCCCGCAACTGATCACCCGGATTGTGTCATGGTGATCGAAACCGAGTACCCAGCGCCAGATATTCGTCACTTGACTACTATGGGATAGAAAAGCGGTAATACTTTTGCGATGAGTTGAGCACATTAGTATCGACATACTGCATCATTCCGTTTGTATCGGCCTCTACTATGGCAAGCAGCTGCCACGTATTCGCAACGGCACCGATATTGGTTGTTGACCACAAGCTGTTTGTGCTGAGTGGCTTAGATAACATGGTGACGATGACGCCAGAAGTGCCGCCTTGACTTAGAGTCGTGGCTCCGACGAAACAAAGGGCAACTGGCACGCCCTTCTTGATACGGTTGTCGCCCGAGTCCGCAACGAATAAATTGCCAGAATGATCCACCGAGACACCTGTAGGCCAGGTAAAGTAAGCAGACGTTCCAACGCCTTCTGCCACGCCCCTTACACCTGGCCTACCACCGATTGTAGTTACCAGTCCCTCCGAAGTCACAGCGCGAATGGTCATGTTGTCCCGATCAGCGACAAAAACATTGCCATCGTTATCTACTGCCAACCCAGATGGGCTAAAAAAACTCGCTGTGCTGCTGTTGCCATCCATGCTGCCAGTAACTCCCGGAATGCCAGCTAACGTTGTTACGTTCCGTGACGCAGACACTTTCCTAATAGTATGATTGCCGGAATCCGCAACATATACATTCCCATGACTGTCCACCGCAACGCCCCTTGGTCTGAAAAAACGAGCGGCCTTGCCAACGCCATCAGATGCGCCCGGTATATTGGGACTACCGGCGAAGGTTGTTACCACGCCAGTCGCTGCGATTTTCCGAATCGTATGATTGTTATAATCAGCGACAAACACATTATTGTCATTATCCACCGCAACGCCTCTTGGATTGTAAAACCTTGCGTCGCTGCCGGCCCCGTCGGCGCTGCCAGGAAAGCCAGGGAAACCAGCAAAGGTTGTCACCTGTCCTGAAGAAGTTATCTTTCGGATGGTGTGGTTGCCCCAATCCGCGACGAAAAGGTTGCCTGAGTTGTCCACTGTTACCCCATAAGGGGAGTCGAACGTCGCCGCACCGCCGCTTCCGTCGGCGCTCCCTGTAACTTCCGCAGACCCTGCTAAAGTCGTCACAAAACCTGAAGATGTAACTTTGCGGATCGTATGATTGTTGCCATCTGCTACGAACAGGTTGCCAGCGCCATCAACGACGACGCTGATCGGACCATAGAACTGTGCCGAACTACCAATGCCATCGCTGCTGCCATGGTTCGGTGCCACGCCAGCCAGGGTGGTAACCACGGCCGCGGGCGTCACTTTGCGAATCGTTTGCGAGTTTGCTTCTGCGACGTATAAGTTTCCAGTCTTATCCAGCGCCAATCCAACGGGACTTGAGAAAGAGGCCGCGTTTCCAATGCCATCGCTGCTGCCAGATATATCTGAAGAGCCAACAAAGGTTGTAACAACTCCTGCAGGTGTTATTTTACGAATCGCGTAATTGTTAAAGTCAGCCACAAAGACATTGTTGTTGCTGTCCACAGCTACGCCGTGAGGAAAGGCAAAACGCGCGTAAGCTCCAGTTCCGTCGGAACTTCCGTATTGTTGAGCCATGCCAGCCAACGTTGTTACAACACCTGATGTCGTAACCTTTCGAATGGTCATATTGTACCGATCACTCACATAGATTGTGTTGTCAAGACCGACGGCAATTCCGTAAGGACAATTAAAACGTGCGGCGCTGCCGGCCCCGTCGGCGCTGCCGCGAAAGCCCGGGAAACCAGCAAGAGTTGTGACGAGGCCGGCTGGCGTAACGATGCGCACGGTATTATTTGTGGAGTCCGTGACGTAAAGATTTGCTGAGGTGTCGACCGCTACACCGGAAGGCGCATGGAATCGGGCTGTGTTGCCGATTCCATCGGCGCTGCCGGGAAAACCCGCGCGACCTGCCAACGTCGTGACGAATCCGTGAGGCGTCACCTTGCGAATTGTGTGGTTGCCGAAATCCGCGACATAAACATTGCCGCTGTCGTCAACTGCAACATCGAAAGGTTCGTTGAATCGGGCGATGCTGGCTGTGCCATCGGCGTTGCCGGAAATCCCAGATGAACCGGCAAAGGTTGACACAATTCCTGTCGGTGATACCTTTCGGATCGTATGGTTTAACGAGTCGGCAACAAACAAATTGCCATTGACATCCACCGCCACGCCGGCCGGACAATAAAACCGTGCGAGGATGTTTGGACCGTCGGCGTTTCCATCCCCACCGGCAGTTTGGCCAGCGATATTCGACCACGAGTAAGGCCTTGTTTGGGCAAAGACTCGTGCATTCGCTGTCACAAGCATTAGCACAATGAAAGCGAGTGAGACGATGTCACTATGGCTGAATGTGTGTTTGATGCAAACGTATGTATTGGATATAGTGTTCATGGGAACAAGTGAGATGATGACAGGTGAGCATATCTGCAAAGGACATTGCGGCTTATGATGATAAGTAGTGTCATGCGAATCAATGAACGTGTCGCGAAGGGCAAGCTAGTGTCAAAAACCGCGAGCGCAAAAGTGATCGGTATCGTGACCGTGCAAATATCGATTCGATTCCAGATACTCAATAAACATACATTTTATTTTAACCCAACCGGGCAAATGCTTGGATCTGGAGGTGCGAACAGACCAACAAGTATCAGTAAATACATTGGAATGTCCGGAGCTGCCAGTCGCGGCCAATTGAACAGCAAGAGCGGAAACAGGGCCGGAAGCGGTTTCACGTTTGGCAATGGCGCCAGAATAGCGGCAGCGCATCTAGCGCTTGGGGCATCAAATGAGACGGCATAGGGAAAAAAGGGCACAACGAGCGCCAGGATTGTATTGAGGCCTTCATGCTGTTTGCTGACTCATCTTGTCGTTTGTATTACTGCTGGCATTCCTGGCAGCCAAAGCCTCGCGCACCACATTCGTCTACCCACCTCGACCACAGCGGCCCGCGACGCCCCATCCGATCCTGCCCACCTAGATTGTACGGACAGACGCGAAAAAGGTTACGCTCCGGCGCTGAGGCTTTTCTCGATCAGGTTTGATGGTTTAGCGGTTCTGAACAGCCCGGCGGGTCAGGGGGAGAGAATTCCCCGATCCAAATCGCTTTGAATCTCTGAGCCTCGTCTTGTGCAGGTCCTTGATATTCAAACCAGACACTGGGAGGTTCATTGGGTTTTAAAATGCACCCCCTCCTCTCCCCGACCCTCTCCTCCATTGCCATGGAGGCGAGGGGGAAGACATTCGGCTACCCAGCAGACAAGTTCCCCACCACACCGCCTTGTCTCCTGCAAGCCGGCTCCGATTCCCCTCACCCCCGCGAGGCTCAAGCGGGGTTCATGGAGAGCCAAGACGCCAACTTTTGGCGCGCATGGAGACCCTGAACCGTAGCCGCCGACGTAAGGAGGCGGAACCTATTAGCCATGAGCAAGATCCGCCTCGTTACCTCGGCGGCTACGCACGAACGGTTCATGAAGAGCATTGATGACAAACGAATTGTCACGCATCGGGGCCATGAACCGTGTTGGAGCACGGGGTTTAGCCCGCTTCCGCGCGTTTGGCCTGTCACGTGTTGAAGCGGCCTGCATCGCCGGCGTCCGCCCCGTGTAGGCTCGTCCCCCGCCTGCCGGCAGGCAGGCCCGACCCGGCGCTCGAGGCGGTCGAGTCGGGAGGTGGCGCGGTGTGTTTACGGACTGAGGATGCGGCGGATGGCGAGCACCTGCTTGAGCCGCTTGAGGGCGTCGGCACGGCGTTCGGGGTCATAGAGCAAGGGCGCCAGGTTGTTCATCGCCCGGATCGTGTCGGGGTGGTCGGGCCCGAGCACCCTGCGGCAGATGGCCACCGTTTCATCCCGCAGCTTGACGGCTTCGTTGCGGCGGCCAGCCTTGTAGTAGGCGGTTGCCAGGTTGCCCATGGTTCCGAGGGTATCGGGATGCTCGGGCCCGAGCACCCTGCGGCGGATATCGAGCGTCTCCTCGAGCAGCTTCAACGCCTCGTCCGCCCGGCCGGCGTTGTGGTAAGAGACGGCCAGGTTATGCATCGCCTTGAGCGTGGCGGGGTGCTCGGGACTCAACACCTTGCGGCGCAGGCGCAGCACCTCCTCGCGCAGGCTGAGGGCCTCGTCTTCACGAGCGGCTTCTTCGTATGAAATGGCCAGGTTGCTCATGGCCATCAGTGTGTCCAGGTGTTCCGGCCCGGACACCTTGCGGCGGAGGCGCAGCACCTCCTCGCGCAGTCTGAGCGCGTCGGCACGGCGGCGTGTGTTGTCGTAAGAAATCGCCAGACTGTTCATCGCCATGAGCGTGTCGAGGTGCTCCGGTCCGGACACCTTACGGTAGAGCCTCACCACATCCTCGAGCAGCTTCAGCGCCTCGTCCCGGCGGCCAGCGTCGTCGTAAGAAGATGCCAGGTTGTGGATCGCCCGGAGCGTGTTGGTGTGTTCCGGGCCGGCGTTCGCCATATAGTAATCGCGCGCTTTCTCCTGGAGTGGGATGGCCTCGCGGAACAGCCCAAGGGCCTGGTAAGTTCCGCCCAGAGTGGACTGGATTCGAGCTCGGAGCGCTGGCTGGCTGGCGAAGTCGGTCTCGAGTCTCTTCACCGCCTTGTCAAGCGTCTCCGCGACCGTGATCGACCGGCCGTCTCGAGCCGGGTCCGAGCTCTGAAACACGCCGATGATAAATTCGGACATCGCGTCAGACTCGTCCCGGGCAGCGCGCTCGGCGGCGGCCCGGGCCACCGCCTCCCGCTGGGCCGCGACCGCGCGCACCGCCTGCCAGGTGCTGACCGCGGTCCCCAGCGCCAGGGCCATCACCGCTGCCGCGGCCGCGCTGTAGGCCAGCCGGTTGCGACGAACGGATTTCCGGAATCGTTCGAGCGTGCCAGGCGGCCGAGCGACAATAGGGAAACCATCGAGGAACCGCTCGAGTTCTTGCGCGACCTCGGCCGCCGAGGCATAGCGCCGGCCGGGCTCTTTCTCGAGGCATTTCAGGCAAATGGTCTCCAGGTCCGGGTCGATCGCCGGATTCAACGAGCGCGGCGGCCGCACCTCGGCTTCGGCCACCCGCCGCAGCGTCTCGGCCACGCTCTCCCCGCGGTGCGGCGGCTGGCCCGTCAATAGCGCATACAGCACCGCCCCCAACCCATACACGTCCACCCCCGTGGTGATCTCCCGCGACCGGCCCTCAACCTGCTCCGGCGCCATGTACCCCGGCGTCCCCAGCGTCGAACTCGCCCCGGTCAGCTCCCCGGCCCCCTCCGCAAGACGCGCCAGCCCAAAATCGCACACCTGCCCCTCCCCCCGCTCGTCCAGCAGAACGTTACTTGGCTTGAGATCGCGGTGCAACACCCCCCGCTGATGCGCATGATGCACCGCTCCCGCCACCGACGCCACCAGCCCCGCCGCCTTCTCCTGCCAGGCCCGAACCTCGGCGCGCGTCCCCGACCGGGGCGCCGCCCATTCTCCCCGCCCCATCGCCTCCTCGAGGCTCCCTCCCTCGACCAGCTTCATGCTGAAATACGGCTGCCCCTCGTGCTCGTTGATCTCATACACCGGCACGATGTGCGGATGGTCCAGCGCCCCCGCCGCCTTGGCTTCCCGCCGGAACCGATCCAGCTCCTCCGCCCGCGCAAACAGCCCCGCCCGGATCATCTTCACCGCCACCAGCCGATTCAGACTCAGTTGCCGAGCCCGATACACCACCCCCATCCCCCCGGACCCCTGCTCGGCCAGCAGCTCATAATCCCCGACGTACCGCAAGCGCGTCCCCACTTGAGCTGGTTCTGGCAGCCGCCCCAGACCCGCCAGGCAACGCGGGCACAGCCCAAACCTCATCCGCGGCGGGATGGCCGACCCGCAGGTCGGACATGAACCAGCATCACTCATGGCAGACCAATCACCTCTTGCGCATGCATACGAAAGCCGTGCTCGCACCTTGCCCGCGCCCCTGCGCGGACGCCGGACCGGCCCCGGCATTGCCGGCCGGCGCTCGGCGCCTTCGGACTCAGGGCGCCAGGGCCTTGATCAAGAACTCCGTCTCATCCGTCACTTCCGCGTCCGTGTCCACGGTCCCCCGAACCTCCGAGCGCAGAATCGCCGCAAACCGCTCCTTCATCCGGTGGATCTGTTGCTTCACCGCGTTCTCCGCGATCCCCAGCCGTGCGCCCACCTGGGCGTATGTTTCCCCGCCTGCTTCCTTGAGGAGGTGGGGCGCCAGCAGTTCAAACCGTGTCCCCTGGTCCTTGTACGATTCCTCGAGCCGCTCCAACGCCCGTTCGACCACCGTTTGCGCCCAGTGCCGCTCATAGAGCCGATCCGGCGTCTCGTCCGTGCTCGGCTCGACGCTGGGACGCCCTTCCTCATCGGTCTGGTCCACGGACACAAACCGCGCGCGGCCCCCGCGGATCTCGGCCTGACCGCGCCGCCACACCCCGCACAGATAATGCTTGAGCGAGGTCAGCAGGAACGATCGAAAACGCCCGCGCCGCGGATCGGCCTGGCGAAACCATTGCCGGTTGCGATCCAGGAGGGACTCGATAAAACCGTGCACCAGATCCTCCGCGTCGGCCGAACCATTGGTCCATCGCCGGACGTATCCGAGCAAAGGCTCCCGGTACATCCGGCACAGCTCCTCGAGCGCGTGCCGCGCGGGCGCAGTTGCCGATCCGCCGGCCTGGAGCACCACGCTCCAACGCGTCATAGGGAAGTTCCCGCAAATCGGACCCTCGGGGGCCGTCGGCTCGGAATGGATCATGCGACCGAGCGTACCATCCTCGAGACAGTATGGCAAGAGGCCAAAGACGCGGACAGCTCGTCAACGACAATTATTCTTCTTAGGCCCAGCAGAGCCTAAGAAGAATTAGGGCGAGATGGAAATTAGGCGCAGTTCGAAGGGTCCGACGATGGCG
>CAYWIM010000005.1:0-78155 GCA_964458325.1 uncultured Verrucomicrobiota bacterium
GGGCCTCCTGGCCCGCAGCGCTGTCAGCTGGCTGGCTGCAGGCTGCTGCGGACGAGGACGTCCGCGGTCCGAAAGGATTCGGAGCGCGGGCCTCCTGGCCCGCAGCGCTGTCGGCTGGCTGGCTGCAGGCTGCTGCGGACGAGGACGTCCGCGGTCCGAAAGGATTCGGAGCGCGGGCCTCCTGGCCCGCAGCGCTGTCAGCTGGCTGGCTGCAGGCTGCTGCGGACGAAGATCCCACGCAACATGGAACGGAGCGATCCAATGAAGAATATCAAGCGATGGATGCTTTTGCTGGCTGCGGCCGGTCTGGCTGTGGCGGCGCCGGCTGCCGATGTCCCGCGCTGGCGCGTGCTGGCCCACGAGGAGTCGGCGAACGTGGTTCTGCAGAACGGTGGATTCGAGCAGCTGGAAAACGGCCAAGCCGATCATTGGCGGGGAGCGGCTCAGGGATACCAGCTTGCGCCTGGGGCCGGCCGCGCCGGATCCACTGCTCTTCTCTGTGACAACGCTTCCGGGGAAGGCTGGTTCGGCGCCTCCCAGACAGTGGCCCTGAACCACGCTCGGCCTGCCCCGCTCCGCGTGCGCGGCTGGAGCAGGGCCGAGAACGCCGGCGGCGCCAGCGACAGCGGCTATTCGCTCTACGTCGATCTTGTCTACGACGACGGCACGCCGCTCTGGGGCCAGACGGGCAACTTCCACGCCGGCACCCACGACTGGGAAATGCGCGAATTCGTGATCCTTCCCGACCGGCCGGTTCGCAGCTTAACCCTTCATTGCCTGTTTCGAGGCCGCGCGGGCCGGGTCTGGTTCGACGACGTCAGAGTCGACGAATTGGATGTGCCGGATGGAGGGTTGCGATTTCAGGGCGCGGTAATTGGCCGGCCCCAGGCGTCTCCAAGGCCTCTCTCCGGCCCGATCCGGCGTCACGCCGCTGAAGACGGCCTTCGCCTCGACCTGGATGGGCAGAGGACCGCATCCGTGCGGATCGAAGGGCGCGAGCTTGCGGTCTCACGCTCGGGGGGGTTCATGGCGCGGGACGTGGCGGCTGGATCCGATTTCATCGGCTTCGACCAGGGCAAATGCGGACCGCTCGGGTTGAGGCTGGATACAGAGGTGGCGGCGCGGTCGAACCATTTGGTGATCGCCGGCCGGATCGCCGATCTCCGCGGCACGGACCGGGCCGTGACGCTGGTCTTCGTTCTGCCGGTGGACGCGGCGGGCTGGCGGTGGGGCGACGATATACGGCGGAGCCGGGTCATCGATGGGGCAGGGGAGTTCCTCAACCAGGTGGCGGTTCGGTGCGGCGCCACCGGCACGATGTCGCTCTATCCGCTGGCGGCCTTGTGGGACGATCGGTCGGGCCTTGCCCTGGCAATGGATATGGCCTGCCCGGCGGTCGCGCGCCTCGGGTATCATGCGGGGACCGGACATCTCTTCATCGCGTACGATCTCGGGCTGGCGCCCGACACCGAACGGTTTCCGCGCTCGGCCGAGTTCCAGTTCGTGCTGTTCCGGTTCGATCCAGCGTGGGGATTCCGGAGCGCGTTCCAGCGGTTCATGGAGATCTTTCCGGATCATTTCCAGGTCCGGGCCTCCGAGCAGGGGATCTGGATGCCGTTCACCGATGTCAGCACGGTTCAGGGGTGGGAGGATTTCGGCTTCAAGTTTCACGAGGGGAACAACAACGTGCCGTGGGACGATGCGCACGGGGTGCTGAGCTTCCGCTACACCGAGCCGATGACGTGGTGGATGCGAATGCAGCCCGAGGCGCCGCGGACTTTTCCGGAGGCGGTCCGGATCCGGGCTGCGCTCGAAGCCGGCCCCGACAGCCAGGCCAGGCGGATGGCGCGCGCCGCGCGCGCCGCCGCGATGCACGACGAAACCGGCCAGCCGGCCTTGCTCTTCCGAGACGAGCCGTGGTGCAACGGGGCGGTCTGGAGCCTCAATCCCAATCCCCATCTGCCGGGGGAGATCAATGCGGCCACGGTCCACTGGAGCCCGGAGATCCGCGAGCGGCTCTACGGGCCGGCGGCGCGCGGCCGGCTCGATGGCGAGTACCTCGATTCGCTCGAGGGGTATGTCACCGCCGATCTCAACTATCAGCGCGACCATTTCCGGGCCACGACCGTCCCATTGACATTCGCGACCGAATCGAATCGGCTGGCTCTGTTCAAGGGGCTCGCGGTCTTCGAGTTCACGCGCTGGATCGCCGAGGATGTCCATCGCCAGGGCGGGCTCATGTTTGCCAACAGCGTTCCTCACCGGTTTGCGTTTCTCTGCCCGTGGCTCGATGTCATGGGGACCGAGACCGACTGGATGCGCGGCGGCCGATACCAGCCGCCGGGCGACGCGACGCTGGCCTTGTGGCGGACCCTGTCCGGCGCCAAGCCGTATCTGCTGCTGATGAACACCGATTACGACCGGTTCCAGGGCGAATGGGTCGAGCGCTACTTCCAGCGCGCCCTCTTTTACGGGCTGTTCCCGAGCATGTTCAGCCATAACGCCTCGGAGAACCCTTACTGGAAGAACCCGAGATGGTATGAGCGGGACCGGCCGCTGTTCAGGAAATACATCCCGCTGGTGAAGCAGGTCGCCGAGGCAGGCTGGAAGCCCGTCACGGCCGCGCGATGCGACAATCCGCGCCTCTGGCTCGAGCGGTTTGGCCCTGCGGCCGACGGCAAGATCTTTCTGACCCTGTTCAATGACACACCCGAAATCCAGACCGGCACGATCCTCCTCGAAAACGGCTTGAGCCGGCCGGGCTCCGACTGGACCGCCCGGGAATTGCGCTCTGGCCAGAAACCCGCCCGTGCGGGCGCAGGCTGGCGGATCGCGCTCGATCCGCAAACCGCCGGTGTCATCCGCTTTGATCCCGCGAAATAAATCGAAAATGGCTTGCCTTATGCGACTCGCGCTTTAGGCTCGAAATGGCTTTTCGATATGTCCGCTTCACTGACATGAGACATAATCCCTATCGATGGGCGTTATGTGTTCTGGGAGCGGTTGTCCCGTTGGTTCTGGGTGGAGTGCCTGGCTTGCTACATTATCAGGGACGGCTGCTGATGGATGGAATGGCCCAGGATGGAATCGGCCATTTCAAGTTCGCCCTGGTCGATAGCAGTGGCGCGTCGGTCTTCTGGCGAAATTCCTCGGACGCGAACGGGGACGGCCAGCCTGATGCGGCGGTGTCGCTGGCTCTGAATCGCGGGCTCTACTCGGTTCTGCTGGGGGACGCGACCCTCGAGAACATGGCGGCAATACCGCCCGAGGTCTTCACCCATGAGACGGTTTTCCTGCGGGTCTGGTTCAGCGATGGGACGAGCCCGTTCGAGCGGCTCGAGCCGGACCAGCGGCTGGCGGCGGTGGCCTATGCCATGATGGCCGCCAACGTCCCGGATGGCGCGATCACATCCTCGAAGCTGGCGCCGGGCGCCCTCGATGCCGCAAACCTGACCGGCACGCTGGACCCGGCGCGTCTGCCGCCAAACGCAGCCCTGAAAGATCCCGATTTGCTTGTCACCAGCAACGCCCTTGTCAGCCTGTTGAGCCAGCAGATCGTGGCGCTGTCGAATCGGGTCGACACCTTGATCGGCCAGCTTTCCGGCATCACGGCCTCGAACGTGGGGCTGCCCGGCCTGGTCCTGGCTACCCCCCTCGAACAGGATCCAGCGCTGATCCAGGCCGGTTTTACACGCTTTTTGACGTTCCCATCTTCCGGTTGGATCACGGGAACGACCCAGCTCGAGCCATCGCCGCGTTCCGGGCATACCGCCGTCTGGGCGGACACGCGAATGCTGGTCTGGGGAGGCGACCTCGGTTCGGGCATTTACTCCGGATCCGGAGGGATGTACCGGCCCGACCTGGACGAGTGGCACACCATTTCGCCCCTGGCCGCCCCGGAACCTCGCGCCCGACACGCCGCGGTATGGACGGGGCAGGAGATGATCGTATGGGGCGGCTATGCGACCCGGGGCTTCCTCGATACGGGCGCGCGCCTCGATCCCGCCCGCCAGGCATGGACCGCCCTGCCATCGGAAGGCGCGCCCTCGGGCCGTGAAGGGCATGTGGCGGTTTGGACCGGACGGTTCCTGGTCGTGTGGGGCGGGCGCAACTCGACCGGGCTGCTTGCCGATGGAGCGCTCTACGAGCCCGCGATGGACCGCTGGACACCGCTCGATCTGCCCGCCGCACCCGCCCCTCGAGCGGGTGCCACCGCCGTCTGGGCGGCCGATGGCCTGCTGATTTGGGGCGGCCAAGGCAATGAAGGCCCGCTGGCCTCCGGCTCTCAGCTCCGGTTCAATGCGGAAGGCACTCCGATCGCCTGGCAGCTTATCGCTGCCGACAATGCCCCCTCCGCCCGAAGCGGGCACACGGCGGTGTGGACGGGACAGAAAATGATCGTGTGGGGCGGACAGCACGCTGGCGTCCGGCTCGGGGATGGCGCCCTGTACGATCCCCTGGCCGATGCATGGCAGCCTTTGGCTGCGGCTGGAGCGCCATCCCCGCGAACCGGGCACTGCGCACTCTGGACCGGGGCCGAGATGTTGATCTTCGGCGGAGAGACTGCGACCGGCGCGGCCGCCGACGGTTTTGCCTATTGCCCGGCCACGAGCGCTTGGCGCGCCTTGAGCGCCATGGGCGGTCCTCGGGCGCGCGCGCAGGCCGCAGCGGTGTGGACCGGCTCGGAGCTGGTTGTCTTCGGCGGCCGAGACGGCGCTTTGCCTTTGGGCGCGCTCCAGCGCCTGGCGCCAGAGCCGACCTGGCATTTGTATCGCAAACCCTGAACTCGAACCCATGAACGTGTACCGTTTGAATCCGTCGTGCCCGGGCCGGCGCCGGCAGGGATGGCGGGCCGGCCTGGTCGAACTCTGCCTCACGGCGGCGGTGATGATGGCATTCAGCGCATCAGCGCGAGCTCAGTGGCTGACCCAGTCGTTCAGCCTCAAGGCCGGTTGGAATGCCGTGTATCTGCATGTGGACGCCTCGCATGCCGACCTGCAGGCCCTGGTCGGCGCCGATGCCGCCAACCCGATCGAAGAGATCTGGATGTGGAAACCCGCGCCCGGCACCCAGCAATATGTGGAAAGCCCGCTGCCCCCCACGGGAACGGGGAGTCCCTGGATCAGTTGGCTCCGCACGCTCGGACCTTCCTCGAGCCTCCAGCGCCTCGAGGGCAATGCGGCCTATCTGGTCCGCGTCCAGGCTGCGGCCGCCGATTATGTCTGGAACCTCGTCGGGAAACCTGTCGCGCCCCAGTATTCATGGACCATCACCGGACTGAATTTCGTCGGATTCCCCACCCCAGCGCTGAATCCGCCCAGCTATGAAACATTCCTGTCCGGATCGCCCGATCTCCTGCTGAACGCGGAGATTTACCGGTACGTGGGAGGCGACCTTGGCCCGTCGAATCCGCTGCGGCTATTCGCGCTGCGCACCACACCGCTGCGTCGCGGCGAGGCCTTCTGGATTCGCGCTGGCACGTCGTTCAACCGGTATTACGGCCCGTTCGAGATCGATCTCCAGAGCGGGAACGGGGTCCATTTTTACGATTCGATCGGCCAGTACCGCATCCGCCTCAGGAACCTCGCGGCGTCGGAGCTGACCGTGACCGTGGAACGTCTCGAGTCGTCCGCGCCTCCGGCCGGCCAGCCCGCGATTGCGGGTCCGCCGCCGCTGCTGCTCCGCGGCGCGCTGGACGCGGCAACCCTGACGTATGGCCACGCCGACTTCGGGGACGGCCCCCAGTCCCGGACGCTGGCGCCGTCGGGCCAGGTCGGGTCCGAGGCCGACCTGGTGATCGGGCTGAACCGGTCTCAGATGACTGGTCAGCCGGGCGATCTCTATGCCGGGGTTTTGCGGTTCACCGACTCGCTGAATCTCTCTCAAGTCGATGTGCCCGTCACCGCCCTGGTGGCCTCCAAGGCAGGCTTATGGGTTGGTGAAGCGTCCGTCAACCAGGTACGCCATTATCTGAAGAATTACGAGCGCGACGACTCGGGCCAGCCGGTCCAGTCCGCCACCGGCGCTTACCAGGTCCTCTCCACCAACACGACTCTCGGATCGGTGCCCCGATCGTTCCCGTTGCGGCTGATCGTGCATAACAGTTCGGCCGGCGCCGCGGTCCTGCTCCAGCGCGTCTATTACGGCGAGGGGCTGCAAGGAGGCATGACTCTGGCCACTCGCGAGGGATTGCTCAGCGCGGCCAAGCTCGCCGATGCCCGGCGGATCACCGCCGCGCACCTGCCATGGTCGGCCGCCAACCTGCCTTGGCCAATGACCGGCGAGCTCGAGGAAGGCGCTACCGCTGCCGTCACTGTCCCGCTGAGCTACAACGACCAAGCCGCCAATCCCTTCCTCCATGCCTATCATCCCGATCATGACAACCGGAACACCGCGTTTGACCAGATCCTGCCGCAAGGCGGCGAATCCTACGGAGTCCGCCGCGAGATCTCCTTGCGGTTTGCGGCGCCGCCGGGGGATTTCAACGGGCTGACCACAAGCGGCGGCGCGCTGCAGGGGGTCTACGAGGAGTCCGTGACCCTCCTCGGCAAGGGCAGCGAATCCCGCCAGTTCGATGTCCGGGGCGCCTTCCAGCTCAACCGCATCAGCGATATTCCCACACTCGCAACCGAGTAACCCTTTCCCATGAACTCGATCCGCCACTCTTCCATTCGCTATTTGACCATGAAAACCCAATCCTCGAACTGTCTCGTGCCGCGGCCGCTGTGGGCCGCGTTCGGCCTCGCCGTCATGCTGGCCTTCTTCCGGCCTGCGGCCCAGGCGGCTGATGCGAACCCGCCCGCCCAGTTGTCGTACCAAGGCTATCTGACGGACGCCAACGGGGTGCCATTGGGCAGCACAACGCCGCGCAATTACGACGTCGTGTTTCGCATCTACGATGCATCGCAGCAGGGAACGACCAAATGGGCCGAGCAACAGACCATCACCGTGGACAAAGGCTATTTCACGGTGATGCTGGGCGAAGGCAGCGCGGTGGGGAGCGAGCCGCGGCCCAGCCTCGCGGCCGTGTTCACCGGGGCCGACGCCTCCGATCGCTATATCGGGATCACGGTCAAGGGCCTCGCTGCGACCGATGTCGAGATCGCGCCCCGGCTCCGGCTGCTGACGTCGCCCTATGCGTTCCTGGCGAAGAATGCGCTGGCGATCGTCAGCAACGCCGGCGACACGATCCTCAGCGCAGGGACCGGGTCGGTCGGGATCAAGACCGCCACGCCCGCGACCGAGCTCGAGGTCAACGGCACTGTCAAGGCCACCGCGTTCGTCGGCAACGGCGCGAGCCTGACGGGCATCAACGCCGCCAACCTGACCACCGGCACCCTTCCGAATGCGCGGATCTCATCCGATATCGCGCGCCGCACCGAGGCGAACACGTTCACCGCCAACAACACGTTTAACGGCGCCGTCAGCGTGGGATCCAAAGTCGAGGTCAATGGCGCCGTCTACGCCAAGGGTGGCGCCCCGGGCGGCGTCAATGTCAACAATGCCGGTTTCGCGTTCAAAAACAACTCGGGCGACAACGATTCCGGCATGTTCAGCACTGCCGATGGGCGAGTCTCCCTCTACGCCAACAACAGCGAGATCCTGCGTGTGACAGGGACCGGCGCCAGCCTGACCGGCGCCATGTCCGTGAGCGGCACGATGACGGCCGGGATGTTCTCAGGACCCGGCACCATCCCCATCGGCGGGATCATCATGTGGTCCGGAACGATCGCGGAGATCCCGGCGGGCTGGGCGCTGTGCGATGGCGGGACCTACGGCGGCAGGCTGACCCCCGATCTGCGGGACCGGTTCGTCGTCGGGGCCGGCAGTTCCTACGCGCCCAAAGCCACGGGCGGCGCCAACTCGGTCGCGCTTTCCGCGAGCCAGATCCCCTCTCACTACCATTCCATGACGGATTACTACCATGCCGAATCCAGCGATCGTGGCGTCGATTACTATGGGTATGTGTCTACAAGCCGGGTCGGCTCTGGAGATAGCGATACCGATAATAGATACCTTTTCTACTATTCCCACAACACGGGCTCCACCGGCTCGGGCTCTACGCACGAGAACCGGCCGCCCTATTATGCGCTGGCGTTCATCATGAGGGTCCAATAGGCGTCTCGGGGTGTCCTGACCCCGCCTGAAACTCGAAGGACCAGGCTTATGCGAACCGTTCAACCCATCGCCCAGTGGCTGGTGTTCCTGGGGTGCGGCGTTTGCGCCTGGGCCCAGGTGCCCCCGCTCGAAATCCAGCAGGCTCTCACCCCTTATAACCACCAGTCCTACCGGGGCGTCCCGATCTCGAGCACGGCCGGCGATCCAGCCGGCTCGGACGGCCGGGCGCCGACCGTCGAGCAGCAGGCGGGCTGGGGTTTGACCACCACAGTGCCCACCGTCGGCCAGTTCCGGAGCTGGGTCGGGTTCGGCGCCCTGGCCGTGCCCGCCAATCCCGAGCGATACGTCGAGGGGGGCGATTACGGCGACAACGCCATTAACACCGGCCTGCCGGTCGGCCAAGAGGGCAGCACCTTGGTGGCCGTCATGAAAACCGCCGTCGTCGGCGCGCCTTATGTGAGCCGGCAGGTCTCCTTCCTGTTCGGATCGGTGATGCCTGTGCCGGACACGGACGAGAATGGCGTCCTGTTATCTCTCAGATCTCCGTCGGTCCGGCCGGAAGATTACTGGATGGCGGAGCCTTACTGGACCGACAAGGACTTCAACGGCTACCACACCAATGCACCCTATTATTGGAGCCCGAACGCCCGTGTTGTATACGCGGTCCAGCCGGGGCCGGTCCTGATCACCTGGAAAAAGGCCCAGCCCACCCTGACGCAGCCCGCCGATCCGGAAAACTACTCGCTCGAGTCGGGCGCTTACTACCGGCTTAATCCGGTCCGCTACATCGTTTCAGGCAGTGCCGCCAAGACGCCGCGCCGGATCTACTGGACGCGCGGCGTTTTCCAGAACACGGGCAAGCCGGTCACCGTCCCTACCGCACGCGTCGGCGCCGTCCGGGTGGTTTACAACCCCAATTTTCCCGCGCAGGTCGAGAGCGAGTACGTGGCGCCCGGCACACAGCCCGTCACCGATGCCCCCGGCCTCGAAGAGAAACGAACTCTCTGGTACGACTCCCAGCAGGGCCAAATCCACGCCTACAACCGCGAAGGGCGCGCGTTCGTCGAGTTCCTGGGAGACCTGCGCGAGGACGGCTATTCCCGCCATCACCTGGGATTCGAAATCGTCGATGTCTTCAAGCAGCCGAACCCAGCCGATGTCACGATCGAGCTGGGAGATCCCATCCGTGCGTGGGAGGACGGGCGCGACGATTCCGAGCTGAAGCCCGAGATGCTCCTGTCGGCCACCGCATCGTCGTTTGCGTTCGAGCATTCGACCAGCGGACGCACGGTGTTCTATGCCATCCGCGAGACGCAGAACCTGAACGATTTCTTCCTTTACTGGATGGAGCAAGGCGAGCTGGGGCTTTACTGGCCCCTGCGCCTGGTGCGCTACGCCCTGCGCTGGCCCGCCGATCCCGCAAGGTACAGCCACTACGTCCGCCCCTTGGTGGCGACCGAGGCCGAAGCCAGCCTGACGGCCGTCTCCCTGCCCCTGGATAATGTTCCTACCATCGATTACCAGGATCCACTGGACCAGCCGCGCGCCCACCTGACGCTCGATTTCAAGTTCTATACGTTTCTCGAGCCTGCCTGTCCCGCTCACCGCACCCTGTTGCGGCTCAGCGCCGGCTTCAACGTAACCTTCGAACGCGTCTTCTCATGGCTCGACGGGAACTTGATCGGCAACCAATTCGCCGAGACCGTGGCGACGAACCTGTCGGTTTGGGACACCAACACCCAGACGCTCGTGTGGACCGATGCGCTCTCCTCCCCGCGAGTGATCGAGCAGGCGGTCGAGGTCGGCCGGAGGATCGCCGCCCCGGCCGGCGAGCTGGGCGCCCTGGCCGGGTCCGAATACCTGGCCGGGCATCTCCGCACTGAGGCGGGCACATCGTATAATCCCCATGCTTACCTGGATCCCTTCGCCGCCGGATTCGAGGCCGCGAATCGAGGCGCGATCATCCCCGTCAATGCCATTCCCGGCGCCAATCTCCTCGAAGTCTATTGGTTCCGGAAGAACACGCCGGACACATCGCAAGGCTTCCGCGAGACCTATTGGCCCTCGGTCATTGGCCGCTACACGATCCAGTGGCCCGCGAACCCGCGCGAGATCGTCCTCGCCGGCAACGACGGCAGCGGCGGGCTGCCCAGCCTCGAAGCCAAAGGCAGCATCTATTACCAGAACGACCCCGTCCAGCACGGCTACAACCCGAACGAGGAGCACGCGCTCATGCTTGCCGGCCAGGCCTATGCCCTGCGCGACGACCTCAACGTCACCTCGGGCGCCGGCTATTCCTCCGATCCATTTGTCTTGATCGAATACGCGGAGTCGGACGGGCGCCCTGCGATGAGCGCGTTCCGCGTGCTGCGCGAGAAGCCCTCGGCGGGCATCTTGTTCGACTACCTGGTCGAAGCGGGCACTCTCCTTCAGGCGCCGATGCCGCTGCCGTTAATCGAGAAGCCGGTCGAGGGGGCTGGAGCTGCCTCGATAAACTACAACACCGAACCGCCCGCCACAGGGGGCGATCTGCCGGGCCAGTGGGATCCGGCCATCCATGCCAACGGCCCGTTCGCGCATTATCCGCGCTTCACCTATCAGGATCGGAAGCACTCATTCTGGGTCTATCGCGGGCTGCATGCGGGGCCGCCGCCGCTCGAAGCGGGCTTTTACAACACCAACACGCCCGCCTTCGAGCCTCCGCCGGCCGCGACCGCTGTGGTCGGTGTTCCGTTCCGCTACAGCCTCCATGCATCGCGCCTGGCGGCCTCCTTAACTTTGCAGGCGGCGCCCGGAACGCCGTGGCCTGGCTGGCTGCGGATCGAAGGTCTCGATCTCGAGGGAACCCCCGGCTCGATCGACGTCGGCTCACTGACGCTCCATCTGCGGCTCGAAGCGGTCGATGATGGCAGCCAGATCGATCTCGACCTCGACCTCGAGACAGTGGCCAGCGGATCCGTGGTGACCCAGGAACCTCTCGCCATCACCAGCTATAATCCTTACAGCAAAGCCGGCGTCACCTTCGTCGACCGCCCGCCGTACCTGGCGGATTCGCCCAGCCCGACCAACAGCTTCACCATGCGTTTCTATTACAAGACACGGGAGGGATTCGCGTGGCCGGGCGTCGGCGCGCCGCCGCCGGTGGGCAGCATCGTGCCCTACCTCCGTCCGCAAAACGCCCAGGGTGGCTACGTGGGCGATGCGGGCTCGAAGAACACCGCTGCCCTCGATATCGTCTATCGCCCGTTCTGGCCCTACGAAGACACCAAGCTGCCCAAGCTCAACCTGGGCGACACGCTGACCACGCCCAAGAATAACCTGCCCGCCGTGCGCGGCCAGACCAGCCTCCAGATTCTCTACCAGCAGTCCATCGCCCTCGACCTGGATCAGGCCCATGTCAGCGCCACGCTCCATGACGCCACGCGCGATAAGTCCTACGATATTGCCTTGCAGGGCCTCGAGCGCCTCCCCGGCGGCGTGCTCACCGAGACCTACCAGGGCAAGCTCTTCTTCCCCAACCTCCCGCCTCACCTGGCTGAAAGGCTGTTCTTTGATCCCAACCGCGGCAGCAAGGGGCACCTCGTGTTCCATGGACAATACCAGGACGAGCCGGTCGGCGAGAAATACGTCCTTCTCAACGTCCTGCGCGGCGCCGACCTCGAATCCGTCCAGGCGCTTTGCCCGGCCGCAGATGCCGACAAGGGCAAATGGGACGGAGCCGTGGCCGGCCTTTCGACACAACTCGAGACGTTCATCGAGGATCCAGCGGTCCCCGGGAGCTACATCCCGGATCCGAACCTGACCGTCGAGATCGGCGTGGGCGATCTGGCCGAGATCGCCAACGACGACACGGCCGTCGACTCTTATGCGCTGAGCGCCTGCGGCCCTGGTGTCGGTTACCTGACCCTGATCGCCGGCAACGGCCTGGCCTTCACGCCCCCGGGCGAGCCGGTCTCGGTGCACGTCATCAAGGTACGCCCACCCATGCACGTCGGCGAGGTCAAAGTCATCGCGGCGGCCAACCCGCTGAGCGAGATGGTGACTTTTCAGCACACGGCCGATCTGGGCGGCCGGTTCGACGAGTTCGAATATGAATGGCGAATCGCGCCGCCCGTGGACGGCCTTCCTCCGGCTGTAACGCCCGGGATGGACGCCTGGACATTGCTCATCGCCGCCGCCGACCAGCCCCGCTACACCCTCGGCGGCGCTGGAATTCAAGCCCTCAGCGACAACTATATCGTCATGCGCTATCGCCCGATCCATCCGGACCACCCGCTCCTCAACCAATGGTCGGCGTGGACCGAGCCGCAGCTGGCCGAGGGCTGGATCAAACGCGTCCTGGCGGGCATCAATCCCTTCAACCAGCGTGTGTACGACCTCTACAACAATCAGGTCAACACCGACGTCAGCCTCCTGACCCAGGCCGGCGCTCGCTGGGAAGGCGATGTCGCCCTCAGCCTCGAGAATATCGACGACTTCGGTCTGATCGAGATTTACGAAACGGTATTGAACCGCGGCAAGATGCTCAGCATCGACGCCGGCATCAACTATGGGCCCGCGAATGATGCCCTCCTGCTGGCGGCTGGATACATCAACGACCTCTACATGACGCTGGGCAACGAGGCCTGGGCCGATGCCGCCAATCCCACCATTGGCATCGGGACCAAAGACCACACCTACAGCGACATCGCCACCGCGCTGTTCGCCTTCAAAGGCCAGGCGGCCTCCCTGCTCGAAGAGGAGCTGGCCCTCCTGCGCGGCCGTGACGATTTCCTCCAGCCCGGCGTCGAGACCCCTCCCGTCTACAACCGGTTCTTCTGGAACTATACCCGCGGCATCGATGCCGGCGAGGTCATCTATGCCCTCAATTACAACATCCAGGAAAACCCCAACGCCGAGGTGGACGGCATCGTCAATGCCGCCGACGCGAGCCGGATGTTCCCCCAAGGCCATGGGGATGCCTATGGCCACTATCTCACCGCTCTCAAGGGCTATTACTCGCTCCTGCTGGACACGGATTTTGACTGGGTGCCGCGCACCGAGGCCGTCACGGTCCTGGGCAAGCCGGTCCAGGTCGATTACCTCGACGAACGGAAATTCGCCTCGGCCGCGGCCGCTGCCGTCCGCGCCGGCCGCCAGGTGTTCGATCTGACCTGGCGCAAGGATTACCAGCCCAACGCGGCTGGCTGGGAGCACTTCGCGGCCACCCGGACCAACGATCTCCGCGATCTCGAGTCGACCCGGTTCTGGGGGCTGGACCACTGGGCATCCCGCGCGAGCCAGGGGGCCTACCTGCACTGGATCGTCGGCAACGCCATTCTGCCCGATGTCGACAGCGATCCTGCCCACGAGGGCATCCAGAAGATCGACCGGACCACCGTGCCCGAGCTCCAAGAGCTGCCGTCGTTGGCCAAGGATCTCCAGACATCGCTCGACAGCGCCGAAGGCGGCCTCTCGCCGCTGGGCCTTCCTTCCGACGCCGTCGCCTTCGATATCAATCCATCCCAGGTCCTCGGCGCCGACAACGCCACCCACTTCGAGCAGGTCTATCAGCGCGCCCTCGGCGCCCTCCAAAACGCGATCGCCTCGTTCGATGACGCCAAGGATGTCACCCGCCTCATGAGGTCTGAACAGGACTCGCTGGTCGATTTGCAGGAGCAGGTGCGCCGGCAGGAGTGGGCCTTCGAAACCTCGCTCATCGAGCTCTACGGAACTCCTTACCCCGATGACATCGGCCCTGGCCGGACCTGGAAACAGGGCTACACCGGTCCCGACCTCATCCATTACACTTACGTCGACCTGCCCGAGATCGTCTTTCCCGAGCTCTGGAACCACACCGAAACCACCACCTACTTCATCGATCTCAACGACGTGCCGGAGGACTGGACCGGGACGCTGTATACGAACTTCAACTTCATCGTCAAGACGGATGACGAAGACCATTACGCGGCCACGAACCCGATCGAGTTCAACCTCGGACCGCACGGATATGCGGGCAAACCCTCCACTTGGACGGGGCAACGACCGCATCCGGGCTCGATCCAACAGGCCATCTCCGAATTCATCCTCGCCCATCGCCGCCTGAAACAGGCCCTCTACGACAACGCCGGCGGCAAGGCCGACCTCGACAAGGCCATCCGCCTCTTCGAGTCCCAAAAGAGCATCCTCGAGCAGGTGTCTCAACTCGAACAGGAGAATCTGGACCTCGAGAATGAAATTTCCGAGCTCGAGTCCAACTACGAGGTGCTCAGCAAGGACCTCGGAACCGCCATGTCAGTCGCCGATATGATCAAGGATTCCCTGCTGCAGGACCTGCCCGAATCGAGCATCTTCGGCACCGCGTTCGGCGGCGACACCATGTTCCCCGTCCGGATCGGCATCTGCGCCGCGTACATGGCATCCAAGCTCGTTATGCTGACTGCCGATGCCGCCCGCCACCGGGTGGTCAAAGCCGATATTCAGGAAAAGCGCGATTCCATCCTCGAAAAAACCAAGAGCATCAATAACAAGCAGCTGGCGCAGGCCCTCCAGGACGGCGTCTACGCCCTGTTCAAGCAGCTCGAAGAGGTCCAAGCTGCCCTCGAGACTATCGATGTCCGATTGCGCGAATTCGACGATGCCGAGCGGAAGATCCGCGCGCTCATCGCCCAGGGCGAGCGGATTCAGGAGGAGCGCGAGATCTACCGCCGCCGGGCCGCCGCCATCATCCAGGGCTACCGCACGCGGGATGCCGCGTTCCGGATCTTCCGCAACGAAAAGCTCGATCGTTACAAGACGCTGTTTGATCTGGCTGCCCGATACAGCCTGCTCGCTGCCAACGCCTACGATTACGAGACCGGCCTCCTCGATACCAGCGTCGGACGCTCCTTTGTCAGCCGCATCGTCAGCGCGCGCGCCCTGGGCGTGGTCCGCGACGGCCAGCCGCAATATGCCGGCAGCAGCACGGGCGATCCCGGGCTCTCGAGCGCCTTGGCCGAGATGAAGGCCGACTGGGACGTCCTCAAAGGACGGCTCGGATTCAACAACCCCGATGCCTATGGCACGACCGTCTCGCTGCGCGCCGAGAACTTTCGGATCCTTCCCGGGACCGACGGCAACCAGGCCTGGCAAGACGTCCTTCACGCGGCCCGAAAGGAGAATCTCCTCGATGACAAGGACGTTCAGCGGTACTGCCTGCAGATCGGCCGCGGCGACGGACTGCCCGTGCCCGGCATCCTCCTCGAGTTCGACAGCACGATCGCCAACGGATACAACTGGTTTGGCGAGGCTCTGGCCTCCGGCGACCACGCCTTCACTCCCAGCTCATTTGCCACCAAGATCCATGCCGTCGGCGTCGTCCTCGAAGGCTACCGTGGCATGGATGATCCATCGGCCAACTCGAGCGCCGTCCAGTTCGCCGGAGGATCTTCGCCCGCGGATCCGTCTCTGGCCTTTCTGGATCCGTTGGGTCTGTCCGCCACGCCGTACGTATATCTCATCCCTGCCGGCGTGGACTCGATGCGCACCCCGCCGCTCGGCGACTCGAGCGCGATTCGCACCTGGAGCGTCCATGACGTCACTATCCCGCTGCCATTTAACATTGGCGCATCGGGCTTCTCGGCGTTCAGCGGCTGGCAGTCGGGCGATTTCCTTTCCGAACCGCTGTTCAGCGTGCGGAAGCATCAGGCCTTCCGGCCCGTTTCGAGCGCCGCCGTGTTCAGCCCGGATTTCTTTGGCAGCACGGGCCAGATCGTGCCCTCCCAGTTCACAAGCCGCCGCCTCATCGGCCGGTCCGTCTGGAACAGCAAGTGGAAGCTCATCATCCCCGGCCACACCCTGCTCAATGATCCCAACCAGGGCCTCGATCGCTTCATCAACACTGTCCAGGACATCAAGCTCCACCTGGTGACCTATTCCTATGCCGGCAATTAGTTCCCACTTCCCATCGCCATGAATGCTTTCCATAAGGCCCGCTCCCTCTTCATCCTGGCCGCCGTGTTTGCCGCACTGTCATCGTCAGCGTATCCTCCCGCCCCGCACCACACCATTTTTGGAATGGTCCGCGACGAGCTCGGCAACCCGATCGAATCCACCGCGGCCGAGGTGATCCTCGAGACCGCCTCGAGCGTCCAGCTTGCCACTCGGATTGTCCCCGGCCTCAAGCCCGGCGTGAACTATGATCTGGCCGTTCCCATGGATGCCGGCATCGTCGGCGCGCCCTATCGTCCGACGGCTCTCCAGCCCACCGTCCCCTTCAAGATCCGAGTCCGGATCGGCGCTGCCATGTATCTCCCGATCGAAATGCGCGGCGACTACTCTCGCCTGGGCGAGCCCGCCCGCCAGACGCGCCTCGACCTGACTCTGGGCGAGGATTCCGACGGAGACGGCCTGCCAGACGCTTGGGAGCGAGCCCTGTTGGCTTCGGGCGGCGGCCTGCTAACCCTCGACGACATCCGTCCCGGCGACGATTTCGACAAGGACGGCCTGAGCAACCTGGCCGAATACATCTCGGGCAACTATGCCTTCGATCCGAAAGATGGATTCACACTTGAAATCCTTCCCGGCACGGACAGCCGGCCTCGGCTTGAATTCCTCGCCATCACGGGCCGGACCTACACGGTTCTGGCATCGGCCGACTGCCAGGAGTGGATGCCGGTGTCGTTCGGAATCCCTGCTTTGGGTGACCTGGCTGCATTCCGGATGAGCTACCTCGCGACCGATATCCAACGCGTCCAGGTCGAGGTGGGCGCATCTCCCGCGCATCTCCCCATGCAATATTACCGCCTGATGGTGCAATAGGATTTTCCGGAATGGGCGCAACCTCCCCAACTCGACTCGGCCTGATCATCGCCATCGCCGCAGTTGCACTCCTGGCGCTGATCCTGGTCCCGCGAGTAATGCGGCGGTCCGCCTCGCCCGCGCAAGCCGCTCCTTCGGAGCTGACGCGCCAGGAGGGCCGCCTCTTCCTCCTCGGCAAGGACCGACCGTTCACCGGGCTCCTCGTCGAGTCATATCCGGATGGATCGATCCGTTCGCGGTCGGCTTTGGTCGAGGGGCTTCTCCACGGCGTATCCGAGGGTTATTACACCAATGGACAACTCGAGGTCCAAGAGGAGTTCCGACACGGTGTCGCCCACGGCATCCGCACGAAATACCATCCCAACGGAAAAATCAAATCCCAGGGTGCAATCCTGGATGGGCAGATCGATGGCATCTACCGTTGCTGGAACGACCACGGTTTCCTCGAAAGCGAGGTCGAAATGCGCCGGGGGCAGGTCCACGGCCTTTCCCGGGCGTATTACCCTAGCGGCTGCTTGAGGACGCTCGTTCGATTGGAGGATGGCCAGATCCTCGAGCAACAGTCCTGGGCTGACGGGGAGCGAAAGCCATGACGCATGCCGCCATCTGGTTCTTCGGATTGCGGCGAGGGGGCCTCTGCCGGTTGGCGCGCGCGCTCCTGATTTCGGCCGCCTGGGCCGGGAGCCTCCGGCTCGCATGGGGAGCCGCACCCGACCCCTCGCTCCTCCACACCGCCCTCGATGGCGGCGGCGGACGCAGCGCATCCACCCGCTGCACCATGGACGGCTCCCTCGCCGGCTGGGGCGGCATCGGCCAGATCGCCAGCCGAATCGCCGTCGCCCGCCAGGGATTCCCTGCCCAGCTGAACGAGCCACCTCAAACGCGCCCGGACATGATCGAGCGGTTTCCGGAGCAGTCGGTCAAGGCCGCTGTCTGGAGTCTCCTGGGGAATGATGCGGATCCGGAAAACGATCCCCTGACGCTTCTGGATGTGATCACCCCATCCCTGCAGGGGGCCGAGGTCGCGCACATCGGGAGCTGGGTCTTCTACCGCCCGCCTGCGGGATATCGGGGCGAGGACTACATTTTCTATCGAGTTGTCGACGCCTGGGGCCAGCTCGCCCTTGGCACGGTCCGGATCCTCACCTCGACGCCCGAGGATCCATCCGTGAATTACCGGTTGTTCTGGATCGGCTCCAACCGATTGCGTCTGGATTTTGCCGGCATCCCGGGACGGGCCTACCGAATCGAGTGGGCCGATGCGATCGATCCGCCGCAGACGATCTGGCATTTTCTGGCCATGGCGGAGGCCAACGATCTCGGCTGGTTTAGTTGCGAGGACTCGATCTCACCAGACATCCCCCATCGTTTTTACCGGGCCGTGGATCCGCGCAATGAGTAGCCTTTCCATGAAACGCCTGGTCCATCGCGGGATCGCCGCTGCCACCTCGATGGCATGCGCGGCCTCTCTTTCGGGCGCGCTCCTGGTCGAGACGCACAGGTCCGCCCCTGGCGCCCTCATCCCGGACGGCCTCGGCACCGGCCTCCGGGATGATCTCGAAGTCGGCCTTTCCGCCATGGCCTCGATTCAATACCTGGTCGTCCGGGTCACGATCGACGGCGAATACAACGGCGATCTTTATGTCTACATCCAGCACGACACCGGTTTGACCGTCCTGATCAACCGTCCGGGCCGAAGCGCCGACAACCCTTACTGCTACGGCGATCCCGGCCTGAACATCACCCTCAGCGATGCTGCCCCGCACGACATCCATCGGTATCAGGATTATGTGACGCTCGGGAGCGGGTCGCCCCTCGAAGGCGTCTGGCAGCCCGATGGGAGGCGGATCGACCCCGATATCGTCCTCGATTCATCCCCCCGCGCCTTTATGCTCGATCAATTCATCGGGCTCGATCCTCGAGGTCAATGGACGCTCTTTGCCGCCGACCTCGAGCGTGGCGGGATCAACCGGCTCGAGTCGTGGGAGCTGGAGATTGGCGGCGTGGTGCCTGAACCTGCCGCCGCGGCCCTCGTCACGAGCCTGCTCTCCGCCCTCGCTCTCTTCATCCGCCGGCGTTCGAGGAAGTGAGCTTACCTGCCAGCGCGCCGGGGACGGGCGGGGGGATTGGGAGAGGACGGGGCTGGGGGCTTGTTTTCGGCGGGCAGCCAAGAGGAGATGCGCTGGATGGTCTCGGCGGCGGCGCCCTCTTTGCGGGCGAGGTTGACCCATTCGTAGGGATCGGCGGTCTCGTCGTAGAGTTCCTGGCCGGCGTCGGCGTATCGGGTGTAGCGCCAGAGCTCGGTCCGGATGCTGTGGTTGTTCTGGCGGTAGGTGGTGATGGCGGGGGAGTCCCAGGTGGCCTTTGGGTTGGCCAGCAGCGGGCGCAGGCTGCGGCCCTGGACGTGCGCCGGGGCGGGGATCCCGCAGAGGTCCATCAGCGTCGGGTAAATGCTCATGAAATCGACGGTGCGATCGCAGCGGCCGTTGGCCGGAGTCAGGCCCGGCACGATCCAGATGAAAGGCGCCCGAGTGCTTTCCTCCCAGAGCGCGAATTTGCGCCAGTGATGTTTCTCGCCGAGGTGCCAGCCGTGATCGCTCCAGAAGCAGAGGATGGTGCGGTCGCGTTCGGGCGACCGGTCATAGGCATCGAGCAGGCGCCCCACCATTGTGTCGCAGAAGCTGATGGTGGCCAGGTAGGCGCGGATCGCCTGCTTCCAGGTGTTCGTGCCGCCCTGCTGGAGGATGGCGGCGTGGTCGCCCGAGCTGAGAGCGAACCGAAGCGCGATCGGCGGCAGATCCTCGAGGTCGTCCTCGCGATAGGGGGGCAGCTCGATCTTCTCGAGGGGGAACCGATCGTAATACTTCTTCGGCACGCTCCAGGGCAGGTGGGGCTTGGTGAGGCCGCAGGCAATGAAGAAGGGGCGATCGTGCTTGCGGTTCAACTGCTCGATGGCGTAGCGCACGAAGTGGGCATCCGGCATGTCGTCGTCGCCGCAGCTCAACGGCGTGATGGGCAGCTTGCCGGCCTGGACCTGAGCCTGGGGGGCGCCATCCTCCTCGCGGCCCGCACCCTGGGCGTTCCGGAGCCAATCGTCCCACTCGCCCGGACGGTAGACGCTCGAGTGATAGATCTTGCCCGCGCCGCAGACGTAATACCCGGCCTTGCGAAACTGAGTCGTCAGTGTGATCGCCTCGGGAATCACGGGCGCGAAGTTCTCCTGGTTGTCGTACACTCCCGTCGACCCGGGCCGGAGGCCGGACATGAGCGCCGCTCGCGACGGATTGCATACCGGCGCCGCGCAATAGCTGCGGGTGAACCACACGCCGCGTTTGGCCAGACGATCCATGTGGGGGGTCAATGTCTGCGGATTACGTTCCAGATAACCCACCCAATGGTTCAAGTCATCCACCGCGATGAACAGCACATTGGGACTCTTTGCCGGACCGGAAGCGGATGGAGAGCCGGCGCTGGCTGTGATGGCCCAACCAATCAGAATTGCGCCGACGAGGCTCAGGGATTTATTCATAGATCTGCTCTCAACTGGAATGGGGCCCAGCGGCGCGCCCGCCAAAATCGGAAGCAATTTTTGCAGAGATCCTTAATACTCCGGATCCCAGTGTTGCGGTTTTTGGTAGCGGAACGATTCGTGGACAATTTCGACGTGGCCATCGGCGAACGCGGTGCAGGCCTTTGTGTTGTGGCGTGAGGTGAAGATGCCGTCGTTGTCACCCCGCCCCCATTTCGCGTCGCTCACATAATTCGGGCTGCTGGTGACGTGGGGGAGCTGCACCCCATCTTGAAGGCTTCCGCGTTCCTCCATGAGCATCATCTTCGTGGCGGGGTTCTTGATCCGGCCGTATTTGTGGAGCCGGATGGTGCTGCGGTCGGGGGTGAAGTAGCTGGCCATGCCTTCCGGCCCCGCGTTGATCGAGTAAGTGAACAGATACCGCTCGAGGGAGGGGTTGGCCCCCCACTCGGCCTGGCGTTTGAGGGCGTCCTTATCCGCCGGACAGAGGAACACATTCGTCCTGAATCCGGCGATATAGGGAGCGATCCGGCTTTCGTGGGGGTTGCGGAGCCCCCGCCCGCCGATGGTCTGGGGCTGCCAGTAGATCCAGTCTTCGGGCTGAGGACCCTCGGTCGCCCGCGAGCCGGGAGCGGGGAAGGCGTCCATGTAGTCCGGCAGATACATCATGAAGGCCAAGCCCATTTGATGGAGGTTGTTCACGCAGCCCGTGGTGTGGGCCTTGGCCTTGGCCTTCGAGAGCACCGGCAACAGCATGCCGGCCAGGATCGCGATGATCGCAATGACGACCAGGAGCTCGATCAGCGTGAACGCCGATCGGATGGGGCATCGACAGGCTTGTTTCATGGCGCTATTTCCGCAGGCGATAGAATGCCTTCGCTTCGGTGGGCACGGTTTCATAGATATTGGGTGCGGTGGGGGTGACGATGGACCAGGAGGCCGCTGGCATCTCGCTGGCCTGCTCGAGTATGCCCGGGCCTTCCCAGGTGATTCGGATCTTGCCGCCCATCAGGGCCGCCGTCAACGGCCCCAGCGTGGCCGGAGCCAGCGCATACTCGACCGCGGCATCGAAGAGCTTCAGGCCGTCCTCGTTGAGATTGGCGAACGCGGTGTTCTGCAGGAAGAGATGGATCCGAAGCGCGGGCGCCGGCGCGCTGTTGGCGAGCATCGCCCCCGGTTCGTAGACGTAGATGCACGCCTCGCTGGCGTTGCCGGCGATGGTGGCGATGACCTGGGCGTTGGCATTGGGCCGGCCCGCCGTGAAGCCCTGAGCGTTATTGACCACCGTGTGCGCTCCCGCCGCCAGACCCGCCGCCAGCGGATGCGCCGCGTTGACAATGTCGACGTCCGTTTGGCTCGGTCGATCGAATCCGTCCGCTGAAGCCGCCACCATGGCCATGTCGTCCTGGAGGCCGGCTTCCCAGTTGATGAACGGAACAGCGGTGTCGCGGAACTTGGCGCCGACATTGCCGGAGCTCACCGAGGAGGAGCAGATGATCAACTGCTTGCCGTCGCCATGACTGGTCTGGACAGCCGTGTGGCTGACGACGGTCACGTCGCATCCCAGGTCGGCAACGAGATGATCCCGGACCGCGCGGTCGCTCGCGTCGGTGGCCGACGTCCCTGTTGGATTGGCGACGATCAAGAGCACGTTGGGAGGCGCCCGGCCGATCAAGATGCTCACGGCTGGCGAATCGCCGGCGTTGCCCACCGCATCGTACGCGCGGGCTGCCAGGCTCCAGCGGCCATCGGCTGGCCCAGTCCAGGTGAATCCGAACGGCGCGCTGGTGGATTCGCCAATGGGCTCGCCGTTGGCGAGGTACTGGACCCGGACGACGCCGACGTTGTCCTCGACGCTGACGGCGATGGGCACGTCGGCGCCGGAGGCGAACGTGGCGTTGGCGGGCGGGCTGTTGATGGCGACCGTGGGCGGGGTGACGTCGCCGACATTGACGGTGATCTCAGCGGTGCGTTCGAGGCCCAGTGTATCCTTGGCAACCGCGGCCAGCGTGTGCACCCCGGCCGTCGCTTTCGCCCACGATCCCGTGTACGGGCTGGTCGTGTCCTCGCCAATCTTCATGCCGTCGAGGTAGAAGGAAACCTTTTCGATCGCATTGCTGCCCGGAGCCGCCGTGGCGGCGATCGGGACGGCGTTTCCGACGGAAAAGCTCTGGCCGTTGGTGGGAGACGTGATGCCGGCCGTGGGGGGCGTCGCTCCCAATCCGTAGAAGACAGCCGCATTGAACAGCGCCAGCCCGGTCGAGTTGAGCACGCTGAACGTGGTGTCACGGAAGAAAATATGCATGCGCAGGGCAGGGGCGGGCGTGAAACCGTCCGCGAGCAGGGCGCCGGGTTCATAGGCGTAGATGCACCCGCGGCTCGGGTTGGAGGCCAGAACGGCGATGGTCTGGCCGCCGGCGCCCGGGTTGCCCGATGTCCAGTTGTTGGGGCCGCCGGTGACGACCGTGTAGGTGCCGGCCGCCAGCCCTGCCGCCATCGGATGCGATGCATCCACGATCGTCAGCGCTGTTTGAGCGTCCACGTCAGCCCCGTTGGCGGACATTTGCATGTCGTCCTGCAGCCCGTTTTCCCAGTTGAGGAATGGAACGGCCGCCGTCAGGAATTTGGTGTTCACATCGCCCGACGTCTCGGTGGACGAATTGAGGATGAGCTGCTTGCCGTCGGCGTCGGTGGACTGGACGATGTCCTCATCAAGAACCTGAACGTCCAGTCCGAACGTTTTCAAGTAGTCGACCACCATGGCGTCAGTGACGCGATTGACGTGGGTTTGGGCGAGCTCGTCGATCTTGCCGACGAACAGCACATAGGGCGCGAGGTCGGCGCCCACGACAATGCGGACGATCTCGGATGCGGTGTTGTTGCCCAAGACGTCGTAGGCGCGGGCGACCAGGTCATACCGGCCGTCGTCGGGCGCCGTCCAGGTGAAGCTGAATGGGGCGGCGGTGGATTCCCCGATCTTCCAGCGATCGGCGAAGAACTCGACGCGTGCGACGCCGGCATCCGATTGGGCATCGACGGTGATGGGGATGCTCGATCCGCTGGCGAACGCGGCGTCCTGGGCTGGGCCTGAAATGGCCACGGTGGGCGGCATTGGCGCCAGGGTGGCGAAAGCCCATTCGTTAGTGTAGGAGTTAGCGCCCGCGTCGCTGAACACCACCTTCGCTGTGTGGCTCGAGGAGTAAGCCAGCGGCGGCGCTGGCTGATAGGTGATCGTCGCCCCGCCGGAGATGGAAGCGCGCGCGCTGGAGGCGGTGACGTTCGTGCCATCGAGGAAGAGCTGAATCGAATCGAGCACCACGGACAGGGTGCTGCGGTTCATGATGGTCGCCGAAATGGGCGTGTGAATGCTGGCGGCGGCGACGGGCGCGGGCTCCTGGACGGTGACCACCGGTCCCAGCGGCGTGACTGCCTCGGAAGTCGGAACCGCGACCAGGAAATTCGGGAACACATTGTTCGCCGCTGCCCCGGCCGCTAACCGGAGGGTCTGCGCACCGCTGAGGTTCAGCACCAGCGCCGCAGTGGTCCCCAGGTCGCGCAGCGGGATGTATTCGTAACCCGCGGTTGCGGGGACCTGAAATTCACCCAACATCTGGACGGCTTGGTTCGGCTGCGCGCGATTGCCGGTGACTCGGCTCAAGGTCAGGGTTTGAGCGGCGGTGGCGCGTGCGCGCAGGTAGATCGTGTAATTGGTGCTGGCGAACGTGCGGGTGTAGTTGAGCCACTCGCCGGCCTGCACCTGGTTGAGGTCGAGGTCCCACGCGGCAATGTCCAGGTCGAGATATTTCTTGCGGCTCAAATCGCCCGTGGCGGTTGCCCCGACCGCTGTGCAGGCGCGATAGCTGTTGATGCAGCTCAGGGTGGTGCACCCGATGGCCGTCGTGGTGTCGGAATAATCCACGTTGGGGACCGCGTAGGTGTCGAGATAGCCGACGCCGCTGCCGTGGACCGGAACCTGGGCGGGCGTGAATCCCGATGGCGGCGGATCATCCTGGAATCCGCCTCCCGAGGCCACGGGCGGGGGCTCGAGATTGCCGGTGGTGCAGAACTTGGTGGCCGGCTGCCCCCCTGCGTCCACCCCGTAATTGTAATCTTCCATTTCAATCACCACGCCTCCAGCGCCCAGGGTGTCGAAGCTGAACGTGTCGCGGGTGCTGTGTCCGGCGGCATCGGTCACAAGGATCTGCGCATTCGTGTAGAACGTATTGCCGGCCAGTCCCGCGTAGCTGACCGCGCGATCCGTGCCCGATCCGCTGATGGCCAGGCTTCCGGTCACATCGGCGCCGTTGAGGATCAGGCGAATGCCGGAGGGCTCGATGCTGTTGGGAGGATCCGTCCGCGCGTGAAAGGCGATGCCGCTCGAGGGGGGATGCGTCAACGTCAGATTGGCCGGCGAGCGCTCCTCGATCCGCGGCGCGGCATCCGCGGCGGCGCCAGCCGGCTGGGCGATGATGCAATACATGTTGTTGCCGAAATACTGGTGGAACGTGATCGTTCCGGCGGGGACGTTCTCTTTGCGATAGACGGTGCTGTATTGGTTGATGCTCTGGCCGGGGCCAGTGCCGATCCCCTCGCCCCCTTCGTCCATGCCGACCTCGTCGGGCACGTCGACCCGGTTGGAGCGGTTGATGCCGTTGCCCGTGACCGGGCTCCAGCCGGCGTCGATGAGCCACTGGAGATTGGTGTTCCCCGAAGGCGAAATATTCGGCGGGAGGGTGTTCGTCGAACCGTTTCCAATGCGGTTATCCACGAGCACGTAGACATGGGCGGGCCGGGAAAGAGTGACTTCCAGCCGATAGGGCGGGCTGCTGGTCGTCTCCGGATTGTTGTTGTTGTCGTTGGCGATCATGATGTAGTCGCCGCCGACCAGGTAGCTGGGGATGTCCATGATGCCCCCGTACACGCTCAGGAAGCCGTTCCAGTTGTGGGCTCGGTCGGTGTAGGCGAAGGCGTCCTCGCCGAAGGCCGGCACGGTGTAATACCGGTTCACCGCCGCCCCGGTCCGCTGGTTGGCCAGCCAGAAAGTCTGGCCGGTGTATTTCGGGGCTGGCCCGTCGGCGTCCCCTCCGGATTCGACGACATTGACAATGATGGGGGCCGCAAGCAGCGGCTGGGCCAGAAAGGCCATCGCGAGGACGATGGCGATCGAAAAGCGGTGTTTGGCTGGTTGGTTCATGGATGGATCCTCGTTGAGGGGTTGCGGATCGGGAAACCTTGCGCTGCGTTGAAACGACAAATCTCCGGATGGCCGAGAAAGCAGACCGACATTCGCCCGTAAGCCGGCTGGATCATATGATGAGACCCAGCGTTACATGATCAGGGGTTCCGTGTCAAACAAATCTGGTATGACCAGAAGCGCGGAGGCGCGCCCTGCCGGCGGCTTTCGGCTGGGGCCGCCGACCGCCGCGTTGCCGGGTTCGGCTCAAGCTGAATCGAGTCATCGGGCGAGGCGAAAGAACACGGCGCCGGCATGGGCGGGCACCGTTTGCGGATTGGCCTGGGAGGGATTGGCGGTCCAAGGGCCGCGAGGGTCGGGCGCCTGCTCCAAAGTGCAATCCGGGCCAGCCCAGCAGAGGGCCAGGACATCGTCTCCAGCCCGCAGCAAGCGCAGTTGGGGCGGCAGCCCTTGGGCCACGGTCGCGAAACGCAGGGCGTTCAGGTAAAAGCGGCCCGATTCCGCCGCAGTCGCGGCGGGAATGCGCAGCCGGAACTGGCCGTCCCGAAGCGGAGCGATGGCGGTGTAGCGGATCACCTGGCCCAGCGGGGTGTTGTAGCCGGATGCCGCGATGGTGGTTTCGCGCCGGGTACCGGCCAGGATGGCGCCAGCCGTGCTCGAGTTGACAAAAGAGCGCGCGCCCTCGATGGTCGCAGTCAGGAAGCGATCCGGATACGAGGGAATGTCGCAATTGCCGAAGAGCGCGACCTCGTACCGCTCAGCCGGATCGAGGCCGCTGAACTCGAGGAGCAAGTCCGCGGACGCGAAGCTCAAGAATCCCCGGCAGTCGACCCGGCCGTTGAACAGGCCGTATGCATCGGTGCCCGGTTCGGATAATCGGCCCAGATCCGCCTGCCACTCTCCGAAAAAGGCGCCGCCCGCGATCGATAGGGTGATGCTCGAAGGCTGGCCTGTGGCGAAATCGACCAGCGGGCCGCCGCCATCGCCTCCGCCTCCGCCATCGGCTGTGGTGTGCGTGGTGATGCGATCGGCCGATTGGCCTGGTTTCCAGCCGAAGTCGTTGTAGGCCATGAACGAGCCTGGGATTCGCACCTCGAGGACCACGATCAAGGATCGCTGGGAGGGAACGGCATCGGGCGCGGTCAGGGAGATGCAGACGGCATGCAAGCCCGGCGGCAAGGCCGCTGTCGCAAAATGCAGTTCGTGCTGTTGCGGAAGGCCGACGTTCAACAGACTGCCCGAGTCCGGGAAAACGGTCAGCCAGTGGGCATCAACCGCCACGCTGTAATCCAGCGTTCCCACGCCGACGTTCCAGACATGAAAGACTTCCGGTTTAGCGTTTTCGCCGACGAGCGCGCTGGTTTCGAGCAGCGGTTGCCCGACGGCGAGCATGGGCCCGGCTGCCATGGCCGAAGCGATACCCGGTGTGCCGCCCGCGGTGCCGCTGGCGCGCCAGTTGATGGGGTCGTTGCCGTAAGCCGCCGCATCGATTCGTTCCAGCGAGGGGCCGAGCCCATCCGGATCGATCGGCCAGGGCGGCTTGTCGTTATAGCGGACGCTGTCCACAGCGTAATACGGGACGAGTCCGTTGATGTCGGGCGGCCCGGGGCGCTGCAGTTCCAGGAGCTCGCCGCTGTGTTCGAGGGTGCCGGCCCACGGTCCCAGAATCTGCACTCCTGCCCGCACGGCATGCCGGGCGCAGAAATCCGACGGATCGACCGCCACAAGCAGCAGCAGGCCCCTTGGCGTGAGCGTGATCCCCGCGGGGAACGCATATCCCAGGCCGCTCAGCTTCCACGTGTTGGTCGAGCGCACCGGGTCATACAGTGGCACATCCTCGTCTGCGAGGTTTTGGATCTCGACGAACTCGCTGGCGCCGGGGGATGGGTGGTAATGGATTTCCGACAGGACGACCGGTCCGAACCGCGGACTCGAGTTGCGGGCGCCAAAGGAATTGCCTGTCTGGGGGGGGTATTGGGCTTCTTCGGTGCTGGTGAGAAACCGGCCGAAGGAGATGCCCGGTTCCGAGGCGCCGAAGCCGAATCCGTGGGTATAGCCGGTGAGACCGCCGCTGGCATTGGCGCTGAACAGATAGACCTGATCGCCGAATTGGCTCAGTGCGAAACGGTTGGAAGCGTCGGACGCCCGATTGAAATCCGCTTCGGTGAACACGAGGAATCCGTTTGGCGGGATGGCGGTTGCGTCCGGAATCCGAAACTTGCGGGGTGTATCGGCTTCATCGGTCAGGAACCAACCGCTCAGGTCGACCCAGTGCAGATGGGGATTGTAGAGCTCGATGGCATCGCTGGCGGGGGCGCCCGGGGAAGCTCCGGGCGGGGCTGCCAGCACCTCGTTGACGACGATCGCAGGGATCGTGGGTGGCGGATCGTCGGCGCCGGGCGAACCGCCGGGCTGCGCGCTGGCCCGCCAGCGATCCCCGCGGTCCGAGCTGGGATAGACGGCTGGATTCAGCGGCACAAGGGAGAAATCGTGGCCATCGGCGGCGGCGGGCCAGGGTGCCCGGTCGTTGTATTCGACAGACATGACCTGTGCGCCCCAGGCGGTCGCGAGGGTGACACGTTCCCCTTCGTTGGCCAATTTGCCCGAGTATACCCCCTGCCAGGATGCGCCCGGGTACTTGGCGGCAAACTGGTTCGTGTTTCGCACCAGGACGAAGAACTGGGACGGCTGAAGGCGGGCACCCGGTGGAAACTCGAAAGCAATCCCCTCGCTGAACCGCAGCCCGGTCAAATCGAGCGCGTTTGTGCCCGCGTTCTTCAATTCGACAAACTCGAACTCGTCCCCATCCACGGCGCCGAGCCTGGGTGGGTTGTACATGATTTCCGTGATAGCCAGGCGGCCAAGGTCCTGCGGCGTGTAGAAGGCCGCTTCGGCGAGGGCGCTCCAGTCGGTCCCGGTTCGCAGCCGGGCCTTGAGGGTGAGATTGGACAGGATAACCAACGGCGAGGCGTAAAGCTGCGCGCGGGGCGACACGGCGCCACCGGGCAGGCGCGGGTCGCTGCCGTCGGCCGTGAACAGGAGTGAGCCGGCCCCGGCGCTCAGGCTGAGGGAAAACCCGGCGGGAACCTGCCCGCCATGCCGGCTGAATCGAGGCGGATCATTGGGCGGGTAGAGGCCGTCCGGATCCGAGCGCAGGAGGGCGATGAATTCGTCCACGTTCGACTGCATGAGGCCCAGGACGCGCTGGGTCTCCGGGAGCCAGTTCGACTCGCGGGTCGGAGGCGCCGGGAGGGCTTCGTCGCCCCAGCGGGCCTGCTCGGCCAGGATCGCGTTGCGCGCCGCGTTCACGAGGTTGGTCCAGCGCCGCTGGCTGCTCGCGACAGTCAGCGCCCCCTCGTTGAACAGGTGTTTGTAGACGCGGTCGGCAAAGAGGATCCGGAAATCGGGATGGGCGGCGGCGGCGTGGCAGATCTGCCGATGCCTGCCGCCCCCATCCGAGAAGTTGAGGTTGAAGGTGAATGGCGGGTTGATGCCCTGCAGATCCCACGCCTGGTCGGCATCCCATACGATGTATCTCAATGGCCCGGGCGGAACGGTCTGGATCAGCGGCGCCGTGTTGAACGCGTCCTGCTGGTCGTGCCAGTCCTTCACGGCGGCGTAGAAATTGACGATCAGGTAATCGATGAACTGAACCACATCCAGGTATTGGTTGAGCTCGGCATAGTGGCCCGGCGCCGCCATGTCTCTCGCGATCAAGACGGTGTTCAGGTAATTCAGGCGTGCGGATGTGGCGCTGCCCGTCTGGAACTTCGGGCTGTAGTAGTCATTCTCGGTTCCGCCCAGGTGGTTGGCAGCCCACCACGTGTCGGGCCGCTCGTAGAGGTTGAACAGGCCGAGGTATCGCCCGTTGCGATAGAGATGGACGAGCATGCCGTGCGAGCCGTCGCCGGAAACCGCGATCTGGCTGTCTCGCGTCCACGCATCCCGGATGTAAAGCGCATGGCGCCGGCCCGTGCCGTACCAGTCGTTGCCGGCGCCCTTGAGGTGCAGCCGGTCATAGGCCCGCGGATCCTGGGTGTATTCTCCCGCATTGGGCGCGTGCTTGAAGATGTTCCACCGAAACTTGGCAGGACCGACCTCGGTCTTGAACCGGAGGTTGTAGGCCGGCTTGGCGCCCGCCTGGGTCAATTTGAGCTCGGTGTCGACCTGGACGTCGAGGCCGGGATCGTTGGGATATATAAGCTCGACCGACACGGGCGCCTCGTCGAACGTGCCGGCGATGTTCGCGCCGGCGATCGAAACCGACGGGATCTCGACCAGTCCGCCGGGCAGATCCTGCGCGTAGGCGTCATTGGTCACGATGCTCGGGTCCATCCCGGATTGCCGGAGGATATCGTCGATGAACAGGTAGGTTCGTGTGGCCACGGGGGTGGGGGGCCCGCCGGGGGCATGCGCGATGGCACGGAGAACGGTGGTGTTTGTGATCTGGATGGGGCCGGTGTATAGGCGGCCGCTGTTGGTGGCAGGAGCGGCGCCATCGAGCGTGTAGCGGATCGTCCCGCCCGGCAGATCCGTCGCGATTGCCAGCGCGAACGGCCGGTCGCGGAAACCGCGGCTCTCGCTGAAATCGACGCCGGCGGCGACGCCGGAGGCGGGATGGCTCAGCCACAGCGCAAATCCGAAAAGGGTCCCCGCCAGGCTCGGCCGGGATCGTGCGCAGACACCCATGGAAAGCCTCCTGGCGCCACATCACTCCGAGCCGCGTCTCGCCTCCAGGTGGATCACCCAATCCTGGTCGTCAGGCAGCGAGATCGACCGCGTTTCTCCGCCCGCCACGTCCGGGAGGGTGGCCGCTTCCCCTGTTCGCGGATCGAACCGCCACGCACGGTATTGGCCCGGGGCCAGGGCTGCCGAGAATGATCCCCCTGCCGCCGCGTAAAAGACATAGGCAGCCCCCCGTTCGGCCAGCGCATACACCCGCGCGCCCGACTTGATGAGGGCGTTGTCTGGCCCCATTTTCCAATAATCGAGTCCGGGCTGGCTGAAGAAATCGACCAGGCGCTGGATGTCTCCATACTCCGGTGTGTCATGCCAGTTGGCTGATTTGTAGGGCCGGCCGTCCTCGTAGTCGTTCTTGTCGCCGGCGGCGCCATAGCCCCCCGCCACGGCGATCCCCCAGCACGTGTTCCGATGTTTCAGTCGGGTGAATCGCTTGTAGCTGCCATCGGGCTGCCTTCCTTCGCTGTCATCCTGCGGTTCGCCGATATAGCCGTATTCGTCGTTCACCACCGGGTACGCGCCCGTCCAATTGCGGACGATCGAGTGATTGCCCCACTCGTCCCCATGACGAAATCGCTGCCCGGCCTTGCCCGCCCCGGCCCACTCATCTCCCACCCGCGCCGATGGGCCGCGATTGCGGACGCCGAACTGCAAGATCGCGTGCGAGTGCCAGTTCTCCTCGGCGAAGTTCCAGTCCGGCCGGGTCTGCTGGTGGATGGACAAGGCTCGCGGCATGATGGAGGGCGGCGAACCGCGCCGGGCCGGGTCCGCGAGCGCCCCCGCGATGGCCCATGGATCCTCCCTCCGCAGCCGGTGGCCCATCTGATTCCAATAGTCGCGCGATAGCACCGAGTAGTTCCACTCGTTGACAAGGCACCAGGTGACGTTGGGAAACGCCCCCAGCCGCGCCACGGCGTAGCGGAGAAATCGCTCGTCCTGGGCCAGCGATGCCACCTCATCCGCGGACCTTCGATAGGGGAACACGATCACGTCCGCCAGCACGCCATGATCGGCCAGAAACCCAATCACGCGATCCGTTGCCTCCCAGTGCGCCAGGTCCAACTGATCCGCGTTTCCATCGAGAAACGGATTGCTGGCCGGATAGTAAGACGGCTTGTCGGCGCTGCCGGGCGCCAGCAGGAAACGCGCTTTCCTGATTCCATATCGAACGATGTTCGTGATCGATTGCTGCCAACCCCCGCCGGCGCGCGCGTTCGAAACCAGGCCGTAATACGTCGTCCCCCAAATATACTCCCGGGTGCCGTCTTCGAAGACAAAGCGGGTGGGATAGCGCGCGTCGCGGCGCCAGAAACCGTGATGGCCTGGAAGCGGCGCTGCGGCCTCGAACTCGCCGGCGCGCGTCAAGCCTTCGTCCTCCGGCGCGGATTCAACGGCGAAGCGCCATCGGCCCTGGCACGTCGGAGTGAAGCGCACCTTGAAGGTCCTGCCGCCATCCCAGAATCCGCGGACCGCGGTCTCCGTGCCATCGGGGCCGGTGAACCGAGCGGCGACTTCGACCGAGGTGTAGGGCTTGTCATAGCTGCCCGCTGCGGCCAGGGTGATTTCATGGACCGACCACTGCCGTGTGTCGGCCGGAGCGATGGAAGACACGGCGACACTCGACAGGATCGAGACGCAGGCGCAAAGCACCCCTGGGCTCATCGGGCGCTTGCGGCGCCAAGGGGCGGGGATCTCCAGAGGCAAGGCCATCGAGCGGGCAGGCGGATCGATCATGGCTTCACGTTGTGCCGCCCCGAGTGCGATCGTCAAGCAAGGAGTCGTGCTTGACTCGATGCGGCATCGGCGTGCATATCTGGTATGACCACATGCCAGCAGTGGACAAAGGGATCGAAGCGCGTTCTGCGGCGGTCTCGGCGGCCCGGAGCCGCCGGGCGCGGCGGTTGCCGGAATCCACGAATGATCAAGCGCGTTCGATGCGGGGGGCCACGGATGGCCACCCGCGGCGTTCGGACGACGTGCTGCGTCGGCTGCTGAGCCTCATCTTCGAGGGGCGGCTGAGCCCGGGGGCGCGTTTGCCCTCGGAGCGGGAGCTCTCCCAGAGGCTGTCGGTGAGCCGCACCACGCTGCGCGACGCCATGAACCGGCTCGAGGCGCGCGGGTTCGTCGAGCGCCGGGCCAAGAGCGGCAATTTTGTCTGCACCGCCCTGCCCTCGACGCTGCGCGATCCCATCCAGGAGGCGGTGGGCACCCAGGTGGCACGCCTGGCGGATGTGGTGGCCATCCGCAAGGTGCTCGAGCTTTGGGCGGTCGAGCAGGCTCTTCAGGAACGCCAGCCGGCGCTGCTCCGCGCGATGGCAAAGCGCATTGCCGCCATGCGGGCTGTCGTGCGATTCCGAACCGACCAACAGTTCGAGCGGTATCGAGGCGCCGACCTCGAGTTCCATCAGATGCTGGCGCGAATGACCCGCAACCCGATCTATGTGCATCTGATCGACTATCTGCACCGGCTCATCCGCGACTCGATCGCCATCAGCCGCGAGCTGGTGGCGGGCGATTACGGCAAACGGAACCTGCGGGCCCATGAGCGGATCTACGCTGCGATCGCGCGGCAGGATGCCGCGGGGGCGCGCCAGGCAATGATCGATCATTTCGCCTTGGTCGAGCAGCGCCAGGGTGCAACCCAAGCCAAGCCCCGCCAGCGTCCATTTCTCACCTCCTGATATGATCCGAACAACCGACCCATTCGAGGTGGCCACCTGGTGGCGGCCGTTCCGCTCCGATACGTGCCGGTTCCAGGAGGTGTTTCCGCACCACGCCGAGCACTCGAGCCTGCTGCGCAGCAGCGAGACGCTGGCCTACCTGATCCGGAGCTTCACGGTCTACGAGATGACCTGCGCGGCCCTGGGCCATCCGGGCGGCAGTCTGTCGGAATCCGAGTTTCTGGCGGTTCTGTTCAATCACATCCTGCGCTTCGACGCAAAGCATCCGCGCTGGCCCCATCGCGATGTGTTCTACCTCTCGAAGTGCCACGCGTGCCCTGCGCTCTACGCGGTGCTGGCGCTGTTCGGCTATTTCCCGCTCCGGGATCTCGAACGATACGGCGCCTGGGATTCGCACCTCGAGAGCCACCCCGACAGCACGCGCACGCCGGGCATCGAAATTTCGGGCGGATCGCTGGGCCAGATTCCGGGCGTGGCGGTGGGGCGCGCCCTGGGCATCCGGCGGCTCGGTCCGGACCATTCGGATCGCATGGTGTATGTCTTGCTGGGCGACGGCGAATGCAACGAAGGCTCGGTGTGGGAAGCGTTCATGGCGGCCGGACATTACCGGCTGGACAACCTGGTGTTCATCATTGACTACAACAAGGTCATGGCCAAGGGCTTCGTCCACGCCGACATGTCGCTCGAGCCGCTGGCGGACAAACTGGCCGCCTTCAACCTCGAGCCCCATGTCGTCCGGAACGGGCACGACGTGGCCGAGCTGGTCGACCTCGGCAACCATCTGGCCGTGCAGCGGCACGGCAAGCCCGCCGCCGTCGTGCTCGAAACGATCAAGGGCAAGCAGATCGCCTGCTGCCAGTACAATCCCAACTGGCACACGAGCGCGCCCCGGGACGCCGCCACCGCTCAGGCCTGGCTGCGCGAGCTCTGGGAGCGCGACGGGCGGCGCCTCGGGATTCCCGAGGAGTTCGCGGCGGCCCTCGGCCAAGCCATCCGCATCGTTCCTCCGCAGCACGCCAACCCGGATCGCATCACCGAAAAGCAGGCCTGAAACCGGATTTCCCATGGCACAATTCACCATCCCCCCCCGCGAGGCCACCCAGGAGATGCGCTACCAGATGGGCTATGCGCTGGCGGATCTGGCCTTCGAGTTCCCCCAGATCGTGGCGCTCGACGGCGATCTGCGGACCAGCTCCGGCCTTCATATCTTCGAGCATTTCCATCCCGACAAGCTCCTCAAAGCCGGCATCGCCGAGCAGAACATGATCAGCATGGCGGCCGGCCTGAGCCAGGAAGGATTCATTCCGTTTCCATGCACGTTCGACGCCTTCTGCCGGCGGTTCATGGACCAGCTCTACGTGTCGGTGGCCTACAGCCATGCGAACGTGAAGGTCCTGGGCGCGTACCCGGGCCTCTATACCGGCAAGGCCGGCGCGACGCACCAGAGCGACAAGGAGCTGGGGCTCCTGCTGCGCATCCCGAACCTGAGCGTGATCGAGCCCGGATGCCATCTCGAGATGCGCCAGGCCTTGCGGGTGGCGGTGGAAACGCCCGGGCCGTTCTACTTTCGCATCGTGCGCTGCGAGGTGGCCGAGAACGAGCTGGCCGCCGGCTACCAGTTTCGATTGGGGCGGGGCGTCACCGTGCTGGACAACGGCTGCGACGTCGGCTTGGTGAGCACCAGCCTGATGGTGAAGACCGCCAAGCTGGCGGCCGCCAAGCTCGAACGCAAGGGCATCCGCGCCCGGCTGGATCATCATCCGAGCCTGAAGCCTTTCGACCGCGATCTGCTCTACGACCTGGCGTCTCGGACGGCTGCGATCGTCACGCTCGAAAACCACTGCACCAGCGGCGGCCTGTTCTCGCTCGTGGCCGAGGCGCTCGCCGCCAAGGGCGCCCCCGTGCGCGTCGGCGCCATCGGGACCGATCCGGACGATTTCATCCACACGGGCCATGTCAACGACCTCATGGCCCATTACCGAATGACCTCGGACGACGTGGTGCGAAAGGTCGAGGAGATCCTCGGAAAGCCATGAATGCCCGCCCTTTGCTCGACGATCCCATTCGCCTCTTCGGCGATTACATGGCGGTCACCGGCGTGCCCACGCTCGAGCCCGAACCCGATCTCCCTTTCTCCAGCAAGAAGCTCGGCGTGGTCAACGGCGCCTCCTGGACGAGCCTGTGGTCGACGTACTTTGCGCGGCGCGAGCTGCCCGGCGTGCAGGTGGTCAACGTGGGCAACGAGGGCGTCCAGCTCCATTTCATGCGCGCCCACCGCGATGGGCGGCCGTGCCCGCCGCAGATCAACATCGATCTGTTCTGCCGCTATGCGCGCGACCTGTTCGACCTGGTCCGAGTCGATGCGATCCTCATCTCGTGCTCGACGATGAACCGCGCGTTTGCCCGGGTGCAAGCGGATCTGGCTCCGCTGGGCGTGCCGGTCGTCCAGATTGACCAAGCCATGATGGAGGAGGCGGTCCGGAGCCGCGGCCGGATCCTTGTGATCGCCACCCATGGGCCGACCGTGAAGAGCACACAAAGCCTGCTCGAGGAAACGGCCGTGCGGCTGGGGCTGCCGGTCGAGTTCACCGGCGCCACAGTCGAGGACGCGTTCGAGCTGCTGGGCGCCGGCCGAATCGCCGATCACAATCGCGCGATCGCCGCCGCCATCCGCCAGGCGCAGGGGCGAGAGCGAGTCGACATCGTCGTCCTGGCGCAGATGTCCATGTCCGTCTTTGCCTTCAGCCATCCCGATCCGGAGAAGGATTTCGGGGTGAAGGTGCTCAACAGCGGCGAGACGGGCTTTCGCCGCGCCGGCGAGGTCCTTATTCGACCTTGAGCCACTTCGGCTTCACGAACACCAGGGCGATCACCCAGGCGAATGTTGCCAGTCCCGCCAGGAAGAAAAACACCGGGTTGAAATCAGCGGTTTCCTTGGTGAACAGCCCCACCCGCTGGATGACAAATGCGGTGAAGCCTGTCTCGATGGCGCCGACCAGGGCCGCCACGGTCGCGACCTGCCTCGGGTCCACATCCTGCTTGAAGGCGTGTTGGTTCCCCAGGAACGCCCCAATGCCGCACACGTAGAGGCAGAGAAACACGACGCTCGCATTGGTCGACGAGAGGCGGGGCACGACGAGGACCGACAGCATCAGCGCATAGGCGCAGGTGATGACCACCTTGCGGGACGCGAGGACTGGCAGACCGCGGCGGCTGAGCCAGAGCACGGCCGCGCCGCCTGCCCACAGGCCGACGTCCTGCATGAAGTAGATCGCCGACAGCTTGAAAGCCAGCGACTGGTCGTAGGGATGATCCAATTGCTGCGTGAAGAACGACGGAAACCACTGGGTGGCGAAATAGAGCGAGGGGATGATCCCCAATCCCATGAGCGCGACCCCCCAAAATCCGGGCTGACGGAGCACGTGAACGAGGCTGGCGCCCCAGCCGACGTGCCAGCCCTTTCCCCCCGCCGGGCCCGCCAGGCAATCCGTCTGCCAGCGGGGTGCGCGCTGCTCCGGCTGCCGAAAGATCATCAGCCACGGCACCAGCCAGAGAAATCCCAGCGCACCGGCCAGCAGGAACGAGTACTGCCAGTGATAGTGGGTGGAGAAGTAGATGGCGACTGGCGGGGCGGCCAGGGTGGCCAGAAAAGCGCCGCTGGCGAAAATGCCGGACGCCAGGCTGCGCTCCTCGGCAGGGAAGATGCGGCTGATGATCATCAGGCAGATCGGGAAGTTGGCCGCTTCCCATACGCCGAGGAGCACCCTCAGCCACAAGACGTGCTCGTAGCTCTTGGCCAGCCCGACCAGCATCGTGCTCGCAGACCACCCAGCCACCATGATCGGAAAGAAACGCCGGACATTGCGAAACCGATCCACCAGAAAGCCGAAGAACAGATGGCAGAACGCATACGAGTAGATGAACGCCGAAAGCAGGTTGCCCCGCTGCGCGTTATCCAAACCGAACTGCTTGGCGATGGGGTCCATCGTCGTGCCCAGCATCTGGCGGTCGAAGTAGTTCAGGAACGTCGCCAGAAAGAGCGTCCCCAGAACGAACCACCGCCACTGCCGGTCATAAAACGAATGCGTGGTGTTCATCGCCTCACTCCGCGGATCGGCGCAAATGGAGGATCCAATCGTCCCCAGGGGGAGACTCTCCGAGCTGAGGCTCACGCCCCGCATCCATGAAGCCAACTCTTCCTGCCCTCTCTCCCGCGTCAAGCGGGGGCGAGGGTGGCCGAGGGCCGGGAGAGGAGGGTGGTTCACGGGAAGGGGGCTGTAGCACCTGGCCCGTGCGCGCCGTGCCGCCAGCCTCGAGCCAGGACGGCTGCCGCGCATTCATCCACGTTGCCTGATACGGCCCGCCTTCGAGCGTCACGGTCACCGGCGCAGTGCGCTCGAGGTAGATCAGATACTCGATGCCCGGCTTGGCGAGGCAGAAGGCATGGCTGCCGGATACCGCGTCTGGACACGGCTGCAGATGGGCGAAGGGCAGGGCGGCGCAGAGGTCCCAGGCCCGGCGGACCGCGTCATGCCGGTTCTGCCGGCAATCCTTCGGGTCCATCGTTCCGCTGAATCCGCTCGACGAATCGCCGTCGTTGTCGGCGAACACGAGAGAAGCGGCCGAGAAATGGATGACCATGGTGTTCTTCCGCAGGTCGTCGTCCGTGTAATCGCGCTGGATGGATCGGATGTGGTTGATGTTGCCTGACCAGAGCGTTTCCTGGGCGAGCAGCGGCTTTCGAGGATGATGGTTGCGGAGCAAGATCCGGCCGAGGGCGGCGCGGTCGACGGTTTTCGGTCCCTGCAGGGTTCCGTAGTTCAGCCACGGCTCATCGCGGAACAGGTCGTTGCCGGTGGGGTTATGGATGGAGAGCGGCTTGCCAAACACGTTCAGGCGCTGGATTTCGCTGCCCAGCCGGTTCGCCTGATCCCGGGTGAGATAGGCGTTGTTGGGGAGCAGCGGCTCAGGGCCGGCGACATTGAGCATCAAGTTCCAGTAAGCGCCCAGCCGTGCGTAGGTGTACCGAAGGTAAAGCGCCTGATCGGCTGGGTTGTCGGGATAGGATGAGGAACGCCCGAAGAAGCCGGCGAACGGATACACGAGCATGCGGCGCGAGGCCAGGTCATCGAGGACCATTTCCATGGAACGATATTCGGCTGCGCTCAAGGGCCAGAGTTTCGGCGTGTTCCAGCCCCGGCCGCGGCCGGCGCTGTTGCGGTTGAGGTAATGGCTGGCGACCGAGAGCAAATTGCAGCCCTGGCGTTGCGCCCAATCGAGAAACGCAGCGCGCCGCTGGCCGTCGGCCGGGCTGGCCGGATCGTCCCAGTTCCGAGCGAAGAACCGGTCCCCCACATGCAGCCCGCGCATGAGGACGGCATCGCCGCCACGGTAGCCGAACCAGACCGGGTTGGACTCGTGAGGGGCGATCATGCCGGGCAAATCGGATGGGACGCAGAGGAACGCGCCTCGAGCGCCCGGGGCGCCGTCCGAGAAGTTGGCCTCATATTTCCACTCCCCCGGCTGGTCCGGCATGAACCGCAATCGCCACGTTTGCCCGCCGTCATGGAATCCCCAAAACCGGACCGTGCGGCCATCGGGGCGCGTGAAGAGAGCATCGAGCGAAACGTCCCGATACGGATCGGCGTAGACTTTCGGGTTGCCGATTGCTGTCTCGAACCGGCCCCAGAGGGGCGCCTGGCTCATGGCGCGGATGGGGAGAAGCGCCCTCTCGAGGACCCGGGGCAGATTGTCGGATGTTCCGGCTGCGGAGATGCCAAAGCCGGCAAACACGACGCCGTATCGATGGTTCCAAAGAACGACCGATCCACCTGCGCCGCGGCCGCACGCCCACGCGGGGTTGGCGCCGGGGAAGTAATCGCCGTCGGTGTTGACCCACGTCATGTAGCCATAGGGACATTCCTGGAACCGGTGGGGATCCAGATCGATCTGTCCGTCATTTGGCCCCTGGTAATTGACTTTCATCCCTCGAGTCTGCTTCGTTTCCAACTGCTCGACGAACTCGCGTGCGACCAGTTGCCGGCCGTTCCACGATCCGCGCGCCAGCGCCAGCAAGCCCAGGCGGCCCATGTGATCGAGGCTGAGGCGAAACCGCACCCCGTCCTCGAGCCCGCTCGTGCCATCCTTCACGAAGCCGATCGACCAGCCCTCCATTCCGATCGCATCGAACAGTAGCGTCTGCACGATCTCGGCGTAATTGTCGTGATAGTCTCGCTTGCCGAAGACCCGCGCCATTGCCTGGCTCAGGCGCACTGGATTCCAGTCCGAATACGTCCACATTTCACCGGGCGGAAACGCGGGGTATTCGCCGTGTGGATAGTCGAATCCGGACGATTGAGTGATGACGTGTCGCCAGGTCGCCTGGGCGTGGGTTCCCTTGAGTTCGGGCAGCCAGACGCCGAGCTTCTGGTCGAGCGACGGGATTTTGCCCTGGAAGAGGGCGGCGCCGACCGACATCGCATGCCATGTCTTGCGGAGCGAGGCAACATCGTCAGTCCGGTCGAAGTCGCCCTCGACATGCAGCAAGTGGCCGTTGCGCCAGAGGGCCCAACGCAAGGGGCGGGCGGAACGCCGATACGGGTTTTCACGGATGAACCGGCGGACCTGCTCGGCGACCGCGGGATCCACGCCCAACGCTTCCGGTGGTTTGCGGCTCTGCTTGTCGAGGCCGGCGCCGGGCGGAGGGAAGTAAATTGTCTCCACCGCGGCGGCGCTGGCATCCGCAGCCGCCTCCCGATTGCCGTCCGTGCCATGGATGGCGCAGATGGAGAGCATCGCGATGACGATGAGGGCAGTGAGTTTCGTGCTCATAATGAAAAGCCGCTTCGCATGCAGTACGCTCATTCAGCCGCGTGCCCCGCCAGCTCAAAGAACGAAGCCTTTTCGAGGGCCCGATATCTCTCAGGATGACAGGTGAGGATGACGACCTGAAGCCGGTCGGCGGCTTCCTCGAGGAGCGTCAGCACGCGCGCCAGGCGGCCGGTGTCGGTGGCATTGAGGACGTCATCGAGGACGACCAGCTGGCGTTCGTTCTGGGCGAGGACCTGGCCAAGCGCCAGTCGAGTGATGAGGAAGAGCTGTTCCTGCTCGCCGCCCGAGATGTTGTCCAGTTCAACCGCTTCAGGCAGGGCTTTGGGCTGAATGCCGGCTGGAACGAACTGGCCGGTCAGGCGAACGGCGCCGAGACGCGGTCCGGCAACGCGCTCGAGCATTCGGCTGGCCGTGCGCTCGACCGGGGCGGCCACAGCGGCGACGGCGGCGGCCTTGCAGGATGCCACAGTGTCATGCAGGAGGCGGAGGGCGTCCATGCGAAGCTTTTCACGGCGGATTCGATCAGTGAGATCGGTCAGTTTCTCCTCGCAGGCCGACAGCTTCGAGTAGGCGCCCTCAGCGGCCAGGGTCTGCAGCCGCCCTTCGGCCTGTTTCTCGTCATCCCGGGCGGCGGCTTCTGTTTTCTCCTGTATCTGCAACTGACGTTCCAGCTTTTCGAGGGACTTCTGCGGGTCCTCGCCGATTTCATCGAGCTTGCGTTTGCACTCCTCGGCTCGAGTGCGGGCTGCCTCCCAAGCCATCGACGCCTCCTGCCGGGCGGTTTGGCGGGCATTGTCGGACAAGCCATCCTTCGTCAAATCGGATAGGCGTCGGTTAGCCGATTCGAGGTTGAGGCGCGCACCCTTGAGTGCGGTCTCGGTCTCGGTATGGCGTTTCTCGATCGCCTGCGCGCCAGCTTGGGCCTTGTCGAAAGCATCCTCAGCCTGCACCACGGCGATCTCGATTCCCTTGCGCTGATCATCGAGTGCGGATTGCAGAACACTCAGGGCCGGCGGCTGAGCCTTCCAGGCTGGGAATCGTCCGGTTCGCTCCTGGGTGCGGGCATCGAGCTCGGCCAGCTGCGCTTGCAGGTCCTCCATGGTATCATCATCCAGGTGTTCCTCGATTTGGCCCTTGAGAGCCTCGATCTTCTGGTCAAGGTCCTTTGCCTGGTCGCGAAGGAGCTGGAGGCGGTCCGGGTCCTGGGCGCCGTAGGGCTGGGTGAGCTTCGCCAGCTTCTTGTCGGCCTCAGCCACTTCTTCTCGCAGAGCGTCCACGTCCATCTTGGGGCCAGCCGCGTGAATGCTGCCGAATCCCTCGATGTCGATGCTCACCTCGGGAGAGCCGGTGAACGTTGCGGCCTCCCCTGCGGAAATAGCCCTGGTTTCCTCCGGAGATTTCCTGCTCGCAGTGGTGGCCTGCGCTGGACGAACCGTCAGATGAATGAGCGATGCCTGAAGGGTGGTTTCCGCCTTTTCCCTGGCCGCGAGATGTTTTCGGACATCACGGATCGTTTTATCGTCGGGCGCCACCAATACCGTGCGCGATTGTTTCTCTGTCGTGAAAGCCGTTTGGAGCTTCTGTAACCTCTCCAGCCTGGCGGCAAGGGTGTCCCGGGCCTTCGTATCGGCCAGGAACGCGCGGGCATCCTCGACTTCGGCGGTGAGCTGGCTCAGAGAGGCGCGTCTCGATCGAGCTTCATCGCGTTTGCGGCGGCGTTCATCCGCGAGCGCGCTCGCGGTTTTCAGCTCGGCAGCCAGCTCGCCGAGCAGCGCTTCGTCCCGCTCGATCTGAGCCTTGAAGCCGGTAAACTCCTGCCGCGCGTTGGCGATCAGCTCGATGGTCCGGCCAACGGACTCGTGCCTTTCTTTGGCGGTTTGTTCTGTTTGGCGCTTCTGGTGCAGATCGCTTTGCAGGCGCTGAAAAGATTCTGCCAGCCGGCGCGTCTGGTCCAGCGGTTCTCTGAGGGCGTCCGCTTCGCGTCGCGCCTGGGTGCGCCTTTGGCGGGCGTCCTCGACGTGGCGGGCAGCCTCCTCGAAACTCTGCTGTTGCGCCAGAAGCCGCTGCCTCTCCTGGGTCATCTCAGCGAGCTGCGATTCCATGGCCAGAATGGGGGCCGCGTCCTTGCCTGTGCGCGGCTTGCCACTCCTGGTGAAGAAGAGAAGGTATTGCTCCTCGAGCATCTCTTCGACCCGAGTGCCGGCCTCGCCGGTCAACTGGACCCCAAGGGCGGCGCGGAGGTTTTCCGAGACGCTCGATGACAGAGAGCTGAGGCTCAAAGCGCCTTGAGGCGCCCAGAGGACCTGAGCCAAACCCCAGTGTTCCTGTTTCGAAAGACCGTGCCCCGGCGCGTCCGTCGCGGCCAGGATCTCGCGCAGCTTGGAATCGGCATTCCTTCCATCCGCCAACGGCACAATTTTGCCGTCCTCGAACCGAGACAGCCGCGCGCTGGGGCTGTCCAGGAATGTCTTTTCAATCCGGTAGCGGACGCCAGCCTGGGAGAACTCGACCATCACCTGGGGCGCCAGCGAACGGCCCCACGGGCGGACGGCTTCGATCGCCTTGCCGGTCACGAGGTGTGCGTCGAACAGGGCCCGTCGCATTGCCTCGAACAAGGACGATTTGCCCGTGCCATTCGGAGCATGGATGACATTCAGACCCTCAACGAAAGGGCCAACCTCAGTTGGATCGAGGAGGCTCCGCCAGTGCGTGACACGCAGGCTGTGCAGGATCATGCGCGGCTCCTTTCGCAGAGGTCGAAGAGCTGCAGGAGGGCCTGGGATGCCACCGCCTGCTGGTCTGTGCCGGATGACTGGGACGCCAGGGCGCGCAGCTTCCGCGCGGCATCCCGGAAGGTCCCGGCGGGCAGGGATTCGATCCAGCCCTCGCCGTCCGGCGCCGGAGTCAATCCCGTGGCTTCGAGAACACCGAAGAGAAAGCGGGCGGCCAGAATTTCCTCGAGCTGCCTCAGCGCGCCACGATCCTCGGGGAAAAGCATCCCATCCAGGTGCATGCGGACCAACGCCGATTCCGGCTGAGCGACCGCGGTCAACTGCTGAACAAGCGATTCTAACGAGGCCGGCTGCGCCACCGAATGCTCGATGGTCCGCCAGTCCAAGCCCCCGGTCCGTATCGAGGTCAGGATGGGCGGCGCGCCCCGGCGGGAAATCTCGACCAGGACGGCGTTGCCGCTGTCGCGTTCGCCGAACTGGGTGGTTTCGTGGGTGCCGGAATACGCCATGCGGCATTCTCCATTTGGATCGTCGTAGCGGGCGAACGAATGCCAATGCCCCAAGGCGAGGTAGTCCAGACCCCGGCGAGCGGCGGTATCGCGAGGGATCGGGTAATCAGGCTCGCCGCTTGGAATCCCCTCGACATTCCCGTGCGCCAGCCCGATGGCGGGCTTTGTCGTGTCGTGCGCGTTGATCCACGCCGTCGGGTCCTTGCTCGAGTATTTCTCCCGCAAGGGACAAGGAAACAACACGCACGTCTCGATCTCGAGCGGCTCGCTCTTCGTGAAGACGGTGATGTTGCCCGCCTCCGCCCACACGGGATGTTCCCACACCGAGCCTGGGCTCAAGGGATCGTGGTTCCCTGGAATGATGTAAACCGGTCCCGGAAATCGGCGTAAAACTTCACCAACTTTCCGCACCAATAGCCGGTCCACCGCGTTGTCCTCGAAGACATCGCCGGCCAGCAGCAGCATTTCGGCGTTGTGGTCGCGCGCCGCCTGAACCACCCGCTGCGCCGCAGCCAGCCGCTCTTCCCGCACGCGCTCCGCCATCTTGCCAATCGACTCGGCGCGCATCCCGATCTGCCAGTCTGCGGTGTGGATGAACTTCATGGCGGCGTATTCCTGCACCACCCGGGACACGATCCGATTCGGGCAGGGCATTTATCATGCAAATCTAACGAGCCCAGTTCGGGATGGCCATATAAAATCCGAGCCGCTTGCGCGCACGGCGACACGGCGCAGAGGGGTCGGCTTTTTCTGGAGGAGCATGGCTGACGGTGGCGGTGGGGGTGAAACGATCGGGGTCGGCCATGGGATGTCTGATCCCTCTGGGCCAGCTTCGGTTCAGCTCGGCCAGAAGGGGCGGCACCAGAAGAGAGCCCGCCCAATTCGGTTGACAATGTCCTTTTCGTCCTCCGGCGCCCTCCCCGTCGGTGACACTCCCTTTCTGCCTTGCTGAGCCGATCCGCCCAGCTTTTGTGCCGCCGGCCAGCCTCCCCAAGCCAAAGGCGGTATTTCGGAACCGCCGGCCCGAAAGCAAGTTGACGACTGTGCTGATGCGAGGCTAGTGTCGCCGGCATGGGTGCTCGCACATTTGGTGTTGGCGTGACACGGGCTTGTTTGCTTGTGTGGTCGCACATTCCAAAGGTGGAAGCCTAAACCCTCCCACTCCATCTCAACCAATCACTGAAAGCTCTGCGAGCTCGACCGAACCCGGATTACAGCAAACCTTGCCTCGCTCTGGGTTCTCGTTTGTGCTCAGGCCGCCAGCATCTCCAAAGCCGCAGATAGTCTCCAAAAGAGGCAGCATACAGCCCATCCATGAAAACCAAACAACTGCTCCTGATCGCGCTCGCCTTGGCGCTGCCCCTGGCGGGCGCGCGTGCCATCCTCATCTCCGCAAACACCACGCTCTCCCCAAGTGACACGACCTACGACGGCCAGGACATCGTTGTGAGCAACTGCACGCTCACGGTGAATGGGCCGCACTCGTTCACGAGCCTGCTGGTCACCGGCAACGGTGTGGTGACGCACTCGCCTGCGCCGGCCGGCGAGGCGGCGAACTCGCTGAACCTGACGATCGCGCAGGACGCAACCGTCGAGGCGGGCAGCCGCATCGACGTCTCAGCCTTGGGTTACGGCGCACAGTCCGGGCCAGGCCAGGGCACCGGCGCGTTTTACGGCGGCGGTGGCGGCGGCTACGGCGGCGAAGGCGGGGGTGCGGGCGGGACGAATTACGGTTCGATTCTCGCGCCGGTTGATTTCGGCAGCGGCGGCGGCAATGGCGGCTACGGACCGGGTGGCGCGGGCGGCGGCATCGTGCGGCTCAGTGTCGGCGGCACGCTGACTGTCGCCGGGCAAATCCTAGCCAACGGCCAGAACGTCAACAGTGGCTACGGCGCCGGCGGGTCCGGCGGGAGCGTTTACTTGACAGCGGGAACGCTGGCAGGCAGTGGCGTGATTCGGGCTGGTGGAGGCGATGGCGCCAACGGCGGAGGGGGCGGTCGGATCGCGCTGTATTACACGGCGAGCACGTTCACGGGAACCACCACCGCCTTCGGCGGCGCCGGCGGCGTGCGGGGCGGGGCGGGCACTATCTACATCAAACCGACAGCCGCCAGCGCGGGCAGCGTGTTGGTAGACAATGGCGGCGTTGTCGGAGCCAACACGCCCATCAACACTCCTGTCGCATTCAACCTGGTCATCACCAATGCCGCAGTGGCTTATCCTGAAGGCGCGTTGACGTTGAGCAGTCTCATCGTGGCGACCAACAGCCTGCTGACCCACCAGCCGGCGCAATCGCCCGGCCTGGATCTCACGGTAGCGGGTGATGTGACCATTGATGGAGGTGGCGTGATCTCTGCCGATGCCAAAGGTTACGGCGCACAGTCCGGGCCAGGCCAGGGCACCGGCGCGTTTTACGGCGGCGGTGGCGGCGGCTACGGCGGCGAAGGCGGGGGTGCGGGCGGGACGAATTACGGTTCGATTCTCGCGCCGGTTGATTTCGGCAGCGGCGGCGGCAATGGCGGCTACGGACCGGGTGGCGCGGGCGGCGGCATCGTGCGGCTCAGTGTCGGCGGCACGCTGACTGTCGCCGGGCAAATCCTAGCCAACGGCCAGAACGTCAACAGTGGCTACGGCGCCGGCGGGTCCGGCGGGAGCGTTTACTTGACAGCGGGAACGCTGGCAGGCAGTGGCGTGATTCGGGCTGGTGGAGGCGATGGCGCCAACGGCGGAGGGGGCGGTCGGATCGCGCTGTATTACACGGCGAGCACGTTCACGGGAACCACCACCGCCTTCGGCGGCGCCGTCGGCGCCAGCGGCGTGCGGGGCGGGGCGGGCACTATCTATATCAAACCGACAGCCGCCAGCGCGGGCAGCGTGTTGGTTGACAATGGCGGTCTCTCCGGAGCCCAGACGCCCTTGCTTTCACCGGAGGATTTTCATTTGACGGTGAACAACGCTGGCATCGTGCGTCCGCAGGCTGTGCTGAATCTGACCAGCCTGCTCGTCGCACCGACGGGCATGGTGGTCTACCCCTCCGCGCAACCCGGGTTCGCGATCGCGGTGCAAGGGGACGCCACAGTTGAAGATGGAGGCGCGATTCTCGCCAGTTGCGATCTCACCATTCATGGTAATCTTTTGATTGCCGACGGCGGTGTGATTTCCGCCAACGGCAAAGGATTTGGCACCGACACTGGCCCGGGCAAAGGGAACGCGGACTATTACAACCCGTCAGGAGCCGGCTACGGCGGGCCGGGGGCCAACGCGGCAAGGGGCGGTGGCACGGTCTATGGCTCGCTGCTTCAGCCAGTGGACTTGGGCAGTGGTGGCGGCAGCGCCGGAGTCTGCGGCGGCGGCTGTCCGGGAGGCGCGGGCGGCGGGGCCATCCGTTTGAATGTGGACGGCACTCTGACCGTTGATGGAGAACTGACCGTCAATGGCGCGAACGGTTCCGGCGGCGGTTCCGGCGGAAGCCTGTTCGTGTCGGCCGGAACATTGGCCGGCAGCGGAGTGATGTCCGCCAACGGTGGCGTGGGTGGGGATGGGGATGGGGGCGGGGGCGGCGGGCGCATCGCGCTTTACTACGGCAACAACACCTTTACCGGCTCGGTTTCCGCTCTTGGCGGACCGGGCGGGAACGGCTCCAGTGGCGGGCCGGGCACAATCTACACAAAGCCCAATCATCAAGAGTTTGGCGCGCTTCTCGTGGATGGCACCGGGCGCACCAATGCCATGGAAACACCGATCACCTCGCCGGAGCCCTTTGCCTTGATCGTATCGAACGCAACCGTCTATCCCGATGGCCCGCAGTTGCTGGGCAGCCTTCTCCTCACGCCCAACGCCACGATCACACACCCGGCGGGCGGTCCGCGGATGCAGATCACGGTGCTGGGAGACGCGGCGATCGAAGCCGGCGCCGCAGTGGACGTGGATGGCCGGGGCTATGGTTCGGCTATGGGACCCGGACACGGCAACGCATCCTACTACTATGGGTCCGGCGCAGGCCACGGCGGGCCGGGCGGCGCCGTGACCGACGGTCCGACCGCAGGGATCACCTACGGTTCCAAAACAATGCCCGTGGATCTGGGCAGCGGTGGCGGCAGCGCTGGAATTTGCGGTCCCTGCCCCGGCGGCGCCGGCGGCGGCGCGATTCAACTCACCGTGGCCGGGACACTCCTGTTGAACGGTCGCGTGACCGCCAACGGGAAGGACGGCGCCGGCGGTGGCTCCGGGGGCAGCGTCTTCTTGACAGTCGGGCAGCTTGCCGGCAGCGGCGTGATGGCTGCCAACGGTGGCGCGACGGGTAACTACCAAGGCGGCGGCGGCGGGGGACGAATCGCCATCTACTCCGGCACGAGCGTCTTCACCGGGGCTACGACCGCGAGCGGCGGGGCGGCCGGCGAGGGCGGCCATCCCGGCGGCAATGGCACGATCTTCGTTGCCAGCCAAGTCGCTCCGATGGTCATTGCGCAAGATCCCAGCGGCCAGATCAACCGCTTCGTGAGCTACGTGGACGTGACCTTCAACCAACCGGTTGACCCAGCCACTCTCACCAGGGACGACCTCGTGCTGATCGCGCCTTCTGGCCTGATACCCGCCAGCGAGATCACGCTCACCGGTGGCGGTGGGGTGACATGGCGCATCGGTTTCCCAATGCAATCCGGGAATGGAGCTTACGCTCTCACCGTGGGGCCGCACATCGCGAGCCTGTTCGGTCAGGAGATGGCGGCCAGCTACAACGGCGGCTTCACCGTGGACTTCACCCCGCCGAACTTGACGGCACGCCAGACCGGAGGGAATCTGAGCCTGATCTGGCCCTCGGCCGCAGGCTTGAGCTACCAACTCCAGTCCGCCACCAATCTGCCCGCGGCGAGTTGGGTCAACGAAGGTGCGCCCCTCAACGGCACCGGCGGCCTGCTGACCAACAGTGTTCCCATCGGTGCCGAGCCGAAGAAGTTCTTCCGCCTCTTGATTCTGGAAAACTGAATCCTGCGCGCGCCCTGAGTGCCATTCAAGTCGAAGGCAACAAGACTTTCAGCCTTCGACGATCCTGGTGAGCCGGACGATGCCGGGATCGGTGAATCCGTCGAGGGCGTCGCGGACGCAGGTCGAGATGCTGTAGAAGACGGCGCCGGGCTCGGGCGCCTGGAACCAGTGGCGCGTGCCCGGCGGAAAGGTCCATTGGCCGCAAGGCGGAAGGATCAGCTCGTGGCGGCAGGTGTAGCAGGCATCCTTGCCCTTGGGAATCCAGCCGTGGCGGAAGGTGTCGGCGCCGGGGACGTAGACGTGCAGGGCGCCGGAGATGACGCGGATGGTTTCCTCCTTGCCGGGATCGTTGCCGACGGGCGGATGCCAGTGCTCCGGCTCGGTCTGGCCGGGGAACGTCACCAGGATCTTGGCGCTCACTCGCCCGGTGGCGAACAGGGTCAGGACCTGGACGCCTTCCTCCGCCAGATGGCTCAGCCCGAAATCGACCGCCTCGATTGCTGCCGCTTCGTCGTCGGTGATCCGGACGCCGGCCTGGCGGATCATCTCGGCGGCGCGGCGCTGGGCCGCGAGGCATTCGGTCCGCGTGATCATCGGCGCGCGGTTTGATCCAGCAGGCGGCGCGCCTCGGCGAAGCCCGAATGGCCGACCTGGAGGACGGGCACGCCGGGATTATGGCGGATCTGGGCCAGGCTGATCTGTCCCAGGACGATGACGTCCACTTTTTTCGCCAATTGATCCATGGCGGTCTGGACGAGCCTGTCATGGGTGGCGCGGTCGCCGCTCAGCAGCGCCCGGAATGGCGGCTCCTCGATCACGGTCTGGATTTCGATCTCCTTGCCTGCCGCACGGGCTTCCTTCTCGAGAAGCCGGCGGGTGGCGGGGGCGCTGGTGGGCACGGTGGCGAGGACGCCCAAACGCCGGCCTGCGCGGACCGCGTCGCGCGCCATGGGTTCGTCGATGTTGAAGACCGGCACGTCCACGAGTCCCTTGGCGCGTTCCGTGGCGGCGCCCATGGTGGTGCAGGAGCACATGATGACGTCGGCGCCGGCAGCCTCGGCCGCCAGGATGTAGTAGAGCATCCGCTTGATCACCCGCGGGGTGGGGCCGCCGTGCGCCAGCGACTCGGTGAGCAGGGAGTCGTCCATGATGTTGATGGCTTTCACGTCCGGATTGGCGGCCAGCCAGGGTTTGCCGAATGGGTCGAGCACGGATTGGCCGTACCAATCCACGGTATGAATCAGGGCTAAGGTGGGCATAGGGTTCTTGTGTCGAATTCGAGTGGGTGCTGGAGCGTGTTGGGCTGTGGGGGTGATATCAGGCACTGGATGATGCGGCCTTTTCGATCGGCGCCAAACCGAATCGCCGCCGCATCTCCGCTGGTGTGGCAACCGAGTGGCCCAGGTGCTGGATGAGGGCGCGGGCTTTCTCGACCAGTTCGCGATTGCAGCGGGCTTTCTGATCCGGCGCCAGCCAGGGCGAATCCTCGAAGCCGACCCGGATGTTGCCGCCGCAGGCGATGGCGGCTGCCAGCAGGCTGAAGTCGCGATATCCATGCTGCACGAGCGTCCACATCGCTCGATCCGGCAGCTTGCTTTTCATGAACACGAGGTTCTCGACGGTGGCCGGGAGCGCGTTGGGAAATCCGAGGCACAAGCCGGCGATGCACGGCTGGATGGTCAATTCCCGCTCGGCGAGCCAATCGAGCATCGTGAAGAATCCGCCATCGAAGAAGCAGCAGTCCGGGACGATCTTTCGCTCGCGCATCCGCTGGGCCCACGCTCGCACCTCCTCGGGCGCATTCACATACGCCCGGCCGAACAGGTTGCACGAGCCCATGTTCAGCGACGCCATCTCGACACCGGGCACGGTCAGCGCCACGCTCCGCTCCTCGACGGTGGACCCAACCCCGCCGGTCGAGCCCTCGATGATGATGTCGCACCGGTCGTGGACAATGCGGACGACCTGGTGGAAAAAGGAGGTGTCGAGGGTGGGCCGCCCCCGGGCATCGGTCACATGAAAATGCACCACCGACGCCCCGGCCCGGCAGCACTCGACGATATCGTCGGCCAGCTGTTGTTCCGTGGGGAATCCGCTGGTGTCCCGGTAATCCACCGGGGCGACCCCGATGGCGACGCGGTTTTCGGCGCTGCCGGGCAATTCGGGATTCTGGATCATTGGCACAAAGCCTGCCAGCCGGGCCGGGTCCTGTCACTGAGATTTTCCGGTGCTTTTCAGCTTGCGGCTTACGGGTAGGGCGCGCGCTCCGCCGCGCGCCGGGCGGTTAGCTTGCAGCCATCCAGGCGGCGCGCACGGAGTGCTCGCCCCACCTTTCGGCTTTCGGCTTATCGGGTAGAGCGATGGCTCCGTGCGCGCCGGGCGCTTTGGGAGCGCGGGCCTCCTGGTCCGCAGCGCTGTCGGCTGAATGGCTGGCGGCTGCGGATTTTGGCCCGCGGAATGACGGGAATGAAGCGGAAATATTGATCTTCTTATCCCTGAAAAGGTAGGGACGCGATGCTGTCGCGTCCGCCTGAATGCCTGGAAGCCGCTGGAGAATGAACCGGTCGGTGGCCTTACCGCCTTTTGGGGGCCGGGGAGGGCGGCGGGCCCGCTTCTCCGAACTTCGCATTTCGGTCTTTCTCGTGGAGCGTGGTGTCGTGGAAGACGCCCTCCTCGACCGGCACGTGCGCTTTCTGGGCGAATGCAGTCATTTGGGCCAGCACGGCCGGATGGGCAGCGGCGACGTTGTTTTGTTCGCTGATGTCCTTGGCCAGGTCGTAGAGTTCCCAGGGTGCGTTCGGCCGGGGGCGAACCGCCTTCCAATGGTCCATGCGGACGGCGGTCTGCTGGAGCAATTCCCAGTAGAGGAACTCATGCCGGGCCTGGGGCCGGCCGGCGGCGGCCTCTCCGATCAGCTCCGGCACGATCGAGATGCCGTCGATGTCCTTCGGCGTCTGGGCGCCGGCCAGCTCGGCGACCGTCGGCAGCACATCGGGGAAATACCAGAGCAGATCGCTGACGCGTCCCGCCTGGATCCGGCCCGGCCAGCGGACGATCATCGGGATCCGCAGGCCGCCTTCGTAGAGGGCGCCTTTCTTGCCGCGAAACGAAGCGCCCGTCTTTGGATTCACGTTGGCGCCGAGGAAACCGCGCGGTGCCTCCGCCGTCGGAAAATAATCGGCGCCGCCGTTGTCGCCGCTGAAGAAGACGATCGTGCGCTCGTCCAGGCCCAACTCCTTGAGCAAAGCGAGCACCTCGCCCACCTGCCGGTCGACCATGCTGACCATTGCGGCGTAGCGCTTCGATTCGCCTGGCCAGTCATTGTCCTTGTAAAGCGCCCAGGCGGGATCGGTCTCGGGAATATCGAACCATCCGTGCGGCGGCGTGAACGGCATGTAGCAGTAGAAGGGCCGGTCCTTGTTGGCGCGGATGAACCTCATCGCCTCGTCGAAGATCACGTAATGCGAATACGTCTGGCCGCTGCGCCCGCCCTGGTTGCCGTCGAGCGGCATCTCCTGGCTGTTGCGCAGGATATACGCCGGGTAGTAGGAGTGGGCGTGGACCTGGTCGTAATACCCCACGAACAGATCGAACCCGTGTTTTTCCGGCACGCCGGTCGAGCCGCGGCCGCCGCAGCCCCATTTCCCGAAGCCGCCGGTGGCATAGCCTGCGCCCTTCAACACCGACGCGATCGTTTCTTCCCCGGCGCGCAGCGGCGTGCCGCCGCCGTTCAATCGCACGGAGGTATGGCCGCTGTGCTTGCCGGTCATGAGACAGCAGCGCGTGGGCGCGCAGACGGAAGAGCCGGCCAGCGCCTGGGTGAAACGGACGCCTTCGGCCGCCATTCGATCGATATTCGGCGTCTTCAGGTAGCGATTCCCCATGCAGGAGAGCTCGTGGTAGCCGAGCTCGTCGGACACGATATGGATGATGTTGGGTTTGCGCTCGGCGGCCTGGGCGCTGAGGGCGGCGGCGATGCTGGCGGCCGCCACGCAGGCCCATCGACAGAAAGAAGCACGCGGGTTCATGGCGATGGTCTATACCCGAATTCTAATCCCTTGTCACTTCGGAACCGCTTCTGATAGAACTTGCGCCGCAAAATATGTCGAATATCGATTTCTCCCGGCGTGTGGATTGCGGGCAGCTGACTCCGGCGGATGTTGGCCGCGAGGTGCTGCTGGCCGGCTGGGTGGATGCGTTCCGCGATCACGGCGGCTTGCTGTTCATCCACCTGCGAGACCGGAGCGGGATCGTGCAGGTCGTGTTCAGCCCGGAGATTGCGTCCCAGGTGGTCTGCCAGCAGGCGGCCTCCCTGCGGGCCGAGTATTGCATCGCCGTTGGCGGCGAGGTCAAACCGCGGCTCCCGGGCACCGAAAACGACCATATCTCGACGGGAACCATCGAAGTGATGGTGAAGGAATTGACGGTTCTTTCCGAATCGGACGCGCTGCCGTTCGCCATCTCGGAGAAGGCCATGGTGGCGGGGGCGCCCTCGGCGAGCCTGGATCATCTGACCGAAGACCTGCGTCTCCAGTATCGGTATCTGGATTTGCGCCGGCCCTCGATGCGGGATCATCTCATGGCGCGGCATCGGATCTTCCGATGCGTCCGCGAGTTCCTCGATTCGCGGGGCTTCATCGAGATCGAAACCCCGATGCTGACGATGAGCACGCCCGAGGGCGCGCGCGATTACCTGGTGCCGAGCCGGGTCCATCCCCGGAAATTCTACGCGCTGCCGCAGTCGCCGCAGCTTTTCAAGCAGCTGCTCATGATCGGCGGGATGGAGCGGTATTTCCAGCTGGCGCGCTGTTTCCGCGACGAGGACCTGCGTCCGAACCGCCAGCCGGAGTTCACCCAGCTCGACATCGAGGCGTCGTTCATCGACGAGGAGTTCCTCTACGAGATGATCGAGGAGCTCGCCGTGAAGATGTTCGCCGCCGGCGGCATCGAGCTTCCGCGCCCCTTCCCGCGCATGACCTATGCGGAGGCGATGGACACGACGGGATCGGACCGCCCGGATCTGCGTTTCGGCATGCGATTTGTCGACGTGACGGATCTGTTTTCCCAGACCCAATACTCGATCTTCCGGCAGATCCTGCAGCGGGGCGGGCGGATCAAGGGCATCAACGTCCAGGGCCAGTCCGATCGCCTCAGCAAGAACGTGCTCCAGAACGAATATGCCAAGGAGATCGTGCCGTCGTTCGGCGCCAAGGGCATGACCTGGATGCGCGTCGAGAACGGCCAGCTCGCATCCAATGTCGTCCAGTTCTTCAGCCGCCGCGAGCAGGAGGCGCTCCGCGAGAAATTCGGCGTTGCGGACGGGGACGTCCTGATCCTGATCGCCGATCCATCGTATGCGGTGGTGACCTCGGTGCTGGGCCAGCTGCGGCTGCATCTGGCGAACCGCCTCGGACTGATTCCGCCCGATCGCTACTGTCCGCTCTGGGTCACCGAGTTCCCGCTGTTCGAGGCGACCGAGGAGGGGGGAGTCACGTCGAGCCACCACCCGTTCACGGCGCCCGACCGGACCGACTTCGATCCGAGGAACATCGAGGAGCTGCTGACCCTCCGATCGCGCGCCTACGACTTGGTCGTGAACGGCGAGGAGCTGGGCGGCGGCAGCATCCGCATCAACCGGCGAGACCTGCAGCGCAAGATCTTCGATGCGCTCGGGCTGACCGAGCAGGAAACCATGGATCGATTCGGCTTTTTCCTGCGCGCGTTCGATTTCGGGGCGCCGCCGCACGGCGGCCTGGCGCTGGGCATGGACCGCACCGTATCGATGATCCTGCAAACCCCGTCGATCCGCGAGGTCATCGCTTTTCCCAAGAACCGGAGCGCCGGATGCCCGCTGACGGGCGCGCCATCGACGGTGAAACGCGAGCAGCTGGCGGAGCTGGGATTGCTGAACCTGGGCGGATCGGACAAGCTGGCCGGGGCGGACACGACGGAGAACCGCCTGGATCATCTTTCATGGGTGTCACGGATCGGCATCGCGCCCGGCGAGCGCCCAACGATGGACGAGGTTCTCGATCAGGCCGAGGCGCTGGCTTCCGTCGCATCGGAGAAAGCGGGCAAGGAAGAGCCGATCTGGGGCGTTGTTCCTGTCGCCAACCGCACCCGGCCAGGGGCTCGGGCCCAGCGCTCGCCGCTGGCGGAGACGGGCCAGCTGCTCAAGAGCGCGCCGGCCGTCAAAGGCAGCTATTTCAAAGTCGCCAGCATTCTCGAGTAACGCAACGGACCCTCATGGATTCCATCTGTCACTATCGCAATCCCGAGCCCGCCGCCGGCGGCGACGGCCCCCTGCGCGGCCTCCGCGTCGCGGTGCAGCCGAACTTCTCGGTGGCCGGCTGGCCGGTGGAGGCTGGCTCGAAGGCGCTGGCACAGTTCACTGCTCTCGAAGACGCGACGATCGTGCGGCGGCTTCGCCGGGCGGGGGCTGCCCTCTTGGGTTCCACCCGCATGAGCGAGTTCGGATTCGGCCTTTGCGGCAGCCAGGCGGGCGGCGCGCTCCTCGAGAGCGCCGCCGATGTCGAGCTGGTCCTGGACCTGATGGGCGAAAGCCGAGCCGCAGCCTCCCGCGCCGCTCTCTGCGGCTTCAAACTCAGCTACGGCCTTGTGTCGCGCTGCGGCCTCGTCGATCTGATCCCATCGATGGAATGCTGCGGGCTTCTCTCCCGAAGCCTCGAGCAGATCCGGGAGATCCTGAAAGTCGTTGCCGGACCGGACGAGGGAGATTTCTCGTTGCCCGACGAGGAGGCGCCGGACTTCTCCCCGCAAGAGATCGACCCGAGCCAGATCCGGATCGGCCTCCTGAAGGAAGCGCAAGAGGCGTTGCCTGCCGGGCAGCAGGCCTCGTTTCGCTCCTCGGTCGACGAGTTGACTCGAGCGGGCTTTTCCCTGCGCGAGGTGTCCATGCCCGAGTACAACCTCTTCCCGGTTGTCCATCGAATCGTCGGCTCCGTCGAGGCGTCCTCCTGCGCAGGGCGGTACGATTCGGTCCGCTACGGACCGCGGGCGCCGGGCGGCAAGAACTGGAACGACATGTATATCCGCTCGCGCAGCGCCGCCTTTGGCACGCTGCTGAAAAGCTATCTGATCCAGGGCGCCTTTTTCCAGTTCGACCGCTACGGGGCCTTCGAGGACGCCTGCCGGATCCGGGCGCGTCTGGTCGCGGAGATGCAGCGGCTTGGTGCCGAGGCCGATTTCCTGCTCCTTCCGGCGGCGGACGGCGCCGCGCCGGAGGCGCCTGGGACGCTGGCCGAGACATATGCACAATTCGGTCCGGCCTTGTTTGCCAACGTGACCGGCCAGCCCGCGCTGTTCCTGCCGGCCGGATCCGGGGCGTCCGGGACCGGATTTCAGCTGGCGGGGCCGAGGCGGAGCGATCCGCGGTTGATCGCGCTGGGCGAGCATGTGCTGAGGGGGCGGAAGGGAGGGCAATAGCCATGGAGTATGAAGCGGTGATCGGCCTCGAGATCCACGTCGAGCTCAACGGCACGACGAAGATGTTCTGCGATTGTCCCAACCGTCCCGGCGACGAGCCCAACGCCAACACGTGTCCCATCTGCCTCTGGTTTCCAGGCGCCATCCCTCGGTTCAGCCAGGAGGCGCTCGAAAAGGCGGTGCTCCTCTGTCTGGGGCTGGGGGCCGAGATCCAGCCCCGAAGCGCCTTCGACCAGAAGGTGTATTACTATCCGGATCTGCCCAAAGGCTACCAGCTGTCCCAGGCCCACCTGCCTCTCTCCCGCGGCGGCGGCATCGAAATCACCGATGGGAACGGCCAGCGGAAAAAGCTGCGCCTCCATCACATCCATATGGAGGAAGACGTCGCCAAGCTGATGCATGAGATGGAAGGCCGCACGCCCATCAGCCTGGTCGACTTCAACCGCGCCGGATCGCCCCTGGTCGAAATCGTGACCGAGCCGGATTTTCGCGCTCCCGAAGAGGCCATGGAGTTCCTCAAGGCGCTCCGAACCCAGGTCCGATACGTGGGATCCTCCGAATGCAGCATGGAGAACGGCACCATGCGCGTCGATGCCAACATCTCCGTGCGTCCGCGGGGCACGAGCCAGATGAACACCAAGGTGGAAGTCAAGAACATGAATTCCATCCGGCATGTCGGGGACGCCATCGCCTACGAGATCCGCCGCCAGTGCGGGGCCGTCGAGGCGGGCGAGGCCGTGGTTCTGCACACGCGGCTGTGGGACCCGGACCAGAAGGTCACCGTTCCGATGCGCGCCAAGTTCGAGGGGCCCTGCGTGCCCGATCCGGCCGTGCCGGTGATCGAGCTGTCCCGGGAATGGATCGAGGCGATGCGGGCGCGTTTGCCGGAAATGCCGGCCGTCCGAGCCGAGCGTTTTGTTCAACAGCACGGGCTGACGGCCGAAGAGGCGGCGTTCCTCAATGCGGATCCGGAGATCGCCAGCTACTTCGAATCCGTGGTCCGGGAGGGGATTGCGCCGCGCACGGCGATGCACTGGGTGACGACGCAGCTGATGCCGGCCTTGAAAGAACGGCAACGGGAGCTGAGCGGATCCCCGATCGCTCCCGCCCGATTCGCCGTTCTTCTCCGAATGCTCTCCCGGGACGAGATCAACGCCAACGCGGCGCGCGAGGTGCTCGCCCACATGTTCGATTCCGGCGAATCCCCCGAGGCGATCGTCGGCGCCCGCGGGTTCCAGCAGGTTTCCGATCCCGGCGCCCTGGACGCGATGATCGACCGGGTATGGGAGGCGCACCCGGCCGCCGTGGCCGACGTCCGGGCCGGCCAGGGCAAAGCCATGGGTTTCCTGATCGGCCAGGTCATGCAGGCTTCCGGCGGCAAGGCCAATCCCAAAAAGATTCGGGAACGGCTCGCACAAAAGCTCGGCGGGAACGCTTAGGAGGAAAGCGGCGCGGTCTCGGGAGCGATCGCCCGGCGGGGGATTCCCGCCCGCAGCGCTGTCAGTTGGCGGGCTGCACGCTGCTGCGGACGGGGACGTCCGCGGTCCGAAAGGATTCGGAGCGCGGGCCTCCTGGCCCGCAGCGCTCTCGGTTGGCTGGCTGCAGGCTGCTGCGGACGAGGACGTCCGCGGTCCGAAAGGATTCGGAGCGCGGGCCTCCTGGCCCGCAGCGCTGTCGGCTGGCTGGCTGCAGGCTGCTGCGGACGAGGACGTCCGCGGTCCGAAAGGATTTGGAGCGCGGGCCTCCTGGCCCGCAGCGCTGTCGGCTGACTGGCTGCAGGCTGCTGCGGACGAGGACGTCCGCGGTCCGGAAGGATTCGGAGCGCCGACATTATGGCGGCTCTTCGATTGCCATTTGAGTGGCGTCGGCCAAGGAGCAGGCTTGCTTTGCGCCATGTCGGCCCGTAGAATGCCTGCCCCATGAAATTCCAGCGCTCACTCCTTATCACTGCCGCGCTGCTCCTTGCTGGAACCGCCGGCTTGGCAGCGGAACTGGATGTCTGGACAGTGTCCGAGACGCGGCATGTGTTGCGGAGCGATCTGCCCGGCAAGGAGATCAGCGTCCGCCTCGGGGCTGCCCGCAACGAATGGGTCAGCTTCCAGGTGTTGATCCGCAGCGATGCCTCCGTGAAAGGCATCGGATTGGAGGCGGGTGACCTCCGCGGACCGCAGGGAGCGGTGTTGCGCCGTTCCGGCACACGGCTTTACCGTCAGCACCAGCTCTATCTCGAAACTGGGACTTACCGGAATGAGAGCTTCAAACCGGACTGGTACCCCGACCCGCTGATCCCGTTCGAGCATCCCGTGACTGGAAAGAAGCTGGATGCGGGGCGCTTCATTGCGGCTCCTTTCGACCTGCCGGCCAAGGAAACGCACGGTTTCTGGGTGGACATTCATGTGCCATCCGATGCGGCGGCCGGCGATTATCGGGGTGTCTGTCGCCTGATTGCCAACGAGGGGCTCTCGCGCGACGTCCCGGTTTCGCTGACGGTCTGGAACTTCGCATTGCCGATGACGCTGGCGCTGGCGACGGAGTTCGGCTCGCCGCGCCTGCGCGATTATTACCGGCAGCAGGCGGAGTCGGGCGGCAAGCCCGAGCCGTCCGATTGGGATGCGGTCGAAGCCCAATGCGCCCAGTTGCTGAGCGATCATCGGTTCAACGCCACGCCGCCACGCGAGACTCTGACGCCGAAGCTGCAGCCGGACGGCTCGTTCCAGATTCCCGGCGATCAGGTGCGGGCTTTGCGGGAGTTCATCGACCGCTACCACGTCAATGCCGTGCAAACGCCGCATCCATCGAGCGCCGTGAAGGATCCGGAAGCCGAGCGTGGCAAGCTGCGGGCGTGGCTTGCGGCCTTCGACCGTGCGGCCAAGGAACTCGACCGTTCGCACGTGCTTTTCTACACCTATCTCCGAGACGAGCCGAACACGCTCGAGGATTACCGCTACGTGCAGAAGTGGGGCCGGGCGGTTCGGGAGGCAGGATCCGTCGTGAAAGTGCTGGTGGTGGAGCAGCCCTGGACCGAGCCCGGCAAGGGCGGCGCCAACAGCGACTGGGGTGATCTCTACGGCGCGGTCGATATCTGGTGCCCGCTCTTCTCGCTGCACCGACCGGAAAGCGCCGCCCTGCGACAAGCGGAGGGAGAGTCCGTTTGGACCTACACAGCCCTTTGCCAGGGGCCGCCGACTCCCTGGTGGCACATCGACTTCCCGCTGCTTCACTACCGTGTGCCGGCATGGATGGCGTGGTGCGACGGCATGAAAGGCCTGCTCTACTGGGGTGGGATGTCGTATTGGCGGCGAACGGACGATCCGTGGACCGTCGCGCCGTTTTATACCGGCAGCGGCCGCCCGCAGCAGGGCGGAAAAGGGATTGTTTTCCAAGGGGAAGGCTCGCTCGTGTATCCGGCGCGCGATGTCGGCTACGACGGTGTCGTGCCGACCATCCGGCTGAAGGCGCTCCGGGATGGAATCGAAGATTACGAGTATCTGGCCATTCTCGAGCGGCTCGGGAAAGCGGCCGAGGCAAAGTCCATGGCTCGATCCCTGACGAAGAGCTTTTTTCAGTGGAACCAGGATCCCGCGGCCTACGAAACCGCACGGGCCCGATGGGCGGCGATGATCGCCTCCGATCCCCGCGCACCCGGGAGAAAGTAGCATACGCCACGCATGAAAATGGAACGAATCTCTCGCCGGCGCCTCCTGCGGGGCGCTACTGTAGCCGCTGCCGCCGGATCGCTTGGCGCGGCGCTGCCGCCCGCAATTCGGGCAGGCGATCCAGGCCCGCAGCGCCTCTCGACCTCCGGTCTCAACGTCCGCGACTTCGGCGCCATCGGGAACGGAAAGAGCGACGACGCGTCCGCCTTCGCCGCGGCCATGAAGGAAGCGGCGGCTGGGGGCGGCGGCCTCATCGCTGTGCCGCGGGGCAATTACCTGATCCAGGGCACGCTCGATGTGCCGGAGAACGTGACGCTCGAAGGCGTGTTCCGGGCGCCCACGGCGCGCACGCAGAATCGCGGCAGCACGCTGCTGGCCGTGGCCGGCGTCGGCAAGGCCGATGGCACGCCGTTCATCACGCTGCACCAGAACTCGACGCTGCATGGGCTGACCGTCTTCTACCCGGAACAGAAACAGGCCAATCCGCCCACGCCCTATCCGTGGACAGTGCGCGGGATTGGGGACAACTGTTCGCTGGTGGATGTCCTCCTGGTCAACCCGTATCAGGCGGTGGACTTCGGCACGCACCCCGCTGGGCGCCATTGGATCTGCGGGCTATTCGCCCAACCGCTCTACCGGGGCATCTTTGTCGATCAGTGTTACGACGTGGGGAGGATCCAGGACGTGCATTTCTGGCCGTTCTGGGGCGGGTGGGAAGGCGATCTGGGCCAGTTCACGCGGGAGCAGGGCATCGCCTTCACCATCGGCCGAACGGATTGGGAATACATGTTCAACTGCTTCTGCATCGGGTTCCGCGTCGGATTTCAATTCGTGCAGACGAAAGCGGGCGCGCCCAATGCCGTCCTGACCCAATGCGGTTCGGACATCGGGCCGACGGCGGTGCGCGTCGAGTGCGTGCAGGAGCATGCGGGCATCTCGTTTGTGAATGGCCAGTTCATGGCGGGCATCGAGGTCCGCGAGACCAACTCGGGCCCCGTCAAGTTCACCGCGTGTGGTTTCTGGGGGATCCCCACGACCGACAGCCACGCAATTCTCGAAGGGCGCGGGCACACGATTTTTAACGGATGCCACTTTACGGGATGGGGACGCAAGAACGCCGAGGCGCCATGCATCCACGCCAAACGGGGCGGGCTCACTGTGACGGCATGCGATTTCGCGGAACGCAGCCGCGCCCAGATCGCGATCGAGCCGGATGTTGAAGCCGCGCTCATCTTCGGCAACCGGTTTCGGGGCGAGGCTCGAGTGGCCAACCGGGCGGGCACGCGCGCCCAGATTTCGATGAACATCGCCGGCTAGGTTCTCTCGCTGCTGCGTCGCGAAAAGATGCGGCCCCGCTCGACGGGCCTCGATCGGGAACGGCAAAAAGGTCTAATAAACCGTCCCGGTTTGTGTCATACTATCAGAAGTCGTCCTATGCCATTATGAACGCCCATTCTCATGCCCCTGACATGACCCTCCGAAAGTCCGCTGCCGTGCTGGCTGCCATGCTGTCGATGGTTGCCTGCGCCTGGGCGGCCGAGCCGTCGCCTCTGGATCCGCTGCGAGCTCAGATGCGGGCTGAGCGCTACGATCAGGCGGTCTCAGCGGCCGAGGAGATTATCGGCGCAAAGGATCCGCGGGCTGACGAGGCCCAATACCTCAAGGCGCTGGCGCTGTTCCATGGGAAGAAATTTCCCGAGGCCGCCGCTGCGGCCGATCAGCTCGTTGCCGGCTTTCCGCGGTCGGTCTGGCGCTACAAGGCATCCTTTCTCAAGGCGCAGTCGCTGGTCGAGCAGAAGATGTTTCAGCAGGCCGCCGCTCTCTACCAGAGCGAGGCCGCCCGGCTGCTGGCCTCCGAACGCAAGCAGGAACTGGTGGGTGTCATCGTGGCGTTTGCCGACAAGCTGACGGCAAAGCCGGATCCCAATGTGCCGGACGCGCCTCAGCCTGATTACCAGAAGGCATACAACCTGTACACCAAGGCCTTAGGCATGGAGATCGCCCGCAGCGTCCGCGACGACCTTTTTTTCAAGAAAGCGTGCGCTATCCTGCAAGCCAAGAACTTCGGACAGGCAGTGCAGGATTTTCAGGCGTATCTGACGGAGTTCGATCCGGCCTGGACTGGTCCCGCGGGCTCGGGCGCGGCGCGCCTGCCGATGCAGAATCCGCCCCCGGCAGGGAAGCATTTGGCCGTCGCGCGATACCGTCTAGCCGATGCCCACATCCAAGCCGGCAACCTGGCGGCGGGGCGGATGGAGCTGGAGGATTTGCTCAAGCGGATCGATGCCCCAGCCAAAGAGCGTGATGCACTCGAAGCGGAGCTTGCCACTGACGAAGGCGAGAAGCTGCCGGCCGAGATCCGATGGCTCATGGTGCAGTCTTTCTTTGCGCAGGCGCCCGGATCGACTACAGCCCACAACGTTCCCCAGCAAGCCCAACAAGCCGGTCCAACCGTCAGTCCATGGAGTGGCACGGGCCAGGTCATCGGCAACACCGGCGGCTTGCCCAACGCCGATACGGTGCTGTTCGTTCTGCGCGAGGGCGACCTGGAGCCGGCCATCAAGAGCTGCCGAGAGCTTCTGGCGGAGTATCCGGGCGGCAGCCGCGCTGTTCGCGCGGCTTGGATGATTGCCGAGGCGTATCAGAGCGCCGGTCAGGCTGAGGATGCCATCAAGGCCTATCGCGAGTTTATCGATGGCAAGGGCTTTCGGCTGCCGGAGGGCGAAGCCGCCGAGAAACTCGAGGAGGAGATCGGCGCCGCGCCGGCCGCCTTTTTATCGAGCCTGAAGATGCGCGCCCTCTACCGGATCGGATCGATTCTGGGCCAGCAAAAGAAGCGCGAGGAGGCCATCGCCGCCTGGCGCCGCTACGTGAACGATTATCCCAACGGCCCGCAGTGGTCCGACAGCCAGAACGCGATCATCGATGCCGAGTTCCAGATGGGTATGGACGCCCTGAGGGACGAGAACGAGCCCCTTGCCCTGCGGCGGTTCGAGGAGTTCCTGCGCGCGCATCCGCTTGATGGGCGTTCGTCCCGGATCCTTTATCTGTCTGGGGCCGTCCACGAAGCCAAGGCGCGCGCGCTCGAGGAGGCCAAAGGCGACCGGGCCGCGGTTGCGTCTGCGTACCGCAAGGCCATCGATGAATGGACCAAGCTGGTCAGCAAATACCCGCAAAGCTCCGAAGCCCGCCATGCCCTCATGAAAAGCGCCGGCATTCATGAGGAGAAATTCGGCGAGTTCGACAAAGCCCTACAGATTTACCGCAAGCTGGCCGCCGAATTCGGATATGCCGAAGCCAACGGCTCGATCGCTCGGCTGACGCAGAAGTCGCTCGAGTTGTCCGCCGACCGCACGTTCCGCACCCATGAGAAGGCCGTGGTCAAGCTCAAGCTGCGGAACATCGAGAAATGCACCTTCCGCCTCCACAAGATCGATCTCCAGGCTTACTTCCGAAAAATGCATGGCATCACGGGTGTCGAGGGTCTGGATGTCTCGCTGATCCAGCCGGACAAGACCTGGGAGTTCAAACTCGACGGGTATGCCAAATACAAACCCTTCGAGCAGGAGATCGAAATCCCGTTCCCGGGCAGCGAGCCGGGCGCCTACGTGGTCACGGCGGGGGACGACGAATGGGAATCGACGGTGCTGGTTTTGCGGTCGGATCTCGAAGTGATAGTGAAGTCGAGCCGCCGCGAGGTGCTCGCCTTTGTGCAGAACATGCTCTCCGCGAAGCCCGCCGCCGGAGTCGACATTCTCGTCAGCGACGGCAAGGCGGTTGCCGCCACGGGCAAGACCGGAGACGACGGCGTGTTCAAGACTTCGATCGAATCGCTCAAAGACCTGGCCAACGTGCGTGTGTTCGTCCTTGGGAATGGCCATGCTGCTTCGTTTAATCTCGACCTGGCGGGCCTGCAGTTGTCGTCGGGCCTGACCGCCAAGGGGTATCTCTACACCGATCGCCCCGCGTATCTGCCGGGCGAGACCGTCTCGATGCGCGGCATCCTTCGCGAGGTCCGGAACGCCTCGTATGCCGTGCCGGAAAACAGGGAGTTCAAGATCAGCGTCACCGATCCCCAGGGCCGCCTGCTGTCGGAGCAGACCGTGAAGGTCAGCCGCTTCGGCACGTTCGACTCGACGCTCGACCTGCCCGCTGCGGCCGCCAACGGCCAATATGTCATCGCGGCGCACCAGGATCGGAAGGGCCTCGAGCCGCTCCATTTCCAGGGCGCTTTTGAGGTCCGCTCGTTCCAGCTCGAGAAAATCAAGCTGTCGATCGAGTTCCCCCGGCGCGTTTGGTTCCGCGGTGAGACCATCGAGGCCACCCTCGAGTCGGCGTTTTACTGGGGCGAACCGCTCGCCGGCCGCGCCTTGCGCTGCATGCTCCCGGACGGCCGCAGCCAGACCGTCACCACCGATGCCGAGGGCAAGGCCAAGCTGTCTTTCGACACAACGGGCATGCGCCCTGGCACGGCCCTTGCGTTCAGCGCATCGCTCGATGGCGAGAACGTCAGCGTCACCGAGACCGTCACCCTGGCGCGGCTCGGCTTCAGCATCACGGCCAGACCCAGCCAGCCGGTCGTGATTGCCGGCGAGCCGTTCGATCTTTCGCTGACGACTCGAGGCGCCGATGGCAAGCCGGTCGGCGAACCCCTCAAGATTGCCGTGCTCCGCATCGAGAAGCCCAAGACCAGCCCCGTCCTCGCCCTGCTGCCTTGGCAGGAGAGCGGCGATCCGCAGCCGGCCGAGGTCGAGGAATCCGAATCGGAGATCAAGACCGATCCGGCGACCGGCCAGGCCACGCTCGCTCTCCGGCTGGACAAAGGCGGCCGTTACCGGCTGCGCACCACCGGCGCCGATCGCTTCGGACAAACCGTCACCCACCAGTGTCAGGTCGAAGTGTCGGACGCCACCGATGCCACCAAGCTCCGCCTGTTCGCTGAGGCCGCCACCCTCAAGGTCGGCAAAGACACCGCCGTGCGCCTCCACTCGAGGCTCGAGAGGGGGCTTGCGCTGGTGACGTTCGAGGGCGAGACCATCCTCCGCTACCGGATCATCGAGCTGAAGAAGAATTTCAATCCGATCAACGTCCAGGTGGGCCACGACTTGTTCCCGAACTTCCGGCTCGCCGTGGCGGCGATCGACGGACGCGATCTGCGCACCGCAGCCAAGGACTTCACCGTCGAACGCGAGCTCAAGGTCGCTGTCCAACCGCTCAAGGACGCCTTTCTTCCGGGTGAACAAGGCGCGGTCGAGATTCGCGTGACCGACCAGACCGGCCAACCTGTCCAGGCCGAGCTGAGCCTTGCCCTGGTCAATGAAGCGCTGTTTGCCGTCTGCCCCGATTCCCTGACGCCGATCCTCGATTTCTTCCAGAAGGACGCCCGCCGCCATGCCGAGTTCAAGGTCGGCGCGACCTGCGGATTCCGTTACCCAGGCAGAACCCGCTCCGTCTCGAAGGATGTGGCGCTGGAAGCAGAGCGCCTCTCGCGCGGCGAGGGCGAAGTCCGGAAGCTCGGGGAATTGCGCACCCAAATGTTCTTTAACGGACCGGCGCCGTCCTCCGCGCCTGCGCCTGCGAGAGGCATGGCTGGGGACCGCCGCGATGGCGTGGTCCGCTTGGACAGCTTGATTGGCGCCGACCGCTCCCAAAGCATCGAAAGTCTGGCACTGGGAATGCCGGTCGAGGTGGCTGGGCTGGCCCGGGCCAGGGCTGCAGGGGCCATGATGTACGGCGGGGCTCTCGTCGCTGGCAGGAAGGCTGCCGCCGAAGCCCCCCCGCGCCGCGAAGTCCGGGGCGAGGGACGCTGGCTGCCGTCTGTCATCACCGGATCCGATGGCAAGGCGGTGGCGACCCTGCCGATGCCCGAATCCACGACCGCGTGGCGCCTGACCGCGCGCGGCTGCACGGTCGAGACGCTCGTCGGCCAAGCCGTTGCGCAGACCCTCACCCGGAAGGATTTCTTCGTCGAATTGAAAACGCCTTCGTTCCTCCGCGAGGGCGACGAAATGCGCGCCGTCGGACGCGTCCACAACCTGACCGATTACTCCGGTCCGGTGACTCTCAAACTCCGCGTGCTCGATTCCAGGGATAAGACCAAAGTCATCGCCGAACGCGAGAAGACGATCGAGATCAAGCCCAGGTCCGGCGCCGAGACCGCTTTCGACGCCATCACGGCGCCGGCGCTGCTGGAGGTCAGCGTCGAGCTGACCGGAGCCGCGGGCCGGCACAGCGACGCACTCGCCATCGAGTTGCCCGTCAAACCCTGGGGTCTTCCCTACGCTGCGCATGCGGGAGGCGTTGCCGAGGCCGACACCGCCGCCGTCGTCGGCCTGCCCGATCAACGGCCGTATTCGTCGGTATGGATGAGCGTGGCGGTCGGGCCGGACATGCGCACCTCGATCCTCGACATGGCATTGCGCCGCGGCTGGGCGGGCCCTGGCGAAGCCATGGCACGCCTTCGTCCGCCCATTTGGGGCGACACGCCAGCCAACGACCTCCTGGCTGCCGCCACCGCCCTGCGTTATGCCCAAACGGGCAAGGTGGACGAAACCTACCTGCGCCAGCTCTCGAGTCGCGCCCGCGCGCTCGTGGCCTCGCTGGTGGCCAGCCAAAACACGAACGGCAATTGGACCTGCCAATCCTTGAGCCATCTCACCACCGCCCGCGTCTTCTGGGCCCTGATCGAGGCCCGTAACAGCGGCATCGTCGTCCATAAGGATGCGCTCGATCAAGCCGCCGCCGCCCTGCTCAAGCAGTTCGAGGCTTGCGATGCCAATGATAACGACAGCAAAGCCGTCATCCTCCATGCGCTCTCGACCGACAAGCGCGCCGACTTCGCCAACTGCAACCGCCTCTATCGCGAACGGAACGCGCTGGGCAATTCCGCCCTCGCCCACCTGGCTCGCGCATTCTTTAACCTCGACCGCCGCGAGATCGCCACCGAGCTGGCCAGCCTGCTTGCATCCAGGGTCAAGGTGGACGCCGGCCAGCCCGTCGTTTGGGAGGGCGGCTGCAAAACGATCTGGCTCAACGATGCCGATGAGACCACGGCGATGGTCCTGCTGGCTCTGGCGGAGACGCTGCCCGCTTCGAAGACCACCGCCGCCGCCGCGCAGTCGCTGCTCCGTGCGCACGGCTGCTTCGGCATTCCTTCCCCTCGAGCCCATGGGCCCGCCGTGGCCGCGCTGTCGGCCTATTATGCCCAGGGCCTCCCCCAAACCGCGGACCTCGAGATCGCCGTGGTCGTCAACGGCAGGGAGATCGGCATTGTAAAAACTGCCGCCACCCTCGGCCAGCATTTGCTTCCCGTGCCGGCCGACCTGGTCAAGGCCGACAAGAACGTGGTCCAGTTCAAGATGCGCGGCCGCGGCCGATATACCTACGCCGCCACCTTGTTCGGGTTCTCGACGGACGTGAAGGCCAGCCCGGAGAATGTGCTCCCAACCATGGAATACGTGCGGCACTTGCATGCCGATCTCGAGTATCGGGGCAAGCCGATCGGCGCGCGCAGCAGCTCTCCGGTCAAAAACCTCGAGAGCGGCCAGCGGCTCCAAATCGAGGTCGGCACCCACCGCGGCTATCGCGGCGACGGCCACCGCTACGCCCTCGAGATCGCCCTCCCGCCTGGCGCGCGCTTGAACGAAAGCACCCTCGCCACCGATCCCAATTGGGTGACCGGCAAGGAGGTGACGGACTCGACCATCACCTTGTTTTTCGACCGCTGGCTGCGGTCGGTGCGGTTCGAGCTGACTGGAACCGCGCCCGGCAAATACCGGATGCTGCCTCCGGTCATTCGCGAGCTGGGGGATCGAACGTTCATGAGCATCGGCCCGGTCATGGAGCTGGCGGTCCTCGCCGCTGGGGAGAAATCGCCCGATCCCTACGAGATGAACGATGCCGAGCGCTATGCGCTGGGCAAATGCTATTTCGACGACGGGGATCTGGCCACCGCCCTCGAGCATCTGGCCGTCGTCCACAAGAACAATCCGAAATACAACGAGAGCGAGCTGGCCCGCATGCTGCTGTGGATCTACACCAGCCCGAAATTCTACGATGCCCGCAAGATCGTCGATCGGTTCGAGGTGCTGCGCGAGCGCTATCCGCAGCTCGAGATCCCGTTCGACAAGATCCTCGTGGTCGGCAGGGCCTACGGTGACATTGGCGAATTCGAGCGCTCCTGGCTCGTCTATCGCGCCGCCATCGCCTCGAGCTTCAACAACGACTCGGCGATCAGCGCCGTGCTCGAAGACGAAGGCCGGTTCCTCGGCTCGATCGATTTCCAGGAACGGATCTGGCTCGAGTATCCGGACACCGCCGAAGTGCTTTCGAGCTATTTCGCTCTCTCGCAAGTGCTGTATCAGAAGGCCCCGAAGGCCCACGAGCTGCCCAAGGAAGACCAGGTCCAGCCCGAGAAGATCGCCATGCTCAAGCGCACCGCCGACATGCTCTTCTCGTTCCTGGCCATGTATCCCAAGGATCCGCTGGCCGACGATGCCGGCTTCAGCCTGGCCAACTGCGTCCTGACCCTGAAAAACTACCCGCTCGTGGTGGCGCTGAGCGAGGAGTTCGCCCGGAAGTATTCGGACAGCGCGCTGGCGCCTGGTTTCCAATACATGGCCGCCCTGGGCTGGTTCTGGCAGAACCAATACTCCGACGCTCTCGCAGCCGCCCGGATCGTCGCCGACGGCGACAGCAAGGACCGCGATTTCGCCCGCTACATCCTCGGCCAGATCTTTCATGCCCAGGGCAAACCCAGGGATGCCATCGACTGGTACGGCAAGGTCCGGCAGCTCTATCCCGATGCCGCCGAGGCGATCGCCTATTTCGAGAAAAAGAGCATCGCCCTCGACGAGGTCAGCGTGGTCAAGCCCGGCCTGCCGGTCGAGATCACCCTCAAGTACCGCAATATCCAGGAGGCCTCGCTCCAGGTCTATCGAGTGGACCTGATGAAGCTGTATCTCCAGCAGAAGAACCTCAGCGCCATCACCCGGGTCCAGCTGGCCGGCATCCGGCCCGAGCTCGAACAGACCACCGCCCTCGGCGACGGCAAGGATTACGTCGACAAAGAACGCAAGATCGCCCTGCCGCTCAAGGACGAAGCCGCTTACCTCATCATCTGCCGCGGCGACGATCTCTTCACCAGCGGCATGGTCCTGATCACCCCGCTCAAGATCGAGGTGCAGGAGGACAGCGCCAGCGGGCGAGTGCGCGCCAATGTGCTCGATACCATCCGAGGCGGCTACCGCCCCGAGGTCCACGTCAAGGCCATCGGCAGCGCCGACACCGAGTTCCGCGCCGGCGAGACTGATCTGCGCGGCCTGTTCATCGCCGACAACGTCCATGGCAAGGCCACGGTGATCGCGCGCGAGGGCGAGTCCCGATACGCATTCTTCCGGGGCGAGACCTGGCTCGGCGCGCCGCCGAACGCGCCCGCCACGCCGGCTCAGAAACCCGCGGCACCCGGCGAGAAGGTGGACTACCAAGGCAATTTGAACTTCGAGAATGACCAGATCCAGACGCTGAACTTCCAGCGGTTCAACCAGCAGCGCCGCCAGGCCCCCACCAAAGGCGTTCAAACCAAGCAGGCGTTCTGATTGTCACGGTCTGTCTCGCCCCGCGAGGCCTGCCGGCCGCGGCAAGGTAGGCGCCCGGGCAGCGCGACGGCGGTCCCGGCCGAGTGGGATGTGTGCCTCAAAGTCAGGGCTATTTTCGGCCTGCGATTCTCCGCCTGCTGGGGCCAAATTCGGTTCGTTTCGGCGGACCATATCGGGGGGGCAGGCACTCCTGGGGTCACGGCCGGTGCAACCGATAGAATATGCTCCCCGCCGTTGGCGGCACGGTGATGTAGCAGTGCGTGGCGTTGGTCTGGTATTGAGCTGTGGGCACTGCCGTCCAAGGCGGCGGAGTTCCATCCAACGTCGGCGTCTGCTCCAGCACCCAGCCGGTGGCGGGCAGAGGCCAGGCGACCTGGACGGTACTATTGACGATGCTCACGCTCAGCAGTGGCGCACCCGGTGTTTGAACGGCGGCGATCACGCTCCAGAAACCGCCGGTGAGTGTGTAGTTGCCGCCGCTCATCGCGTCCGTGTCCGGTTGGCCGATGGTGCCGACGACGGAATACACGCCACTGGTGCTTGTGCCCCCTGAGGGGAGGATGCAGGGCTTTTCCAGTTTCGCCGACGAGAGCTCAGGTCATGAATGGGGTCAAAGCCATTTATGGTTTGACCCTCTTTCGCCGGCCGACCAGGAATTAAACAGATAGCTGCCCTGGAGACCAAATGCCCTTCCGGAATGGTCCCGTTGTCTGCGAATCGGCACATTGGCACCCAGGGGGCCACGGGTATTAATAAGTCAATTCTTGAGGCGGTAGAACTCGCTTGGGCCGGTGGCGGCGTTAGTCAGACGGAAGTAGCCTCCGTTAACGATGGGTGGGGTGCTCACAGGAGTCCATGCGGGGGCGCTCAAACTCGGACTGGATTCAAGCTTGTGCTCCCCTGCCCATGTGGGCCAGGACACACTCAACTCCGCGGGTTTGCCGGTCAGAGCAGCTTCAATCTTGGGCATCGGACAGGGCAAGCCGTAAACGTGCAGCAGATACTCATACTCATCGGAACTCTTAGGGGTGCGCCCGGAAGTGGGCGACCCGGCCGCTGGGGGAGCACCACCGATCACGAGCCAGGGTGCCAGCACATTGACGACCACGACAAACTGTGCTCCGGATGGCACAAAGAATGAGCATGTGCTCTCCGGTCCAAATTCGCGTAGCACGGACGCATAATTGAGCAGGTTGTCCAGCAGCCGTGTTGGGTCGAAAGAATTCAGGTAAGCGGATGCCATCAGGCCGTGTCCGTCGCGGAGCAGGTCCTGGAGCCGAAGGGCGACACACGTGCCCGGCCCGGCGTTCACGAAGGTGTGGGTGTTGTAGTAGGCTTGCCCGTCGCCGAGACCGTACAAAGCCGCCTGAATGGCCTCGCCGTCACAAGTCGTGTACGCTCCTCGGTCCTGTTCACGAAGGCGGGCGCAGAGGGTATTTGTGTGCTGTGATCGATCCAGCAGACCATGAATCGGCTCCACGCAGTTCTGGCAGACGCCTTCCCCAGGCCCCGGTGGGGTCAGTGGCGGGTCGGTATGCAGATCCACCGGCACGATGATCTTGCCGTGGCTGCTCGAATCAACCACCAACTCCATGGGGCCATAGCCGACAAAGCCGGGCAGGGTGGAAACCTGAAAAGCGCGGGTGTTCGTGGCCGCTCCCGCAACCGAAACGAGGGGATATTCCGAGTAAGCCTGGTTGACCACAATCTGGGGGGAGTAGCTCACAAGCAGAGCCCACGCGCCTACGATCGGGGCGTCGGTTCGGTTGCTGATCGTGATTCCCAAGAGGTTGCACTCGTTGGGGCCGATGTATTGGTCACCATTGCCGGCCGGAACGGTGAGTTTAACTGCGGCGCACGGGATGTCGGCGACCGTCAGCACCACGTCGTTGCCGTCGAACCCATTGTAGTTGATCTGGAAAGTGTAATTACCGGCTCGAATTTGGCCGCCATTGGGCACGCCGGCGAACGTGCCGACGACTGGGTCGCTACCATCGTTGCGGAGGATAATAAAGGTTTCCCCCACACGGACTGCGGTAGTGAACGCCGGGGTGATTTGAAGCCTGGCGCCGCCAAGAGTGACGGTGCTGCCCCCCCAGGCCTCGATCCGATCATAGCGATAGAGTTCTGGCCTAACGAGATCGACGTCATACCTACCTGTCCCAGAGAAGCTCAGGTTGCCACAAGTCAGAATACCGGTCATTGGCGATTGATCTGAGGGATCGCCGTTGGGCTGGAGGTTGCCCCCCGAAGTGATTGCCCCTACCGTGCCCTTGCCTCCCAGAGTCGCCCCGCTGCTGACGGTCACCGGACTCTGCGGCTGGAAGCCGTTGATGACAAGGGTGCCGCTATCCACAAAGGTGCCTCCCGTGTAGGTGTTGTCGCTCCACAGGGTGGTCGTGCCCAACCCCGCAGCCTTGCGCACATTGATGAGGCCGGAGATCGTGCCGTTAAAGTCCGCCGAGGTGTTGTCACCTCCGAACCCCACGTTACCTCCGGCGGCGCCCCAGACGAATCCATAGCCTGCCAGTGAGCCAAAGTTGTCGCTGAACCGGTCCATATCCAACTTACCGCGCGCGTTTAGAACGACCGGAACAGTGTCGCCCAGTTGATGGTCGCTTTCGCATCGGACAATATCAAGCGGGTCCGAAATTGAGGAACCGTTGCCCACCACCAGCGGTCCTGGAATCGCGACGTTGGGCGCCGACTTGGCCAGAAGGAGAGTGGACTCGTAAACATAGGTTGTGCCTCGGTAGGTATTGGCCGAACCGCCAGCCAGGCGAAGAGTGCCGAGGCCGATCTTGGTGAAGCCGCCTGGACCGTCGATCGAGCCGTTGATGGTTGCCGGAGCACTCTCGTCGGGGCAGTTAATCAGAGTGTCGCCCGAGAGAGTGACGTTGCCGCTGCAAATGGTCTGCGGCCAGAGGTGCAATGCGCCCAGGTTTGAGGGACCACCCCCGGCGAGGGTCAGCGGCTCGCTCACGGTCACAGTTCCGGAACTCGCCCACACGTCCAGCTTGGCGCCGTCGGCGACGATCGTGCCGGCGGCGACGTTACCCAGCGAGTTGTCGTTCCAAGCGCTCAAGGAGCCGGCGTTGACGTAGGTGGTCCCATCGTAAGAGTTGAAGGCTGCCAGCACCATGTTCCCCGGCCCCTGCTTGGTGAGGCCGCCTGTCATGACCTCGCCACGCAGCACAAGATCGTTCCCTTGAGGGCCGTCGTTGACGGTAAAGATGCGGTTGGCGTTGTTGAGTGACACTCGGCCAAAAATCTCCGGGATAGTGTAGGTGTTGCCGTTGGCGGCTGACGTAGCGGTGACATCGCCGCCCAAAGTCAGAGTGCCCATGTAGTTCGTGATCCGCCCGCCGGTCATGGTGAGCGGACCGATGGTTTGGTTGTGGCCGTTCAAATCCAGCAGGCTCGAAGGGGTGAGCGTCACGCGGGCGGCTGGTTGAATCTGATTGTTAACGACCAGCGCGACTGCATCCGCACCTGATCCATCGCCCACGACCAATTCGCCCGGCACGGCAATGCGAGGTGCGATGGGATTGATGGGATTCTCAACCTTGTAGAGGAACAACAGGCCCTCGTGGATGCGCGTCACCCCGGAATAAGTATTGGCCGATGGTCCCAAGAGACCCAGCGAGGCCGGCCCGATCTTGGTGAAGCCGCCCGCGCCGGAGATCGCTCCCGACAGATCCAGTTGAGTGAGCGTGGCGATGACGACCGGAATCCTCAGCTCGACATTGCCCGAGTATGAGGCCCGACTGATCGTATAGGCAATCAGAGATCCGCCTGAATAGGTGGAGTTGAGGGTCAATCGCTCGGCCCCGATGGCCGTAACCGCCCCGCCCAAAAGCAGGACGGCGTTGCCATTCACGGTCGTTCCACCGCTGGTGGCCCCCAAGGCGTTGTTCTCGACCACGGTCAACTGACCTTCATCCACCACCACTTCGCCGCCAAAAGTGTTGTTGTTCGCCAGGTAGAGTTCTCCGCCGCCCATCTTCCGGATCGCGACCTGGGGCGCGGCGGGTCCGCCACTAATGAGGGCGTCAATCTGGAGATCCGCGTTCGCTGCAACATCCGCCACCGTGAAGGTGCGCGTGGCGTTTCCGAGATTGAGAGATCCGCTGATCACGGAGTAGGCGGTGGACACCGTCACGCTTCCCCCCAGGGTGAGGGTGCCGGCGCGAGTGGTGATGGTCCCGCCTTCCATGGTCAGGCTTCCAATCGCGTCGCTGTAATTGCCATCGGCCTCGTAATTCAGATCCAATCGGCCGGAACTCCTGATCGTCACGTTGCCTTCGATCTGATCGGACCGATAGCAGCGCACCCGGTCCGTGGCCGTACCATCGCCCACCACCAAGCCGCTCGGCACGGCCGTCCCGGCCGTCTTGGCCAGGTCCAGATAGCCGTCTTTGACGGTTGTCACTCCGGCATAGGTATTGGCATTGGCGCCCTCGAGCCGGAGCTGCCCGCCGCCGGTCTTGGTCAACCCGCCGTTGCCACTGATGACGCCGCTCAAGGTCAGCGTGCTCGTGCCCGTTTGCACGTTTACCACCAACCCGCCGTTCTGTGCAATGTACAGGGAGATGATGTTGACCCCGGACCCGCTATGGGTGTCACTGATGCTCCCGGTGATGGTGACCGGAAAGCCAACGACGACGTATTGGGCTGAGCCAGCGCCGGAGAAGCTGATCGCGGCGAGGCTGCGATCGCTCAGATCGTTGAAGGAATACCAGGCTGTCGAAGGAAGATTGGCGGGGAACACCACCGTATCCCCGTTCTGTGGCACTCCGGTGTCCCAGTTTAGGGGAATACTCCAGTTCGGAGCGGGGCCTGCGCCGCCCGTCCAGGTGCGCGTCGCAGCGTTGGCTGGCCAGTTCATTCCCACGATCACGGCCGCGAGAGCCAGGCATCGCACGCGGCGCATTTGGCGTGTCCAGGCTTTCGTCCGCAGAAGAGGTTCAGTCGTCTTCATATTTCTTGAATCTGTTGCTTGGTTCATGTCTTCAGTTACCAGTGCGACGGGGCGGGGGCGGTTTGGGCCAAGAAACGACAAGTTTCGTCCGGAGAGAAGAAGGGAAGCAATGACACCCTGATGAGGAGTTGTGAAAATTCTGTTGCGTCCGCAGAAATATCATGGTGTATCTTAAGTCATGGAAAGAAAACAGCTTGCACAGCATGTTTCCGACTTGCTTCAGGTGTTCAGGGTCGTGGCTTTGCTCGGTCCCCGCCAGTCGGGCAAGACCACGTTGTCGCGTCAGTTTGCCTCTTCGGGCGTGGCGCCGTTCAACGAGGCGATGAACTATTTCGACCTCGAAGATCCGGCGCATGTCGAACGCCTCACCACCCCGAAACTCGCACTGGAAAAACTCAACGGTCTGGTCGTCATCGACGAAGTCCAGAATCGACCGGACCTGTTCCCCATCCTGCGTGTGCTCGCCGACCGCGAGCAGAACCCGGCCAAGTTCCTGATCCTGGGCAGCGCTTCCCGCGACCTGATCCGGCAGGGATCGGAAACACTGGCGGGACGAATTGGCTTTGTTGAAGCCACGCCCTTCTCACTCGTCGAAACCGGTCCGGACACGACCGACACGCTCTGGCTGCGGGGCGGATTCCCGCTCTCCTTCCTGTCGGCATCGGACGAAGCGAGCTGGCTGTGGCGCGAAAGCTATATCAAGACCTTCCTCGAACGCGACATCCCCGCCCTCGGCATCCAGATCCCTGCGGCTGCCCTGCGCCGATTCTGGATGATGCTTGCGCACTATCACGGCCAGCAGTTCAACGCCTCCGAGCTCGGCAAGAGCCTGGGCGTGGCGGACACCACCGTGAGCCGGTATCTCGACGTTCTGACCGGCACGTTCATGGCCCGGCGCTTGACGCCGTGGTTCGAGAACATCAAGAAGCGCCAGATCAAGACGCCGAAGATCTACTTTCGCGACTCGGGCATCCTGCACCGCTTGCTGGGCATTCCGAGCATGGAACAAATGGTCACGCATCCCAAGCTGGGCGCCTCTTGGGAAGGCTTCGCGCTGGAACAGGTCATTCGGGCCAGCGGCGTGTCGGAGGAGGAGACGTACTACTGGGGGGTGCATAACCAGGCCGAGCTGGACCTGCTCCTCTTTCGAGACGGCAAGCGGCTCGGTTTCGAGGTGAAATACACGGACACGCCCCGGGTGACTTCTTCCCAGCGTGCCGCCCTCGAGCATCTGAAACTGGATTCGCTCACCCTCGTCTGCCCCGGCCACGCCAGCTATCCGCTCGATGACAAGATCCATGTGTGCGGGCTCGACCATTTCATCCAGACGCCACAAGCGTTCAAGTGATGGGTAGCTCTGGCATTCGGATTCCTCGAGGGCTGGTTCTCCTTGGCGTTCATCCAGAGCGTTGGTGAACCGGGCGCAGTCCAGACGCTCCGCGAGGTCCGGGGCGGAGGGCAAGAGATCGATCGCGCCAGCGTTGGGCGTGTGTGCGCTCGAACGCCGCTTTCCCACGGCCAGGTTCAGTGCGGTAGAGCGTCCCTGGCCTGCTGCGCTTCCGCCGCGTCAATCTCGGCCAAGGTCGGCAGCGTAGTGACCCTGACCTCGCTTTGACCAAGGGAATCCCGTTTTGGATCCGTTCGTCGGAACTGTTGTTCGAACCAGATTACGAGATTTCCGCCGGGATTCAGGTCGGCCCAGCCCCAAGCATAGGTAGGGGTGAAGGAAACGTCAGGGAATAGCAGCATCTCCTTGCCGGTGGCCACGTTCCACCATCGGACCGTTCGGTCAGTGCCGTCGCTCGCGAGCGTTTTGCCATCCACGGAAAAGTCAAGGTTATGCACGCCTGACCTGTGCCCCCGGAGCGGAGGACCCAGGGCTCTTCCCGTCTCGACCGACCAGAGCCGGACCTGAGCGTCGCCCCCGCTACTCGCCAACACCTTCCCGTCTGGGGAAAAACGCAGCGCGTTTACGTGCCATTTGTGTCCTTTGAGCAGCGCCTTTTCCCGGTTGGCCGCCAGATCCCAAAGCCGGACGTCATAGTTGGTGGTTCCGCACGCCAGCCAGCGGCTGTCCGGCGAGAAGACTGCGTGGCCGTTATACCAATACGAAGCCCGAAACTCCTGCATTCGACGACCGGTTTTCAAGTCGTAAAGGGTGAAAGGATTCTTCTGACTTTCCAGCAACCAACGATCATTCGGGGAGAGGAATCCGGGGAGAAAAGTCATCCTGACCTCCAGTTGGATGGACTGCAGGAGCGCTCCTGTCATCAGGCTCCACACCCGGACCAGCCCCGCCGCGCCAACCCCAACCACCCGTTGGTGGCGCGGGAAGACCCGGTACCGGCAACCCGGCTCTTTGGTTTGCGCCCAGATGTTCGATTGGATGACCTGGCCGTCGGCCAGACGCCAATGCCGGGTGACATGCTGACTCTCGTCCAGTGTCACCAGGGCCGTGCCATCGGGCAGCAGGCCGACCGGTATTGAATTGGTGGGCAGAGAGAGCGATTGGCTCCTGATTGGAGGGGATCTCATGTCCCAGAATTTGGCCGTGCCATCCTTGCTTGATGACACCAGGGTCTGCCCGTCCCTGGAGAAGGCCAGTGACCAAATTTCGTCCAAGTGCCCTTGAAATGTGGTCAGCCGGTTTGTCGTTCCGGGTTCCCAGAGGTGAATCACTTGATCATTGCCGCCGGTCGCCAGCCATTTGCTGTCGGGCGAAAAGGCCAACCCCAAGAGAAATCCCTCGTGAGCCCGAAAAGTCAACTCCAGTCGCCGCGAAGCCAGATCCCAGAGCTGGACTTCCCCCGAGTTGTACCCCAGTGCCACCCATTTTCCATCCGGCGAAACCGCTACCGACTGAGCTGAACGGTCGACCCTTGCGATAAGCGTGGTGGATCCCGTCTGCAAATCCCCGCATAGAAGTTGGTTGTCCCAATGGCTGGCGTACAGAACGCTGGCGCCGTCGGGAGTGAACGCCAGGTTATTCGCAGTAGCTCGAGCGTTCGTCAAGGTCAGGTGGGTCCAGTTCGCCATTTCCCATACCTCGAGCCCTTCAGCCCGGGCGGCAACCAGCCACCTGCCATTCGGAGAAAAGCCAAGCGGCGTGCCTGCGGACTTTAGTTCCCGAACCAGGCTCCAGCTTGTTGTGTCGCGAATCTCGACTCCATCGTGGGCTGCAAACGCAAGCCATCTTCCATTCGATGAGAAGTCGACCGATTTTGCCAATGTGCCAAAAGGATCTTTAGCCTGGAATTCCCGCAAGAGCCTCCCGGAGGCAGCTTCCCAGACTCGCACCAGGCCCTCATGGCCCGCTGTGGCCAGGTAGCGACCGTCGGGGGTCAACGCCGCTCCATGAACCATTGATCCGTGCGGAAAGCTGCGGACCTCATCGCTCCGGCTCTGCTGCCAAAGATACCGCCACTCCAGCCCGCGCAAATCTTCTTCCCCTGGCTTGGGCAGATGACGCCGCAGCAGATTCATGGTCATGCCCCGGTTATCCTGTTGCAGGGCGACTTGGGCGGCCTTCATGTCCGAGGCGTAGGCCTCGGCTTGGGCCTGCTTGCGGGCATCGGCTTCTTTCGCTTCCGCGGCGAGCGCCTTCTGCTCGTTGGCTTCGGCGCGGGCTCGCTGACGGCTGGCTCTGACTGCCTGCCACGCGCTGCCTACGATCCCCAGCACCAATGCCGCCGCCACCATGCTTGCTGCCGCGACCATCACCTTGTTCCGCCGCACGAACTTCTGCGCGCGGTAAGCCGCGCTCGGCGGTCGTGCCACCACCGGCTCGTGCGTCAAGTGGCGTTCAATATCCAGCGCCAGCCCGTTGGCGGTGTGATAGCGCCGTGTCCGATCCTTCTCGAGGCACTTCATCACGATCCAGTCCAGGTCGCCGCGCAGCAGATGAACGAGCTTGGGGGCTTCCGTGCGCCGATGCTGCGCCGTCGTGGTCCGATCTCCGTTCAGCATCGTCCGCAGCCGTGTCGAGGGCCGGACCGGTTCCTTCTCCCGGATTGTCCGGCGCATTTCTTCCAGGCCGGCTGCCAGCAGTTCCTTCCCATCGAAGGGCGTCTTGCCGGTGAGCAGCTCATAAAGCAGCACCCCCAGCGCGTAGATGTCGCTGCGCGTGTCAATGTCCAGCCCGCTCATCTCGGCCTGTTCGGGACTCGTGTAGGCTGGTGTGCCGATGAATTGCTCGAAGGAAGTGTACACCGTCTTGTCCGTCAGCTTTTGCTCGATCGCCTTGGCGATGCCAAAATCAATCACCTTCGGGACCGGCACACCGTCGTGCAACGTGACCAGCACGTTCGAGGGCTTGATGTCGCGATGGATGATCCCTTTCTGGTGGGCGTGCTGGATGGCGTGGCAGACCTGGATGAACAGA
>CAYWIM010000006.1:0-78011 GCA_964458325.1 uncultured Verrucomicrobiota bacterium
CAGCCGCCGCTGACCGCATGGCCTGGCTGGTCTGCTTCGCGCTCGGCATGGAGCCGCGCCCCTTTCGCGCGCGGCTGCCCGCCGCCGAACCCATCGAAGTGCTCGTGACCGGGACGGGTCCTCGCCGCGCCCGCCTTGCGTTGGAGGAGTGCCTTGCCTCGGCGCCCCCCCGCGCAGCGATCGCTGCCGGACTGGCCGGCGCGCTCGATCCTCGCCTTCCCCGGTTCACCGTCCTTTACGAAGCGGATCCAGGATTTCCGCGGATGCACGCCTGGACGCCGGCAGGCGCTCAGCCCGGCCGCTTCACCACCCAATCCCGGATCGCCTCCACCGCGGCCGCCAAGGCCCAGCTCCGCGCCGAAACCGGCGCCGATGCTGTCGACATGGAGTCCGAAGCCCTCCGCGATCTCTGCCGCCGCCACCAGGTTCCCTCCGCCACGGTGCGCGTGATCAGCGATCTCGCCTCGGAGGACATCCCCCTGGACTTCAATCGGTTCCTGGATCCCGATGGCCGATGGCGTTGGGCTCGGCTGCTGGCCTCCCTGGCGCGCTCCCCGCGATGCATCGCCCCCCTGGTTCGCTTCCAGCACTGCAACCGGCTCGCCGCCCGCCACCTGGCCAGTGCCCTGGTTGCCTTCCTCGCCGCGCGGCCCGCCGCCGATCCGGATGCGATCGCATGACGGATGGCGGGCGCCGCCTCAAGCGCGTCTCGATCGCAAAATCTTCTCCGACGCCTGCACGAGGGCTTTGGCTTCGGAATCGGTTCCGACCGTGATGCGCAGGAATCTCCGAATCACTGGCCTGTCGAACCATCGGACCAGGATCTTGTGCCGGCGCAGCGCCTCGAGCCACTCGCGCGCCGGGCGGCCGGGCGGACATGCCAGCAGGAAATTCGTTTGGCTCGGCCACACCTCGAACCCGAGCCGCGTCAGCTCCCGCGTCAGCCAGGCGCGCGTGGCCTTGATCTTCCGGAAACTCGCGCCGTAATACGCCAGGTCATCGAGCGTGGCGAGAGCGGCCGCCTGGCCGAGCCCGTTGACATTGTAGCTGTCCTTGATCTTCATGAGGGCGCCGATGAGGTCCGGATGCCCCACCATGTATCCCACCCGCTGAAAACAGAGCGAATAGGCCTTCGAGAAGGTCCGAGCCACGAGCACATGCGGATGCCGCAAGGCCAATTCCATGGCGTTCTCGTCCGCAAAGTCGACGTAGGCCTCGTCCAGGACCACGACGCCGCGCTGCGCCCGCACGAAGGGCTCGATCTCCGCCACCCGGTAGCCCCGCCCTGTCGGCGCGTTGGGCGTTGTGAGGAGTGTCAGGGCCGCCTGGAAATCCCACCGCCCATCGCGGCGCAGCTCGATGACCGAGGGCAGCCCGAAGCCATCTCCCAGGGGCCGCTCATTCACTCGGGCCCCGTGAATCGCGGCCAGCACCGGATAGAGCGAGTAGCACGGGGACAGATACTGGACCGTGGAACGAGACATCCGCCGGCGGGCGGAGGCCTTGGCCGATCCTCGGGCCGGAGCCGCCGGCTCCACCAGCGCGCGCACCGCCAGCGCCAGCAGTTCGTCGGAGCCATTGCCCACGATGATCCGATCCGGGGGGCATCCATGAAGTCGCGCCAGCGCCTCGCGCAAAGGCTGCGCCGTGGGATTCGGATAGAGCCGCAATCGGCCATCGGCCGCGGCCCGGACTGCGGCGAGCACCCGCGGAGACGGCGGGTAGGGATTCTCGTTGGTGTTGAGCTTCACCCACCCGGGCGTCCGGGGCTGTTCGCCCGGCACGTAGGCCCGCAGCCGGGCTATCAGCGGTCGTATCCCTTTCATGAGTCCTTCAAACGAATGGCCGCCGAGCGTCCGTGCGCGTCCAATCCCTCGATCTCGGCAAACTTCTGCACGGTGGGCCCGCTGCGCCGCAGCGCCGCGCGGTCGAACTGGATGAGGCTGGTTCGGCGCTGAAACTGATCGACGGTCAATCCCGGGAAGGATCGGCCTGCGCCGCCGGTCGGCAGCACATGGCTGGGGCCGGCCACGTAATCTCCGAGCACATTCGGGGTGTAGGGTCCGAGACAGATCGCACCGGCGGTCGCGATCTTCCGCGACACGCGCGTTGCGTGGCGGGTCATCACTTCGCAATGCTCCGGCGCCAGCTCGTTGGCCCAATCGATCCCGGCATCCAGATCAGGCGCCAGGATGAGCCATCCGTTGGCCTCGAGCGCGGCGGCCGCATGGGCCCTGCGGCTGAGCGCCGGCATCTGCCGCTCGACTTCGCGTTGGACGGCTTCGATGAGCGCGGCGCTTGTCGTGACCAGCCAGACTCGCTCATGGCCGGATCCGTGCTCCGCCTGCGCCAGCAGATCCGCCGCCACGTAGGCCGGCGGCGCCGAATCGTCCGCCAGTATCAGCACCTCGCTCGGCCCCGGCAGGAGGTCGACGGCCACCGCGCCGAACACCTTTCGCTTGGCGGCAACCACGTAGGCGTTTCCCGGGCCGAAAACCTTGTCGACCTTGCCGATCGTGGGCGTGCCGTAAGCCATCGCACCGATCGCCTGCGCCCCTCCGATCCGATAGATCTCCGTCGCCCCGGCCACCTGGGCTGCGGAGAGCAGGCCCGGGTTCACCCCGCCGTCCTTGCCGCATGGAGTGCACACCACGATTTCCGGGCAGCCAGCGACCTGGGCCAGCGTGACCGTCATCAGCGCCGTGGAAGCCAGCGGCGCCGTGCCGCCGGGCACGTAAATGCCCACCCGCCGATACGGATCATATTTCTCCCCCACGCGCCCGCCCTGGGCATTGCGCGTCATCCACCCTCTCCGGAGCGATTTACGGCTGAATCGGACAATGTTGCGGTGGGCGATCCGAATCGCCTGGCGCAGGGCCGTGTCCACCCGCGACGCGGCCAGATCCAGCTCGGTGGCCGTCACGCGGAATTGATCCGGGCTCAGACGCAGCCCGTCGAATCGCTCGGCAAACTCGCTCAGGGCCGCGTCCCCTTGGATCCGCACCGCCTCCAGGATGCCCTGCGTCTTGCGATCAATGCTCTCGTTCCACAAACTGGACCGGACAGCCACCTCGCGCCGCCGCGCCGCGTAATCCGCATCGGTATGCCGCAGAATATTCACTCGGACGCGAGGGTAGGACACACCCGCCGAAATGTCAAAGATCGCCAAATTCCGCTTTGACAGTGGGAGGCAGGGTTGGCATCGTGAACTGCGATTTGGATTCGACGGTGGAATTCCGCGCAGCTCCCGGATTGGAAGAGCAGGCCGGACGCGCGGTGCAAACGATGATTGTCCTATGCCCGAATTAACTGGAAACCTTTTGGTGGCGCAATCCGGCGGTCCCACCTGCGCGATCAATGCAAGCATTGCCGGCGTCATCCAGGAAGCTGGCCGCCACGAGCAGATCGAGGAGATCTATGGCGGGCTGAACGGCATCCTTGGCATCCTCAACGAAGATCTCATCGACTTGAACGACGAGAAGGCGCGCGCGATCGAAGGGTTGAAGTTCACCCCTGCGGCCGCTCTGGGCACCTGCCGGTACAAGATCGATTTTCGGAAGAAGCCCGAGCGCGCCGCCCGCGACATGGACCGCCTGTTCCAGGTGTTCCAGGCCCACAATATCCGCTTCTTCTTCTATGTCGGCGGCAACGACTCGCAGGACACCTCCCACAAGATCCACGAGGAAGCCGTTCGGCGCGGCTACGACCTCCGCATGATCGGCGTGCCCAAGACCATCGACAACGATCTGCCCCACACCGACCATTGCCCCGGCTACGGCTCGGTCACCAAGTACAACGCCACCACGGTCCTCGAGGTCGCCGCTGATGTTGGCAGCATGGCCACCGACGACGGATCCTGCTGCATTATCGAAGTGATGGGCCGCGCCGCCGGCTGGATCGCGGCCGGCACCATCGCCGCCAAACGCCAGCCCGCCGATGCCCCCCATGTCATCCTCCTGCCCGAAATCCCGTTCGCCGAGGATCGGTTCCTCGAGCGCGTCCGCGAGACCGTTGCCACCTTGAAGTATTGCATCGTCGTGGTCGGGGAGGGGCTCAAGGATGCGGCCGGCAACGAGATCGGCGCCGACAAGACCCGGCTCGACGCCTTCGGGCACCCCGTCCTCTCGGGCGCCGCCGACCGCCTCGCCGAGATCATCCAGGGCAAGCTCAACACCAAAACCCGCACCGTCAAGCTCGGCTACGCCCAGCGCGCCGCCGCCCATTGCGCCAGCGCGACCGACATCGCCGAGTCCAGCGCCTGCGGCGAACACGCCGTCCGCGCCGCCATTGCCGGCAAGAGCGGGTTCATGGTCAAGATCGTCCGGCTCGGCAATAGTCCCTACCAGTGGACCACCGACCTCCACGATCTCCGCGAGATCGCCAACGTCGAGCACATGATCCCCCGCGACTGGATCACTGAGGACGGCTTCCTCCCCAACGAAAAATTCGTCGAATACGTCCGCCCCCTGCTCGAGGGCGAACCCAAGCTCTGTTACGAGGACGGCATCCCCCGGTACGCGACTCTCGAAAAGAACCGTATCGAGAAGATCCTCCCGCCCCGAGAGTGATCCGGGGCCGTGAGGCGGGCGATCGGGCGCCCGCGTGCCGATCCCGGGCATCCGAAGCTAGCGGACGATCTCCCACTCGAGCATTCGCGTCCCGAATGCCGGCAGCGCCACAACCGCCGGGCACTCCGCTCCGCTCCACGCGTCCCGCATCGAGTCCGGACGCAGCCCCGTATACGCGATCTGGACCGACACCGATTCGGGCCGGCAGTTCCATAGCGCCAGCACCTCTCGCGAGCTCGTGCTCGCCGCGCGCCAGCCAATCCCCCATGGCGTCTGCCGTCCGGCGGCGGTGATCTCGCTGATCTTGACCTCCGGCTCGCGCCCCCAGCTCCGCAGCAGCAGCCCCAGCCGCGCGCGCAATCCCGCCAGGTCCTTGGCGGGGAAGACCGCCGCGGCGGATACCAGCTCCCGTCGCTCCTGATGATATTCGTCGTGGGTCAGGAAGGGCCCGTCACCAACGAAAACCAGGTCGCCCCGATGCCGCCGGAGGGTCGCGCATGCCGCATCGGACAGGTGCCTCATGCCCGGCACGATCACGATGGGCGTCGATGGCAGGGCGCCTTTTTCGAGGGCGCGCTCGCTGAGGAACCCGACCGTCACGCCGCTGAAGATCAGGGCCTGGTAGGCCGCGTGCAGGGCCTCGCCCCATTCGGTGTCTCCCCAGTAAACAGCGGAGTCCGAGCACGCGATTTGGACCTGTAACGGCGCGTTCTGCAATGCGCCGATCTCTTCGGCTGCGCGATGCAGATCGAGCTGGATCCGGCCGATCGCCTCAAGACACCCCGGCCGATGGCCCAGATTCCCCGGCAGCGAGGTGTCCCATCCCCCCTCGACGGGCCCGGGCCATAGCCACGCCGCGCTCAGCCCGTGCAGAGCCGCCAGCCATAAAGTGGATCGGATATGTTCGGCGGTCTCCATCCGCCAATCGTGGTGCATTGGCAGCCAGAGATTGCGACCGAAGACCGGTGCGGCCTTCATGGACCGGAGACGATCCAACGCCAGGCCCATCGCCAGCCAGTCCGTCGCCATCCCGAGCCCGGCATCGCCTTCCCATGCCCAGTCGCCGCCCGCCGAATGCAGATCGCCGAACCGCGATCCCAGCCACAAGAAATCTTCCCGACCCGCCATCCCCGCCTGCGCGGGCGACGGCCAGACCGCATGGATCGGCAGGTCGAATGCGACCTCGCGCATGGCGTCTGCCAACCGCTCGAGCCGAGCCGCGTCCGACTCCCAGCCAAACCGCCCGAAATCCCAGCCCGGCCCTGACGGCGCTGGATCTTGCCCCTGCACCGTCCGGGGCCAGGGGACATCCGCGAAGCGGCCGTGCCGGGTTCCCCAGCGGCGATTCAATGTCGAGATGTCTCCGTGCTTCTTCTCCAGCCAAAGGCGCCACTCCGCAAGGGCTCCGCTCCGCAGGTCGGGCCGCGCGCCTCCGTTCGACATCAGACCCACGCTCAGCAATGCCGGATGGCGGGCCACCGCCGCAACCAGGTTGGTCAGCCGCGCGACATATCCAGGCGGCGCCGCATTCGAGCCGCCGCCTTCCGGGGGCGGCGATTCGCCCTCCGATTCGGCGCGGGCTGGCCCCGCGCCGCCAGCTGCCCGGGCCGGCCACTCGGTCGGAAGCCCGAGACTCACACACATGCGCGCCCTCTGCGCACCGTCCAGCAGCGACTTCAGTTCCTCGATGACCGAGGCTTCCTCCGCGCTCGATCCGCCCAGCCACCGGCCGGCATCGATGTCCCAGCCGATCAGATTGCCTCCCATCGCGGCGGAGGATTGGATTGCGTCGGGCACGGGCTCCATCGGCGGGATCCCGAGGAAAAAGACCGGGCGAACTTCGGGCGTTTGCTGGGCATTAGTCTGGGTCATTGCCAGAAAAGCGCTGGACCATGTCTGCGGCCGGTGGCGCCCGTTCCACCGGGGAGGCGCCACGGCAGGGGAGAGCCCGGCCTGGATCTCCCGCATCTCCTGTCCCAGACGCTCGGCCACCTCCTCGAGCTCGCGCCCCAGCCGCTCCGCCGCCAGCACCTGGCGGGCGGCGACCTGACGCCTCAGGACCTCGCGCCCGGCCCGCAGGACTTCCCAGGACACGCGCACCTCCTCGGCCGCCGGGTAATGCGTCGTCACCCGTTCGTATTCCGCCGCCATGCGGCCCATCGCCGAATCGATCTCGCCCTCGAGCTGTCTCGCCGTCTCGCTCGAGTGAAACCGGGCGCTGACCTTGGCTTCGGCCAGACGCCGCTCGCCTTCTCGGGCCTGAAGGACCAACCATTTCTGAGCGGACCGGGACGACCGGCCGGTTAGCTCGATCCGCCAGATGCCCGCCTCGATCGGCGCATCCGGAAGCTGCGTTTCCGCCGATCCATCCATGAACAGGGCCCGCCAGGCCACCCGTTTGGCCGAGCCCAGGCCGCACCAGAGCCGAATCGTCCATGGGCCCTCTCCTTGGACATCGGCCTGCTCCGCCACAGCCTCGAGAACGATCCCTGGATCGGATGAAATCAGGCCGGGCGCTTCCCACCCCGGCTCGAGCCCCGCCTCCCACCGCAGGTCATCCAACAGAAACTCGCCTTGCAGCCTCTCGACCCCGAGCATCAGGCCCATCGTTCCTGGGAGCGGTGGATTCGTCCACGCACAGCTCACCTGGCGCCATTGTCCCTCGGTGTTGGGCAGATAGAGCCGGCGGCCCGATGCGTGAGGATCGCCGAGAAACACCTCCCCGCCCGCCGAGGACTTGACCCACACGGACAGGATGTTGGGCTGGCCTGGTTCGCGCGGTATCGGCTGGCTGTAAACCAGGGCGCCATGCGCCGATGATTCCCCTGCGCGCCTGGGTTTCAATGACCAGGCCGCCCCCCGATTCCGCCCCGCGCCGCGCGCCGCGCGCACTTCGAGCCCCGATTCGGCCTGGACCGGCTCCCAGCCTGCTGGCATCCCGCTCGATGCGGCCTTCTCGAAACCGCCATTGTCGATCCAGTTGGTCGCGGATGCCGCTTTGTGGATCCGGATGCCGGTCAGCTCGATCGTGGTCGATTCCGCCTGGGCATGGAGGCGGCTCCCGCTCAGCGCGCCCAGGAGCGCAGCGGCAAATATCATCGAGCGCCACCGGCGCCGGCGGCTGCGCGCTCCAATCCCTGTCGCATCCATATTCATCCAGATTATGGCCGCATGCCGCCGGCTGACAATGAGCTTCATCCGCCCAGCCAGATCAGCCATCCCAAGCCGGCCAGCGTTGTCGCCAGCGTGATCGGGATGCCCAGCCGGGCATAATCCCAAAAACCGACCTCGAGATGGCCGCGTGCCGATTCGACCACGATGATGTTCGCCACCGATCCCAAGATCGTCAGGTTGCCCGCGAACGTCGTGGCCAGCGCCATCACTTTCCATATGAGCTCCGGCTCCTGAAAGTAGCCGACCCACTTGCCGGCCACCATCACGAAGGGCACGTTGGAAAACACGTTCGATCCCAGCACCGAGAACCATGCGAAATTCAGCGCCTGGAGATTGCGGGATGTCCCCCACAGCCCGCCGAGGTAGTGGTAGGCCTGATCGGGCAGCCCGGTCTGGTTCAAACCCTCGACCACCACGAACAGCGCCGCGAAAAAGACCATGAGATGCCAATCCACCAGCTTGAGCACCTCGTGCGTGTCCCGGCGCGCCAGGACCATGATCAGCGCCGCCCCGCTCAGGGCCGTCCACGCCAGGTCCATGCCCGCTATGAAACCTGCGAAGACCAGGCCCAACACCCCCATTGTCAGCCAGACTAGCGACCGGTCCAGCGGCGGCCTGGGGCCCGCTTCAACTTGAATCCGAGCCTCCCGCAGGACTCGCCAAAAACCGATCCGCAGCAGCAGATACTCGATTGCCAACCCCCCCACCGCGGCGGGCGCCATCGACAGGAAGAATCCCAGGAACGGCAGACCCGACTGATGTCCGATGATCATGTTCTGGGGATTGCCCACCAATGTCGCCACGCTGCCCAGGTTGGCGCTCATTGCCAATGCCATCAGATAGGGCAGCAGCGGCAGCTTGCCCCGCGCCATGACGATCACCACCAGCGGGGTCAGCATCAGGCAGATCGTGTCGTTCACCAGGACCGCGGAAAATCCGCCCGACGCCAGGATCACTAACCACAGCAGCCGCCCCGGCGTGCGCGCATGCCGCAGAATCGCATCCGCCGCCCATTCGAAAAAGCCGGCCAGGCCGAGGTAGGCGGAGATGACCATCATGCCCAGCAGCAGGACCAGGGTGTTGTAGTCGACCGCCCGATACGCCTGCTCCGGAGTAAGAATCCCCCCCGCCACCATCAGCACCGTTCCCAGCAAAGCCGCCGCCGGCCGGTTCAGCGGCAGGATCTTCAGCCGGCGGCCGCTGATCAGCAGATACGTCAGCGAGAAGATCAGAACCGCAACGATTTCCTTTTCCCAGCTCATCGCCCTGGAGCGTTGGAACGGATTCGAAGAGCCTGAAAATGGGAGAAAGGGAGGCGCGGGCTTCCCTTCCCGTGTCCGGCATGCCGCGCGGGGCGTCCGAATGCCTCTCGAGGGCTAATGCCCCTCGCAGGAGCAGCAGGAACCGCAATTGAGATCGCCCGGACCCGGCACCCGGCCCAGCTCGAAGGTCTTGGTCACATACTTGCCCAGAGTCGATTGCACCCGCTGCATCTCCTGCTGGGCATCGAGGAAATCGCGCGCGACCGGGTTCTGAAACAGCTTCTCCCGATCGCTCTCGAACTCGCTAATCTCCGATTCGGACAGCTCCTCGCCCCGGCGCTGCTTGTGTTGGAGAAGCTGGCTTCTCTCGGTCAGTTCGCGATACTGGTCCTGGGCCTTCTCATCGACCATGAAATTCTCGATCCGCTGGCGAAGGTTGGCATACCCGGGATGATCGAGGATGGTCTGGCACAATTCCCGGGCTTTGACGATCACCGGGCTTTCTTCGTGTATCAATTGGGTTTCCATGTTCAATTCTGGTTCTCGCAACGGCGGCCTCGCCCCCCAGGGTCCAGCAACCGCTGGCCATCACTAGACCACACATTGACCCAAGTGGCAACGCCGCCGTGGAGACCGGGCCCCCGCCGCCCCCGGCGCTGTGCGCTTGACATCCGGAGCGCAGCTTGGGCAGTGTGCGGATCGACAAGAGAGAGATTTGCTGTGCAACGCCTTGCGCTCGGCAGAAGCGGGCGGCCCTTCCGGGCGGCAAACGAATAGAACATGAATTCCAAGGTGGAGACCCAGATCGATGGACTGGAACTTCCTGGCCCGGATCGCCCGTGACGAGGTCCGGGCGACGTTGCGATCGCTCCCGACGGCATTGCGCGACCGTGCCGAGCGGCTGCCGGTGACCCTCGAGCGCCACCCCAGCCGCGATCTTCAGAAGGATGGCATCGATGCCGATACCCTGGGCCTTTTCGTCGGCGAAGCCTTCCCCGAGGACGGCTGGGGACCTGCCCCCCTGCCTCCTCAGATCCTCCTGTTCCTCGATAATCTCTGGGACTTCGCCGAGGAGGACGAGGAGATCTATCGGGAGGAAATCCGCACCACCCTGCTGCACGAGCTCGGCCATTACCTTGGCCTCGATGAGATCGACCTCGAAGACCGCGGCCTCGATTGACTCCAAAGGCTGGCGGGGGCGCGGCATTCATTCGGATACGGAAGGCGGTTGGCCTCCGGCACGAGATGCGAGCGGGGCGGGGGATCGATGGGAGGGTGGCCGCCGTTCCGTGATTGAATTTTTGCGGCCAAGCCTTAATCTGCCCCCATGCGTCACGAGCCTGTCCTGCAGATCGATTTGCCCGGCCTTCGCAAACTCAAAAGCGGCAAGGTCCGCGAGATATTCGATCTGGGGGACCGTCTTCTGCTGGTGGCGACGGACCGGATCTCCGCGTTCGATTGCATCATGCCGAACGGGATTCCGCGCAAGGGCGAGGTCCTCACTCAGATCTCTCATTTCTGGTTTGATCAGATGGAGTCGATCGTGCCCAACCACCGCCTGCAGCGCGCCACCGATCCCCTGCCGGCCGATATCGAGCCCTTCGCTGCCCAGCTCGCCGGCCGCAGCATGATCGTCCGCAAAGCCCGCCCCCTGCCCGTCGAATGTGTTGTCCGCGGCTACCTCGCCGGATCCGGCTGGAAAGAATACCGCGCCTATCAGACCGTCTGCGGCATCTCTCTGCCCGCCGGTCTCACCGAATCCGCCGAGCTTCCCGAGCCGATCTTCACTCCCTCGACCAAGGCCGAGACCGGCCATGACGAGAACATCTCCTTTGACGAGGTCGTCCAGGGAATCGGCCTCGCCCTGGCCGAGCGGATCCGCGACCTCAGCCTCCGCCTTTACCGCCAGGCCCGCGCCTATGCCCGCCAGCGCGGCATCTTGATCGCTGACACGAAATTCGAGTTCGGCGAGGCTGAAGGGCAGCTGCTCCTCATCGACGAAGTCCTCACACCGGATTCGTCGCGTTTCTGGCCTGCGGATCAATACCAGCCAGGCCGCAGCCAGCGCAGCTTCGACAAGCAATTCGTCCGGGACTACCTCGAGACGATCGACTGGAATAAAACTCCGCCCGCCCCCGCTCTCCCCGCCGACGTCGTCCAGAGAACTCAGGCCAAATACCTCGAAGCCTTCCAGCGCCTCACCGGCCGCGAGCTCTAAGGATTCAGGATTCTCGATGCATAACCTGGTCGAGGATTTTCTGCAGCACATCCGCCATGAGCGCGGCCAATCCATTCAAACCCAAAAAACCTACGCGGCGATTCTCGGTCATTTCGTTGCCTGGGCCGCCGCCCAAGGAGTTGCCGATTGGCGCCAGGTCGAGGCCGGGCATCTCCTCGCGTTCCTGAAGAGCGAGCGCGATCGGCGCCCCGCCCGATCCGATCCCGGCTCGACGCGCCGGCTCAGCCCGGAGACCGTCTACCTGGAAATCGCCGCTCTCCGGGCTTTTTACCGTTTCTGCGAAGGCGAACGCCTGCTGGCCGCCAACCCCGCCGAGCTGCTCACCCTGCCCCGCCACTGGCTGCATCTCCCCAAGTCGATCGACTATGCAGAGATGGAACGTCTGCTCGCGCCGGTCGCACCCGCCACGCCGGCCACCCTTTGCGATCAAGCCGTGCTCGAACTCGCTTACGCCTCCGGCCTCCGCCTCAGCGAACTCTGCCGCCTCCGGCTCGAACAGCTCCATCTGGACGCCGGATTTGTCACCGTCATTGGAAAAGGCAACAAGGAGCGTGTCGTTCCCATGGGCAGGCCCGCGGTTGTGGCCATCGAGCATTATCTCCAAGTCGCTCGGCCCCAATTAGTTCGCCCCCACTCGACCGGGCAGGTCTTCCTGAACCTCCGCGGCCGCCCATTCGCACCCGTCACGCTCTGGCTCCGGATCAAGAAACGCGCCCGGCTGGCCGGCATCCAGCGCAATTTGACTCCTCATATGCTCCGTCACAGTTTTGCGACCCACCTGCTGGACCGGGGCGCCGATCTGCGCGTCATCCAGGAGCTGCTCGGCCACGCCAGCATCAGCACCACTCAAGTGTATACTCACGTCGCTCCGCAGCGCCTTCGGGATATCCATCGCCGGTTTCACCCGCGAGCCTCCCTTTAATCGGGCAACTCTTGCGCCACGGGCCGGCTGCAATTTTCGATTCGCTCCAATCGCATGGACCGCGTATTTTAGCCGCATGTCTGATCCGGGACTGGAACTGACCCACACCGCCGATCCGCCGGCAGCGCCGCCGGGACCGGCGTGGCGGCGGTGTGTGGGGATCGATATCGGGGCCGAGACGGTCAAGGTCGTCGATCTGGCCGTTGCGGACGGCCGCATCGAGTGGCGGCGGCGCGAGATCCGCGAGCACGGCAAGGCGCCCGGCCCTGTTCTCCGGCAAATGCTGGCCGCACTCGATTGGTCGGGCGTCGCCGCCGCTGCGGCCGTCGGACGGCTCTCCGGCCAGCTGCGCCTGCCCCAGGTCCCCCCCAAGCAGGCGCAAGCGCGCGGTTTTCGCCACCTCCACCCTGGGCGCGAAGCCACCGTGGTCGGCATCGGCAGCCACGGATTCTCCGTCCTCGAGCTCCGCGCCAATGGCGTCGAAGTGTTCCGCGAGAACAGCCGCTGCTCGCAAGGCACCGGGAATTTCCTCCGGCAGCTGGTCGAGCGTTTCTCGCTGACCATCGAGGAGGCCAGCGAGCTGTGCGGCCCGGGCGTGCAGTCCGCCCCCCTCTCCGGCCGCTGCCCGGTCATCCTGAAAACGGACATGACGCATCTGGCCAACAAGGGCGAAAACCGGGCGGCGATCCTTGCCGGGCTGTTCGACGCGGTGTGCGAAAACGTGATGGTCCTCGTCAAGCCCGGCGTCAGCCCGCGCCAGGTGCTCCTGGTCGGCGGCGTCAGCCGGTCGCCCCGAGTCCAGCAGGTCTTCCGGGACGCGCTCGCGCGCCAGCAGATGGAGCTGCTGCCTTGGGATCCGGATTCAGCCACCTACCTCGAAGCCATGGGCTGCGCGCTCGAGTCCCTCGAGCTCGCTCAGGAGCCGCCGGCGCTCGAGGATCTCCTGGCTCACTCGAAGCCCCATCACCTCGAACGCGTCGCCAGCCTCGCCAATTCCCTCTCGCGCGTCCGGCGCATGCCGCTGCCCCCGCCCGCCGATCCCCGGGGCCAAGGCCGCGATCTCATCCTCGGATTCGACCTTGGCAGCACCGGATCCAAGGCCCTGGCGCTGGACGCCCGCACCCTCGAGCAGGTCTGGACCCATTATCGCAGAACCCTCGGCGACCCTGTCGGCGCCGCCCAGGATCTGCTCCGGCATTTCTGCCAAAGCCCCGCCGGCGCCGGCCGGGTGCTCGCCATTGGCGTGACCGGCAGCGGCCGCGAGATCGCCGGCTCGCTCATGGCTACCTGCTACGGCCGAGGCGCCGTCTTCATCCTGAACGAGATCGCTGCCCATGCCACCGGCGCCCTCCACTACGATCCCCGGGTCGATACCATCTTCGAAATCGGCGGCCAGGACGCCAAGTACATCCGCCTGGCCGAAGGCCGCGTCGTCGACTGCGCGATGAACGAGGCCTGCAGCGCCGGCACCGGCTCCTTTATCGAGGAGCAAGGGCAGAAATTCGCGGGGATCGAGCATGTGGCCCAGCTCGGCGCCGCCGCGCTCGAAGCCGACTACGGCGTGTCGCTCGGCCAGCATTGCTCCGTCTTCATGGCCGAAGTGATCGATGAATCGGTCGCCGCGGGCGTCCCGTCCAGCGCCATCATCGCCGGCCTGTACGACTCGGTGGTCCAGAACTACCTCAACCGCGTCAAGGGCAACCGATCGGTGGGCCATGTGATTTTCTGCCAGGGGATGCCATTCTCCGCGGATGCGCTAGCCGCCGCCGTGGCTCGACAGACCGGCGCCCAGGTGATCATCCCGCCCGATCCGGGTCTCGTCGGTGCCCTGGGCATCACCCTGCTCACCCTTCGGGAGGTCGACTGGAAAGGGCTGAATCCGCTGAATCCAGCCCTCTTCCTCGATGCGAAAGTCGAGCAAAAGAACACGTTCATCTGCCAGTCCGCGGTCGGCTGCGGCGGGTCGGGCAACCGCTGCCGCATCGATTGCCTCCGGACCCACGTCGAAAACGAGCGGCGCACCTTCACCTGGGGCGGCGCCTGCTCCCTCTACGACAAGGGAACCCGCAAACGAAAACTCCCCGATCGCGCCCCGGATCCGTTCCGCGAACGCGAGGAGCTGGCACGCGCCCTGGCGCCCGTCCGCCGCGACTCCGGCTCGAGCCAGGGACGAATCGCCCTCTCGGACGAGTTCGTCCTCAAACAGCTTTATCCGTTCTTCGCCGTGTTCCTCCAGGAGCTGGGCTTCGATCTGGTCCCCCTGCATGGCGCCGACCACGCCGACCTCAAGCGCGGCATTCAGACCGCCAATATCCCCTTCTGCGCCCCGATGCAGCTGTTCCACGGCTTGGTCGAGCGGCTCGCCGAAACGGGCGCCGAGCGCCTCTTCCTCCCCATGCTGCGCCACTTGCCCCGCTCGGCCGGAGAAGGCCATGCCGTCACCTGCCCCATCGTCCAGGCCAGCCCCGACATCCTTAAGTGGGATCTCCGGAATGTCGCTCCCGAACGAATCGTCAGCCCGGTCGTGGCCATCGGACAATCCGGCCTTTCCTCTCCTGAATTCCAGGAAAGCTGCCGCCAGCTGGCCGCCCAGCTCGGGATCTCCGGCACCCGGTGGATCGAGGCTCATGCCCGGGCGCTCTCCGTCCAGCTGACTTTCGATCGGAAATGCCTCGAGATCGGCCAGCGCGCCCTCGAGTTTTGCCGTGATCGGTCGGCGGTGCCCGTTGTGGTCCTGGGGCGCGCCTACACGATCTACAACCCTGTCCTCAACTCGAACGTCCCCGCCATCCTCCGCGAGCAGGGCGCCATCGGAATCCCCGTCGACTGCTACCCGATCGATGCCGCGGCGCCCGTCTTTCCCGACATGTACTGGGGCTACGGACAGCAGATCCTGCGCGCCGCCCACCAGATCCGGCGGACCCCCGGCGTCTATAGCCTCTATTGCAGCAACTACTCGTGCGGCCCCGACAGCTTCAACCTCCATTTCTACAGCTATATCATGGAGGGCAAACCGTTCTCCATCATCGAGACCGACGGCCATTCCGGCGATGCCGGCACCAAGACCCGCGTCGAGGCTTTCCTCCATTGCGTTGCCGAAGACGCCCGCGCGTCCGCCGCCCCGCCTGCGCCGCGCGACTTCCACGCGCAGCAATACCAGCCCATCAATATCCGCAACATCCAGCGCGATCGTGACCGAGAGACGATTCTGATCCCTTGGATGGGCCCCGGATCCGAAATTGCCGCCGCATGCCTCCGCGGCGCCGGCTTCTCCACCCAGTGCCTGCCGCCCCCGGACAGCGACGCCCTGCGGCACGGACGCCGATTCACCTCGGGCAAGGAATGCCTGCCGATGTGCCTCACCCTGGGCTCGCTTCTCCAATACCTCGAGCCCCGCGGCTCCTCGAACGAGCGCTATGTCTACCTCATGCCCAGCACGTGGGGACCTTGCCGCCTCGGCGTCTACCAGTTGCTCACTCGCATCACGACCGAACGCCTCGGCTGGTCCGATCGCCTCCGCTTCTGGTCCCCCAAGGACACCGGCTATTTCGAAGGCTTCGCCCCCGGTCTCGAGATGCTCCTCTTTGTCGGCATCGAGACCATCGACATCCTCACCCAGGGACTGTTCGCCACCCGGCCCGGCTCCGCCGATCCCGAAGCAGTCCAATCCATCTACCGACGCTACTGCCAGGAACTTTATTCTCATGTCGAAGCCCAAGCCCGCGGCGACCTCTCCCTGGCTCCGGCTCTGTGGCAGATCGCCTCCCGGCGGTTCTTCGGCCTGGCGGATCTGGTCGAGCGCGCCGCGGCCGATCTCGTGCCCCTGCAATCCGGAAAACCACGCCCCACCGTCCTCCTCGTCGGCGAAATCTACGTCCGCCTCACCCCCTTCAGCAACGATTTCGTTATCGAGAAGCTCGAAGCCCGCGGCTTGAGCGTCCGGCTGGCGCCCCTGGGCGAATGGCTCGAATACTGCGATGTCTGCAAGCGCATCGACGGCCTCAAAACCGGGCTCGGCGGCCGCATCAGCGACTGGGTCCAGGAGCGGGTCCGCCACCACACCTACCACATCATGGGCCGCGCCCTGGGATGGCCCGAGCGCCCCCGGGTGCCCGACATGATGGCCGACACCGAAGGCTACCTCCGATCCAAACTCCGCGGCGAAGCCGTGCTCACCATCGGCGGCCCCCTCCACGAATGGCGGCGGGGCGATATCGATGCCATGGTCAGCGTCGGCCCCCTCGAATGCATGCCCAACAAGATCGCCGAGGCCCAGCTATTCCACGTCTCCGAACGCGAAGGGCTCCCCAGCATCACCCTCTCCTACAACGGCGATCCGATCAGCGACGATATCCTCGATAACTTCGCTTACGAGGTCCAACGGCGCTTCCGCCAGAAACAGTCCGCCCAGCCCGCCCCGCGCCACGCCTCTGCCCCCCGGTAGGTCGAGATTGAAATCCGCGCCCCGAAACAAGGCGGTGGCGGCCCGTTGCGGCGGTGTGCATTCATGCCGTCAAGTGAGCCCGGGCCATTTTTGCTTGCCGGCGGCTTCCGCGCGCGCGAATGCGGATTGGAGGGCATCCAAAGCGCGTTGGGGCAGAGGCCCTCGAGCCGCCGCCTCGAGGTTGCGCCTGGCGTTCGCCGGTTGGGTGGTGCCCACAATCGCAACGTGGACCCCGGGCTGTGAGAGTGTGAACCGAAGCGCAATCTCGGGCCAATCCCCTTCGCTGGCGAAGCCGAGATCCCCCACGCCCAGATTCATCGCCGCGAACCGCTCGCAATACGGCTTCGCGTAATCCTGGTAAATTCCCTGAAACTCCTCAGCCGGACGCCAGGCCGCGTTGGCAATCGGCCTCTTGGCGATCACCCCAAGCCCACGCTCCCGGGCAATCGGCACCACCGCGGCCAAATTTGCCTGATCGCAAATGTTGACCGATGTCTCAATCACCGAAATCTCAGGGAGACGCGCCGCGAAGGCGGCCTCCTCGTTGTCTCCCGAGTAGCCCGCGAATCGGATCTTACCCGCGTCCCGGGCCCGCATCAGCGCCCCCACCGCCTCGCCGCGCTGCAGGACCTCCATCCCGCACGAGTGCAGCAGCACCACATCGATCCGATCGGTCCGGAGCCTTCGCAGGGAGCGGTCGATGGTCGCCGCAATCGCCTGGGATGACCACGCCGGTCCTTCGAGATCGGCGAATTGCTGCCCGCACTTGCTCACCAGGACGCATTCTCCCCGCCGGCTGCCGAGGGCTTTCCCGACTGCCTCTTCGGAGCCCTGATAGGACGCTGCCGTGTCAATGAAGTTGATCCCGGCATCGAGCATGATCTGGACGATGATCTCGACCTGCTTCTGCTCGGTTTCCAGGAAGCCGATAGGCGCGGCTCCCCATCCCAAGGGGGAGACCGAAAGGCCTGTGACGCCGAATGTTCTCGTTTTCATAAAGGCTTGGTTGTTGAAAATCCGCTACGGGCCAACCCAGATCAGCCGATAGAACATCCGCGATTCGGTGGCGGAGATCGGATAAGGGCTGCTGGCGTCCGGAACGTCGCCATAGGTCCCGTTCACATCCAGAGCCGACTGCAGCCTGAACGCCGGATTGGACCATTCCAGTTGGATCCCGCCGCCTGACGACGAGATGATCAGCGGGATCGGATCCGGCGTCGAGGCCAGGACCTCCACCCGGAACCGGGTGAACTCGAATGGGCTGCCCGCCGTCTCGAGGTTGCCCGCCCGGAACCCGATGCAGTCGAATCGCGGGTAGGCATAGGTGTTGTCCGTGACCGAATGCGACCAGTTGGTGCCGCCACCCGACACCGCCGTGGTCACTTGCACGGAGGTGAGCGATTTGCGGTCGATGGTGAACTCGAGGGTGTACGGCGTGTCGTTCTGAAATGCGGGTTCGCCGTTCAGGTTGGCGGGGCCGCCCCCCAGCCCCAGGTAGTTGCCCGTCGTGCCCATCAGGTCGCCCGAGCCCAGATTGTTCCGCGCATAGAGCGAAAACGGATTGCCCGAAAACTGGAGGCCGAAGTTCAAGGCCGCCATGTAGCCCCGCACGTTCTGCCCATTGCCGGTGCTCCCCGAGCCGAATCCGTCGTTCAAGACGCGCGTCCCGCCGTCGGCATAGTCGAAGAAGCCGATGCGGACGCTGCCGCCGCTGCTGGTGATGTTGCTGGCCTTGAACTCGAGCGTGCCCTTGAGCGCATGCCCGACGCCCAGATGCACCGGCAGATTCGCGGCCGAATCGTCCGTGAAATAGCCCAGCCATAGAACGGACGAGCCCGATGCGACGGTGCCCATCATCGAGAGGCCGCTCGAGGCATCGAGCGAGCTGGCGGTGCTGGCGAACCAGACGGAGTTGCTCACATCGTAGGGCAGGTTGTTGTAGAGGTAATCCTGGAACAGGTCGTCGACCACCAGGCCAGCGGGCGTCGCGGTTGCCGGCGTCACCGCAAGGGTGGCGGCCGACGAGGTTGCCGAAGAGCCGCCGTTGCAGCCGACGGTGACGATGGCGCGATATTGGTTGCCGTGATCCGCCGGCGTCGTCGGGCGTGTCCAGTAGGTCGGTGTCGTCCCACCCACCCCATCGGCAACGTTTTCCCACGTCGCCCCACTGTCGGTCGAGACCTGCCATTGGTAGGCGGGAGAGGATCCGCCGGCGATGACCGAGACGATGGCGCCGATTCCTTCGTTGACCGTCTGGTCGGCGGGGTGTGTCGAGATGCTGGCCGCCACGCACAGCGCCTGCGTCGAGGTCGCTTCCGCCCAGGTCGTGGCGATCCGGAACTCGTCGAGGAACATGCTGGCCACGACCTCAGTGCCCACATGGTAGATGAGAAACGAGGAGAGCGAAGGGACGTCCGCGCCCGCCGCCAGAGTGAGCGCCGGCGCCGGCACATCGCCCTCGGCCGCATTCAGCGATCCGGGGTCCACCCACAAGGCGACTTCGTCGTCATCCACGTCCGGATTGAACTGGTAGCGCAGCACGACCAGGTGCGTGCCGGGCGCCAAGGGCGTCGTCGAGTCCGCCCCGATAGCGGCATTCGAGCTTTTGCTGATGGCCAGGGTGTTGCCGGGGGTGAGCCAGATGCCCGCCATCGAGCTGCTGCCCGGGCTGTTGTTGATCACGGGATTGCTGTAATAGTCGAGCTTGGCAAATAGCCGGCTGTCCGTGCCGGAAGGCGCCTGCTGGACGTCCATCAGGAATGAGACGTAAGCCCGGCCGCCGCTGATGGCGGGAAACAGGATGCCTCGAGTCCGATTCGCGGTGGTGTTTGCGGTCCGAATATAGAGGCCCAGGTTCGGGTTGGGATCCTGGTAGAGGCTGGGGTAGGAAAGCGCGGCGGCGCCGCCGACCACCACCGTGCTCCCACCGCCTGCGCTGTTCCCGATGGACCAGATCGTGGCGGTGTCGCCGTTCCCGAGCCGGCGCGCCCGGTAGGCGCTGCCTCCCGCGGGCACCTCGACGGTTTCATCGGAGGAGTTGGTGTAGGAGCTGGGGAAAGGCTCGTAGATCGGCAGCGGCGTCTGAGCCTCCGCTCCCGCCCAGCCCAGGGTCGCCAGGGCCACAACGGCTGCCGCGCCGCGGATCGATCGGATGTTCAAACACCTAACAGCATTTTGGTGGTTCATATAGCATTCCTTCATTTCAGATCGGATTCAATCGTCCCTGGCCGCGGGCGGGCCGCGCCCGCCCGGGGCGCATTCACGGCGCCCACATGTTCATCGCCTTCCGATAGCTGATCCCGTTGTTCCCGATGTCCTTCCACAGGGCGGGATCGAAGGCCTGGGGGATCCGCCGCGCGCTTTGAAAGACAACGTGCCCGTCGCCGAACAGCGCGTTCAGTCCAGCAATGCTGTTGTCCCGGTGCGGCGCGGCAGCCGGGCTGTCGAGATTGTGCACCAGATCTACCGCCATGCTCTTGGCTTGGTTGATCTGAGTGAGCTTGAACGGCGCCAGATAGCTCTTGCCCGAGGCCGACGGCGATGTGTCCGGCTTCACCTCCGGCAGGAACATGCCCGGCCCCATGTTCTGCAGGATCTTGGACTGCGGAAAATAGCTGTAGCCGCTCCGGACATTGTCGTCCGCCTGTTGCTCGGCGCCAAAGGGCCACGCGCCGTTGACGGTGTAGTAGGCATACGTCCAGCCGCCGCCATGCTTTTTACCGCTGGGACAGTAGCAGACCTGGGGGTTCGGTATATTCTTGGTCGCCCAGGCCAGCCCGAGATTATGCGGGCCTTCGGTGATCTGGCGGGCGGAGGCGTTCACTCGCATCATCTCGTAGGGATACCACGAGTTGGCGTCGCGGAACTTCACCGTTGGCAGGACATCGTTGTTGTCCTGGGCATACATCAGGAGGCCCAGGCCGACCTGCTTGAGATTGCTCGAGCAGTTGATCCGCAAGGCGCGCTCTTTGGCCTTCGAAAGCGCCGGCAACAACATCGATGCCAGAATGGCAACGATGGCGATCACCACCAGCAGCTCGATCAGCGTGAACCCCCGGCAGGCTCGCGCCGCCCTTGCCCCCGGCCCGGCCGCGTGCACGAACCGCATCGGCCGATTGCTCATCATACGATGTCCTGGAAATCGCGTGCCCCCATTTTGCCCAATCCCGCCGGCCATTGCTACCGTAAATCGAAAAAAAAGACAATGGGGTCGCATCAATAGTTGACATATGACGCGTGGGAAGTGTTCGCAGAGGCATGGGTTAAAAATCCGGAGCGAAGCCGTTTTGCTACACAGCTCAGGCGCGTATTGTCAACTATTTAGACCCCATTGCCTTATGTCTGCGGAGTCGTCGGGAGGATTTCATCTGCGGCTCCGCCACGCCATGTAATCAAGGTAGAGGCGCGTCGAGCCGGGGTGGCCGGCGAACGCGCTCGTGCCCGGGCGGTTCATCAAGCCCTGGTACTGGTAGATCAGGATGGTGTCGACGTGGGGTGAGACGGCTTCGAGCTGGGCTTGCACCCGATCCCACGGGGCCGGAATGAGGGGCGTGGTCTGCCGGTTGGGCGGGCCTTCCCAGGCGAACACCTCGACATCCGCCCACAGCGCGCGTTGCGGGACGCGGTCGTGCGCACGCCGCAGCGTCGCAAACGCCCGCTCGCTCTCGGCCGGGGTCATCCGCAGACAGCCGACCTCGTCCTGGTAGGCGATGATATCCACGTCCAGCCGTTCGAGCTGGAGGAGGAACCGGTCGTCGCACACGGCGCGGCTTGTCCCGTAGGGTGCCGTGAGGATCCTGGCTTTGGGAGTGAGGCGGCGGGCTTCGCGGCTGCTCGCGTTGACGTATGCAATGAAGGGGTCCGAGAAGTGCGGGGAGAGGCAGGCCTCGTTGGGCCAATACCAGCCGTGAAAGCTCGAATGATGGCTGTAGCGCCGGGCGATCTCCTCCATCATCTGAAAACGCTTGCGAGCCCGATCTGGATTGACCAGCGCATCGGCATCCCATTCGGCGTGCCAATCGCTGCTGATGAAGAACTTGACCCGGCATCGGTCGGCGGCGGCGAGCATCGCCTCGATGGGATCCGGGCAGGCCATCTCGAGCTTGGGCAGCAGCGCCGTGTCATAGAACGCTTTGCCGCCTTTGGCGATGGCCAGCAGCACGAGGTATTTCATCCCCATGTCCGCCATGTCCCGAATTGCGGCTTGCCATTGGCCGGCCGTGAATCGAAGGCAGGCATCGTTCCAATACACGTGCCGCCGGTCATCCCACCAGACGCTGATCCAGCTGCCGCGGATTGGCTGAACCCTTGCGTGGCGGGGATCCTGCCATGCGCAAGACGCGGCAAACGGGGCGGCAAGAGCCCCCGAGCCGAAGGCCTTCAGGAAGCGCCTGCGCGAGGCGGCATCGGTTGGCGGCAAGCAGGATTTCACGAGCAGTCTCTTTCTTGATGGCGCGCCGCGGCCTTGCCGCCAGCGCAACCGTGTTGGACACGGGAGCTCTTTCGGGGCATTCTGTTTCCGTTGCAGCCCGTCCCCGCGATGTTATTCTCGCTGAAAAACCAAATGCAAATCGAATTGCAGGCGCCCCATGGGAGCGTTGCCGGTTGGGGTGGACGGCAGGAATACCGTGACGGTGTCGCGCGCGAATGCGGCCTCGGTCTTCCGGCTGGTCAACGGATGGCAGATCGGCGATCTTGACCTCAAATGCCCTCGCAAAACTCGCTGGACCGGGCCATGGCCCGGGTCTGCATCCATTGTCTCGTCTGCCGGCGGGCCCGGCATCGCCAACGCGGCATGGCCTTCCGGTTGGTGCAGCGAATCGAGACCAAGCTCTGCCCGTTCTGCCTGGCCTACGAACGAGTCTACGGACGAAAGGCGCACGAGGCCCCTCCCGGCGCCGAGCCGGCTCCTTGAGATCTCGGAACCAGAAGCGGCGGCTTCGCGGATCTGCCTACGGCAGAAGCCGGCCCCGATGGAACTCGCGCGTCAATCCGGAGGCCGCCTCCTGGATCAGGAGCAAGGTGCCGGTCCCATCGGTGAATTCGAGCTCGAGCGAGGGGAGCCAGGCCGATAGATCCGGGCTTTGTTCGAGCAGGAATTTCTGGTCCGGCTTGCCGCCGAATAGAAACACATGGTGCGCCTCGGTGCGGGCGTAGCGGACGAACTCGATCGGGGTCAGGTCGGGCACGACCTGGGCGCGCAGGATCATCCCCTGGACTCCGACCGCGACGAGCTGGCCGCCGGCGGCCGCCGCGCCGAACAGCGATTTGCGGGTGAGCGTGCCGGTGCTGGACCAATCGGCCAGGTTGGTGCTGGTGAGGACCGCGCCGCCGGTGCCGACCACAAACCACGTGCCCTCGACGAACGCGGCGTCCGTGAGCCACTCGGTGGTGCCGCTGGATCGGGCAGTCCAGTTCGTGGCGTCGGGGCTGGTCCAGAGCGCGCCGTTTTCGCCGACGACCAGCAGCACGTCATGGAGGCGGCGCACCTGCCAGAGCCAATCGGTTGTCGGCAGAGCGCGCGATGTCCAGTTGGTCCCGTCGGGGCTTGTCAGCATCGCGCCGCGATCCCCCACGGCCACCAGCCCGGCCGGGCACGTTTCCATCGACGAAAGAAAGCCGGCGGCCGGCGCGGCCTGCCCGCTCCATTGGACACCGTCGCGGCTGGTGAGAATCGTTCCGTTCGCGCCGGACGCCAGGAACAGGCCGCCGAAGGCGGTGCAGCCTTGGAGATCGTTGGGGGTGGGCCGCGGCTCGACGGCCTCCCAGGTCACGCCGTTGGTGCTCCGGATGATCGCCCCGGCATTGCCCACCGCGAAGAGAAGGTTCGTCGTGCCGCCCACCCCCAAGAACACGGTGTTGGTCACCGAATCCGGGACGATGTCCATGTCCCAATCCACCCCGTTGTCGCTGGTCATCACGGTGCCGCGATCTCCGGCGGCGATGTAGTAGTGCGGGGTGCGGCGCAAGGCCCAAAGCCATGTGCGAGGCGAATTGCTGGGAACATAGTAGACGAACGGGCTGGTCTCGTTGGTGCGATAGCCTTGGACCCAAAGCCCCGTCTCCCCGCCAAGCCACACGGAGGCGCCATCCCAGAGCGCGCTGTAATAGCTCCAGACGGGAGGCGGATAGGGCTTGGCGCTGTCCAGTTCGTCCACCCAGGCGGCGCCGTCCTTTCTGCGCACTTCGGCCTCGCCCGCCAGCCAGGTGGCATGGCTGGCGCCCGCGGCGGCGGAGAGATGATTGGTGGCGCCCGCGGCCTGCGGCGACCACGAGTTGCCGTTGGCGCTGGTCAGGACCAGGCCGCCGTCGCCGGCAGCCCAGTAGCGGTCCTCGAGCCAGGCGACGCGGTTGAGATGCCCGGTGACGCCGCTGTTGCGCTTGGTCCACGTGGCGCCGGTCGAGCTGCTCATGATGAACCCGCTCTCTCCCACCGCCACGAAGCCGGACGATCCCCAGGCAACGCTGCGAAGCCAGGCCGTGTATCCCGTGTTCTTCCGGGTCCAGGCGACGGCGTTGGTGCTGGTATAGACCGCGCCGTTGTCGCCCACGGCCACGACCAGGCTCGCGGATGCCGCCACGCTCTCGAGCCAGTCGGCCGTGCCGAGGTCGTTCAGGAAGAACTCCGACGGGTCGTCGGAAAACAGGATGGTCCCGCGCTCGCCGCAGATCACGATGCGCCCGCCCAGAAACGTCACGCCGCGCAGGGATCGGTCGGTGTGGCTGTCGCGGGGCGTCCATGAATCGAGGTCGGTGCTGGTGAAGATCTGGCCCCGCTCGCCCACCTGGACGGCCAGGCCGCCGGCCCAGGCGATGTCGACGATGTTCGCCCCGTGCGGCGCCGGGTTGGACCATCGCCACGACAATGGGTATGCGGCGGAGGAAAGCGCCCAGGCCGCGCTGGCTGCCAGCACGAGCGCGCGGGCCGCCTGGCATTGCGCGACACGGGGGATCAAGCGTTTCATATGGTGTTTTGGGAATGGCATCCGATGGTTTCGCCGTCTCACGAATGGCCTGCTGCCGCCCGCTCGACCGCTGGCGGCGAAACCGTCTCGCGGCCGTCTCCGACCAATGACTGAGGCAGGATCAGCGCGAACAAGCAGCCGCTCTCCGTGCTGCGCGTCAGCTCGAGCTCGGCGCCGAGGTGCCGCGCCAGTTGCCGGCTCAGCGCGAGGCCCAGCCCGTTGCCGCCGGGCTTGGTCGAGCGGCATGGCATGAACAAGTTGTCGCGGACCGATGCCGGCAGGCCCGGCCCTTCGTCCCCCACCTCGCACACCACGCCGCGGCCGGCCGGGCGGATGTCGAGCCGCACGGCTCGGCCGGGCGGAGTGGCCTGGATGGCGTTCCGCAACAGGTTCTCCAAAATGAGCAAGGCCAGGTTCGCGTCGCGGTTGCTCAGCGCGCCATCGGCCGACCGGCTGGATTCGAGACGGAGGCCCGCCGCCGCCGCGACGGGCTGGATCTTGTCCCGGATGATTTGGGCCAGCTCGGCCAGCGACAGCTCGTAGGTCGTCCCCTCGCTCTGCTCCCCGAGGACGCGGACAATCTCGCCGACCATCGCCTGCATCTTCTCCGTGCCGCGCAGGGCGTCCTTCCACTCGGCATCCTCCCCGGCCCGAGTCGCGACGAAATTCTGGAGGCCGGCCAGCGGGCTGGTCAGGCCGTGGAGGATGTGGGCGGTGACGGCGCCCAGGGCGGAGGTTTTGGCGGCCAGAGCCAGCTCCTGGTTGGCCCGGCGCAGGTCCGCGGCGTGTTCCTGGAGCCGCGCATTGATGATCTGCAGCCTCCAGAACGCCCAGCTCAGCGCGAGGGCCATCATGGATCCGCTCAGGATGAATGCCAGGAGCGCCTTCTGGGCCAGGTGGCGGTTCAGGATCGCCAGCTCGTGCGCGATGCTCCGGCCGTCCTGGATGAGCTCCGCTGCCGCCAGCAGGTTGGTCTGGCCCGGCGCATGCAGCGGGATGAGCACCGACAGCAGCGGCACGCCGGCTGCCTCCGCCTCATTCGGCTGCGGGGGCACCAGGAAATGATCGGTGAGCCGGGCCGCAGGCTCGAAGCGGCTCGAAGGCTCCAGGCGGGCCATCGCCTCCGCTTCCACCCGGGTCAAATCCTTCTCCTTGACCAGCACGGGCAGGGCAGCCACGAATCGCCCTTGGGCGTCGAACAGCCTTGTCGCCAGCACGCCCTGCCGCAGCCTCGAGAGCCGAAGGATCAGCGCCAGCTGGCCCGAGGCGTCGTCGAGCTGTTGGGCGAGCGCGCCGGCCGAATCGGCCCCGATCTGTTCGAGCGTGGCGACCTCGCCCAGCACCTCGGCATCCCAGTGGATGATCTGGTGGCCGATGGTGTCCCGCAGCTGCCGGGCCCCAAAGAAAATCATGCCGCCCAGGATGCAGAGCGCGATGGCGATCACCACCGGCGACAGCCACCGCGACCGGCTCAGTTGTCGTGCCAAAGGCAGTATCTTGTCCATGCCCGCCTCCGTCGGCTTTCCATCAAAACTCGAAATCGACCCCCGCGCTCGCAGTGTTGGCCCGGTACTGTTCGACCGGCTGGTTGGAGAGGGACCGCTCGTAATCGTAGGCCGCGTAGATCCGCCAATGTTTCGACAGGCTTTTCTCGCCGCGAACGGTGACGTGGATGCTGGTTCGATGCCGCAGGCGGGGATCGGCGAGGCTGATGGCCTGGTGGGGGAAATCGTAGTAGGCCAGCGCGCCCTGCACGCTGACGTCCCACCCCGCAGCCCGGTAGCGCAGTTGCTCGGCGACTCGATACTGCAGATAATCGTAATAGCCGGACCCGTTGTCCTGGTTGTGCTCGAAGCCGCATCGGGTGAGGCTGCGCCACCGGCGTTTCTCGTCCCAGTTGTGCTGCCAGGAGAGCTCGGCCAGCTGGCTCCAGTACCGCAGGCGCGTCCCGGGAACGGGAGCGCCCGTCGGATCGGTCTGCTCGCGCGAGTCGTAGGTTTGGGGAAAGGCCTGATAGCTCAAGCCGGCTTCCGATCCGTGGCCGTAGTAGCGGCCGAGCGTGATCCGCGGGCCTGCCTGCCAGTAGTCGTCCAGCGGCTGGCGAAAATAGTACAGCGAGCCCGAAAGGCTCAGCTCGGCCCACCAGGGCGCCGCATCCCGCCGCACCCCTTCCGTCAGGGTGATGCCATGCCCATGGACTTGCTGGCGAACCGCCGTGCCGTAAATGGCGGAAACGTCCATCACCTCGTTGATGAACACGTATTGCAGGGCCGAGGTGCTCTTCCATCCCTCGCCCATGAACCATCCCAGCTGGCTCGAGACCGCGGCGTTCTGCTCCGCGTCCACGCCGATCGACTCCCGGAAGTAGCGCACGTCGCTGGCGACCGCCATCAGGCTGAAATCCCAGTTGTTCCACGGGAGGCGGAACAGCATGACGTCGGCGCTGGTCATCTCGAACGCGCTGCTTTGGGGATCGAAGTGGCTCAGCGTCACATTGTCCTTGTAGCCCGCGCCCACCCGCAGATGCGCCGACCTCTGCCACAGGGAAAACCCTTCCGGCAGCTCGAGCTTCTCGGCGGACACCCGAACGTCATCGGCGCCCAGGGCGAAGCAGAACAAGAGCGCTCCCAGCGCGCTCTTCCGTTGGCAGCCTCCGAGGTTCATGAAAAGAATGCCGCGCCGGCCTGCTTTTGCCGGCCGGCGCTCGATGGACCTGGATCGGCCCGAATTCATTCCGGTCACTAGCGTCCGCGCGGTCCGCCGGTCCCCGATCCGCCCGAGCCCGTGCCTGGGTTGGAGACCCGCTCCATGAGGCGCGTGTGATCGCGCAACTGATCGCCCAACCGGGCGCACTGCTCGGCCAATTGCTCGCGCAGCCGGGCCTGCTGCTGCTTCCACTGCTCCATCTGCTCCTTCAACTGATCGCGCAGACGCTGGCGCTCCTGCTCGCCCGCGCCGCTCATCTGCTGCTCGATCGTGCGCTGGCGAGTCGTGAACGCCTCGCGGTCCTTCTGGAACTGCCGCACCAGCCCCTCGACATCCGCCGGGGTCAGCGGCCCGTGCGGTCGCGGCCCGGGCGGATCAACGCGCGGTCCGGACGAAGGAGCCACTACGCTGTATCGATTGGTGAACGCCTGTGGCACGGGTGAGTTGGACCATCGCGCCATGTTCGTATACCAGCCAGCGCCAGCTCCATTGGGATCCAGATAATGGTTCTGGTAGTTGGTCGAGTAGGCATGCTGGGTGGTGTCAGTGCCATCGTTGGAGCCGCTTCCCGGGCCGGGACCTGCCGCCCTTGCCGCTGCCGCACCGGCAATGACCACGACTCCAATGGCCCCCACAAAAGCGAGACTTTTTTTCGGTTTCATCAGATTTTCCTTTCGTTTTGCGGGAACCACTCCCGCGTCTTGATTTCCTAAAGGCAAGACGCGTGCCAGGACCCTCGATTATTATTAACTAATTCGCTATCAATTGGATACGCATGTGCAGACGCTCGTGTCCACCCCCGATCGCCGGCTGGTTTCGGGTAATATTCGCCAGACACGAATGCAGGTTGAGCCCTTGGATGGGGAATAATCCCCAGCGTGGAGTGTCTACGCGATGATGCAGGCCGGGTCCCTTCACCCTGGCGCTCTGGTCGCGTGACGCTTTCTATCGAGCCCAGATCGGCGGAAGCGGGAACTCCAAACTCGAGCAGCCGGCCTGGATGGGGCCCGATCATTGGCGGTCGGTCTCCTTTTTATCGAGCCGGTAGCGGAGGTAATCGCGGGGGACGCCCAGGAGCCGCGCCGCCGCGGACAGGTTGCCTCCGCTCTGCCTCAGCGCGTGTCGAATGATGCGGAGCACGGCCTCTTCCACGGAAAACCCCGATGCCGGAATCACGAATTCCTCGTTGAACCAATCGACCGATTTTGGGGGGAGCGCCGTCTGGGGGGCATTCTGCCCGCTGAGGTGCTGGAAATCGAACTCCGTCCCCGATTCGAAGACGACGGCCCGCTCGAGCTCATGGGCCAATTCGCGGACATTGCCGGGCCAGGGATAGCCCATGAGACGTTGGGCGCCTATCGGCGAGATCGATCGCTTGGGGATTCGATGCCGGCGGCAGATCTGTTCCAGAAGCTGTTCGGCCAGTCGCAGGATGTCCATGCCGCGCGCGCGCAATGGCGGCAGGCGGACCCGGAACAGATCCAAGCGGTGGTAGAGATCCTCGCGGAACTGCCGGGCAGCGACCAGCTCGGTCAGGCTCTGGCTGGTGGCGGCGATGAGGCGCACGTCGACCTGGATGGCTGCGTTGCCGCCGACGCGCCGTATTTTGCAATCTTCGAGCGCAGTCAGCACCTTGGCCTGAAGGGCCAGAGAGAGGCTTGGGAGCTCGTCCAGGAAGAGCGTCCCGCCGGCGGCCGCCTCGAACAGTCCCATCCGGGCCGTCTTGGCGTCGGTGAACGCGCCGCGCTCGTGGCCGAACAGCTCGGACTCGGCCAGCGTTTCGGGCAGGGCGGAGCAATTGACCTCGACCAGCGGCTGCGCGGAACGCGGTCCCTGCTGGTGGATCCAGCGCGCGATGGTCGTTTTCCCTGCCCCGGTCTCGCCATGGATCAGCACCGGGGGCGGCGTGCCTTCGACCCGCTGGTCGGCCTCGAGGATTTTCTCGAGTTGGCCTTTAACCTCCGCCAAGGCCTCGCCGAAGAAGAATCCCGCCAGGCCGGTTTCCTCGCGGCGGTGCTCCTCGCGCCGGGCCGACTGCCGCGCGCGCCGCGCCCGCTCGAGCACCAGCGGCAGCTCCATCGGATTGAACGGCTTGACCAGGTAATCGAGCGCGCCCAGCTTCATCGCCTCCACGACGCTGGGCACGTTGCTGTTGGCGGTCATGATGACGACGCCGACCGCTTTCGAGAAGACCTTCTCCCGGAGCAGGTCCATTCCCATGCCATCGGGCAGGTTCAGATCCAGGAAGGCGAAATCGAAGTCGAGGTCCCTGGCGAACCGCCGGGCCGCTCCCAGATCGCCTGCGCTGGTGACGTCCGCGCCAAGTTTCTCGAGCGTCGCCGCAATCTGCCGGCTCAGCAGCGGATCGTCCTCGAGAACCAACACGCTCAATCCCGTCAGACTCGATGGCTGCATCGATTGGATGTTCGTCGAAAAACCGATCCCGTGAAAGCCAAAAGGACAGCACGGCTCCCGCCGGCTGTCCTTGCACGATCGAGGTGTTGCTTGCGTTCAACCTGCCCGCGCAATCGCCTGCCTATTTCCCGGCGCGCACCACAACGGTGTCCGATCCGGCGAACATTTCACCGTCTTTGGTCGATCCCGTCAGGGTCAGAATGGCCGAAGGCGGCGCCACCAAGCCCTTGAGCTCGGTGAGGCTGAACTTGGCGACGAGGTTGCCGCAGTCGTCGGCCTTGGTCGCGCGTGCGGAGAGGATTGCCTGTCCGTTGTTGACATCGAGTTCGACTGAGGCCGTGTCAACCGAGCTGTAAGCCAGGTCGGTATGGACGGTCATCCAATCGCCGTTGGCGGCCGATTTCATGACCACAGCCGAAGGCGAGCACATGATCTCGACCGATATGTCAGCCTGCGCCTTGAATGGTGCCAGCGCCAGCAGGAGGGCCGCACACAGTACACCCGCCCAGCGAAGGGGGTGGAGGAAAGTTGAATAGTTATTCATAGGAGAGAGTTGGTTTTATTGTTCGAGGCCATTCGTTGGCCGAGATATCCAGGAGCAAGTCGCATGCCCGGCTCCCAAGCGATGCCGTAAACCGGCAGCTCCCGCAGCATGCGTCCCTTGCAGAAGTCCAGCGATTCCCTTGATATTTGGGGGCGAATCGCGTGTTCGAGGTCCGAAATGGAACAAGTTCAGGCCGCTTGCGTATCGAGAGGCCACTGGGCCGAAGGAGAGCCGCGCTGGGGATTATTTCCCACCCTTCCCAAGCGTGCTGGGGAAAATTTCCCAAAGGAACTTTCTTCGGGCCGCCCAGGGGCCGACAATGGGGTTCACCACGAAGGGTTCGAGGAACACGAAGAGATGCGGGGCGGAATGCGGTAGGGAGGCTGGTCCTCGATCCCAGCAGCCTCCGTTGAGCCGGAGGCGTTCCTTGCGGGGGTAGGTGATCACGGCGGGCGGAAGTGCACACGAAGGAGCGCCGACGTCCTAGGCGGCTTGGCAGCCCTCTGGCGCGCAATTTGCTTTAGTCTGTCCTGAATGAACAATCATCCACCGCTGAGGCGATGGCCCGTCTTGATCTTGCTCGTGGCGTCGGCCCTGCTCGTCAGCGCCGACGGTTTGCCTCTGCCCTCCTATCAGTGGCCGGATTTCGTCGGTTCGGCCAACTGTGCCGCCTGTCACACGGGCCTGCAGGACGCGGCGCGGAACGACGTGTCGATCGACACGCACTGGCGGTCGACGATGATGGCCAACAGCGCCCGGGATCCATTCTGGCAAGCCAAGGTTGCCTCCGAAGTGTCGCGCAACCCGCACCTGCAAAGCGTTATCGAGGCCAAGTGCGCCACCTGCCACATGCCTTCGGCGAGGACTCAAGCCTTGGGGTTGAGCCTGCCTGTGGCCATCTCCGGCAGCGGCTTCCTCGATCCGGCCAACGCGCTGCATTCCGTTGCGATGGACGGCGTTTCGTGCGCCATGTGCCATCAGATCGCCGACCAGGCCCTGGGCCAATCCGAATCCTTCAGCGGCGGGTACGCCGTGGACACCACGACCGCATCGCCTGACCGGCTGATCTACGGCCCGTTCCCTTCGCCATTCACGGCGCAGATGCGCAATAACATCGGGTTCACACCCGTCCAGGGAATGCATGCCACCAACTCCGCCCTGTGTGGGGTCTGCCATAACTTGTGGACGCCTTACGTGGATGCCGAGGGGATTGTGCGGGGCGAGTTCCCGGAACAGATGATCTACAGCGAGTGGGAACAGAGCCAATACCGGCGGGCGCCCAATGCACGCCAATGCCAGGATTGCCACATGCCGCCGGCCGTCGGGGGCGTGAAGCTCTCGAATCGGGGCGGCCCCGGGCTGAACATGCCCGCCCGCAGCCCCTTCGGCCAGCACTTCTTCGTGGGGGCCAACACGCTGTTGCTCGACCTGTTCACCAACCAGATCGCACCGCTGGCCCTCACTGCTTCCACAGCCCACTTCAGCGCCACCCGGCAGCGCGCCATTGCCCAGCTCGAACAGCAGACGGCCCGGCTCATGGTGGCCGAGATCGGTGTCGGTTCGAATGAGCTGGCCGTCGCTCTGGTCGTGTCGAACCTCGCCGGGCACAAGCTCCCGAGCGGCTTTCCATCCCGTCGAGCCTGGCTTCACGTCTGGATTTCGGACGGGCAGGGGGCCGTGTTTTTCGAATCCGGCCGGCCTGCCCCGGACGGATCGATCGCCGGCAACGATGCCGACGCCCACCCCGCGCGATGCGAACCGCATCGGCAAGTCATCGATCAGCCCGGCCAGGTGCAGATCTATGAAGCGATTATGCAGGACACCGGCGCCGCCATCACCCATACCTTGCTGCGCGCGGCCAGCTACCGAAAAGACAACCGGCTGCTGCCCGCTGGATTCGACAAAACGACCGCCGGCCCCGAGATCGTCCCCACCGCGGATCCCGCCGCGGACGCCGACTTTCAAGGCGGTTCGGACCGGCTGACATACCGCGTGAAGACGGCAGGTCATCCTGGCCCGTTTGTCGTGCGCGCCGAATTGCTCTACCAAACCCTCGCCCGCGGTTTCGCCGACGATTTGTTCGGCGACACCGGCAGCGCCGCCACCTCGTTTCAGGCCATGTTCGACGCCGCAGATCGCACGCCAGTCGCCATTGCCCAGGCCGTAGCGAATGTGGATCCTGCCGCCGCCGCCCGGATCGGGTCTCCCGAGCCATTGGCGGATGGCTCGGTCCGGCTGCCCGTGTTCGCGCCGCTCTCGAGCACGAACCGTGTCGAGACGGCTGCCGACTTCACCGGCTGGGCCACGCTGGCCACGCTGGTCCAAACGAGCAATCCAAGCTTCCTCCTCGATCCCTCGAGCCGCAATGCCGCTGCCAGGTTCTATCGCCTGCGCGCCCCGTAGCCCTCCTCGGCTGCGGGCTCGCGCGCTGTCCCGGCGCGCGTCGCAGGAGCATCCGGCGGGGTGGCGCCCGCACCCGCAGGCGAGACGCCTGCGCCACAAACGCCGGCAGCCGGCACTCGGCCTCCCGCCGCTCGGCAGCGGCGGCTATTGCATATCTCCATATTCTCCAACATCCTCATGGCTGGCGGACATGAGCAGCGATTTACTCGATTTCATACCCGATGGGGTGTTCACCGTGGATGCCGACTGGCACATCACGCGGTTCAACCGCGCCGCGGAGCAGATCACGGGCATTCGCCAGGAGGAAGCGATCGGGCGGCGCTGCTGCGACGTGTTCCATGCGAGCATCTGCGAGAGCGCCTGCACGTTGAGGCGGACCCTGGCGACCGGCAGGCCGGTCGTGAACCAGGTGGTGTATATCGTCGATGCCCACGGGCGGCGGATCCCCATCAGCATCTCGACCGCGGTCCTCCGCGACGCCGGGGGCAAGGTGGCGGGCGGGATTGAATGTTTCCGGGATTTGCGGATCGTCGAGGAGCTCCACCGCCAGGCCGAGGCGCAGGATCAGTTCGCCGACATCATCGGCCGCAGCGCGGCGATGCAGCGCCTTTTCGAGCTCCTCCCGGCGATCGCCCAGAGCGACAGCACGGTCCTGATCGAAGGGGCCAGCGGCACGGGCAAAGAGCTCTTTGCACGCGCCATCCACAACCTGTCCCGGCGCCGGGAAAAGAGGTTCGTGGCGGTCAACTGCGGCGCGCTGCCGGACACGCTGCTCGAGTCCGAGCTCTTTGGATACAAGGCCGGCGCGTTTACCGACGCCCGGCGCGACAAGCCCGGCCGGTTCGCCCTGGCCGAAGGAGGCACTCTGTTCCTGGACGAGATCGGAGACGTCTCGCCCGCCATGCAGGTGCGCCTGCTCCGGGTCTTGCAGGAGCGATCCTACGAGCCGCTCGGGTCCGTCGAGCCGGTCCGGGCGGATGTGCGGTTCGTCGCCGCCACCCACCGATCGCTGAGCCAATGGGTGCGCGAAGGCAAGTTCCGCGAGGATCTGTTCTATCGGATCCACGTCATCCGACTGGAGCTGCCCTCCCTTCGGGATCGCCGCGAGGACATCCCCTTGCTGATCGATCGGTTCATCGCGCTCTTCAATCGCCGCCAGGGCAAGGACATCCACGGCGTCTCCGACGATGTCTTGGCCCGGCTCATGGAACACGATTTCCCGGGCAACGTGCGCGAACTCGAGAACATCATCGAACACGCCTTCGTGCTCTGCAAGGGCGGCTTGATCAAAATGGCTCACCTGCCCGTCCAATTACGGCCGGCAAGCGCCGCCCAGCGGGCCGATAAATCCCATCGGATGACGCTCCGCGCGATGGAGGAGATGATGATCCGAGATGCCCTCCGCCGGAGCGATGGCAGTCGTGCCAAGACAGCTCGCGAGCTGGGCATCGATCCCAGCACTCTGTTCCGAAAGATCCGGTCGATCCGATCGTCCGCGCATCCCCCCGATGCGCCCGAGTCTCCCGCCGGATAGAGCTGTTGCCAGTCCAGATGGCCATGGCCAGCCCGGGAGAATCGGCCCCTTCCGGCCTCAGAAGAACTCCAGCGAGATCCGATGCATGATGGCGCCCGCTTGGCGATAACGATCGAAGAGGGCATTCAGCCGATCGCACAAGCCGCTTTCATCCAGTTCAGGTATGGGGTGCGTCAGCTTCATAACACTCTCTTTCCCTCAACCTATAGCACAGGATCCCGGGATCGCGCCGGAGGCAGGATCCGCTTGGGGGGGGCGTTTCATCCATCGCCAGATCGTGGTGCGGTCTACCCCCAGCCGCCGGGCGGCCTCGGCGCGGTTCTGGCGGCACTCCGTGAGCAGCCGTTCCAGTTCTTCGCGGGTGGGTGGCTCGACCGAGGATTTCCGTGAAATAGGCTCGAGCAGCGCGCTCTCCTTCGGATCGGACTTGCGGCACAGCTGTTCCCGGAGATGCGTCAAGCGGATCTCCACCGGGAGGTCGAACAAGCCGATCTCTGTGCCCGTGCAGGTGACAAAGGCGTGTTCGATGGCGTTTTCCAACTCCCGCACGTTGCCCGGCCAGCAGAAGTCCATCAGAATGCGGCGGACATCCGCGGACAGCGCCTGGATTGTCTTGCCGGTCTGGCGGTTGAAAATCTCCATGAAATGCTGGGCCAGCAAGAGAATATCGGTGCCGCGCTCGCGCAAGGGAGGCAGGTGGATCGGAAAGACGTTCAGGCGGTAGAACAAGTCGGCCCGAAACCGCCCCGCCTCGACCAACCCGTGCAGATCCCGGTGCGTGGCGGTGATGATCCGGACATCCGCGCGGCGGGTTTGGTTCTCTCCGAGCCGCTCGAATTCGCGGTGCTGGACGACTCGCAGCAGCTTGACTTGCATGAGCGGGCTCAAGTCGCCGATCTCGTCGAGCATCAAGGTGCCGCGATGCGCCATTTCGAATCGCCCCGGCTTGTCTTTGGCAGCGCCCGTGAATGCGCCTTTGGCGTGCCCGAACAGCTCGCTCTCGAGCAGAGTCTCCGGCAAGGCGGCGCAATTGAGTTTGACCATGGGGCCGCGGGAGCGGCGGCTCCTTTCGTGGATCTCTTCCGCCACCAGCTCCTTGCCCGTGCCGGTCTCCCCAACAATCAAAATGGTCGAGTCGGACTCGGCGGCCAGCCGGATGCGATCACGCACCTCCTCCATCGCCGCGCTCTTGCCCACCAGCTTGCCGGCCGCTGCTTTTTCCGCGGAATGCGCTTGCAGCCGCGCCAGCCGGCTCTCGAGCGCTTTCAAGGGGCGCAAGTCGCTGAAAGTCAGAACGCTGCCCATGAGGCATCCGTCATCGCCGACGAGAGGAGAGGTTGCTTTCAAGACCGGCACGCGGCCGCCATCGCACCGTTCGATGCGGCACTCCTCCAAACGCGGGATCGTCAATGCCAGGCCGATGGGCGCCTTCGAAGAACCGTAGACGCGATGGCAGTCAGCATGGAGCAAACCAATGTCATGACCCGTGACCTCGATGGCCCGATAACCCGTGAGGATTTCCATGGCCTGATTCCATGCTTGAATGACCGAATGGCGGTCGACGACCACCAGGCCGTGCGGCAGGCTTTCGATGATGGTCTGCCAATTCAAGTTCATCGATCGCCATCAAGCCTACACGGAGATCCGGCGTTCGTCGAGTGGGCCGGGCTTGCTGTTTCCAGCCTGCGCGAAGGCAGATAACCGCGCGTTGCAGGCAACGCTGCATGCAACGGTGCAACCGGGCAGAGCGCCGTGAACCCTCGAGCGCACAACCGGGCAGACAGGTTGCGCGCTCCTGTTTTCGGCAGGCATTTTCCACGATAATCGACGTATTTCACTCTCTCCGCCAACCGCGCCCCCGATGTGATCCCAAGGTTGGCATGGCACTTGCCTATCGAGATTGCGATGAACCGAAGCAGTGAGTCAGAAACCCTTCACGTGGTTGAACTCGGCCCCGCGGAGTTGGATGCCTTCATCCGGGTTGGTGTTGTGCTGGTCGATTTCTGGGCGCCGTGGTGCGGCCCATGTCGCATGCAGGCGCCGGTGCTCGAGCAGGCAGCGATCGCCCTGGCGCAACGGGCCCGGGTGGGCAAGGTCAATGTGGACGAGCATCCCCAGATCGCCCAGCGGTATCGGATCGCCGGGATTCCTACCTTGCTGCTTTTCAAGGAGGGCCGCCTGGTTCGCCAGCTTGTCGGGGTCCAATCTGCCTCCGTTCTGATCTCCGCTCTCGAATCCCTGGTCGAGTCAACGCCGAATGAGTCAGTCAACCCATCCCAACCATGACACAGAACCTGAACGAACTCGTGGCCGCCAAGATCGCCGATGCGCGCGGCAGCGCCTGCCCGGGGCCGCTCCTGGAAGCCAAGAAAGCCATCGGCGGCGTGCCGGTGGGGCAAATCGTGGAAGTGCAATCCAACGATCCCGGCTCGCGCAACGATCTTCCGGCCTGGGCCCAGCGGGTTGGCCACGAATATCTCGGCTGCCTGGAGGCGGACGGATACGACCGCCATTTTGTGCGCCGCAAGAAGTGATCGAGTGATGGGATGAGTTCCGGCTATCAGCCCAAGATCGTGGTCCTGGCCACGGTGGCATGCGCTTATCCCGGCGCAGACGCCGTGGGCAAAGCCCACCTCGAATACCCGGCCAACATCAGCATCCTCCGCGTACCTTCGCCCGTGCTCTTCCCTGAGGATTTCTATCTGCGGGCGTTTGCCAAGGGCGTCGACGGCATCCTGGTGGCGTCCTGCGGCACGGATTGTCCTTACGAAGGCGTTTACCAGAAGCTATCGCGCCGGATCGACCGGCTCATCCGGCGCATGAAGGCGGGCGGCCTGGAGATCGAGCGGCTGCGCCTGACGGCCATCTGCACGGTTTGCATCAAGGCATTTCTTAAGGAGGTCAACCAGATGAACGATAAGCTGGGCGCCTTGGGCCCGGTCAATGCCCAGACAGCCGCTGCGTTGTGGAGGCAATCGGTGGAGGATCTGCGCGCCACCGGCGGATTGCCCGCGCCAATGGCATAGCCGTATGGACGATCCGCGCCCAGCTCTTATGCCGGTGGACGTTGTGGTGGTCGGCGGCGGCATCGCGGGTCTCCAGGCCGCGCTGGACCTGGCCGATCAGGATTATCGGGTGCTGGTGGTCGAGCGGCAGCCCAGCATCGGGGGCAAGATGATTGCCCTGAGCAAGACATTCCCGACGCTCGATTGCTCGAGCTGCATCGCCACGCCGAAGATGTCCGCCGCGTTTCATCACCCTCGCATCGAGATTCGAACCTCGACCGAGGTGGAGCGGATCGAATCGCGCGACGGTTCGCGCCGGGTGCACCTCTGCAAGAAGCCGACCTGCGTGGTGGACTCGCTATGCATCGGCTGCCGGCTGTGCGAGTACGCCTGCCCGGTCGAGTATCCGGATCCGTTCGAGGAAGGTCTGGGCGCCCAGCGGGCCATCGCCGTCCCGTTCACCAACGCGCTGCCCCAAAAGGCGGTGCTGGATCCCGCTCATTGCATCGCCTGCGGCGCCTGCATCAAGGCATGCCCGACCGATGCCATTCGGTTCGATCAGCAGGAGGAGCGCGTCGTGATCGAGGCTGGGGCCGTGGTGCTGGCCACGGGCTTCGAACTGAATCCCCTCGAGCTCAAGCCCGAGTACGGCGCTGCCAAATCCCGGAACATCCTCTCGCCCATGCAGCTCGAACGCTTGCTCGCGCCGCACGGACCCTACGGGAGAGTGTTGCGGCCTTCGGATGGCAAGGTGCCCGGCAACGTGGCCTTTGTCCTCTGTGCCGGCTCGCGCGACGAAAGCATCGGGGTGCCCTACTGCTCGCGCATTTGCTGCATGTATTCCATCAAGGAGGCCATGCTGCTCTCCGGCGCCCTGCCCATCGCCGACATCACGATCTATTACATGGACATCCGGGCGTTTGGCAAAGGGCACGAGCAATTCTATCAGAACGCCCAAGCGATGGGCATCGGCTTCATCAAAGGCAAAGTGGCCCGGATCGACCTGGCGGACCAGGATGACCTTTCCCTGCGCGTCGAGATGGAGGAGGAGGGCGGCCGGGTCGAAGAGCGCCGGCACGACTTGGTCATTCTGGCCCAAGGCGCCATCCCCATCCTCAACCCCGCCCCCGGATTAGGGGTGCCTACCGCCCCCGACGGGTTCCTCCACCAACCCGACGTGGCGCGCGTCACGCGCACCGCCCTCGAGGGCGTGTTCGCCGCCGGAGCGGCCCTCGGTCCCAAGGATATCGTGGACAGCATCGTCGAGGCCGGCGCCGCAGCCATGGAGGCCGCACGGTTCCTCGCGGCGCGTCCCCCAGCGGGCTCGAGCAAACCGGGCCCCGAATCTCGGCTTGTCCCAGCATGATCCGATCCGATCCAGCCTCTCCATCCGACAGCGCCGCGCCGCGCGTGGGCGTCTATGTCTGCCAATGCGGAGGCAACATCAGCGACGTGGTGGACACGCGGGTTGCGGCCGAGACGGCAAAGCTTATTCCAGGGGTGGCGGTGTCGCGGGTGCATTCGTTCATGTGCTCCGAGCCGGGGCAGGCCATGATCGCGGAGGAAATCCGGCGCGAGGGGCTCAATCGTGTGGTGGTCGCCTCCTGCTCTCCCTTTCTGCACGAGCTGACCTTCCGCACCGCCGTGCAGCGTGGCGGGCTGAACCCTTATTTCTACGAGCCCGTCAACATCCGCGAGCAGGTCAGCTGGGCGCATCATGGCGATCCGGCGGGCGCCACCGCCAAGGCCATCCGGCTCATCGCTGCGGCCGTCGAGCGGCTCCGGCACGCCGAACCCCTCGAGCAGATTCGCCTGCCCAATCATCGCCGGGCGCTCGTCATCGGAGGCGGCATTGCGGGCTTGAAGGCCGCCGATGATCTGGCTGGCAAGGGGCTTCCAGTCGTGCTGGTCGAGCATGGCGCCGAATTAGGCGGGCGGGTGGCCGAGCTCTCTGCGCTCTTCCCCACGGGGGAGGACGCCGCAACCCTCGCACGTCGATTGGCCCAAGACGTTCGGGATAACCCCAACGTCGAAGTCTTTACCGGCGCCGTCGTGAAGGCAGTGTCGGGATTCCTGGGCAACTATGACGTCACCGTGGGCCCCGCCGCGGTCCCGCCGGAGGATGCCTCTCTGCCTGGCAAGGGCCAGGACTGCAATCTGACAGTCGGCGCGATCATTGTGGCGACCGGTTTCGATCCCTACCGCCCCGCGGACGGGGAATATGGTTTTGGGCGGCATCCCCAGGTCATCCTGATGCCCGAGTTCATTGCCCTGCTCGCCCGCAGCGGCGGCGTCGAGCTCCAGTGGCAGGGCCGGCCTGTCCGGCGGCTCGGTTTCCTGCACTGTGTCGGGAGCCGCCAGATCGAGGGCCTTCACCCGCCCCAGGCCGATGGCAAGGTCAACGACTACTGCTCGCGCGTCTGCTGCACCACGGCGCTCCATCAGGCCCTCGCGGCCAAGCGCCGCTTCCCTCGCCTCGACGTGTTTGATTTCCACCAGGATATTCGCAGCTACGGCCGCGGGCACGAGGAGATCTATCGCCAGGCATCTCAGGCGGGGATTGTGTTCTTTCGTTTTCACGGAGACGCATTGCCGGCCGTCGAGCCCGGCGCCCACGGCGCCCCGATCGAGGTTCGGCTCAAGGACTGGCTGACCTGGGGCGAGGAGATCGTGGCGCCGCTCGATCTGCTGGTGCTGGCCGTGGGCATGATGCCGCGCAGCAACCAGGAGCTGATCCGATTGCTCAAGCTCCCCACCGGCGCCGATCGGTTCCTGCAGGAAGTCCATCCCAAGCTGCGTCCGGTCGAGACCGCGGTCAACGGCATCCTCCTGGCCGGCGCCGCCCAGGCCCCCATGACGGTCGACGAGGCGCTCGCATCCGCCTCGGCCGCCGCCGCGAAGGCTGCCGTGCTGCTCGCGCACGACGAGGTCGAACTCGAACCTTTCAAGGCTCGCGTCGATCCGGCCAAGTGCATCGGGTGCGCGCTCTGCTTTCCCGAATGCGTTTACGAAGGCGCCCTGGTGCGGGAGGATGGCGAGCGCGAGCGCAAGCCGATCACCCGGGCGAAGGTTAACCCGGGCGCGTGTGTCGGCTGTGGCGCCTGTGTCCCGGTCTGCCCCACCCGGGCCATCGATCTTCAGGGATGGACGTTGGACCAGTTCGAGGCGATGGTCGACGGCCTGCTTTCCCCGCCGGCGGCCGCCACCGCTTCGCCATCCGAGGCTCTTTCCCATGGCCAACATCACTGATGCCCACAAGGCCGCGCTCCGGCAGTTCCGCGAGCGCCACAAGCAGGCCGGCCTCGAGCCCGGCAAGGCCGTGGCGCGCTTTCGCCACGAGCGCAAGGCGGTGGAATCCGCTCTGAAACAAGGCCCCGCCACGGTCCCCCAGATCGCGCAGGCCGCGGGGCTTCCCGCCCATGTGGTGCTGTGGCACCTGGCCGGCATGCGCAAATATGGCGCCGCGCGCGAGGTCGATATGGAGGGCGACTATCCCCGCTACGAGTGGGTCGCCGCTTCCGCCAAAACCGCTGCCCCATCCTAATCCATCCTGCCATGGCTCATGTCGTCCAGTCCGATTTGATCCGAGACCTCAAAGCGTTCGGTGCGCGCGATATCGACTCCTGTTTCAACTGCGGCAATTGCACCGCTGTCTGTCCCTTGTCGAAGGGTGAGGTGGCGTTCCCTCGCCGGATCATCCGCTATGCGCAAACGGGGATGGAGGAGCGCTTGCGGGGCTCGATCGAGCCGTGGCTCTGCTACTACTGCGGCGAATGCTCCGAGACCTGTCCGCGCAACGCCCAGCCCGGCGAGCTGATGATGGCCGCGCGGCGTTACCTGACGGCGGCGTATGACTGGACGGGCCTGGGGCGCCGGCTCTACCTCGATGCGCGGATCGAGCTGGGCGCCATCCTGGGTCTGGCCGCGCTGGTTATTTTCTTGTTCATGTTGCTGGGCGGCCCGTTGACGACCGAGCTGACGCCGGAGGGGGGCGTGCGGCTGAACACGTTTGCCCCGGCGCACGTTATCGAACGGCTGGATTGGGGCATGGGCGGCCTGCTGGCACTCCTCCTGCTCTCGAATGTCTGGAGGATGCATCGCTGGGTCATGAGCCGGGAGGCGGGTTTGAAAGCCCCCATGGGCGCCTACGTGCAAGGATTATCCACGCTGGCAGCGCACTTCTTCACGCAGAAACAATGGCTGTCGTGCCAATCGGCCGCCGCGCCCGTCGCCAGCAGCCGGTGGTTCAAACACTTCAGCATCTTTGCCGGCTACGTCACCATGTTCGTCCTGATCGTGGTGTTTCTGCGCTGGTTCCAGACGGACGCCGTGCATCCGGTGTGGCATCCCCAGCGCTGGCTGGGCTACTTGGCGACCGGGGCCTTGCTCTACGGGGTCAGCAATGCGCTGCTCGGACGCTGGCGCCGGCGCGAGGAGATCCACAAGCACTCGCACCCGAGCGATTGGATCTTCCTGGTGCTGCTGCTGCTGACCACGGTGACGGGCATCCTGGTTCACATCTTCCGCATCCACGGCCTGCCTTATCCCACGTATGTCACCTACGCGATCCACATGGCCGTGCTCGTGCCCATGCTGGTGATCGAGGTGCCTTTCGGCAAATGGGCGCATCTGGCGTATCGCCCGGTCGCCCTCTATTTGCAGGAGGTGCTGCGCCATGCGCGCGCCATCCAGGCTGCGAAAGCCAAACCGGAACCTCAACCCGCATGAGTCACCAGATCCCAAAGCACTCTGTTTATCTAACCAACCTCTTATGAGCAACGAACCAAGCACCAGGAAAATGGCGATCGTCTGCAACCACGCGGACGCCACCGGCGTCATGCCCACACTCATCATGGCCTCCTCGGCCCTGAGCCTGGACTATGAAGTCCTCGTCTTCTTCAGCCCGACCGGCGCGCCCGCCCTCGTCCAAGGCGAGCTCGAGAAGCTCCGGGGCATGAAGGGGCTGCCCGATCCCGTCAAACTCTACAACGATATCGTCCAGCTGGGCGGGCGGATCATCTTTTGCGAGCTGGCCCTGGAAGCAAAGGATATCCGGCGCGAAGATCTCCGGGAAGGCGTCGAGATCATGAAAGCGCCGCCGTTTCTCATGGCCGCCGAGGGCGCGACCATGACGTTCGCCTTTTAGACGTGCGCCGCAGAATGGCGGCCAGCGCAAGGACCTGAACAACTAACCAACACACCATGAAAATACTGATCCTATTCAACCGTCCCCCCTACGACGGGACGGATGTGACTTGGAACGGGCTTCGCTTGGCAGGGAAACTCTTGGAGGGAGGGCAAACGGTAAGGCTTTTCCTGATGAATGACGCCGTGGATATGGCGCGGGACGCATGCAAGCCGCCAGATGGCTACGACCAGGATCTCTCCCAGATGCTCCGACAACTTATCGCGCAAGGTGTCCCCGTCAAGGTCTGTGGAACCTGCATGACCCGCTGTGGAATTCACAAGAACGCTCCATACTTCGAGGGCGCCGAAAGCGCCACGATGACCGCTCTCGCCGAGTGGGTTGTCGACAGCGAGAAGACGATCGCGTTTTAGCCTATCCAACCATCTTCCCGGAACGAACCGCTGTCCAGAATGGATTGCGGCTCGTATGAAAAGGAGCGCATGAGCAAAATCAACCATCTATCCGTCCTCGCCATCGCACACCGGGCCTGGTGGCTTTGGTCGGCGGGCGCCGCTTTGGGTGCCGTTCTGGCGGGCGGCCTCGCCCAGGCCCAAGATGTGGCCAAGACCAACACAGCCGCAGCCATGAGTGCAAGCGTCCATCCCATCGGCCATGTGCGCAGGCAGGCCAGCCGAGCGTGGATCGTCCTGGAACCGCGGTATCAGCCCGGCCTGCGGGGCCTGGAGGGATTCTCCCACATCCATGTGCTGTGGTGGTTTCATCACAACGACACCCCCGAAAAGCGTGCCACGCTCCAGGTTCATCCGCGCGGAAATCCTCGCAACCCATTGACGGGCGTCTTTGCCACCCGCTCGCCTGCGCGGCCCAATCTGATCGGTTTGACGCTCTGCCGGATCGTCTCGATCGAGCAGCACGAGGTGGAGATCGAGGAGATCGACGCCCTGGACGGGACGCCCGTCCTGGACATCAAGCCGTTCATTCCCGCGTTCGACACGGCGAGCGGGGTTCGAGGGCCCGACTGGATCAAGAACGGATTTGGACCTCTGCCCGAAAGCCCGAAGGCGGGTCGAAAGCTCTCCGCACCCGGACCGTCGAGCCCAGCCCATCCACCGCCCCGCCAATGAACGCCTGCGAAATGCCGCTGCAGAACGCCAGCCGCCGCTGGGGGGATCTCGGACGACATCAGTGATGCAAAGCTCATTGGATTGCATTCCCTGTTTCGTGTCGCAGGCCCTGAGCGTGGCGCGGTTGGGGAGCGCCGACGAACCGGTGCGCGAACGGATTCTGCGCGAGGCGCTCCGGGCCGCCAGCGAGGCCGACCTCAGCCTGCCCCCGGTCCGGTTTGGCCATTGGATCCATCGGCGCGTCCGTGAACTGACCGGACAGGCCGATCCTTACCTGCCCATCAAACCACCTTCCTGTTCAAAGTGAAGTGTCCCGTCGTGGCCCGGCATATCGGCGATCCGGTCGGGAATCTGGTCCTGCACCGCAATATCCCCCACCTCGATTAATTGCATTATGCAATGTAAATGGCAGCTGTAATCATGCATAATGCAATTCCTAAAAATGAGTGATTCACCGATTGTAGATCTATATATCATTAGTAAACAGCATATTATATAATTTATTCGTGATGACATAAAATGGGCACGCCGTATGCTTTATATCGAGCGATGACGATTGCCTTGCCAATCTGCGAAGGCCGGATCTCGCCGGTCCTGGATGTGGCATGCCGGTTCATGGTCGTCGAGATCGCCAACGGGCGGGAGATCAGCCGGCGGGAAGTGTTGATGGGCGAGACGCAGCCGGCGCTGCTGGTCAAGGGCATCAAGGAAACGGGCGCCCAGGCATTGCTCTGTGGCGCGATGTCTCAACCGATTGCCCATTGGCTGGAAAGCGCCGGAGTCCGCGTCTGGCCGCATATCTGCGGCGACGCCGAAGCGGTGCTGCAGGCCTTTTTGTCGGATACGCTGGGGCGATCGGAATTCCGCATGCCCGGATGTTGCGCGGGGCACTGCGGATGGCATCGCAACCGCTTTCGTCGTCGCGGCCGTCTCCGGCGCAACCCCAATCCAACACCCAATCCAACACCCAAATCATCCCAATGAAATTTGCCGTGACATCGCAGGGGCCCGACCGGGAATCGCTCGTCGATCCGCGGTTCGGCCGGGCGCGTTATTTTCGGGTCACTGACACTGAAACCGGCCAGCAGACGGTCGTGGACAACGCATCGCGGGTGGATGCGGTCCAGGGGGCAGGGATTCAGGCGGCCCAGGCATTGGCGAGCCTGGGCGTTCAGGCGCTGGTGACGGGCCATGTCGGTCCCAAGGCCTGGGCGACTCTTCAGGCGGCGCGCATCGAGGTGTATGGAGTCGATGGCGGCACCGTTGCGCAGGCCATGGAGGCGTTTATGGCGCGAAAGCTTGCCCCGCTGTCGGGCGCGAATGTGGAAGGGCACTGGTGATCCAAACCAGCGTTGAAAATGAGCGAAAGGAGTTCATTATGCCAGGTGGAGATCGAACAGGCCCGATGGGCCAGGGACCGATGACCGGCTGGGGGGCCGGGTATTGCGGGGGTTCGGGCCAGCCGGGCTGGCTCAGCCAGAGGCAGGGCCGATGGGCGGGCCGAGGCCAAGGCGCAGGACGCGGCGGGGGTGGCGGCTGGCGAGGCGGGGGTGGGGGATGGGGCTTTCGCCACTGGTTTCACGCGACCGGATTGACCGGTTGGCAGCGAGCCGCGGCGAATAGGCCGGCATGGGGCGGGGTAGGGGCTGCGCCTGCCGGAACAGCCGATCTTCCGGGCGCGTCTCCGGATCAGGAACTGGCGTGGCTCAAGCAGCAGGCCAGCCAGTTGGAAACGGGGCTCGAACAAATCCGCAAACGGATTGCCGAACTCGATCCAGGATGAGGATCGCGATTGCGAGCGGCAAGGGGGGGACCGGCAAAACGACCGTGGCCACCAACCTGGCATGGCTGGCCTCGCAGAACGGCCTGGCGGCCGCGTATCTGGATTGCGACACGGAGGAGCCCAACGGCCATCTGTTCCTCCGGCCCGCCATCGACCAGCGGCGGGAGATCGTGCGGATGATCCCGCAAGTCGATCCGGCCCGGTGCACCCTCTGCGGCCAATGCGGCGAGATCTGCCAGTACAGCGCCATCGTTTGTCTGGAACAGAAGGTTCTGGTGTTTCCCGAGCTGTGCCATAGCTGCGGCGGATGCGCGTTGGTTTGCCCGACGGGGGCGATCACCGAAACGCCCCGCGCATTGGGGGTTGTCGAGACGGGACGCTGCGGCGGGCTCGGGTTTGTCCAGGGCCGTCTGAATATCGGGGAAGTCTCGAGCCCGCCCTTGATCCGGGCCGTCCGGCAGGCAGCGCCGCCGGCCGATCTGCTGTTGTATGACGCCCCGCCGGGCACGGCATGTCCGATGATCGAAACGGTGCGGGGCGCCGACTATGTGGTGCTGGTCACCGAGCCCACTCCATTTGGGCTGCACGATCTGCGGCTGGCGTGGCAGGTGATCAAGTCGCTCCAGATGCAGTGCGGCGTGGTGGTGAATCGCGCCCTGGTGGGCGAGACGGAAGCGCGACAGTTCTGTGAGCAGGCTCGGATTCCCATCCTGGCGGAGATACCGGACATCCTGGCCATAGCCGAGGCCTACTCGGAGGGGAAGCTGGCGATCGAAGCCGTGCCAGGATTGCAGCGCATCTTCGCCCGTCTGCTGTTGGATGTGACGTCCGCCGCGGGAGCCAACGCCCTTCCCGAGGCTGTGCAGCGGAGCCTGCGCTCGATCGCCGATCTTCAGGCGGATCCCCCCGGGTGCGGCCGCCCGGCGCCCGGCGCTCCCTCGTGCATTTTGGCATTGCGAGGGAATCCGCGAGCGCCCAACCGCGCTCGCGCCATCTCCTCTCCGGATCCTTGACCATGCCCGAGCTCGTCGTCATCAGCGGCAAAGGCGGAACGGGGAAGACCTCGATGGTGGCATCGCTGGCCGTGCTGGCGCGCCAGGCGGTGCTGGCCGACTGCGATGTGGATGCGGCGGATTTGCACCTGGTGCTCGAGCCGCAGATCCGGCGCCGGCAGACCTTTACTGGCGGGAACAAGGCGCGGATCAAACCGGGCCACTGCACGGCCTGCGGCAAGTGCGAGGAGCTCTGCCGCTTCGATGCCGTCTATTTTGACGGTCCCGGCAACGGGCAGGCCCCGCGGACGTTCCGGATCGATCCGGCCGCCTGCGATGGATGCGGCGTGTGCGTCCGCTTTTGCGCCGACAATGCCATCGAGTTCGGCCCCGCGGTCGATGGCGAGTGGTTTGTGTCCGACACCCGCTGCGGTCCGATGGTCCACGCGCAGCTGCGGCCCGGGGCCGGCAACTCCGGCAAACTGGTCTCGATCGTTCGAAGCCAGGCCCAGCAGATCGCCCGGGAGCGCGGAGGCGGTTTGATACTGATCGACGGATCGCCGGGAATCGGCTGCCCGGTCATCGCCTCGATCACGGGCGCCTCGCGAGTTCTGGCGGTCACCGAGCCGACGCTTTCCGGCGAGCACGATCTCGATCGGGTGTTTCTCCTGGTGCGGCACTTCGGCATTCCGGTGACGGTCTGCGTGAACAAGTGCAATCTGAATGCCGAAATTGCCCAGCGCATCGAGCGAAAGGCGCAAGCCGCCGGAGCGGCGATTCTGCCGCCCATCCCGTACGATTCCGCCGTCACCGATGCGCAGCGGAAAGGCATGGCGGTCGTCGAATTGGGCGACAGCCCCGCGGCTCGGGCCATCCGGCAAGGATGGTCCGCCTTATGTCAGCAAATCTCAATCAAATCTATGGAAGAATCCAAAACCAATCCCACCATGAAAATCGCCATTCCCCTCGCGGGCGGATGCCTGGCCGATCACTTTGGACACTGCGAGCAATTCGCGCTGGTCGATGCCGATCCTGACACGAAAGCCATTCTTCAAATCACCCGGGTCACGCCGCCGCCGCACGAGCCGGGATTGTTGCCCCGCTGGCTCCATGAGCAAGGCGTCCAGGTCATCATCGCCGGGGGGATGGGCCAGCGGGCATTGAGCCTGTTTGCCGAGAACGGCATCACAGTCCGAAGCGGGCTGCCCGGCAGGACCGCGGAAGAATCGGCCAAGGCTTTCCTGGAGGGGGGCCTGAGCTCCGGACCCGCTGCCTGCGAACGCCACGAACGCGGATGCCACGGATGAATCCTGGCGCTGGGCTGTGAATGTTGCATCCGAAACCCGGCATCCTGAAGCGCCTTCCGACGACAGCGCTCGCGCGGGCGCCGAATATCGTTCGCGCGTTCGGATTCAGTTTAGGCAATGAACACCTTGATTCTGTCACCGTCCGCATTGCTGGCGGTCTATTGCGGCCTGGTATTCCTGGCCGCGCTGGCGGGGGGCTGGCTCATCCTGGCGCTCCGGCTCAACCACACCCGGCTCCAGATTGCCGTCAGCGCCGTGGCGGGTTTAATGCTGGGCATCGCGCTGCTCCATTTCATTCCTCACGCGGTTCACCAGAATCAATCGGTGGATCAGACCATGAAATGGGCTCTGGGGGGATTTCTCGCCATGTTCTTTCTGCAGCGGCTGTTTCGCTATCACCACCACCACACTGCCGAAAGCCCGGCCCGCCCGGGCGGTGATCGACCCGCAGAACAGGCGCCGGCCAACCCAGACGTCGCGCCGATGATCCCGGGGGCGGATCCCGGAGAGGTTGCGCATGCGCTTTCGTGGGCGGGGACAACCATTGGCTTGTCGCTGCACTCGTTAGTGGATGGGGTGGCATTGGCCACCGCTGCGCTCGTGGGGGTCCACCACGCAAATCCAGGGGCCGGTCTCGGAGTGGCGCTGGCGGTGATTCTGCATAAGCCATTTGGGGCCATGGCCATCTCGACATTGATGACCGCGGAAGGCTGCTCCCGTTTCCTGCGTCAACTCGTGAACCTGCTTTTCGCCCTGGTGACGCCTCTGTCCGCGCTGCTGTTCTATTTCGGCGTCGATTACCTTGCCGGAACCAACCAGGCCTTTCAGGGGAACGCCCTGGCATTCTGTGCCGGCACATTTCTGTGCATCGCCTGCGCCGATCTTCTGCCCGAGCTGCAATTTCACGCTCATGATCGCCTGGGGCTTTCGCTGGCCCTATTGGCGGGCTTGGCGCTGGCTCTGCTGCTGAGACAATTCGGACATGCCCATTCGGATCTGCATCCTCATGAGGCCGTGCCGGAGCCGCGGGCTGCCATCCACGCCCCGTCTCGGTAAATCCACCATGCGTCCGACACCGATCCAATCGAAAACCCGGCGCGCAGCCCTCACCGGCAATGCACCAAAGCGCCAAGCCGACGACCTGCGGGAGAAGATCGAAGCCAACCACGCCCGATTGCGCCAGCGCGCCGCTTTGCATGCGCGGTTCGGTTTCGATTCGGATGCCAGCGTGCGGTTCGTGGTGGATCGAGCCTTGCCATTGTCCGGGCAGGTATTGGATGTCGGCACGGGCAAAGGCCGGTTCGCGGTCGCGCTGGCGCGGCATGCCGCCCACGTCACGACGGTCGATGTGAGCGCCGAGGAGCAAACCGCCGCCCGATTGGAGGCCCTGTTTCTGGATGTTGCCGGCCGCATCGATTTCGTTTTGGCCGATGCACGGGCGTTGCCTTGGCGTGCGGCATCGTTCGACGCGGTGGTTTCGTGGAATGTCATCCACCATCTCGAGGACCCGGAGGGCGTGTTCGGCGAGATGCTTCGCGTGTTGAAGCCCGGAGGCAAGCTGGTGCTGGCCGATTTCTCGCCCAGCGGGTTCGAGTTGATGGACAGGATCCATGCCGCCGAGGGCCGGCGCCACCCCCATCCGCCCAGCCCATTTCCTGGCTGGCGCGCTCGCCTCAAGGCTCGGGGATTTCAGGTGCGGCGCTTTGTGGGGTGCCATGAAGAAGTGTTGGTCGCCATTCCGATCCGACCGAGGGCAGACGCCAGCCCGCCGGCCGGAGGGCGATCCTCTGCAACGCAGGTTTACAGGCGCGACCGCTTTACAGACCCATGACCCCCCCATCCGCCAAAGCTGGATCCAATCCGATATCGCACGGCGAGTCGATGGCCCGCCCGACCCTAAAGCTGATGCTGTATCCAGACCAGGTCCTGCGGACCCCTTGCCGGCCTGTGGAGACTTTCGACAGCGCTCTGCGCGATTTCGCCGAAGAAATGTTGATGCTGATGCGCCGCCATGCAGGCATTGGATTGGCTGCGCCGCAGATTGGCCTTCCTGAGCGTCTGTTCGTTTCTTGCATCGAAGATCGTCCGTTCATGCTAACCAACCTAGAAATCCAGGATTGCTGCGAGCCGCGTGATTTCGTCGAGGGTTGCCTGAGCCTGCCCGATGTCCAAGTCAATCTGCGCCGGCCCGAGCGCATCCGGATCACGGGTTACGACCTGCATGGCCGGCGGCGCAGCTATGGCGCGACCGGGTTGTGGGCGCGCGTGATTCAACACGAGCTGGATCATCTGAACGGCGTGTTGATCTGCGATCGCGGACAAGTGCCAGACCGGCCGTGCGCTGTCTGTCCCCTGGCACTGCCCGCTGTGCTGGCCGAGGAACGCATGTCCAAGTCGCGTCCGCGCCGTTCATGTTAACAAGAAAGAGGCTCGATCCATGTCGATGAAAATCATCGGTCTCGTTGGCAAACAGTAACCTCGCGAATCACAACCTTTCCCTCATGAACGCATCCGAGTTGCCCCGTGAATCGAAACAGGGTCAAAACCCAACTGCGGACGCACGATCCTCTTTCCAGTGGCGGGCGCTGACGTCCGTGATCGTGACGTTGTCATTTCTGACGCTGGCGGTGAGCGGGGCCGTGCTCTGGGCCTCCCCGCCCGGGCGCATCGCCAATTGGACCGATTGGGCCATGCTCGGCCTCCGCAAGAGCCAGTGGATCGATCTCCATATCTGGTTCAGCATGCTGTTCCTCGCCGCCTCGGTTTTCCACATCGTCCTCAACTGGCGGCCCTTGATGAATTACTTCAAGAACCGATGGACCCGCCAGTTCGGCTTGCGCAGGGAATGGATCGCTGCGGTCGTTGTTTGCGGCGGCCTCTTTGCCGCGGTCCGCATGGAGCTTCCGCCCTTCTCATCGTTCTTGGCCTTCACTGATGACTTTCGAGAGAGCTGGGGAACACAAGCGCAGCGGCCCCCCATTCCCCATGCCGAGCTGCTGACCGTGTCCGAGTTAGCGGAAAAGGCGGGCGTGGCGATCACCAATGCCCTGGCGCGCCTGCAAGCGCATGGCATTCAGGGTGCCGATCCCGATGTTCGCATGGCCGAGCTGGTCAGGCAGAACCGCATGCCTGCCCAGCGGATCTACGATCTCATGCTCTCCCCTGCGGCCGGCGGAGGCCAGCAGCCCGGCCAGCGAATGGGCGGGCAGGGGAGGCTAGGCGGCCAGGGCGCAGGCGGCGCAGGATGGAAATCGCTGAGCGCGTTCTGTGCGGAAGAAGGCATTGACCTGGCCGCGGCAATGGCTCGCATCGAGGCCAAAGGCCTCAAAGCATCGGCGGGCCAGACCTTGCGCGAAATCGCCCTCAACAACGGGTATCAACGACCGGCCGAACTGATGCAAATCATTCGCGGCCGATAGCCCAACAGGATGAGAACCCCGACTTCATTCGCGCGCTCACCCGCCGCCAGCGCGGCCCCGAGACCCTCCTCCCGATGAATACCAAGGCCCAAAATCCAAAACACGTTTTCGGGCCCGTGCCTTCCCGCCGCTTGGGCCGCTCTCTAGGCGTGGATCTCGTTCCGTTCAAAACCTGCACCTACGATTGCATCTATTGCCAATTGGGCCGCACGACCTGCAAAACGGTCGAGCGGAAGGAATGGGTCCCGCTGAGAAGCGTGCTTCGCGAAATCCAGCAACGGCTCGAGAGCCGGCCGGATTACATCACGTTAAGCGGTTCGGGCGAGCCCACCCTCTACTCGCGTCTCGACAAGCTGATCGATGCCATCCATCGGATGACGGACATCCCCGTGGCCGTGTTGACCAACGGATCTCTCCTCTGGCAGCCCGAAGTCCGCGCTCAGTTGCGCAACGCCGATCTCGTCCTGCCCTCTCTCGATGCGCCCGATCCGGAACGGTTCGAGTTTATCAACCGGCCGCATCCGGCGATCAGTTACGAGCGGATGTTGGCTGGGCTGGAGGCGCTCCGGCGTGACTTTGCGGGAAAATACTGGCTGGAGGTGATGCTGCTCGGCGGGTACACCGCGTTGAACGTCCCGGTGCGGCAGATCGCCGAAAAGGTCCGCCGCATCCGCCCGGACAAGGTCCAGGTCAATACCGCCGTGCGTCCGCCGGCCGAAGAGTACGCGATGGCAGTGCCTCCCGATCGCTTGAGACGCCTCGCCCGGATGTTTCGGCCTCCGGCCGATGTCATTGCCGACTTCCAAGGGCGTCGAGCGCCCGCGGGGCTTCCGGCCTCCGCCCGCGAGATCCTTCAGCTCCTGCGCCGGCGCCCCTGCACAGTCGAGGACGTCGCTCGAGGATTGACCATGAAACCGGCGGAGGCCGTCAAGCTCCTGGCGGAGTTGGAGGATCGAGGGCGTGTGCGAAGCAGCCGCCATGGCGCCCTCCGTTTTTATCAGCCGGCGGGGCCGGGCAAACCCCGGGCATCGACTGGCCCGGCCGCTCCATCCCATGAATCAACACGGGCTTGAACAGCGGTTGCGATGCGTACTGAGTGGAGCAAGATTTTGGACGAAAGCTTAACTCGAACACAACAAACACGGAAGATCAAACCACAACAACAGTATGACAAACGAACCCAACGCCTGCTGCGCGGCACCCTCGGTGAGCGTGCCCTTGATCGGCGACGATGCGCCCGCATTCGAGGCCCTCACCACCCAGGGCAACATCAAATTCCCGGACAATTACCGGGGCAAATGGGTGATCCTGTTCAGCCATCCGGCTGATTTCACTCCCGTCTGCACCACGGAGTTCATGACCTTCGCTGCGATGCAGTCGGAGTTCAAGGCATTGAACTGCGAGCTGATCGGGCTCTCGATCGACAGCCATTTTGCTCACATCGCCTGGCTCCGCACGATCAAGGAGAAGATCAAGTTCCAGAACATGGCCAACGTCGAGGTGACGTTCCCCGTCATCGCCGACATCAAGATGGATGTCGCCCGGCTCTATGGCATGGTCCAGCCCAACAGCAGCGACTCGCAGGCCGTGCGGGCCGTCTTCTTCATCGATCCCAAGGCCAAGATCCGATCGGTGCTCTTCTACCCCTCGAGCACGGGCCGCAATTTCCATGAGCTCAAACGCCTGCTGATCGCCATGCAGACCAGCGACGCCCACGGGTGCGCCACTCCCGCCGACTGGCAGCCGGGCCAGGATGTGATCGTGCCGCCGCCCGGCTCGTGCGGCGTCGCCAAGGAACGCGTCGAGAAACCCACCGCCGACTGTTACGCGCTGGACTGGTTCATGACGTTCAAAAAGCTGCCCAAAGAAAAACTGAACCTGCCGGCTGCGGCCAAAGGGTAAGTTCCGCGGTCTGCAGAAAGCCCATAACCAAGTCTTCCAGCTGTAGCCGCCGAGGTGAGGAGGCGAAGATCGATGGCTGCCAGCCATCCGCCTCGCAACCTCGGCGGCTGCCCCGGGGCCGCTCCTGGGGCGCCGCGATGCCCGCTTTTGGTGCGGATGGGTATCATGAACCATCCCTTCAAGTCCGGTGTCCCGGTTCCAGCTGGCCCCTTCAGCCTGCGGCTTGCGGCTCCAGACCGCGCTGGCCGCACAGCATATGAATCCGATTCGGCCGATCTGTTCGAGCAACCTCCGGAGCGCCCGGATCCGGGCTCATCCCTGGTGCTGGCTCTGCAACCCCGCCAACCCCGCGGGCCTTCGGGCTCAGTTCAACATCCAAGCGGACAACAGTGTGGCGGCCGAGTTCGCGGGAGGCGCGGCTTTCGAAGGCTATCCGGGTCTGCTGCATGGCGGGGTGACCGCAGCCTTGTTGGACGGCGCCATGACCAACAAAAATATGAGGGACCCTGTTGTTGTGACGGTTCTGGTCGAGAACACGGCTTACAGTGTCAAGCTGATGGGCGAGCACGGCCTCGCTTTCCATGTTCAAATCGGGGAGAAGAGCCTGTTGTTCGACACGGGCCAAAGCCGGCTGCTGACGCGCAACGCCAAGCGGTTGGGGGTGGACCTGTCGCGGATTGATGCCGTGGCGCTCAGCCACGGCCATTATGACCACACGGGCGGATTGCGCGCCGTGTGGGCCCTGGCGCCCTTGGCGCCGCTCCATGCGCACCCGGGCGTGCGCATCGAGCATTGGGCCCGCAATCCGGACGGCACAGCCCGCGCTATCGGCATCAGCAGCTCCCAACGGTCCGCGATCCTGGCCCATGACTCCCAGGTCCATTTCAACACCTCGTCCGCCGAACCGCTCCCGGGGATCCATCTCACCGGCGAGATCCCGCGTTCGACCGATTTCGAGGATGTCGGCGGCCCGTTTTTTCTCGACAAGGCCGTGACAAAACCGGATCCGATCGCGGATGATCAGGCCCTGTTCTTCGACACCCGCGAGGGATTGGTCGTGCTCTTGGGCTGCGCGCATGCAGGCGTCGTGAACACGGTGCGCCAGATCCGCCGTCTCACCCATGACCGCCCCATTCACGCGCTCCTGGGCGGGATGCACCTGGCGGCGGCTGGCCCCAGGCGGATGAACTCCACGGTGGAAGCGCTGCGGGAGCTCAACATCCAGCGGTTGGGCCCAGCCCACTGCACCGGCCCGGCAGCCGCTGCGCGCCTATGGCACGAGTTCCCAAAAGCATGCGTTCCCTGCGTCACGGGGAGCCAGTTCACGTTCCCCCGCTGACGCGCGTCGACAAGAGATGGCGATCTCGACCGCGACCTCTTTCCGCGGAACACGAAGAGATCCATGGCGGAACGCGGAAGGCAGTCGAGGCTGTTTGCAAGCCGCAAGCCGAAAAGGTAGGGCGGCCACTGCGAACCGCACATGCAAAAGCGGCCGGGAATCGCTTCCCGGCCGCTCGGAACCGCTCGAATATCGCTGCCTGTTACTCGGCCATCACGGCGCGGAAGAACTGCGTGTTGCCGGATGGGATATAGAGATAGGGGCTGGCTCCCAGCGGAGCATAACCCGTGTTCACCTGGGTCGAGGCCTCGATAATGCACGGGCTGAGCGAGGTGGACAACCGATAACCCGATACCGGCGCGGCGTCGAAGTCCAGTCGGAGCGCCAGCGCGGCGGCATCCACCACGGCGCCCGAGGCCATCACCTGGCCGATCTCCGTCGCATTCAGGATCCGGCTGTAGAACCGGACGTCGTCCAGAGAGCCATTGAGCCTCTTCCAATAGCCATCGCGCGATTTGCCAAGGAGGACCGACATGTTGGCCGGCCACCACCATTCCTTGGCATTATAGGAAGTGTTGTCGAGCACGCCATCGATGTAGATGGACACCGCTCCCGAGATCGCCTGATCATACACGACCGCGACATGATGCCACTGGTCGTTGGTGACCGTTCCGAACGACGAGAACGGATTGGTGTCGGTCGGATTGGCCTGGAAGAACACGGTTCCATCGTCCTTGATGCTGATGATGGTGCCGCTGCCGCTGCCGCCGGTGTCCCGGCGGTCCATGATGATCGACGCTTCGCTGCCGCCGCCTGTGTTCGGACCAGACCGGACCCAGAAGCAGATGGTGCCGGTCGTCGAGTTGAGCGCCGGATAGCCGCTGACGGCGATCTGATCTTCCTCGGAGGCGGCGAACTGCATGACGCCCGTGCGGGTGCGCGCGCCGTCGCTGTTGGACTCGGCCCAGGTGGCCCCGTTGTTAAGCCCGTGGACCGGAGCGGCGTCAGGCTTGGCATTGACCACGATGCCGGAGGCGGGCGCCATGGTGACACGCAAGGGCGAGCCGAGCATGGCATGCTCGAACACCTGCGCGTCGCTCAACGCGTAGTCGTAGACCGCCACATCGTCGATCACGCCGTTGTAGCCCCAAGCGTCGCCGGCATTCCGGGCGCCGATTTGGAACGGCGAATCGGGGTTGGGTTCGAACCCGCCGGCGCCAAAAGCCAGCGCCGTCGATCCATCCAGTTTGCCGTTGAGATAGATCTTGCCGGTCGAGCCGTCGTATGTCAGCACGACGTGATACTTCATCCCCGGTTGAATCGCAGTGCCGCCGTGAACATAGGCGGTGCCTCCCGCGCTGTTGCCCATGAGCGCGTTGAATCCCGACTGGCCGTTGTTGTGGAAGATGGTCAAGCCGGCGCGGCCGGAATCGCGTTTCTGCGTGCTGATGGCACACTCGATTTCCGTGTTGTTCGGGACGGTCCAGAACTCGATCGAGAACGGCCCCGCCGGGTTGTTCAGGCTCGGGTTAAACGGCGCCATGGCCTTGCTGGTTGCAGCGAATTGGACTGCCGGATTGGGATCGTCGACAATCAAGCCAGGGGCCCCCAGCGTGTAGGTTCCGCTGTAGACGGCGTGGTTCTGGCCCCAGCTGTCGATGGCGTTGGTCCCGGAGGCCTCGCCCAGCCGCCAGAAGGCCACCGGGTTGTCACCCAAAACTGTTCCCAGATAACCCTCGGTGGGCACCGGCATCACGGTCAGGTGGGCCGGATCGCTTGTGATCGTCCCGGCCGGATTGATGACGGTGACGGTGTAGTCCGCCTCGTCCTCGGCGGTCAGGCCAGTCAGCGTGAGGGTCGTATTGGTCTGGCCGGCGATGGGCGCGTCGTTCTTGTTCCATTGGTAGCTGAGCTGGCCGCCGTAGCCGAGGGCGGCGAACGCAACGGCCCGGCCGAGATACGCGCTTCGGGAGACCGGTTGCTGAATGACGGTCGGCTGGATGAACGCCACCACCAATACGTCCGCCGGCGTCGTCGTCACGGTGCCGAACTCGTTCGTGATCACTAGCGTGTAGACGCCGCTGTCGTCCACAACCGCGCTGGGCCGCGAGAAGGTGGGCGTGGTGGCGCCGGAGATCGCCTGCCCATCCTTGTACCACTGGAGAGCCAGGGGCGGCACGCCAAAGACCTCGGCGGTCAGCGTGAGAGCCTCGCCATTGAAAAGGTTCCCTTCCGGCGCCTCAGGCTGAGTCGCGATCGCCGGCTTGTCGGTGATCACAAACCCGGCCAGACAGCCGCGGGTCAGCGTGGTGCCTTCGCGGATCGAGGCCAGGGTGATCGAGTCGGCGCTCAAGACCGGGCTCACAGTGCTGAACGCGGCCACGCCGCCGCTCGGATTGGCCGGCCCCACCGCCGAATAGGTCAGAGTGTAGTTGGTGAAGTTGACGTTGTCGCTCAGGGTGACCGGCGCGAAATTCGTCGCGTTGTCCGAGGCGGCGATGGTGCGCACCACGTACCGGCTGTAGCCCAGGCCGTTGACCAATCCGTAAACCAGAACGCTGTACCCGCTGCCTCCATCGTCCAGATATCCGTAATTGACCTGCGCCTCGCCCGTTGGCAGCGTGTCCGGATCTCCCGGCACGCTGTAGGTGTTGTTGGCGGTCCACATCAGGTCAACCTGGCCCGCACCCAACAAGAAGGTCTGCATTCCATTGATCGGCCCGGTCTCGTCTCCAGGGACTGTCTCCTGCCACCGGCTGGGATGCACGCCGTAGGCCGGCATGGTCACCGCGGGATTCCATGGCTCCTCGTCTCCGAAATTGACGCCGAACGACATGCTGGCGCCGCCGCCGACCTTCGGAACCACCGCCAGAAGGGCCGCCTCGCTGACATTCGTGCCGTAAGTGTTCCAGACCACGCAGCGGTATTCGCCCGACTGCCCCGCAGTCACCGCCGTATAATCGAGCGTAGCCAAGTTGGCGCCCGGCAGGGCCTGCCCGTCCTTCTGCCATTGATAATGCAGGCCGCAACCCAGCAGCTCGACCAAGAAGCTTGCCGCCTCGCCCTCGTTGCGCTCGAGGCTCTTGGGCTGCAGCGTGATTTGCGGCACCGTCACCGGCGTGATGCTGAAGGTGACGTCGGCGGTTTCACCCCAGCCCGCGCTGTGCCCATACTTGAAGATCACGTGCTTGCCGGCGTCAGCCTCCGTCGCGTGATAGGTCAGCGCGGCAATGGGATTCTTGGCTGGCGGCGTCCACCAAGTCGCGTAATTCCCGAGCGCATGGCCAACGCCATTGAACTCGGCCACTACTGCCCGGGTTGCGTCATTTTGGCCGTCCCAGAGGATGATTTGCTGGATGTAGGAATACCCCTCGAAACGCATGCAGTTGGCATCAATCGAAATAATGTCTCCGCATTGGACCGCCGCCTGCATGTAATTGTACTCGAGAGCCGCCTCGGTTTCACCCCCCGCGGTCGGGTTCCCCCAAAATACGCTTTCAGAGGCGCCCTCATTTCCCGATGCCCCTGTGCCCATGCGATCCGACGACACGGTGCCATACACCTTGGTCCAACCCGCCGCCAGGAAATCGGCGACCGAGCTTCCTGGATGATCGAATGTATCGGTGAAAACGACGGCCCCCTGGACCCCGGCGCATGCGGCCAGTCCGGCAAGCAATCCCAACCAACGTGTGCATTTTGTGTTCATAGGAAAATCCGCAGCATATCTGTTTCCAGATAGTCTGCCTCAATCCCTGCGCAGGTCAAACAGGAAGAACATGTAATAATTTAGAACATGTCGATCTGGGGCGGCTTGCCTCTGCGGACTCTGTATAGAAAAAGGCGCGCTCGATCCAGCATCGAGCGCCGGATCAATGGGGCTTCCGATCCGCCTGGAGCCTCGGCCGGGGCCGGCGCCGGAGCCCGTTTTGCCACAGCAGCCGCCAAGTCATACCGATCGCTTCCCATACGATCGCTCGCGACATTTTCGAGGCGCCCTGAAACCGGTCCGTAAACACGATGGGCACCTCGACCACCCGGAGCCCCTGCCGCCAAACCCGATGCGTGATCTCGATCTGGAAGCTGTAGCCGTTGGATTGGACCGCATCCAGATCGATGGCATCGAGAGCGCGCCGCCGGAAGCATTTGTAACCGCCCGTCGGATCGGTAAACGGCATGCCGGTGATCCATTGCACGTAATGAGCCGCAGTCAGGCTGAGCATCAGCCGCCGGAGCGGCCAGTTGATGACGCGAATCCCATCCCGGTACCGCGTCCCCAGCGCCAGATCCGCCTCTCGCGCCGCTTCGAGGAATGCGGGAATATCGGCGGGATTGTGGGAGAAATCGCCGTCCATCTCGAAGACGAATTCGTAGGAGCGATCGAGCGCCCATCGGAACCCGGCGCAGTAAGCCCTTCCGAGCCCGTTCTTATCCGGCCGATGCAGGACGTGCATGCCCGGTCTTTGGGCAGCCAGCTCGTCCGCCAGCCGGCCCGTGCCGTCGGGAGAGTTGTCATCGACGATCAGCAGATCCACCCGCACTGGCAGGTTCATCACCCGGTCGGCCAGGACCGGCAGGTTCTCCCGCTCGTTGTAGGTGGGTATGACCACCAGGGCTTCCGGATTCACGTGTCCAGCATGTCAATAATCCCCCTCCGGCGTCGAGTTTTTTGCGGCGCCCCCAATCCTTCCGGACCGCGGACGTCCCCGTCCGCAGCAGCCTACAGCAGAGGTTCGAGGGGGCACCCGGCGCAACGCGGGGCGCGCGGCCGGCAGTAATCCTTTCCGACCCGGACCAGCTGGGCATGGTAATCGCGCCAGTAATCGAGCAGGATCGCCCCGGGCCGATCCCTCAGCGCGGTGGCGCACAGCGCCTGCACATCGTCATAAGCCGCCTCCGCCGGCGCCCACCCGTGACGGGCGAAGATGCGCCGCGTATATGCGTCGACGACGAAGCTGAGATGCTCGCCCGCGTAGAGCAGAATGCTGTCCGCTGTCTCGGGGCCGATCCCCGGCACTTCGAGCAAGCGCTGGCGGACGTCGAGCGTTTGTCCCTCGAGCCATCGATCGACACGGCCGCCGTGCTTCTCGACCAGCACGCCCAGAAAAGCCCGCAGGCGCCGCGCCTTCACCCGGTAGTAGCCGGTCGGGCGCACATGCTCGGCCAGCTGATCCTCGGCCAGCGCATGCATGCGGACTGGATCGAGCACGCCGGCCGCCTTCAAACGCGCGATCGCGCGCTCGACGTTGCGCCAGCTGGTGTTCTGCGTCAGGATCGCCCCCACGCACACCTCGAACGGCGTATCGCCGGGCCACCAGTTCTGATGCCCATGCCGCCGGCGCATCAGGCGATAAGCCTTGCGCAAGGCCAGCGTCGTGGATCGGTTCTTCGTCATTCGCTTCGACCAATGTTACCACCTGCATGCCCCCCTGGAAGCCTGCTTTGCTCGCTACCTTGCAAGCCGATAGCCGAAAGGTAGGGCGGCCACTCCGTGGACGCCGCATTGACGGCTGCAAGCTCACCGCTCGGCGCGCAGCGGAGTGCGCGCCCTACCTTGCAAGCCGAAAGGTAGCAGACTATGAACCTGTCACTTTATACCACCAGCCATCCCCCGGCGCCCGGTTGTGCCCGCTTCTTTGGCGATCTGGCCCGCGGCCACTGGGGCGGCAGCGAAAGCCGCAACCACTGGGTCCGCGATGCCTGCATGCGCGAAGACCGAACGCGCTCCAAGAACTACAACCTCAACTGCAACCTATCGGCCCTGCGCGTCTGCCTGGTAGCCCTCAAGGCCGACCTTCACCCCGACCCTTCCTGGCCCAAACTACAAGAACAATGCCAGCACGATCCCCGCATCCCTTTCCGAGCACTCCTCAAGCACCGCTCCAAATAAAAAGACCGTGCGCCGCTTCCGCCCGCGACAGACGGAGTTTGACCCCGGGCTGCGAAGGCATACACTCGCGGGCAGTGAATCCAATCTCGATCCAGGCATCGACTATGAACACAATTGTCTCCTCTCGCCGCGCTTTTCTGAAAACCGCCACAGCCGCCGCCGCTGTCGCCACCGTGATCCCGCGCCATGCGATCGGGCTGGGTCAAACCCCGCCCTCGCAGAGGCTCAACATCGCCGGGATCGGCATTGGCGGGATGGGGGCTGGCGACGTGGCCTCGTGCGCCCAGGCAGGCGAGAATATTGTCGCCCTCTGCGATCCGGACCGCAACCACCTCGCCGCCGGCGCCCGGAAATACCCGGCGGCCAAGCTCTACACCGATTTCCGGAAAATGCTCGAGACGCAGAAGGACATCGACGCGGTGCTCATCGCGACGCCCGACCATGCGCATGCCGTCGCCACCGCCATGGCCATGAAACTCGGCAAGCATGTCCATTGCCAGAAGCCACTGACCCACAGCGTCTACGAGGCCCGCATGATCGGCCAGATCGCCCGGGAGACGAAAGTCGCCACGCAGATGGGCAACTTCGGCCAGGCCGGCGAGGAAGCCCGCCGGGTTGCCGAGATGATCTGGGCCGGCGCCATCGGCACGCTCAAGGAGGTGCATGCGTGGTCAAACCGGAAGCCCGACATCTCCCCCCGGGGCGTGGCGCGGCCCCACGAGACTCCACCCTGCCCGGGGCACATCGACTGGGACCTCTGGATCGGTCCGGCCCCCATGCGGCCTTACCATCCCTGTTATCATCCGTTCGCCTGGAGGGGCTGGTGGGATTTTGGCACCGGCGTGCTCGGAGATATCGGATGCCACGAGCTCTCCGCTGTTTTCAAGGCCATGAAGATCGGGGATCCGGTTAGCGTCGAGGCCTGCTCGACCAACTGGCAGCGGCCCAAGGAGATCAGCGACGAGACCGCACCGCTGGCCTCGATCACGCATTACAGGTTCGCGGCCAGCGACACGCACGGGCCGCTGAGCATCTTCTGGTACGACGGAGGCATGCGCCCGCCCCGGCCCGACGGGCTCGATCCGGAGGCCGAGTTCGCCGTCAACGACGGCACCATGTATGTCGGCGACAAGGGCATCATGTTGCGCGACCGCCTCGTCCCCGAAAGCCGGAGGAAGGAGTTCGGTCGGGCGCCGCAGAAATTGCCGCGCTCCCCCGGCCACTGGAAGGAGTTCCTCGATGCCTGCCGCGGCGGCAAACCCGCCGGATCCAATTTCGCCGATCACGCCGCCCATCTCGCCGAGGTCGTCCTGCTCGGGAACATCGCCATCCGCATGAACCGGAAGCTCGAGTGGGACCCGGTCCAGATGAAGTTTCCGCATTGCCCCGAGGCCGACCTGTTCGTCAATCCTCCCTACCGGCCCGGGTTCGCTCTGTAGCAGCAGAGCAGGCCAGCGTGCCCGCGGATGCCCCGGCCGGCTGCCAATCGGGTCTATTTGCCCCCCCCAATGGTTGTCCGTTGACTTTGGGAGTTGTGTCTGACATATTGACGGACATGAAAGTAACGTCACGCGACTTCCAGCGCAAATTCGCTTGCATGAAGGCAAAAGCTGCCGCCGGCGAACTGGTCTATGTCGTCTCCGCCGGCGAGACGTTCCTTTTTCAGACGGTCAAGCCGAGCCATTGGCAGGGGGCGCTCAAAGGCAAAGCGCGGATCGCGGGAGACCTTTTCAACACCGGGCTGGATTGGGAGGCGTCGCGGTGACCCATCTGCTCGATACCCACGCATGGATTCAACGCGCCGTGGGCATTCCCATGCCGCCCCTCGTGGATCAAACGCTGGTCCGATGCGCGCAGACGCTTGCGATTGCGGACATTTCCTTGTGGGAGGCCGCCAAACTGGTCGAGCTCGGCCGGCTGCAATTGTCGATCCCGCTCGCCGAGTTCTTCCGTCGGGGGGTTGGATCGGAGCTGACCGTGCTGCCGGTGACGGCGGTCATTGCAGAACGTGTTACAACCTTGGAGGCCGAGGGCTTTCACAGGGACCCAGCGGATCAACTGATCGTCGCTACCGCGCTCGTGCACGGTCTGCGGCTGATCACCAACGACGCACGAATCCGCCGGTGGGGCGGCGTTCCGGTCCTGTGGACATCGATCCAGGATCCCCGGCGTTAATTGTTCAAACCAGATCCCTGCGCCGCCAAGGCCGGCTGCCGGATGGCTTCGCGTCGCGCCCGGCATTGACAAACCGGCGCGAGCCATTCAAGAGTGTTTTATGATATCGAGTCCCAAACAACCTGACTCCGCGTCCCGGATGGGCGGGCCTGCCATCGCCGCGCCTCTGGATCCGGGATTTCAACCGGCCATCCTGGCCGCGCGCGAATATGCGCGGCTGGTCAGCCAGGCGCCTCGCTCGGACCGGATCGACATCGCCCTGGAACGGGAGCGCGGGCTGGTGGCGCGGCATACCATTCCGATACTGCCTCCCGGCCGGGCCGAGACCGACGACCTCACCTTTCAGCATGTCGAGCGGACGATCAAGTTCATGCTCTGGGCGTGGGGCGGCTGGCGTCTGTTCCTGGCGGGGCCGGCGTGGCTCTGCGACCGGATCGCCCGCTGCTACCGGCCCGATGGGGCCCGCGCGTTCGATGCCGACCTGATGACCCGCGTCTACGAGAAACCGCTCACGGTCCAGCAGGTCGAGCGGGCCGAGCTGCCGCCTGCCCGCGAATCCACGCTCGCCATTGGCGGGCATCTCGATGGCTTTCGCATCGGGTTCGACCTGGGCGCCAGCGATTACAAGCTCGCCGCCGTCGCGAATGGCGAGGCGGTCTTCAGCGCCGAGATCCCATGGAATCCCAAGGATCAATCCGATCCGCAATACCACTACCAGCGGATCCAGGAGGGGCTCAAGCAGGCCGCGGCGCACCTGCCCCGCGTGGACGCAATCGGGGGCAGCTCGGCGGGCGTGTTCGTCGATAACCAGGTCATGGTTGCCTCGCTGTTCCGGTCGGTGCCGAAGGCCGAGTTCGACCGATCGGTTAAGCCCATGTTCCGCCGGCTCGGCCTCGAATGGAACGTGCCGCTGGTGGTCATCAACGACGGCGACGTTACCGCCCTGGCGGGGGCCATGTCGCTGCAGAAGACGGCCATGCTCGGCGTGGCCATGGGCTCGAGCCAGGCCGCCGGATACCTCGATCGCCAGGGACGCATCACCGGGTGGCTCAACGAGCTCGCGTTCGCGCCGGTCGATTTCAATCCCAATGCCCCGCCGGACGAGTGGTCGGGCGACGGCGGGGTGGGCGCGCTCTATTTCTCGCAGCAAGCGGTCAACAAGCTCCTGCCGGCCGCGCGGATCGATGCGCCAGCCGAGGCGGCGCTGCCCGAGCGCCTCAAGATGGTCCAGGATCTCCTGTCGAAAAACGATCCGCGCGCCCGCGCCATCTTCGAGACGATCGGCGTGTACCTCGGCTACGCCATCCCGTATTACCGCGAGTTTTACGACTACGACAACCTGCTGATCCTGGGCCGGGTCACCTCCGGCCCCGGCGGCGACATCATCCTCGAGAGGGCGCGCGCCGTCCTGAACGGCTCGTTTGCGGAGCTGGCGTCCCGCATCCAGCTTCATGTGCCAGACGAGAAGAGCCGGCGGGTCGGCCAAGCCGTGGCCGCCGCCAGCTTGCCTGAAATCCGAACCGCCTCGCACCAATCCCCTTAACCCATCCACCTCGCTTGATTATGCAATTCCAAAACTCGACTGCGGATCTGTTCGTCCCGGACGACACGGCGCTGCCCCAGGCGCTCGAGCGCACGACTCACCTGGGGGTGGGCGCCCACCAGGATGACCTCGAATTCATGGCCTTTCACGGCATCGAGACCTGCTTCCAGCTCCCCGATCTCTGGTTCACGGGCGTCACTTGCACCAACGGCGCCGGCAGTTCGCGCGCCGGCATTTACTCCGATTACAGCGACGAACAGATGCGCGCGGTGCGCCGGATCGAGCAGCGCAAGGCCGCCACCATCGGCCAATATGCGGCCATGGCCCAGCTCGATTATTCGAGCTCCGCGGTGAAGGATCCGGCCAATCCCGACCTCAAGAACGACCTCCTGAAAATCCTTCACGCGGCCAAGCCCAAGGTGGTGTACACCCATAACCTGGCCGACAAGCACGATACCCACGTGGCGGTCGCCAGCGCCACGATCCGCGCGCTGCGCGAGCTGCCCGCCGCGATCCGCCCCCGCCAGGTGGTCGGCTGCGAGATCTGGCGCGACCTCGATTGGATGCCGGACGAGCGCAAGGTCGTGCTCGATGTCAGCCGCCGCGAAAACCTCGCCGCCGCGTTGTCGGGTGTCTACGATTCCCAGATCACCGGCGGCAAGCGCTACGACCTGGCCGTCATGGGCCGGCGGCGCGGGCATGCCACGTTCTTCGAATCGCATGCCGTCGACCAGGCCCAATCCCTCACCTTCGCCATGGATCTCACCCCCCTGGTCCAGGATCCGTCCCGGGACGTCGTCGAGTACGTGCGCGAATTGATCCAGGCATTCCAGCAGGACGTCGTCAAAAAGCTCGAGGCCCGCATCGGCGCCCGGACCTGATCCCTCGGTTCAGGCCGATCCCGGCGCCTGCGGCTCGAGCCGGTCGAACTCCCACACCAGGCATCGCGTGGTCCGCGCCGTGATCCGCGCATCCTCGGCGATGCGCTGGTTCTCGATCCAGACAATGCGGCCGGCGGCGTTGAGCGCGACCACCCGAAGCCGCCGCTCCCGCGGGGGGACCTTCTGGCTCGAGAACCAGTCCTTGAGCTTGACGGTTTGCTTCCAGTGGATGGGCTGGAATCGGTCGCCGGGCTGCCAGTGGCGCAGGGTCAGACGGGGGCCGATCTCCGCCGCGTCGAACCGCTCGACCCCGGCCGTTCCCCGGCAGATCGCGCGCCCGCCTCGCCGCCACGATTCGAGCCGCCAGCGGATCCTCAACCCGCTATAAACCAGCCCTCCGGTCCGCCCCTCGAGCCGCACGATGCAGCCCCGGTCCCGCGGCGCCGCCGGCCTGGGCGGGACCGGCGCCTTCTCGATCCTGTCCTGCTCGTTCCGGCGGACGGTGAATCCGGGCCGGATGGTGACCGGCCGGTTCTTCTCGAGCCGCAGCGATTCGATCCATTGAAAATCGGGCTCGATCCCGAGGCCCGCCAACTGGCGGCGGATCGCCTGGCGCTGGATGGCCGGATGCAATCGATCGAATCGAGTCCGTCGCCGGCCCGCCAGCCAGCGCTCGGCCAAGTGCTCGACCAGATCGCTCTCCGATCCGATGATCTCGGCGGCGCGCCATAGCACGCGCGCCGCAGCCGGCTGGTATTCCCGCTCGAGCAGCGGCAGCAGCTTGTGCCGGATCCGGTTCCGCAACAGGTCCGTGTCCCGGTTGGTCGCGTCCTGGCGAAAGGCAAGCCCTTGAGCGCGGGCGTACCGGACCAGATCGCTGCGGGCTTGGTCCAGCAGCGGCCGCACCAGGATGGCCCGCGGATCGGCGGGCGAAGGGCCCTTCCATCTCATCGATCCGAGGCCTTGCCCGCCGCTGCCGCGGAGCAATCGAAGCACGAACAGCTCGGCCTGGTCGCCAGCGTGATGCGCCAGCGCCACCACCCGCGCCCCGCGCTCGATGGCCGCCCGCGCCAGAAACGCGTGCCGCAACGTCCGCGCCCCCATCTCGATCGACACCTTGCGCGCCTGCGCATGGGCCCGCACGTCCTGCGCGTCCGTGACAAACTCGAGCCCGAGACGCCGCGCGGCGCCTTCGACGAACCGCTGGTCGGCGTCGCTGGCCCTGCCGCGGAGCCGGTGGTTGAAGTGGGCCACGATCAGCCGCCCGCCGTCCCGCTTCCGAAGCCGGAACAGCACATCGAGCATGACCATCGAGTCGATCCCGCCCGACACCGCCGCAACCACTGCCTCGCCCGGGCCGATCAGACCGTGCCTCTCAATCTGGCGCGCGACCTGTTCGACGAACACCCTCATCGCCAGCCTTGGATCATGCCCCTCCTTCGGCCTCCTCGAAATCAGATCAGGATTTGCTTCTTCTCGAAATCGAACCGCGCGACCTTCTCCTCGAGAAAGCTGAGCATCGCCATGTTCAGCGCGGTCTGGACGTGCAGGCCGAACTCGACATCGCTCACGGGCCGCTGGCGCGACCGGACGCACTGGATGAAATTGCGCCAGTGCGCAGGCGTCGCATCCATCTTTTGCGAAGGGATCACCCGGCGCTCGCCCTTGAACGGAACGATGGTGAGGCTGTCGAACCCGACGTTCCATTCCCCCGGGTTTTGGAACGTGAGGGTGCCCTCGTCCCCGTGGATCGCGGGCTCAGTCACGTAGTTGTTGGCCAGGGTGCAGACGATCACGATCGACAGTTTCTCCGGGTAATCCAGGCACATGTTGAACGTGTCGGGCACCTCGCGGTCGTAGGTGGTGTATTTGAAAATGCCGCCCGAAGCCGCGGCGCGCGCCGGGAACTTCACCCCGAGCGAGCTGACAAACGGCGTGAAGGTGTGGGGGAACAGATCCGTGCAGGGGCCGCCTGCGTAATCGAGATACTTGCGCCAGCTGAAGAAGCGGTCCACCGTGAACGGCACCTTCGGCGCGTCACCCAGAAACGCTTCCCAGTCGAGGTCGGGACCCGGCTTGGCCTCCGGATCGATGATCGGCATCCGCTCGCCCCAGTCGCCGTTTCGGAAAAAGCCGACGTTGACCAGTTGCACGCGTCCGATGACGCCCTGGCCGATCAGCTCCTTGACCTGCTGCCAGGCGGGGCTCGAGTTGCCCTGGTTCCCGATCTGCACCACCCGTTTGCGCTCGATCGTCTCGGCGCAAAACTGCTTCGCGAGATCGAACTGCGACCAGTGGCCCATCGGTTTCTCGCAATAAATGTCCTTGCCGGCGCGCAGCGCGTCGATGGCCTGGCTCAGGTGCAGCCGGTCCGGTGTCGCGATGCAGACCACGTCCACGTCCGGGTCCGCCAGGAGCTCATGGTGTTTGCGGTATGGCTTGACCCCGGCCGGTTTTGCGGCCTCATCGAGCCGGTGCCGGAACGCGTCGTTGACTGCCGCGATGCGCAGGTTCTCGCCGGCCTGGATCAGCCGCTGGACCGTCGCCACGTGGCTCCTGCCCCGGCCGCCCACGCCGATGAATCCCACCCCGATCCGGTCGTTGGCGCCAATGACCCGGGCGCGGGACACAAAAGGAAATGCAGACGCTGCTGCGGCTAGCGCGGCCGTCCGCGTCGTGCTCTGGATGAATCGGCGCCGGGTGATCGGTTCCTGCGGGCTCTTCGTGTTCATAGGCATTGGGATCACCTTCGAACTGGACGCCAAAAGGTGCAAGCCCAAAGCGCCTTTCCGCTTTTCTTCCCCGCCCGTCCTGCTACGCTGCCCGAAAACAAAACAAGATCCATTATGGCAACGAAACCTGATTATCGATTCTCGTTCGGTCCTTGGAACATCAGCGAGGGCGCCGATCCTTACGGGCCTCCCACACGGCCGCCCCAGGCGTTCGACTGGAAGCTCGGCAAGCTCAAGGAGCTGGGATTCGACGCCATGATGTTTCACGACGACGATGCCGTGCCCGATATCGACGCCAAGTCCCCCGAGCAGGTCCGCAAGGAGGCCAAGGAGCTCAGGAAAAAGCTCGATGACGCCGGCCTCTTCGCCGAGATCGTCGCGCCCCGCCTCTGGTTCAGCCCCATGACCATCGACGGCGCCTACACCAGCAACGATCCCAAAGCCCGCCGCTACGCCATCGACCGCTCCCTGCAGTGCGTCGATATCGCCCGGATCCTCAAGTGCGATCTGATCGTCCTCTGGCTGGCGCGCGAGGGGACCTACCTGCGCGAGTCCAAAAACTGCCGCCGCAGCCTCGAATACATGGTCAAAGCCATCGACCAGATGCTCGATCACGATCCCAAGATCCGGATCGCAGTCGAGCCCAAGCCGAACGAGCCGATGGATCACGCCTACCTGCCCACGATCGGCCACGCCCTTGCCGTCGCCCCGCTCACTCGAGATCCCAAACGCGTCGGGTGCCTCGTCGAAACCGCCCACGCCATCCTCGCCGGGCTCGATCCGGCCGACGAGATGGAGTTTGCAATGGCGATGGGCAAGCTCTGGTCGGTCCACCTCAACGACCAGAACGGCCTCAAGTTCGATCAGGACAAGCCGTTCGGCAGCAACAATCTCCGCCAGGCGTTCAACCAGGTGCGCGTTCTCGAACGCAATCGCTACGGCAGCCGGGGCGAGTGCGTCGCCTTCGACGTCCACTCCTTCCGCTCGACCAAGATCGAGCATGCCGTCGATCACCTGGCCAACAGCCGATCGACCTTCCTGCGCCTGGTCGATAAGGTCCGGTCATTCGACGATGCCGCGGCGCAAAAGCTCATCGCGGATCGGAATTACCAGGCGCTCGATCAAATGGTCATCGAGCATCTGCTTGGAAAGTGATCTGGGCATGAATCCGATCGATCGCCGCCAGTTCCTCCACGCGGCATCTCTGGCTGCCGGCGGACTTGTCACGGCCGCTTCTCGATGGCCGATCCTGGCCCAGTCCGCCGGCGACCGCCCCCCCCGATCCCCCGAAACGGCCGTTTTGAACCCTCGAGGCCGGGTGCCCGTCAGCCTCATCATCGACGATTCCACCTGCCTGGTGAACATGGCCCACTTCGCCATACCCCAGTTCGCCGAGGTGTTCCCTGACCGCTACCGGCAGGACTGGCGCCGCATGCCCCGCGAGATCCCCGACGCCTTCGTCCGCCGCTTCGGCGAGTGGAGCCGGACCCAGGGCGTGAAGGGGAAATACAGCATGGTTCCGTATCCATCGTGCGTGGGATGGCTGGACCGGGACCTGCCGGGCTGGTCGCGGCGCGAGCTGATCCAGAGCCTCGAGCTGGTCCGCACGCTCCTCTCCTCGCATTGGGATTTCCACCCCGAGATGGTCAGCCATACCTGGGTCATCAACACCCGCACCGGCCGGCCTCACGAGGAGCGCACGGATCGGTTCATGGAAAACTGGCGGTGGACGGACGGCAAAAGCGCGGATGAGCTGGCCGATTACCTGGCCTATGCGCTCCGCATCCTCGAACGGGCGGGCATCCCTTGCGAGGGCATCACCACCCCCGGCGGGTTCGGCAACCGCGTGCTGCCCGAGCTGGCCCAGGCCACGCTCGAATCCTGCCGCGCCGTGTTCCGGGCCGAAATCCCCCATTACTTCCGCCACGTCTTCACCGATAACCAGAGCGTGGCGCCCCGTGTCGAATACGCATCCAGCCTCGACAGCAGCGACCCGCGCTGCGTCGTCTCGATCATCGGTTGCACCGGCGATTGGTTCGGTGGCTGGGACGGGCTCGAGATCGGCTCCGCCGACCAGTTCCTGAGCTCCGACGCCCAGCGCGGCCGCATGGCCGATGTCATCCGCCGGGGCGAGCCCGCCATCATGGTGTGCCACTGGCCCGGCCTTTACTGCCATGGGGCCGAGACCGGGTTCCACATCCTCCAGGAAGTCGTCCGGCGAATCGAGCCGCTTTCCAGCGGCGTCCTCTGGATGAAGCTCAGCGAGATCGCACGCTACTGGGCCGCCCGCGAGCTCACTCGGATCCAATGGCAAGGCCGCCAGCTCCAGCTCCGCGCGCCATTCGCCTGTCCCGGCTTCACGGTTCGCGTGAATGCCGCCTCGAAAGCCCCTCCCGCGATCCAGGCCGGCGGTGCACCCTCGCCCATGCGTCACGTCCAACGACTCAGCGACCTCGCGCCAGGGACTTGGCTCGCCGAAGGAGACGCCACAGTCCTTTGTTTCGACCTGCCCAAAGGGCCCTCCGCCGTCGTTTTCCCGGCCTGATTCGTCCCCCTCGAAAAGGTAGGGCGGCCACTCCGTGGACGCCGCCTTGATGGCTGCAAGCTGACAAGCCGGCACTGACGCGTCCGCTTGTCAGCCGACATTTGCACCCCTTTGATGGCGTAGCCGCAGCTTTCGAGCTCCGATTGTATCTCACCACGAAGCGCTCGAAGGGCGCGAAGAGGAATCCAGTTGCACGCTGCTGCGGACGAGGACGTCCGCGGTCCGTAAGGGTTCGGAGCGCGAGCCTCCTGGCCCGCAGCGCTGTCAGCTGACGGGCTTCAAGCTCCCGGCTCGGCCCGCCGCACAGCGCGCGCATGGCATATATCAAATATTTAGACGATTCCTTTGCGTTAAATTGCGTTCTACAGGAACACGATGCAGACGGGCGATCCCACTTCGAGCGTTTGCCCGGTGGGCGTCAGCCGGCCGGTCGCCAGATCGACGCGGAACACGGTCACATTGTGAGTCTGCTGGTTCGCCGCCAGCAGGAACCGGCCCGCGGGATCGAGATTGAAGCTCCGCGGAGTTTTCCCCTGGGTCGGCTGATGTTCGAGATAGGTCAGCCGGCCGGTCTTGCTGTCGATCGCATACGCCACAATGCTGTCGTGGCCGCGGTTGGATCCGTAGAGAAACCGCCCGGACGGATGCACGAAAATCTCCGCTGTCGAGTTCTCGCCCGAGAAATCCGGCGGCAGCGTGGTGATCGACTGGATCTCGATCATCCGCCCGGCGCGCGCCTGATGCCGAAAGGCGGTCACCGTCGAATCCAGCTCGTTGATGACATACGCGAATCGGCCGTCGGGACGGAACGCCATGTGCCGGGGGCCGGCGCCGAGCTTGACCGCCGCCGCCGGCGGATCATGGGGGCGCAGCGCTCCGCGCTCGAGGTCCAGATCGTATGCGAGCACCTTGTCCAGCCCCAGGTCGGGGACCCACGCTCGCCGGCCCGTGGCATCGAGGTAGACGCCATGGGCGTGCGGCCCCGTCTGCCGCCGCGGATCGACGCTCGATCCTTCATGCTGGACGAAGGCGGTGGCTTTGCCCAGGCGGCCGTCCGTTCCCACAGGCAGCATTGCGGTGCTGCCGCCGCTGTAATTGGCCACCAGCACCCAGCGGCCGGTCGGATCCACGACCAGGTGGCACGGCCCGGCGCCCCCCGACGATTCCTGGTTCAGCAGGATCAACCCGCCCGTGCCGCGGTCGATCTCGAACGCGCTCACGCCGCCCTCGCCCCGTTTGCCCGCCGCGCCACCCATCTCGGTCACCGCATAGAGAAAACGCCCGTTCGGGTGCACCGCCAGGAAGCTCGGATTCACCGCCGCCGCCGCCAATTCCGGCGCCGTCAGTTTGCCTGAATCGGATTGCATCCGCGAGACATAGATGCCCTGGCTTTGCCGGCCGGTGTAGGTGCCAAAATAAACCAGGGATTCCTCAGGCGCTCCGGGTCCGGTCCGCGCTTCGGCGCCATCAGAAGCGGCCCACCCGCCCGCGCTCAGGCACAGCGGAATCATCGTGATCCAGGAAAAGGTTTTCATGGCCCTATCCAAGCCTCAAGCCTCGCCTTGCGCAAGCCGCCAGTTGGGGTGCGCCGTGGTGGATCCCGCCGTGCCGTTTGGCTTGGCAAACACGATTCGCTGGGCCACAATGATAGATATGAAAAGCACGGCGCCCTCGAGGGCGAATACAGTCGGGGCGTCGCGGGAAGCCGGCCCAGTTTCGCAGGAGTGGCTGGAGGAATTCGAAGCGGCCGCTCGCCGTCCTCTGGCCACGCGGTTCCGTTATGCATTCATCCGCACCTATAAGCCGGTCCTGGACGACGCACCATACCGGGCCTTTGACACCATCACGGATTACCGGCGCTGGTGTGAAGAACACCTGCCCGAGTGGCTGGGCTATGGCCGCATTTGAGTACCGTCAAGCCCAGGAAATCCGAGATGTCTTCGCCCGGATGGGTGTCCGTTATCTCTTCATCGGCAAGTCCGGCGCGATTCTTCTCGGTTTTCCGGACACGACTCAGGATGCCGACCTGTTCGTCGAGAAATCACCCTCCAATTGCCGGGCATTGACGAAGGCGGTGGTCGAGTTGGGATTCGGCCTGACACCTTCACAGGCCGCTGAGATCGAACGAGGCAAGGACTTCGTCCAACTCAAGAATGGCCCCTTCGACTTGGATTTGGTCTTTGCTCCGGACGGCATCGAGCGGTTTGCAGATGCCTGGGAGCGACGGGTGGAAGTCGAGGGATTTCCTGTCTGTCACATCGATGACATCATCGCCAGCAAGGCCGCAACCAACCGTGTCAAAGATCGGGAATCCTTGCCCCGCCTTTGCTCTTTCCGCGAGTATTGGATCCAGAGGCAAGGCAAGCCGTAATGCAATCCGCTCTTTTACCGTGAGCTCGCCGGCAGATAGCGCTCGGCGATCTCGAGAGCGATCTGCGTCGCCAATCCCTGTCCATCGAGATTGCAGAGAACGATCACCCAGAGCCGGTCATCGGGAAACCACTGCAGGCTGGCGGAGAAACCGGAGGTGGACCCGCTGTGCCCGATGTTCCGGCGGCCGCCGTGGGGATCCACGCCCCAGCCCAGCCCGTAGAGCTTCTGGCCGCCATCGTTGAGCCGGGTGGGCGCCCACATCTCGGTCCGGCTCGATTCGGACAGGACGCTTCCCGTTTCGAGGGCGATCGCCCAGCGCGCCAGATCGAGCACGGTCGACGCGACCGCCCCGGCCGAGAAGATCTCGGTCAGATCGGAATCGCGGTTGATCCAGCGGTCGTCCTTGCGCTCGTAGCCGTCGGCCCGCCGCGGGATGAGGGCGCGCAGGTCGCGGCTGCGAGTGTCGGCCATGCCATGGGGGCCGCAGATCCGCGATTCGAAGGACTGCCAGTAGGGCGCGCCGCCGGCCTCCTCGATGATGTAGCCCAGCAGGTTGTAGCCGCTGTTGCAGTATGCAAAGCGGTCTCCGGGCCGGGCTTCGAGCGGATACGCAGCCAGCGTCCGCACAAAATCCTCCCGGGTCAGGCCTCGAGTGACCTCGAATCCGGGCAGCCCCGTGTAGTTCCGGAGCCCGGACGTGTGGGTGAGGAGATGGCGGACGGTGATGCCTTCCCAGATCGGAGGCGCGTTGGTGAAAAAGCGTGTCACGGGATCGTCCAGCCGGATCCGGCCTTCCTCGGCCAGCATCATGACCAGGGCGGCGGTGAACTGCTTGGTGACCGATCCGATTTCGAACACGGTCCGCTCGGTGGCGGGGACCCGCCATTCGAGGTTGGCCCAGCCGTAGCCGCGGGCCTTGGCGATCTGACCGTTGCGCACCACGGCCAGGGACAACCCCGGGATATGCTTTTGCTCGAGCTGGGCCTGGACCAGCCGGTCGACCCGATCGGCCTGCGTGGCGGCCAACGCCGCCCATCCCACCCACGCGGCCGCGAATCCCCAAAGAACCGTTCTCTTCATTCGAGGTCGATCCCGAGCAGCTTGAGCACGCGCGACAGATCGTCGTCGCTGTAGAACTGGATCGTGACAGCTCCTTTGCCGCGCAGGTATCGCAAATGGACTTTGGTGCCGAGGCGCTCGCGCAGCCGGCCTTCGAGGTCGGCGACCTGCGCGTCCCGGGCCGGCATCGTCCGATCCCGGCCGGCCCGGGCCGGCTCTCTGGCCTGGCGCGCTTGCCAGCATGCCACCAGCTCCTCGGTGGCGCGCACGCTCAGGCCGTCTCGAATCGCCTGCGTCGCCGCCAGGTTTTGGTCCTCGGGATCCTCGAGCCCCAGGATCGCCTTGGCATGTCCGGCCGAGAGCTGGCCGTGCCGGATCCAGGCCTGTACCTGAGCCGGCAGCTTGAGCAGCCGCAGCGCGTTGGCCACCGTCGCCCGGTTCCGGCCCACCTGCTCGGCAATGTCCTCCTGCCGCAGTTGGAACTGGAGAATCAGCTGCTGGTAGCCGAGGGCTTCCTCGATCGGATTGAGATCCTCCCGCTGGAGATTCTCGATGAGCATCCACTCGAGCACGGTGTGGTCGTCGGCGTCGCGCACGATGGCCGGGATCTCGATGAGGCCCGCCATCTGGGAGGCGCGCCAGCGGCGCTCGCCCGCGATCAGCTCGTACTGCTCACCCCGCGGCCGCACCAGCACCGGCTGCAGCACGCCCTTCGCGCGGATCGAATCCGCCAGCTCCTCGAGCGATTCCGGGGGAAAGTCCCGACGCGGCTGGAGCGGGCTGGGCTGGATGCGGGTGAGGGGGAGCGCCTGCACCGGCTCCTGTGTCGTGCGTGCCATCAGGGCGTCCATGCCAGCCCCCGCCGGCGCGGCCGGCGCGGGCGCAGGCGACGAGCCGGGCGATCCGCCTCCCAGCAAGGCGCCCAAGCCCTTTCCTAGCGCTGATTTCGACATGCCCCGCAGAGTGTCCAACAACATCCGGATTGTCAATCACCCCGCCGGGTCACATGGCCAGCCGCCAGAGCTGGGCCACCAGAAGCGTCGCCAGAAAGCCCATCCCCAGGGGCATCAGAGCGGCCAGCGCAGTCCATTTCCAGCTCCCGGACTCCTTGTAAATCGTGTAGAGCGCGGTGCTGCAAGGGTTGTGCAGCAGGCTGAAAAGCATGAGGTTGACCCCCGTCAGGACCGTCCACCCGCCTGCTTCGAGCACGGCCAGGGTGTTGGCTGGCGACTCGAGCTCGAACATCACGCCGGCCCCCGCGCCCACGCCGGTCAAACCGGACGTGAGGACCGTCAGCATCAGGACGGTGGGGATGACGATTTCATTGGCGGGGATGGCGATGATATAGGCCAGCAGGATCACGCCGTTGAGGCCGATGAGATGCCCGATCGGGTCCAGGGCGCCGGCAATCACGGCGGCCACGCTCTGGCCGCCCACCTCGATGTTGGCCACCAGCCAGATCACCGCTCCCGCTGGCGCCGCGAAAACCACCGCCCGCCAGAGCACATAGACCGTCCGGTCCACGAACGAGGTGTACAGCGTCTGCCAAAGGCGCGGCGGGCGATAGGGCGGCAGCTCGAGGCTGAACGTCGACACTTGGCCCTCGAGAACGGTCCGCGAGAGCAGCCACGACGCCACCAGCGACAGTGCGACCCCCAGCAGCACCACCCCCACCACCGCCATCGCCGAGACGGTGCCCGCCAGCCAGGCGGGCGCCTGCGTGCCCAGAAAGAGCGTGGCCACCAGGATCTGGGTCGGCCAGCGCCCGTTGCAGAGCGCGAAATTGTTCGTCAGCATCGCGATCAGGCGCTCGCGCGGGCTGTCGATGATCCGCGTAGCCACCACGCCCGCCGCGTTGCAGCCGAACCCCATCATCATGCTCAGAGACTGCTTCCCATGCGCGCCCGCCCTTCGAAACAACCCATCGAGATTGAACGCCACGCGCGGCAGATAGCCGAAGTCTTCGAGCAAAGTGAACATGGGAAAGAAGATGGCCATCGGAGGCAGCATCACGCTCACAACCCATGCCGTGGCCAGGTAGACGCCATCCACGGCCAGCCCTCGGATCCAGCCGGGCACGCCCCACTCGATCGCCATGGATCGCAGCCAGCCCGCCCCCTGGTCCACCAATAGCCAGCTCAGCCAGCCCGAAGGCACGTTCGCACCGCTGATCGTGATCCAGAACACGACTGCAAATAAAAGAATCATCAGCGGAAATCCCCACCGCCGGCTCGTGACGATCCTGTCCACGGCGCGATCCCAATCGAATCGAGGTTTCCTGCCTGGCCAGGTCACTGCGCGGTCGGCCAGCCGCGCCGACTCGGAATAGACGGCCTCGACCAGCCGGTCGTGGAATTCGCGTCCGATCTGCCAGCGGAGCCTTTGGGCCGATGCCAGCACCTCCTCGGGTGTGACCGGCGGAGGCGGTTCCGTGCTCGAAGAGTGTGGATCGGCGTTCAAGGCGCGTGGATTCAGGTTTCGAGCGGGGGCGAGCCTGGGCTGGCGGCGGAGGCTTCCGAAGATCCCCACTCGCCCTTGCGGACGGCTTCGATGATGCGCTCGTCTCCATCGAGGAGGCGTAGGGCCACCCAGCGCGCATTGGGGAGCCGGGGATAAGCCCGCTGGACGAGGCCGGCCAGGCGATCAACCGCCTCCTTGAACCCGGGCGGCTCGCTCGGCAGCCGGTGCTCGCGGCACGCCACTCGGCGCGTGGCCACATCGTGGATCGCGGACAACAGCGCCTCGAGCCCGCGCCGGGCACGGGCTTCGGTCGGCACCACCGGCACGCCCAGATCCCGAGCCAGCCGGCGATCGTCGATCACCAGTCCGTGGCGCCGCGCCTCGTCCATCAGGTTCAGGCAGACCACGGCGCGGGGGGTAATCTCCATCACCTGGAGCGCCAGGTTCAGGTTTCTCTCGAGCCGGGTCGCGTCCAGCACGACCACGGCGACGTCCGGCTGCCCGAACAAGAGGAAATCGCGGGCCACCTCCTCGTCGGGGCTCGTTGCCAGCAGCGAGTAGGTCCCCGGCAAATCGACCAGCTTGAACCGCTTCCCCGCGTATTGGAAGCCGCCCTCGGCCCGCGTCACGGTCTTGCCCGGCCAATTGCCTGTGTGCTGCCTCAATCCGGTCAGCGCGTTGAACACGGTGCTCTTGCCTGTATTGGGATTGCCGGCCAACGCCACCACGTAATCCCCGTCCTCGACATGGATCCCGAGCCGCTCGAGCTGGGCGATCGGGCGGGCCGGGCAATCGGCGCAGCCCGCCGACGGTGCCCCTGGCGGATGCGCGCTCATGCGGCAGCCGCCTCCGATGCCCCTCGAGCGATCTGGATGAGCCGCGCCTGCTCCCGCCGCAAGGCGATCAAGGCGCCCCGGATTCGATACGCGATCGGATCGCCGCCGGGGCTGGCCAGCTCCGCCGTGATCACCGTGCCCGGCACGATGCCCAGATCCAATAGCCGGCGGCGCTCCGGTCCGCGGCACCGCGGCGAGACGCCTACCACTCGAGCCGACTCGCCCGGCTTCAATAGATGAAGCCCGCTGCCGCTCGGCGCCTCGATTTCCTCCTCGACCATTTCTGGCACCACGGAGATGTTGGCCGCCGCCAGAGGCGTCAGGAGACGCTCGTCCCCCTCCGCCCAGAATCGAACCCCGCCCGGCCCCGCTTCGAGCAGGCGCACGCGCATGTTCGGATACAGCCCCAGAGCGGTCAGCTGCTCGTAGATCGCAGGCGGCTCGTCCTCGAGATGGACGATCCGCCCGTGCTCGAGGATGCCCAGCGCGGACAGCGGCTTCCCGCCATGCCCCACCCACTCGCCTCCGGCCGTCGGGATCGGATCGCCATGCGGATCGTGGGTGGGATGCCCGAGTCGAGCCGACAGCGCATCCGCTGCCGCCGGGGAGAGGAAATGTTCGTAGCGCTCGGCCAATCGATGCCAGTCCTTTTCCGCCACCCCCGTCTGCTCCGCCAAGTGCCGTTCCCAGAGCCGATGGGCCCGGATGACGCTCAGGGCATACGCCCGGCCCGTTGGTGCGAGCTGGATCTCTTCGCCCAGGACCGAGATCAGCCCGCGCCGCTCCATGTCGCCCAGCACCTCGGCGACGTGGTTCGTGCTGACCTGCAGCGCCCCCGCCAGGCTCGGGATCGTCGCCCGGCATCGCTCGCGCTCGCATCCGTGGAGATGCTTGAGCGCGTCCTCGCTCAGAATCCGGTTGCGCAGGACGCGGTATCGACGCCATCGGTCCCACAAACCCCATCGGGGCCACACCGCCAGGCAGATCATGCCCAGGACCGCCACGCCGATCGCCAGCGCCCACCCGGGCGAGAGAAACCCGCTGGCGGCGCCAGCCATCGTTGCCTGAGGTCCTGTCATGTCCATCCCCACTATAGCGAATGCGCTTCTCCCGTCAAAGCAGCCGTTGCGCCGGGATATCCGGATGGGTGCAGGCGATCCAGCCGCTTTTAAGGTAGGGCGCGCACTCCGCTGCGCGCCGATGGCTTCAAGCTGCCGATTTGTGCCCGCAGGCGCGGAGGACGGTGCGTCGGTGAATCGGCACGTCGGCAGGCCGAAAGGGAGGGACGCGTCGCTGACGCGTCCGCTTGTCAGCCGACATTTGCA
>CAYWIM010000007.1:0-77419 GCA_964458325.1 uncultured Verrucomicrobiota bacterium
CCATCTTACGCGCCGCTGCTCCACTGCATAGGGTGCACTCCCCTTGACGCTTACGATCAAGGGGGCGTTTGTCCAGACGCCAGAGACCTACACTTGGTGATTGGTGGGCTGAAGGGGCGGTGCTTCACCACGATTGTTGCCCGGTGTCCAGACGGGCAGGTAGTTCGGGGCGTTCACCGCGATTTGGTCGCGCGCCGCTGTCTGAGGATGATAGAAGCCAAACTTGTAGTCCTCGTTCTGACTGAGATTGGTGATGCCGGCCCAGCGCCAGACGTTGCTCTGGGCAAAGTAAAACCAGCCTGTGGCCGGGCCGTAGGAATGGTTCGACAGCCGCAGGTCGTTGGTGGCGACGACGCTCGGTATGTCATCCGTATCATTGTTCGCGTCGTTGGCCAAAATGAGCGCCTCGAAAGACATCCCTTTGGCTCCGTTAGGCCGCGTTGTCACGTCGCTAGAACCTCACTCGCCCGGCGCGCAGCCTCCGGACTCGTGAAGCGCAATGTCACTGTGCCTGCCTTCTTGTCGTAGCTCACCAATCTGAGTGCCTCGTATCGGTCGAGAACAAGGCCAAGAATAACCCAGACAGCAACAAGGACAACAGCGAGAAGGGAGAAGTAAATAGCAAGGCTCTCAGTCCCAATGAGCGTGAACACGGCCTTCGTCGCCACGCCACCGACCAAAAGTGTGACAATCCACCTGACCATCCGTAAATACTGCCACAGCGCCAGCGACGGCGGCTCGGAAAATGGAAGCTCCAACGAAATCTTACGGCCAACCCACACTGGTGGTATCAACACCATCTTGCGAAGTGTGACGGAAACTAATCCACAAGGCCGTCCAGTGAAAAGACACTCGTAGCTATCGCGACTCCTGATGCTCTCTCCGGCGATGATGACATCGAAATGGGGCATGACGTGTGGAGTGGCCTAACAGTATTTATTATCTCAAACTCGGCGGCGTTACACGAATTGGCCTGGGGTCGATCCAAGGATCCAGGCAAGGGTCTCACGGTTCAACGGAGTAAGTCAAGCGAACGATTTGTAGGGGATGAACGGGCGTTTGTCTGGCGAGGGCAGGTTCGGGCGGCGCTGGGTTTTTGTTTTGACGGCGTTGGAATGTTCGGATAAAAACAAATCGAGTTTGTGATTCTACTGCCATGACAGAATCGATGCCTGGTACGGCCGCCGACTGGTTTCCCGGGTGGGAGGCGGCTTTGGCGGCGGCCCCGCTGTCGGCGGAGCAGCGGGCGTGGTCGCGGGAGATCGTCGGCCGGTTTTTGGCCGATTGCGAAGCGAGGGGCCGGGAGGTGGACGTGGCTGGGGCGCGGGCGTTTGTGGACCGGGAAGTGCTGCGGTGGGGGCCGCAAGCGGCGGAGTTGGCAGGGTGGAAGGCGGGATTGAACTGGTTCTTTCGGGAGGGGCAGCAGCTGCGGCGGCATGCGTTCACGGGGGTGCCATCGTTGGGGCGAGCGGACCTCGGCCGAACCGACTGGGAACGGCGGCTGATCGAACGATTGCGGGTGTTGCATCTCTCGTGGCGGACGGAGCAGACGTATCGGGGATGGGCGTGGCGGCTGGCGGCGTTTCTGGGGACGCGTCCGATGGAGGCGGCCAGCGGGCAGGATGTGAGGGCGTTTCTGAGCCACCTGGCGGCGGCGGAGCGAGCGGGGGTGGCGACGCAAAAGCAGGCGCTCAATGCGCTGGTGTTTTTCCTTCGAGAATCTGAGGGCAAAGAGCCGGGGAACTTCGGCGATTTCACGCGCGCGCGGCGCCGGTTGCGGGTTCCCGTGGTTCTGAGCCGGGAAGAGACCCGGCGGTTGTTCGAGGCGCTGGAAGGGACGGGGCGGTTGATGGCGGAATTGATGTACGGGGCGGGGTTGCGATTGATGGAGCTGCTGCGCCTGCGGGTCAAGGACGTGGACGTGGCGCGGCGCCAAGTGATCGTGCGCGGGGGCAAGGGGGACCAGGACCGCGTGACGGTGTTGCCGGAGGCGCTGGTGGAGCGATTAGAGGCGCATCGGGAACGGTTGCGCCGGCTCCTCGAGGAGGATCGCGCCCGAGGCCGAGCCGGGGTCTGGCTGCCGGAAGGGCTGGAGCGGAAGTGGCCAGAAGCGGGCCGGGACTGGGCCTGGCAATGGATGTGGCCGAGCCGGGAGCTGATGACGGACCCGCGCAGCGGGGTGCGTCGACGGCATCACCTTTTGGACGCGACGTTTCAACATATCATCCGGCAGGGGGCGCGGCGGGCGGGGTTGGACAAGAAGGCGACCCCGCACGTGCTCCGCCACAGCTTTGCCACGCACCTGCTGGAGGGCGGAACCGACATCCGGACCGTGCAGGAGTTGATGGGGCACAAGGACGTCTCGACCACACAAATCTACACGCATGTCATGCGGCGGCCGGGGCTGGGGGTGCACAGTCCGCTGGACACGCCGTAAGATGTGGGAAGGCCCTGGGGTGAACCGTCCTTTTCTGGCCCCATCGCAGCATCACGGGCGGGAATCCTGCCGGTGTTGTTCGAGGGTTTGCCGCATGGTCTGGACGCGATCGGGTTCGCGCGAGGCGAGGTTTTAGACCCCATTGCGCTCTCCTCTTGTGAACGGCAATCGAATTCGCACCGGCAGCCCATTGTCAATTATTGTCATTTATTTAGCCCTATGGGGCTTTAGCCAGCCCAGTCGATGAACGAGCCCCGCCGGTTCCATCGGCTGGCGCAATCACCTGCAGCCGGATCAGTTCCCCTGCGTCCGTTGCCAGAAGGACGGAGTTGGCGCCGAGGCTCGATAGGCCCGTGAACCGGCGCGGGAATTGGGCCTGACCCAGCACGGCGCCCTGGCTGTCGAACATCCGGACGCTCCCGTCCTCGCTGCCGACGACAATGCTTCGGCCGACAACGGCCAGCAGTTCGGGCGCGCTTTGCAGACGCCGGGACCATCGCCGCTGACACTGGCTGTCAAGCACGACCACATGGCCATCCCAAAGCCCGGCCACGATTTCTTTCGTGCCATCGCCATCCAGGTCGCCGAGGTCGAGGTCGCGGATGTTGCGCGCGCCCTGGGCGCCGGGGCCGAACGATGCGCTGCGAAGCGGTTTGCCCTGCTCGTCCCATACGGAAACGCGGTTCCAGCCACCCGTGATTTCGCTGACAATTTCCATCCGGCCGTCGCGGTCGAGATCCTCGTGGAAAATGTGATGGCGCGTCTCGCTCATCCAGCCGGCAATCCACGAGTGCCCCGGCGGCACTCCGGAAAAACTGCGCGGATTGGGATCGAGCGTTCGATTGTTGATGACCGCCACGTTTGCGCCGTCGGTGATCTTGCGGGATGCGAGCAGGTTCAAGCTCCCGGCGGGGCCGGGAACGATCGCGAACTGGTAGACTGTGCCCCAGAATTGCGGCATCCGCTTCACCAGGCGGCCATGCTCGTCCAGGATTTCCAGCGTGCAGGCGCTGCCGACGAACGCCTGGCTCCTGCCCTCCAGAAAAACACCTGTGTGGATGCCGTGGATCCCCTCGTGGCCGGGCGCGCTCTTGAACCAGTACTGCTTGGCCGCGCGAAACACCGCCGGGTCCATCTCCGACACGAACGTCCATTGCCGGCTGCCGTCGAGATCGAACGCAATCACCTTCTCGTCGGCGCAGCCCGCCAGGAGCAGCTGGTGTTCCGGCCACCAGCGCAATACGCGGATCGCGCCATCGGTTTGCATATGGCGCAGCGGCTGGCCGTCCCCGGAGAGGAGGTGGATGCGATTGCCTTCCGCGGCGGCCAGCGAGGCAGGCGCCGTGTGCGAGCAGCCTGATCCGCTGGCGGGGATGGCGATCAGGCCGGTGATCCGGCCGCCGAGCTGGACGGTGAACAGGACGGGTAGATGTGGCGCTGGCGGCGGCACGAGGGCTGGCGCCGCCAGGCGAGCGGCTCGCCGTTCCCTGGCTCGATCCAGCAGCGCGGCCAGCTCGGTGCGCAAGCGTTCGAGCTTTGCGGGCTTCCGGTCGCGGAGATCGTGGCGTCCGGCATCGGCCGGGATGGCCTTGCCCTCGAGCTCAAGCATTGTCGGTTGGTCTGCAATCCACTGCAGTTCGCCCGTCGTGAAGTCCCAGTCGATATCGACCGGGTGATCCGACGCCACGAATGGCTGGCCCAGGGACACCTGGGTCACCGCCCAGCCGAACAGATGATCGGCAGCCACGACCACCAGATCTCCTCGAATGCCTTCCCAATGGCCGGCGACCGCCAGCGCCGGTTCCGGCAAGGACAGCGCGGCCGCACGGTCTCCGAGCCGGATGCAGCGAGCGTCCTTCGGCCCAAGGATGGAGAAAAAGATTCGATGCTCTCCTTTCCGGACCGAGCCAGTCCACTCCTGGATGGCGCTGCCGCCGGGCAGGATCCGATCATACGCGTCCGCGCCGCACACGGCAGCCTCGCCGGCAGCCCCTGGAAGCACGAGCGCGTCCCCGGCGTCATCGAGCCGAAAGGGCCGCTCGACATTTTGCCACTGCAGTTGAACCTGCAGGTCGCCGTGGTCGGCGCGAAAGCTGAGGTCGTCCACGACAAGCGCATAGCGGCCGATGCGCTGCGCCAGCGTGCGCCGCCAGTTGCCGAAGGCAGCCTTGGGAACTTCGCCCATCGCCAGCGCGGTCTGGCCCAACACGTCTCGGCGCCGCAGGGCGCCGTCCATCGCCACTTGGGGCTCGACCATGCCGTCGGCCTTGATCTGCACCTGGTTGAGGTATCCCTGAAGGATCGTGTTGCCCCTCAGGCGCAGCTCGAGAATCGCGAATGCGTGATATGGATTGCGCGAGGCCCCGTTGAATCCGTCGAGCAGGATGTAATCGCCGCGGGCGTCCGGCGCGCTGCGGAAGCTCGCATTGTAAAAGGACTCTTCCAGCGGAAAACCATTTCTTCGACTGAGCCAGTGCGGCTTGGGCATGGACGTGACGGTCCATTGGCCGGCGAGATCGGCCGGCAAAACGGGCTGGAGTCGATCCTCCGGCCAAAACGACTGGCCGAGTCGAAAGACGCCCGTTTTGACACCCGTGCGGTCGCGATACGTCAGCCAGCGGCCGTCCTGTGTGAGGAATGCGGCCTTGTGCAGGTAATCCAGCGCCGCCGAACGCAGCGCCCAGTCGGGCGCGCGGCCGGAAACCAGGACTTCCTGCGCGCGCAGCAGCGCCACGGCGACGCCGTTCTGCATCGGCGCGCGGTCGCCCGTCAGGAGCATGTGCGTGAACACCGGCGCGATCCCCGTGCAATACCAGAAGAGATTGTCGCTTTCGCCCTCGATCCAGGCGTGTTGATGCAGCGACGCGAAGGCCAGCTGCGACCCTCGAAGGCATTGCGCCCAGACCGGGTTTGGATCGTCGCGATGGAAATAGCGTCCGAGACAATAAAGCGCAATGGCCGACCACTGGCCGTGGCGCGAGCCGAGGGCCGGCAACGGCTGGGTGAGCCCGTAGACGCCCTCGCTCAAACGATGGTCGAGCTGCCGGGCGAAAGCGTTGATGACACGCAGCCGCTCCTCGTCGGAAAACACCGGGCTCTCTTCGATGAGATCCCAGAAAAGAACCATCAGATGGGCGTTGTAGTGGTATGGACCCGCCAGCGGATCGCTCTTGTTTTCGATCATTTCGCCGTCAATGTCGGCGAGCTCCCGGATCGCTTGCGGATTGGGGAACGCCAGGCGCAGCGCCTCGCGCGCGTGGAATGGATCGCCGGTCATATAGTAGGCCGCCATTCGTTTGCTGATCATGTTCCAGCCGAAGTAGCCGCTGGATCCGTAGCCCGCCGACGCTTCCCACGTTTCCATCTCCGTCACTCGCTTCGGCACGGCGATGCCATGTCCAAGCTGGATCTCCATGAGCCAGCCGATCGCTAGCGAGCCATTGTGCGCCTCGGCCCTCTTCAAGCGGGCGATGAGCGCGTCCACGGCCGCTTCCACCCCTCCGGGATCGCTCCCTCCACAGAGGATGATGTTGTGGCCGTTGCCGAAAGGATTGTGAAGCGTCCGGAGTTCGTAGCCGCCCACGCCGGGATACCGGAGGTCGGTCAGGCAGAAAAAGCGGTTGTAGAGCTCGCGGATGCCTTGGTGGGTCGAGCGGTTGCCAAGAACGATCAGGCTGCCTTCGATCGGCACTGCGGCATCCGGGGCGTTGTCAGGGACAATCGGGACCCGGACGCGTGCGAGATCTTCGATCGTTTGCCGCAGCCGACTGGCCGGCCGCTCGTAGAGGCCGGAAGCGGGCGCCACGATTCGGATCGCTGGTTTGCCCTCTTTGACCAGATCGGTTGTCAAGTGCAGGTCCTTGAGCCGGCTGTAAACCGGTGCCACCGGTGGGGGGAGTGGCGATGAGGCTTCCACTCCCAGCGGTTCAGTCGAAGCTCCTATGGCCAGCGTCAGGATCCAGATCATGCGATGCATCAGAACAAGAATCGAACAGCGCGTGCAGGCTGTCCAGCTTGACCGCGGGCAATGGGTTCAAACCTAGTTTCGGCAGACCGGAATGTGGCGGCATAGCCAGGCCTCTGTTTGGTGTCCACGCTTTAGCGTGTCTGTTCGGTGTGGATTGTCCGCGATACCGGAGGGCCTACCTGCAACGTCGTATTTGGGTCAGGTAATCGTCAACGGCCTTCTGGTACACAACCGGAGTCAACCCCGGGTATCGATGCGCGTTTGCCGGATGCGGCACGGGTTCGCCGGGGATCCATCGAGCCACACCCAGGCTAATCTCGAGTTCTTTCCAGAGCTGATGCGCAGTTTTAGATTTCTTCAGCAACGGTTCGATTTCAGCAAGAGCCGATGAAGTGCATTGAAAACCGAGTTGCTGCGAATCTGGCCGATGGATCAGACCGGCGCTTTCGAGTCGGAACAAGCCGCTTTGCAGTTCCTCCAAGTTGGGCACAGCGTGATGGATGAAGTCCGCTGCTCCCAAGATTCCCACCAAGTCGGCCGGCTTCTCCCTCGAGCTTTGGAAGATCGCGGCAAGAAGCCATGCATCCGACCAACGGAGCTGATTAGTTCCCTTCATGTCAAAAGCCAGGATCAATCCGAATCACTGGCTGGATTTGTCCGCTCTCCTCCCAGTGCCGCAGATTTCGAGACTCCATCTGGTAGTACGGGCTTGGTGTCGTCCTTGCAGGCTGCCGGCCAATGTCGATCACATCCAGACGCTTGTTCAGCGGACGTCCTGATCGGCAAGGTATTTTGCAAGGACAAGACGCAGTTCCTTCGCCGCCTTGAGCAACGATCGTTCTTCCTCGCTCCGAGCCGCGACGGAGTCGAAAACCGCCTCAATGGCAGCCCGTTCCTCGGGGCTGACCGCCTTCATGTAGCGCCGGTTCAGGTCTGAAAGCCGCGGCGACTTCAAACGATCATCCATATCGGACAGATGTCCGTTCTCTTGACTGGACACCCAAACCAACAGCGCCTTGTCCCCAGGCTCAAAAGACACGGACACCAAGCACTCCGGGCTGCTGAAGGTGACGCGATAATGTCGTCCGCTGATGGATGGCACGCCCATGGCGAAACCGAGGTCTTTCAGGAAGGGCTCGAAGGCCTCGTATGCGATGCGGACAAAATCCTGGCCTTTCATCAGTGTGAGACGACCGAAAGTTCCGGGTGAAGTTTCCGGTAATTCTTCACCATGTTTTGCTCCATCTGGTAAAAGATACTCGGGACGGCACGATTAGGGTCCGGGCCAATGTCGATGATCTTTCGTCCACTGCGCATCTGGTCCAGTATCCACTTGCGGTTGTATCGCATCATTGCGCCAGTCACCTCGCTATCCGATAACGCCCATCTGCACCCGCTGCCGGCCATGGATCATCGCCCGGATCGAAATCCAGCCAGCCGGCGCCGCCATGCAGTGCAACTGGGGCCTTAGCCTCGATGCGGCCCGCACCGTGGTCGAGACCGTTCCGGCCTTGCGGATTGGCTCCGATCGCCACGCCGCCGCGGATCCCTCCCAGCCACAGAACCCCGATCGCCACCCCGACCGCCCCCAGCCATCTCCTGGTCCCTTTCATAAATCGGAATGAATTTTAGCACAGACCCTTACTTCGCTTCCTGCTTCATCAGACAGCGCAAAGCCCAGACCGTGATGGCCGTGCCCAGCAGCAAGGACAACCACAGCGCCATCGGCGTATGCATGAAGTCCAACAAATCCAGCAGCATCCACAAGCCGCGGAACACAAACACGCCCGCGATGACGAGCACTAGCTCGGAAAGCAGCACCACGTTCTTGTTCGGAATCTTGTTCATGAGGCCGCCATGCTACCACACGGGTGGCGGCCGGAAAAGCCGAGCGAGGACGTGATTGACAAAAACCTGATTCTCGTGAGGACCCATTGGTCTGTGATGCCGCCCGGCGCTCGCCGTGAAGTCGAGCGACCGCTTGCACAGGCCGGGGCGGATGTGCGAATCTCCCGGACGAAGCGAAAATGCTGATCCGCAGCAAAACGTGGATGAAACGCTGCCATGAAAGAGTTCACCTTCCATTGTTCGAAATGCGGCCAGCCCATCCTGGCGAGCAAGGATTGGGAAGGCCGCCAGATGCGCTGCCCGTCCTGCCATTCGTCTCTCACCATTACGGCCGCCGCCAAGCCAAAGCGCCGGGAGCGCCTTGCGCCGCCGGCTAAGACCCACACCAAGCAGGCGCCCCGCCCCAAACGTCTGCCGGGTTTCCTTTGAGCCGGTTCTGCGGCCCGAACTGAAAACGCCCGGCCTTCATGACGGCACTGCTTTTCAAGCTTGCGGGGGGCGTCGGGTTGTTTCTCATGGGCATGGTGCTGCTGACCGACGGCCTCAAGGCGTTTGCCGGCGACGCGCTGCGGGGCTGGCTGATTCGATTCGCCGGCACGCCGGCCAAGGCTTTTGCATCCGGAGCGATCGTCACCGCCATGCTCCAGCCTCTTGCGGTTTGCCTTCAATGCCGACTGTCTATGTTGGACCCCATTTCTTTATTCGCCGACAGCCCATTGTCAAATATCAGAACCGACCCGAATGGCAATCCATGGCGCGATCCCGAACGCTCATGGATTGTATCCGCCATCGCGTGAAATGCGGGCGCCCTTGATCATTTGCTGGGCCGCCCGCTTGCACTTCTCGATCAGTGCGTCTGCATCAGGGCCAGACGCCTCAACCGATCGGCCAGCGCGATCCCATCCGGAGACGCGGTAGACTCCGGCTGACATTTCGTCAGCCTCGAATCGCCAGCCCGGGAGATCTGGAAACTGAAGATCCATGTGCGATTACGGCATGATCTCTCGGATGATCCTTCGCTTCAAGAGGATATCCAGCGTCACGGGCGTCACATACTGAATCCCGCCGCCTGGCTGATTGAACCAAGGCGAGACTCTTCCCGCGCTGACCTCGAATGGTTTCATCACTTCAAATGTGCGCAATGGTTGGCTGACAAGGCCAGGCGGCAGCGAGCGTGCCCACGCGGGTGTGCCTTGTGGCGAGAAGAATCTGGAGTATGCGCTTCCCCCGTACCGGTCTATTCTTTCTCCCACCTCCAGGAACCTTCGTTCTGTAGCCCCGACAAATCCTGCATGCTCAAGCGCCGCGCCATGCCTCCAGCCTCTTGCGGTTTGCCTTCAATGCCGACTGTCTATGTTGGACCCCATTGAATTATTCTGGGCCTGAGGCAAGCGGATATTGACAGGATACGCCATTGGGCTAGTTTGAGCGCATGGCAACCACGCTGAACATTTCGTTGGAAGAGGAGCAAAAGGGCTGGCTGAACGCCCGGCGCGAGGCCGGCGGCTTTGCCAGTGCCAGCGATGTTGTCCGCGCTTTGATTCGCGAGGCGCAGGAACGGGATCAGGCGATACTCTTGAAACGGCTCAAGGCGATGGAGACGGATGGCAGCACCAAACCCGAACCGGAGGCGGCGGTGTTGTCCATCGTTCAGCGCGTGAAAAGGGAGCGCCGTGCATAAGCCCCGCGCGGTGTTGGACAGTTCGGCGGTCGTTTCGGCCATCGGCTGGCGTGGCGAGGCGCGGCGGGTGTTGTTTCTGCTCGCGGCGGGCGGGTTCCAGTCGTTCCGCACCCCTTTTCTCACGGAGGAATGGGCTGACGTGGTGGAACGCGTGGCGTTGGAAGAGCGGCGTTGGAGAAATCCGAACTGGGCCAGCTGGCTGTTGTGGCTGAAGACGGCCTCCAAGCTGGTGGACGATGTTCCGGTTCGCCCCACGTCCCGCGATCCGCATGACGATCCGGTCATCATGGCCGCCGTCGCAGCGCGAGCCGCCTTTGTCGTCACCAAAGACCCAGACTTGCTCGTATTGAGAAAACCCTACGGCGCAGCCTGCGTGACGCCGCGCGCGTTTCTGTCCGCGTTGCTCCGGGCGGACTGACTACGGATAAGAAAGAGCAGGCCGGCAAGGGGCAAGGCGGCTTTCTGAATGACCTGTCCATCCGTCAACCGGCACGCTCCCTCGCCTTCATTCCCCAATGTCATGGCGTTCGGTGGAGGCCGGGCGGCACAGCCCAATGTCCCGGGCGGTAGGTTCGCGCCAGGCTGGCGTTGGCTTCGGTGTCGCCGGCGAACCGCTCGGCCGACGGATCGAACCTGAGAGTGCGGCCGAGGCGAGTGGCGAGGTTCGCGAGGTGGGCGAGCGCGGCCGAGAAATGGCCTGTGGCAGCGCCGGCATGGGGTGCGATGCCGTTCCGGATCGCATCGAGAAAATTGCGGTGATGCGGGTCCAGGCTCCACGAGCCGCGCAGCTCCTGGATGAGCTTGTTTTGGGGGCCTTCCATGCGCCAGCCGGTTTGCTTGCCGAAGATCATCATGCCTTCGGTGCCGTAGAAGGCGTTGCCGTTCTCGAGCCCTTCCTGGACATAGGGGGACCAAATGCGGTGCTCGTAGATGAGCTGTCGGTTGCGGCCGGCGGCCTCGTATTCGAAGACGACATACTGGGTGTCGGGAAATTGCTGGTCGTCGTCGAAAACGTATTTTCCGCCGAGGGCGGCGATGGTGTTGGGGTGAGCATCGATCCCGAGGCCCCAGCGGGCAATGTCGAGCTCGTGGACGCCGTCATTGCCGGCGTCGCCGCAGCCGAAGTCGGCGAACCATCGCCACGTCGAGGGCAGGAGGTTGGAGCGGTAGGGGGTTGCGGGGGCGGGTCCGAGCCAGAGATCGAAATCGAGGTGGGGCGGAGGATCGGAGGGCTGGGCATGGCCGATATTGGCGCGGCGCTGGCTGTTCCACGCCTTGGCGACGAGCACCTCGCCGATGGCGCCCCGATGGAGCAGCTCGATCCCGCGCCGCGCCGCCTCGTTGCTGCGGCCTTGGGTGCCGACCTGGACGACGCGTCTTGCGCGGCTTGCGGCTTCGACGAGCAGACGGCCTTCGCGGATATTGTGGGAGCAAGGCTTCTCGACGTAGACATGTTTTCCGGCCGCCAGAGCGAGCAAGGCGGCGGGGGTGTGCCAATGGTCGGGCGTCGCAATCACCACGGCGTCCACAGCCCGGTCCTCGAACACCCGCCGCATGTCGGCCACCGCCCGGGGCGGACGGCCGCACCGCTTTTCGCATTCGGCCGCGGCGGCGCGGCGGCGGTTCTCATCCGGATCGCATACATAAGCCACCGCGGCATCCGGGTTGCCTGCGAAGGCGCGCAGATGGTTCATCCCCATTCCTCCCGGGCCGATGAGGCCGAGGACGACCCGGTTGCCGGCGCCGGTTGCGCCGAGGGAAGGTGCGGCAAGGGCCATTGCTCCCGCCGCTGCGGCGGTGCGTTCAAGGAACTGTCGGCGGCTGGTCTGAAGGGCGAAACTGGCGAGTCGATTGGTCATGGGCAACTCCCGTTGTTGACGTCGGATTGCTTTCTGCAGCGTCTATGCCACATCGGGTCGGATCCCGCAAGAACGGTGTGCTGTCACGGCCGCTCCGGGATGGCGCGCCTGCGTCGAGCCGTGATTGACCGCGCGCAGATCGTCGCGCACAGACGGAGGGGATGAATCGAATGCGCGGTGCGATCGCTCCGAGTCCGATCCTGTTGCGGCGAGCGGCCAGGGCTCGCGACAGGGACGAAAAGACATGTGTCAATCACTAATGACATCCAGGAGGCCGCTCCGCAGAGCGAGCCAGACAAATTTCAGAAATGTGTCCTCCGGCTTTCGCGTGTAGTCGACCTTCCCCTCCTCCATCGAGCCGGATGCGTTCGGTGCGTTGGAATTGCGGATTTTGATGTTCGCGAAGAGCGAGGCGACACGATTGTCGAATCCCTTTTCGCCGCCGGTTTGTTGATCGAGCGCCGCGATCTGCAAATCCCCATAAATGGCGCGCACGCGGTCGCGAGCCTGGCCGTCAGCCACATCGATGTTGAACGCGGCCTCCTGAGCGCTGCCGGACTTGATTCGGAACTGTCCTGCAGCGTCAAGGAACGCATTCAGGCGGGTGAGGTCCATCGCGCCGAGCGAACCGGAAAAATGGAGCGCGAAGTCCGGCGGGGCGATCGGAATCGACATCCGCGCCTTCAGCGTCCCGGCATCCGTGAGGTCGCCCTGCGCCTGGATCACGATGGCGGCAGTCGCTTCGCCCCGGTTGGCGATGCCCTCGGCGGACAAACTCACTGCCCCGAACGTGAGCACGCCGGGATCGGCTCCCGCGGCCTGCCTCACGGAATATCTGAAAAGACCGCTGGTGACGCTGAGGCTGCTGATCTGCAGCGGTTGCCGGATGGAGGCCAGCGCTTCGTGCGCCATGAGCGGGCTTTTCATGAACGGCTTCGGCGGCTTGTCCCGATTGACCAACGCATCCAAGGAGAGCTGCGACAAGGATACCGACTGGGCCAGGTATGAACTGCCCCGGAGCAATTCGCCGCACGCCAGACCCGATACTCTGCACTCGGGCACGACCGCTCGAAACCGCGTCGTTCGATACTCATGTGCCGCGAAGAATGCCTCGTCTCCGCCCAACGGCCGCAGCTCACTCCCTTCGGCGATCAGTTCTGAATCCGGGACGGACGCTCTCAGCCGCGCGCAGCGGATCCCGTAGTGTGCCTGGGAGAATTCGACGTCGAGATTCGTCGCATCGAGACGGGCCTGAGCGAGGACATCAGCCAGAGCTGCCGTTCCCCGCAGAAGCCGCGTCCACCGAACGCCCGTCAGCGAAATCGAGCCGACCTTGAGGGTGGTGTGGGTGGCGCTCAGCGTCACAGACTGCGCGATCAGGCGATGGGCGCGCACCGCGTAATCCAGGTCGCCGATCCGCAACACGTATCCTGGATGTGCTTCGGCAAACGCTCGCTCGGCCTTCCCCTTTCCATAGCGGTTGAGGATCGCGCCACCGAACAGAAGGACGAGCAGCGCGAAGGCCAGGGCGAGCGTGCCCAGGGAAGCCCCCACGTAGGCCGACAGTCTTCCCAGCGACAACTTCCGGCGAGTCATCCCCGCTCGTTTGTGAACCCGGCCAATTTGTGAGCCACCGTTGCGCATGGAAGGGGGATCCGTGGCGCGCGAAGCGGATGAGACCGCGCTCCAGCCTCTCTTCTGCCGGAGGCTGGAAGAGCCGCGCTCACTCTCGGCCGGCCAGGAACTAATCGGCGCCGCGCTGAATTCCTTCGCCGGCACTCTGGATGTCCTCTCCGAAGCCGTGGGCAGTCTTGCAGCCGACGCCGACGATGGCGAGGATCGAGGTGGCAAGGAGCAAAAGAACCAGACGTTGCACTAGTTTGAATGGAGTGGTTTTCATTGGGCAATAATAAAGCCGGGAATCCGTGAGTGCGCTATGGGGTGTTCACCCCATCTCCAGGTTGCCTTTGCACCGCATCGAACGGGATCATGATTCTCGGAGGGAACAGCTTGGGCGCCGCTTTGATTTTGGCCTTCGGGAAACAAGGGTCTAAAAAGAGCTTGCCGGAAAATCTCCCTCCCGCATCCGAGGCGCGAGGGAGACTCCCCGGCAGATGAGTCCTGAGGGCAGCTCAGGTCCATTAGTTGGCGGTGCGGATCAGCGCTGCAACGCGCCGGTCGCGCGTGAGTCGCGTGTCGCCGAACGCGCCCGACTGGATCTGGGAGGTCGGCACTCCCGCGGGACCGATGCGGCCCGTGGGGCCGCTGGGACCAACGAGGGTTGGACCTTGCTCGCCTGTGTATCCGGTGGTGCCTTGTGTTCCGGCGGGTCCGATAGGGCCCGTGGGACCTCTGGGACCGACCGAGGCCAGACCTTGAGCGCCGGTGGCTCCGGCGATGCCTGCGCCAGGGGCGCCCGTCGCTCCGGTTGGACCTGTCGGGCCCGCGGGGCCGGCAGGGCCATCGGGACCGGCCGGGCCGACCAGACTGGCCGGTTCGGCATAGCTGTGTGACCCGGAATAGCCGGCGGACTTTCCCTTGTTGATGTTGCCGCGTGTTTCGACCACCTGGAACCAGCACAGGTTCTGGACGGTTTTATGGCTGCGTTGAATGGCCTTCTCCACTGCATCCTCGATGGAGGTTGTGGAAGTTCCAGTGATTTCGATGAGTTTGTAGACAGGGTTTTTCATATTTACTCTTCTGGATTATACTACGGGATCGGCGGGTCTTTCGCCATGGGGTGTAACCCTACCGACCCGATCTGGCTGGCGGCCGGGGCACGCAGGGTTTCATCCTCTGGCTGGACCGATGGCGGCGATGGGGGGCCGCGACATGGCGCCCCTGAATGGATACCGATGCCGCTGCGCCGGGTCGAACTGCCGGACCGCGGCTATTGCGCCAGCCGGAAGAACCGATAGGGATCGTTCTTCGGAATCGGGGCGACAAAGGGGGTTGCATTCGTGCCCAGCAGCACGTCGCCCACCTTCGACCATGTGGTGAGATTCGTGGAAGATTGGACCTGGAAGAGTGTGCCGGGGGCGCCTTCGAATGCGAACTCGATGGCGCCGGCAAGGGTGAGTTGGACGCGGGTCAAATGGGGCGCGATCACGGGGGCTCCCACGGTGACATTGACGGGGGCTGAATCCGTTGCCAGACCAAGGTTGTCGATGGCCCGGGCGATCAGGCGCTGCTGTCCTGACGGGACACTGTTCCACGTGAATGCGTAGGGCGTCGAGGCAGTGCTGCCCAGCCATTGCGAGCCGGCATAGAACTCGACTTTTGCCACTGAGCCGTCTGGATCCACGGCGGTTGCGGCCAAAGGGAGGTTGGCGGGGGACGTGAAATGCTGGCCTTCGGCAGGGCTGGTCAGGGTGATGGAGGGGGGGAGGTTGGAGCTGAGATAGGCGCCGCGGCGGTACACCACGCCCATGGCGGCGTCCTCGAGCCAGTAGGTGGCCTCGCCGGCAGGGGTGATGGCATCGGCAGCGAGGCCCTGGTGGGCGAGCGAGTAGCCGGTCCAGGTCTCTTCATCCGGCACGGTAAAAACGATGGCTGAATCGTTGCCATTATAGCCTGGGTAAGCCAGTTCCTCGGGGGCATTCAATGCGAAGACCTCCCGGGTTTCGCCGCTGTCGAGGTTGGCGGTAAAGATCGTGCTCAGGCGAGTCCATTTGTCGATGACCTCGAAGGCAACCAGGTGGGGGTGGGCATTGCCGAGGCTGGGATTGCCGAAGTCCAGCCCCTCGTCCAGGTCGATGAGGATCCGGATGGTATCGGTGTTGACGTCGAGCGAATACAATGTCCAACTGCTCAGAACCGTGCCGTCCTGGATGCGCATCTCCGAGTAGGCGTCATAGACGATCGTCTGCCCGTCAGGGAAGAAGTCCATGACATCGGCATATTGGACAATGTCCATCCGTTCCCCATCCAGGAGGGGCACGTAGAGGTCGATCGTCCGGCTGGTGTCGCTGAGGAAGTCATACACCGTGATCTGTCGGGTGGGATTCCCTGAGGAGTCAGTCAGCACGAAGGCGAAGCGGTTGCCGTCGGGAGACATGGCGACCGAGTAGATCGCGCCGGGCAAACCCAGCAGCTCGGCGCCGGTCCCATCCGTTTGGATGAAACCGAGGTCGTTGTCTTCGGTCACATACACGGCAAAGGAACCGTCGCCCGAGATGGAAACCCGCCGGGGAGCAATGTACTTGATGGTGTCGAGGACGATGCCGGCCGGGCCGTCTCCCTGGGAGGAATCTCGTCGTATGAGGTAGGGACCATCGAGGAAGCCGAAGAGATCGTCATAGATCATCGCCAGGGAGAGACTGGCGTCGGGGCCTTGGACCACAGCGATGGGACCCGGATCGGGAGCTGGCGGGGCGTCGAAGATCTCCACCGCATCGAAGGCTGCGGCCGTGGCCTGGAGCTCGGCGGAGCCGGCCCCAAAAAGGGTTTCCGCAGAGTTGATGCAGCCGTGGCGCATATCGACGAACTGGGATTCTTTTTGGAGGTGGATCGTCATCGAGCGGTAAAAGATGCGGCTGGCTTTCTCGGTCCCGATCGCGTTGGGCAGGCCGTTGGCCAGGAGGTAATACGCATGATTGATGATGCTGGAATTGATGTGAACCCCGCCATTGTCGGAGCTGGCGGCGTCGGCCAGTTTCACAAACTGGCTCATGCGCGCCGGGTAGGGCCGGCCCGGTGTGAATTCGATGCGGTTCGGATTGGCGTAGTCCTGGATGGGGCCGCCAGGCATTTGGAGGTGGGCGCCCTTGAGCCAGTCCGGGCCTCCGAGGGCAAATTGCTCGACCATTTCGCCATAGATGTCCGCCAGCGATTCGTTCAGGGCGCCGGGCTGGAGATGATAGACCAGGATGCCGCCTTCCCCCAGGCTGTTGATGACCCCATGGGTGAGCTCGTGTCCGGTCACATCGACCGATCGGGTGAAGCCATCGCCGAAAAACATGGCTTCCCCATTCCAGAAGGCGTTTGGGTAGTGGAGGCCGAAGCGCACGATGCCCACGATGTTGGCGCCTTGGTCGTCCAGCGAATTCCGATTGTGGCGCTGCCGGAAATACTCGTAGGTTTGGCCAAGCCCGAAGGCGGCGCTGACCCCGTCCGGCACCCAGCCGGCATTGGGATTGGCGGAAGTCGAATGGACCAGCCGATCCAGCTGCTGGGGCTGGGATGTCGCCGGGGTGTTTTGAGCATCGAGGATGGCGACGACGCCGCGTGATTGTTCCAGGTTGGGCGGCGTGGAGCCGGTGTCGTACATCGGATGCGAGCTGTCGATGAGGTAATACGTGGCTCCGTCCTGCCACAGGTTGAGAGTGCTGTTTTGCCCGTCGGCGCCCGTCCCTGAGCCGATGGCTGCCGCATGGCAAATTCGGTTGATTGCCATCAGGACATCCCCGGTGATCGCGTCCACCACACAGTCCCAGATCTCGCAGACCGAACCGGCGATCCGGAATTTCCAGGCGAGCCTCGGTTCGCCGGCCAAAGGCCCGTGAATAATGAGTTGGGGGGCCGAGGCGACGGCGGTCTGCGCCAAGCCCAGGTGTGTGCGGGATTGCCGGACCGCGTCGGGCCCGGACAACTCGGGCTGGGTCGCCACGCCTTCCGGGGTGGGAACATAGGCTCCGTCCATCAGGATGACATCGCCGGCGGGATTCAAGTGCACCGTCAGCTCACCAGGCCAGACCTCGAGGCCATGGTAATATTGCGCAAACCGCAGATGCCGGTCCCCGAGGGGATCGCGGATCCGCCCGGTCAGCGCAAGCTCCGCGTCCGAATCGGCCAGACGCAGCAGCGTTCGGTTGGCCCGAAGGAAGCGCCGGGCTGAGCGCAAGTCCGAATCGGCATCGAGGGCTTGGGCCTGGACGGATCTCGGCTCTAACACGCCGCCCTTGATCTGTGCCGGGGTGCCTGCGTCCGGGCGCAGCCACACTTCCACGGCTTCGCCGGTGCGGGTTCGCAGATCGGCCAGGGCATGGAGCTGACGGGGGCTGGCGCCGTAAAACCGCCTTGCGGTCGCGGGCGGTGACGATCGGGCGGCCGCCAACGGGTGACGAATCCACTCTGCAATCCGTTGTGCGATCGGGCTCTGAGCCGTCGTTTGCCATGTCGCGCCGTACACCACCGTTTCGGTGGCGCGGGTTTCGGGCGCTTCGGTCAAGGGATGGACCTTGAATGCGGGGTCGGCCCCTGCGCTAGCGATGGATGCGAAAACAACCGTGCTCCATCCGCTGATCAGCCAACCGGCGATGATTTGCATAGTGCTTGAGCGGAGAGGTGGACCCCATACTTCGGACAGGAAAACGCAGAAACTAATTTAGGTTTTCAGGCTCTACTGGATTAGTTTTGTTTGTCTTCACTGTCCTGCGTTTCTACCATGAAACCACTCCGAGGCTCCGGCGTCCAGCGCGGAGTGAGCCCCTGAGACCCGCTCGAGGTGATCGGATTGATTTAAGAACTGCAAGGCAATGCAATTCGAAGCTGGACCCGCTCGCGGCCGCGCAGCCTGATGGGGTGAACACCCCATGGACAACTCCGGCACGCGGGTTCATGCTGGGCGCATGAGAAATCGAAGACACCCGGAGAGTGGAAAAGCGGCTGGCGCGGATCCGCTGGCTCTGTCCTCGGGAACAGAGCTAAACCAGAGTGTCAGAGACTCATGCTCGGTCACATTCTCCGCCGTCTTGCCGAAGGAGTTCGCCATGAAAACCCATCGCCCCCGCAAAACACTGACCTTTGGTGATCTGATCGCAGCGGTCTATCGCGCCTGCGCCAAACGAAAGGCCGAGGGGATCGTCCGGTTTGCGGTCAATGCCCGCATGGTGGTGTTTCAAAGCCACCAGCAGTATATGATCACTTAGGTCCGGGCTACGGTTCAACCCGTTCGCCGGCGCTCATGAACTGGAGATAGTCGATCAGGCTCTCCTTCATATCCTTGCGTGGCACGATGGCATCGATCAAGCCGTGCTCGAGCAGGAACTCGGCGGTTTGGAACCCAGGCGGCAGCTCGGATTGGGTCGTATCCTTGATCACGCGGGGGCCCGCGAAACCGATCATCGCGCCCGGCTCGGCCAGGATCAGGTCGCCGAGGCTGGCGAAGCTGGCCATCACGCCGGCGGTGGTGGGATGGGTGAGCACGCTGATATAAGGGAGCTTTTTTCGGGCGTGATAGCCGAGGGCGCCGCTGGTCTTGGCCATCTGCATCAAGCTGAACATGCCTTCGTACATCCGGGCGCCGCCGCTGGTCGAAATGATCACCAGGGGCAATCCCTTGCCGGTGGCGGTCTCGATCAGCCGGGTCACCTTCTCCCCCACGACCGATCCCATCGAGCCGCCCAGGAAGCTGAAATCCATCACACCCAGCGCGAGTCGGACATCGCCGATGCGGCCGATGCCGGTGACGATGGCGTCCTTGAGGCCGGTGGTGTTCTGGTAGCTTTCGAGCTTGCTGCGATACGAGGCCGCTCCCGTGAACTCGAGGATGTCGACGCTGGCCATGCCCGCGTCCATTTCCTGGAACGAACAGGTCTCGACCAGGGAATGAATGCGTTCGCGGGCGCCGATGGGGAAATGATGGCTGCAGGACTGGCAAACCTTGAAGTTCTCATCCAGCTCCTTGTCGTAGAGCATGGTGGTGCACTTCGGGCATTTGGTCCAGATGCCCTCCGGGATGTCGCGCTTGCGGACGTTGCCCAACCGGGGTTTCTTGGGGAAAGCGCTGGGCGGAGGCGCGACTTTGGCCGGCTCATTGGTTTCGACCCCGAGAGTTTTCCGGGCAAACGGCGTGGTGGCCATATATGATTTTTGGTGAGCGGCGTTGGTTCTTCGGGCATTCCGCCCGCATGCTGTGCCATATTACCAGAGTCCCCGGGCGACGGTCCAGACCGACACGCGAGCCGCGCCAGCCTTCCGGAGGGCGGTCGCGCAGGCGCTGGTGGTGGCGCCTGTGGTCAGCACATCATCGACCAGGACGACCCGTGCCCCGCGGAGATCGATTTCCTCCGGCACCTGGAAAGCCCGGCGCACATTGTCGATCCGGCCGGCTCGGCTCAACTGAGTCTGGGTGTGCGTCCGCGCAATCCGCTTGAGCCAGCGGGATTGGACCGGCAGGCCGGTCGCCTCTCCCAGCCGCCAGGCCAATCGCTCGGCCTGATTGAACTCGCGCTCGCGCAGGCGGACGGGGTGCAGCGGGACCGGCACGAGCGCGTCCCAGGATTCATCCTCGAGGGTTGGCCGGGCAGCCGCCGTCAAGAGCTCCGCCAGGAAAGGCTCGAACCAGAGCGCCCTCCCATATTTGTATCGATGGACGACCTCCAGGATCATCCCCTGGGCGGAGACGGCCGACCGGGCCCAGGCGAATTGGAGGTCGAGCTCGCGGCAGTTGGCGCACTCGAAACGCACGGTGATGTCGCCGGCGAACGGCAGGCCGCACCGCTCGCAGAAAGGGGGCTGGATCCACCGCACCTGCCGCCGGCATTCCTCGCCGATGTACCCCTGCGCCGCCGTGGCCGATTCACGGGCGCAATGCTGGCAATTTTCCGGATACAGCAGGCTCAGCCCCGTTCCCAGCCAGCCCCGCCACCCGCCCCCTCCAGCCGTCTGCAGCCAACTCCTCATGTTTCTCCGGTGGATGGCATCAGGTTACGCGCCTGCGGGCGTTGCGCCAAGCACAGATTCTCCGGGCTTGAGCTCGAAGCCGAAACATGGATCTATTAAGCGCGTGAACCGCCTCCTGGTCCGGCTATCGCCGGTATGGATCACATTGCTGGTAGTCGGTGGGGTCTGCCTGGGGCACGCATGGTCGCGCTACTCGGCAGGCGCCAGCTGGATCGGGCGCCTCGAAGGCTGGTCGCTGGACTGGCGAGCGACTCGGGCGGCAGCGCGAGACCACCCGGTGGCTTCCGACCTGGGCGTTGTCTATCTGGATGAGGACAGCCTGGCGGATCTGAATCAGGCCGGCGGCTATCGCTGGCCGTTGCCCCGGCAGGTCCATGGATGGGTGGTCCGCGAACTCAAGGCGCAGGGCGCCCGCGTCATCGGCTTGGATCTGTTCTTCTTCGACCGGGACCGCGACTACGCGGAAAACAGGGTCGGAACCCTCAGCTCCGACGAGTTTTTCGCCCGGGAGATGGCTGCCGCCGGGAACGTGGTGCTGGCCACGTCGGCGCAAGACGTATCGAATGGAGCGATTCGGCTGCAGCCCCTGCCTCCGTTGTTCAGCCAGTCGGCGGCCGCCCTGGGTCACGACGGCATCCGCGGCCTGACGGCGGCCGCCGACGGCGCGCTGCGCCGGGTGCCCGCGTTTGTGGACGATCCCGATCTGGGCCGGGTCTGGCACATGGGAATCGTGCTGGCGGCCCGCGCGCTCGATCTCGACCTCGACGGCGCGATCGTGGAAGCGGGGCGGATCACCCTCCGCTCGCCCCGTGGCGATACTCGAGTCATCCCCGTGGACCGGAGCCGCCGTCTCTATGTCGATTGGACGATTGGGACCGAGGAGGATCGTGTTGAAAAGGCGCGATACTCCTGGGTTTATGCCGCGGCGCGCGAACGTGAGCGGCAGCCCGGCCTGCCCAGCCGTTGGCGCGGCAAGGTGGTGCTGATCGGGTCGGCGGGGATCGGGAGCAATCTTTCCGATTGGGGCGCCACTCCGGTGGGCCGCCAGACACCCCTCTGCCTGTCTCATCTCAATGTGGCCAATTCGGTCATCCTCAATCGGTTTATCCTTCGCACCCCCCTGGCTGTGGAGCTGGCGCTCATCGTTTTTCTGGGGGGGATCTCGGCGCTGTTGGGCTGGCGATTCCGGGCGCCCTGGGCGCTGGCCGGAACGCTGGGGCTGGTGCTCGGATACGGTTTCCTGGCGGTCTGGCTTTATGAGCGCTATCGCTGGTGGCTGCCCATGGTTCTGCCCCTGGCCGGATCCATTCTGATGACTTACACCTGCTGGTTCAGCTACCGGCTGATCCGGGAACGGATGGATCGTCGCGAGATGCATCGCCGGTTCGGACGGATGGTGTCGCCCAACGTTTTCAACCTCCTCCTGCACGAGGGCGGATCGGCCCTGGGCGGCTCCCGGCGCGAGGTCACCGTCTATTTCGCGGACGTTCGCGGCTTCACGCGATTCGTCGAGGAGCGTCATGAGCGGAACCTCGTCCAGCTGCGGCAGCGGCAGTTGACGGGCGCGGCCGCGGAGAGCGTCATCGACCGGGAAGCGCGGGAGACGCTCGCGACGGTGAACCTGTATCTGGGGCGGGTGGCGGACATCGTGAAGGCCTACGATGGCACATTGGACAAGTATATTGGGGATTGCGTGATGTCGTTCTGGGGGGCTCCCCTGGCTTGCCCCAGCCACGCCCTGAGCTGCATCAAGGCCGCCCTCGCCGTCCATAAGTCCATCCATGCCCTCAACCAGTCACGTCTGGCCGAAAACAGGCGCCGAGAACTGGAGAACGCAAGGCGCGATGCCGCCGATCAGTCCCTTCTGGAACCGTTGCCGATCCTCAAAATCGGCAGCGCGATCCACTCCGGCGTCGCCACCGTGGGATTCATGGGATCCGAAGCCCACGTGTCGAACTTCACCGTGTTCGGCCGCGACGTGAACATTGCCAGCCGAATCGAACGCGTGGTGGGTCCGGATTGCATCTACGTGTCCGAGGCCACCTGGCAAGCCGTGCGGCGCGACGCTCCCGAGCTGGCGGCCACTTTTCTCCAGCTGGCGCCGATGATGCTGGAATCCATCGCGCAACCTCTGGGCATGTACGAGGTTCCCTGGCAGTCCACGTTCGCCGATATCGAATCCACGCCCGCATGACCTATTTCCACGTGTTTTGGACCCGGCCGTTTCTGCTCGAGCCACCGGCGGGGCCGGACCCGCTCATCGAGCTGTGGGACTTCGAGTTTCTGACCTGGCTGACGAGCGCGCTGGAGATCCGGCGGCACACGCCGGTCCACCTCGTGACTGATCGCCGAGGACGCGAGTTTGTCGAGCGATCCGGCTTGGCCTGGGTGTACGGCGACCACGTCAGCACCGCGCTCGACGATGTCCCGGGCGGCCTCCGTCCCGATATCTTCTGGGCTGGCGGCAAACTCTACGCCTACCGCGCCATCCAACCGCCGTGCGCCGCCGTCGATATCGACGCCATCCTTTGGCGGCCTTTGCGCCCCTCCGGACCGGTCATGGCCCTTCACATGGAAGATCGGCAGTGGAGCTGGTACCGATCGGATCGAGAGCTGTTCGCCGGATACGGTTTCCAGGGAGCCGATTGGCGCTGGGACGTCGACCCGTGCAATGCGGCCGTGGTCTATATCGAATCCCCGGCGCTCCTGGAATCCTACCGCGAAACCGCGATCCGGTTCATGGAGGATTACTCGAGCCGCCCGTGGCAGCCGCCGAGCGGCAGCCCGCCCGGCCTGCGCATGACGTCGGATCCGATGATCTTCGCCGAGCAGCGCCTGCTGGCCATGTGCGCGGCGCGGGCGGGCATGGTCGTCCAGCCGCTGGCTCGCGTCCACGCCAACTGCCACCTCGAGAAGAACCCGCTCTGCAGCCATCTGTGGGGATCCAAAGCCATCTACATGCGGTGCGGCGAGGCGCGCGCCGCCTACGTGAATTTCCTGATCCGCTGGCTGCTCGACCGCCATCCCGAAGCGCGCTCCACCTTGGCGCGATGGAGCCTGGATCGGCCCGTTGGGGCGGACGGAACCTGCGATGTGCGGCTCGAGGCCGCCCGCCCGGGCGATCCTCAACAAACCCGATTTTCCTTGATCCGGCGCCTGAATGGTGTACTGTGGGTCGAAGACGCGAATGTGAATACCTGCCGGCCCGCCCACGAAGGATCGCTGGTCTGGAACGCCGAGGTATTACGGCCGGAGCCGGGAGCATCTTTTGAGTTGTGGGTGGGCGGGCAAAAGGCGGTTCTGATCCGCCAGGCAGGTCATCCGTCTCGCTCAACCCGCAAACCGCATGTCGCTCGAAATTCGACCCGACCGGGGTGAAGTCAAGGTCAACGGACAAAGAATCCTCCAAACACAGCCAGTCTCCTGGCCCAGCTTGGTGGAGACCGGTCCGGATGGCGTGGCGTATGTCTATGATGGCAGCGCCCACGCAGCCACGATCGCGGGACCGCGAAGCGCGACGACAGTCTATGCCCCCCCCGCGCAGCAGTTCGTCACCCTTTATTATAATTCCTCCTATCGCTGGCGGCTCAAGACGCCGGGCGGCAGCATTGGCATCCGGGCCTGATCGACTTCACCCATTCCGCTTATGCCACTCATGATTGGTAAGTTGGGGGAACCCAATACGCGAGGCGAAAGGCAGTTCCAAGGTTTTCTCCTGCCCGAGAACGCATGCTTTGAATTACCCGACGGCATGGATTTCAAGGCCTACCTTGTCGAGGAGATCGCCGCGCTCGAGAACGCGAAAGGCCGCATTTGTCTCCGCGCGAAATTCCCGCCTCACACGCTGCTGGACACGGGCCTCGATGGCGCGATCGAGCTGTTGACGGACTGCAGCACCTTGGTTGTCCGCCCGGCTCCCGCGGCTCCATCGCAGAGTGCCCTCTGATCAAAACGGCGCCTTGGGATGTGCTGCCAGCCATTCGGCCAGGCCTGGCAGCCGAAAGGAGAGGCAGGTCTGGACACGGCTGCAGTCCAATGAGGTGTCAGGTGGTCGGGGCGCCCCTTCGTATTGAAGGATGGACGCGGCTTCGAAACGCGGATTCAGCTCCGGGCATCGTTTGGCGACCAGCCTGCCGATCTCGAGCCGCGAAAGCCGGGCGCTCCCCGCCAGGTGATACAATCCGCTCCGCCCGGCTTGGACCAATTCCCAGACTGCCCGGGCCGTGACCTCCGCTGCCAGGGGACACCGATACTCGTCAGTGAACAGCCGCGGCACCTGGCCAGCGCGCCAGGCGCGCCTGAGTTCCTCGTTAAACCCCCGGTCGCCCGTGGGCGACACGCCGCCGTTGAGCGAGGTTCGAACCACCATGTGCCCGGGATTGCGCCGGACGATCTCCTCGGCCCTCGCCTTGGTCTCCGCGTAGACGCCCAGTGGATTCACCGGGTCCGACTCGACATACCCGCCCTTCCGGCCGTCGAAGACGAGATCGGTCGAAAAAAGCAGAAACGAATGCGCTTCAGCCAGCCGTGACAGATGCGCGGTCACATCGACGTTCAACCGGTTGGCCAGGGCCGGATCCGCTTGGCATGCCGGGCTTCGGCTCAGCGCGGCGCAATGAATGATCCACTGAGGCGCCGTATGCGCGAAGAGATCGCGCACCGCCTTTTCATCGGTCAGGTCCAGCCGGTCCCGCGCGAGCGCGATCACTCGCCATCCCGGCGCGCAGGCGGCCGCCGCGCGCACCAGGTGGCTGCCAATCAGCCCTCCCGCTCCCGTTACCCAGGCGGTCAGCGGACGATCGCGCATCGTGCGTTTCAATGATTCCAGATCAAGCCGGGCTGGGGGCGTCTCCCCAGCGGGCAGTGACGCCGCCGTAAGCATCGACGCGTCGATCCCGCCAGAACGGCCATTGCTGCCGTGTGGCGGCCACCTGGGCCAAGTCCACCTCTGCCACAAGCGCCTCTTCCCGTGTCTGGCCGGCGCGCGCCAGGATTTCACCCATGGGCCCCGCCACGAAGCTTCGGCCCCAGAACTGGAGCCCATCGCCGGGGGGGGACGGTTCGAATCCCACCCGGTTGACCGCGGCCACAAAACAGCCGTTGGCGATCGCATGGCCGCGCTGGATGATCTCCCATGCCTCGAGCTGGCGCGGACCTGGATCGGCCTGTTCGGCCGGATGCCAGCCGATGGCGGTCGGGTAGAACAGGATATCGGCTCCCTGCATCGCCGTCAGCCGGGCGGCCTCCGGGTACCACTGATCCCAGCAGATCAGGATCCCAATCCGCCCAAACCGCGTGCTCCAGGCCCGAAAACCCAGGTCCCCAGGCGCAAAATAGAACTTCTCGTAATAGGCGGGATCGTCGGGGATATGCATCTTGCGGTAGCGTCCCAGCAAGGCCCCGTCCGCGTCGATCGCGACCGCGGTGTTATGGCAAAGGCCCGGAGCGCGCTCCTCGAACAGCGACGCTACCACCACCACGCCCCGCCGGGCAGCCCACTCCTGCCACACGGCCGTCGTCGGCCCCGGAACCGGCTCCGCCAGCCCAAAGTGCCGATGGTCCTCCGTCTGGCAGAAGTAGTGCGAGCAATGGAGTTCAGCCGTGCAGAGGATTTGCGCCCCCTGGCGGACCGCTTCCTCCGCCAATCCCAAGGAGCGGTCCAGGTTGGTCGCGGGATTCGAATCGCACCGCGTCTGCAATAGCCCCACTCGCACCCGGCCATCTCCCCTATGCGTGTTCATAATCCATCCGATGAGCCCGATACCGCGTTTCCGGAATTGTAGGATCGACGGGGCCGGTTGGCAACCGCGAGTTGAAAAGATGCGGTTTCCCGAAGAAAAACGCGATTTTGTCCTTGCGCGGCGCCGGCCGGGTGTTTACATAAAGGCTCGGTTGCACAACCGAACCAAACCAAAAATCAAAATTATGGCTAAACCTCTGACCAAATCCGCTATTGCTGCCACGATTGCCGACAAGGTGCAAATCAGCAAGAAACAGGCGGTGGCCACGCTCGATCTGCTGGCGGAGCTGGCTTACAAGAATGCCAAGAACACCTTCACCCTGCCCGGCATCGGCAAGCTGGTCCTCGTGAATCGCAAGGCGCGCATGGGACGCAATCCCGCGACGGGCCAGGCCATCAAAATCCCGGCCAAGAAAGTGGTGAAATTCCGCGTCGCCAAGGCAGCCAAGGACGCCATCCTGGGCGCGAAATAACCTCGGCGGACTCACACCAGGCACTCTGGGATTCAGAGTGCCTTTTTTGTTGTTCCCGCTCCGCCTCGCCTGTATGGCCATGGATCCGCCTTTCCGGCGTTGCGCCGTTGTCGGCTGCGGCGCCCTGGGCAGCTATTACGGGGCCCGCCTCCTCGAGGCAGGCGCGAACGTCCATTTCCTCCTCCGCTCCGATTATGATGCCGTCCGGCTCTCCGGCGTCCACATCGAGAGCTATCTGGGCGATCTCCATGTCCAGCCCCGATGCGCTCGGTCCGCGGCCGACATCGGCGAGGTCGATCTGGTTCTCATCGGGCTCAAGACCACCGCCAACGACCAGTTCGCCACGCTTCTCCCGCCATTGGTCGGTCCGCGAACACTGGTCGTCACCCTCCAGAATGGGCTGGGCAATGAGGCGCGCCTGGCGGCGCTATTTGGCCCCCGCAACATCCTGGGCGGCCTCTGCTTCGTCTGCCTGAACCGGCTGGCCCCCGGCCGCATTCACCACAGCGCACATGGCCACATCGTGCTGGGCGAATACCAGCGCGCGGCCGCCGATCGCACGCAGGCGCTTGCGGAGTTCTTTCGTCAGGCTCGCGTCCCTTGCGAGGTCACGAACGATCTCGAATGCGCCCATTGGGAGAAGCTGGTCTGGAACGTGCCGTTCAACGGGCTGGGGGTGGCAGGCGCCGCCGGATGGCCGGCCTTCGAGTCAGGCGCTGTGCCCTCAGGCATCGACCGCGGGGCGTGCCTGCCCACCGATCGTCTCCTGAGCGATCCCGGCTGGGCCCGGCTGGTCCGAGATCTCATGCTGGAAATCATCCGCACCGCCGCCGCGTTCGGCCATGCCATCCCCGAATCGTGCGCCGATCTCAATATCGAGCGCACACGAGTGATGGGCAGCTATCGGGCCTCGACCTTGATCGACTTCGAACGCGGCCAGCCGATCGAGATCGAAAGCCTCTTTCTCGAGCCCTACCGCCGCGCTTGCCAGGCGGGGGTGCCCGTCCCCCGCCTGGCTGCTCTGGTCAGCGTCCTGCGCCAGCTCGATTGGGATTCCAGCCTTGATTCCGGGCTGGGGAGCTCTACCATGGAAACGGACATCATCAACTGACAACCCGATTATCGCATGACTGACTTGAGGTTCCTTTCACGCCGCGCGTTCCTTGGGCGCGGCGCCGCCGCCATTCTGGCTGCCCGCTTGTCGCCCGAGATTGCCGGTCCGGGCGTTTTGGCCGCAAACGGTCAGCCGGGAGCCAACGATCGAATTCAGCTTGGCGCCATCGGCGTTGGACGCCAGGGGGGCGGTCTTGTCTCGATGTTCGCCCGGCTGAAGAGCGCCCGTTTCACCGCGATCGCCGACATCAACCTGCCTCGCGCTCGCGAGGTGGCCCAACCGCTCGGGGCCCAGGTCTTTCAGGATTACCGCCAGCTGCTCGAACGCAAAGACGTCGATGCGGTAATCACCGCTACGCCCGAGCAATGGCGGGTTTTCATCTGTCTCGATGCGTGCCGGGCCGGCAAAGACCTCTACGTCGAGAAACCGATGAGCCTGACCATCCGGGAGGGGCGGCTGATCGTGCAGGCGGTGCGCAAACACCAGCGGATCTTTCAGACCGGCAGCCAGCAGCGGTCCATGGAGCCCAACCGGCACGGATGCGAATTGATCCGAAACGGCCGGATTGGCCGGATCCAGCGCGTGGTTGCCTACAACTATCCCAGCCCGTGGGAATGCAGGCTTCCAGCGCAGCCGGTGCCGGCTGGCCTCGATTGGGACCGCTGGTGCGGCCCTGTCGAACCTGTCGCTTATCACCTGGACATCCAAACCCCGCGCGCCAATCCCGGCTGGCTCTCCTGCTGGCAGTTCTCCGGCGGAGAAATGACCGGCTGGGGAAGCCATGGCTTCGATCAGGTCCAATGGGCCCTGGGCCAGGACGAAGGCGGACCCATCGAGGTCTGGACGGATGGCCCGCCCCTCCGGCGCCCCGTCTACTCGGCCCCCGAAAGCCGGGAGCGCGGCGATGGCATTTGCCGCCAGCCCAAGCTCTTCTTCCGATACCCGGGCGAAATTGTGATGGAGCTGGGCAACGGCCCCGCAGGCGGCGCCATTTTCTTCGGCGAGAAAGGCAAGATCACCATCGACCGCGCCATGTGCAAATCCGAGCCCGAGGAGCTCGCTGAGGAACCGCTTCCCGCCGGCGCCCTGCGCCTCTATCGCTCCAATCATCACCAGCAGAACTGGCTCGACTGCATCCGCTCCCGCAAACCGCCCATTGCCGATGCCGAGACAGGGCATCGGTCTGCCACCGTTTGCCACCTGGGCAACATCGCTCGGCTTTTGGGGCGTCGTCTGAAATGGGATCCCGCCCGCGAGTTGTTCGACGATGCGGAAGCCAACAAGCTGCTCGATCGCCCCCGCCGGCAAGGGTATGAGCTGCCCTCGTCGGTCTGACCTGACCAGGGTTTCGAAACAAAAAAAGCCACGCCCGAGGCGTGGCTTCTTTTTGGGTGTTTTGGCCGGTTATTTCTCGCCCGACCAATCGCTGGCGCGGATGATCTCCCGGACCTTCCGCCTTTCATATCGATGTTTCTGAGGTTTCTCCGGCCGGTCGGCCACCTGCCGGAACGGATGTTTGGGGTTATGGACGACCTCGTCCATCTGATCCAGAGGTTTGGTCATACGTTATTGGATCATGGTTTGAGATCGCGCCCGAGGGCGCAGCACCCACCGGATGGCACATCATTGCCTCCGGCAGCCCGCGGTCTCACGCGATGCTTCACCGTCCTTTTAGACCGCGCCCGTCATCCGGATGTTCAATCAGCTACCGGGTGGTGGGCTGTCCGGCTCTTAGCCAAGCTATCAAGCCCCCATCGAGGTGGTACACCCGCCCGAAACGCAATTCCTCGAAAACCTTCAGTGCCTTCGAGCTTCGATGACCCGACCGGCAGTGGATCAAGTACACCCCGTTCCGGTCCAACGCACCCACCCGTTCTTTGAATTGGGCATGATGGAGGTCGATGTTTCGTGCTCCCTGAATATGACCCTCCGCAAACTCCTCTGGCGTTCGAACATCCAAAACGATCATGTCCGGGTTTTGCTGGATCAGCTCAGCTGCCTGATGGGGATCCACGTGTTTGCAGGTGGATCCGGTCGAGGGGTTCCCGTCGTGAGGCGCTCCGCGCCAATGGACGGATCCCGTTCCCGTTAAAGCCGCAATGAGCGCCCCTGCCGTCATCCATATTCGTTTCATTGTCGAGTGGCTTCGATTTGCCGAACTGCGGTCGCGCCCGCCTCGCGCACCTGCATGTGTGGATCGTTGGTGAGCGCGCGCAGTCTGGGGAGAGCCTGGGCCGCCCGGATCCCGAATGCGGCCAGACCCTGAGCCGCCGTGAGGCGCGCCCACGAATTCGTATCCCCCAGCATCCCCTCCAACGCGGGTACAGCCTTCTCTGGGTCTAGTCCCAGGGCGGCCAGGGTGGCCGCCGCCTGCACGCGCAACAACAAGTCGGGCGCCGCCATGCACCCGATCAGGGCCGGAATGGCTGGTTCAGCCGCTAACCCTGTTTGGCGCAAGGCGCTGGCAGCCGAAAACCGGACGGAAAAATCCGAATGCTCGAGCGCCCGCGCCAGACTCATGACCGCCTCCGGTCCAATCCCCACAAGCGCGCTTGCGACGAAACCCGGATTCGATCCGGATTCGAGCAGTCGCTCGAGATCCGGGATCGCTGGAACGGCGCTGGCGCCTAACAACCGGAAGGCCTGGACTGCCTGATGGCGCGGATCCGGCTTTCGCTGCCCCAACCTCAGCCAGCGGGCGATGCGGCCCGATGGCCGCCAACCGCTCGGCCAGGGCGGCCCCTGCTGCCCCACCAAAGCCACCATGGCCGGCAATGCATTGGTTCCGGCCTCGCGCAGCGCCACGGCCGCCTCGGCGTCCCGCGCGGTGCCGATCATGCGCAGCCATGTCCCGATCGGATGGCCTCGCACCTCCGGTTCGGACGAGCGCAGCGGCAGGAGGGCTAGAAGGACCAGCCCCGCCAGAGCGGCCGCCCATCCCGCCACCTCGCGACGGCTCCTCATCGCAATCGACTGCGCCTTTCCTCCCGGATGCTCAAAGGACTACGCCGTGTCGGCCAGAGCCCGGTTCATTCGCTCGATGGCTTCGTCGATCTCCGCGGGGCTTTTGAATCCGATCACGACGGCGTCGATCTCGCGGCAAGCCATGGCGAAGCGGATCGATTTCTCGCGGTCCTCGGCATGAGTGAAGTCGCCGTTGCCGATGATCTTCATGCCAATGACGCCCCGACCTTTGGCATGCATGGCGCGGATCTGCTCGAGGACAGGCTCGATCTGGTTCCCGGGCTGATTCCAGCTCTCGGTGGCGCCATCGACATGCTTGGCCTGCGGATTAACGCGGACCAGGTGCACCTGAGTCCAGTTCGATTCGGTGGCGGCGCGAAGGGCGGGCAGGCTGTGGCACGACACGCCCTTGAGCCGGATCCACTTCTTCTGTTGCGCCTCCTCGAACCCATCCATGATCCGCTTCATGTCCTCCGTCCAGTTGCCCCTGACCATGCAATGGATCAACAGGCTGTCGATATAATCGGTCTGGAACGTCTTGCGGTGGCGGTCGATGGCTTCGAGGACGTTGGCCGGCTTGCCAGGCACCTTGGTCTGGATAAACAGCTTCTCCCGAGGCAGGCCTTTGATCGCCCCGCCAATCCATTCGAAGGTCCGATATCCCTGTGCCGCGTCGATATAGGTGATCCCGCGGTCATATGCATACCGGATCAGACGATTGAAACCTTCCGCGCCCAGGGCAAACTGGACCTGGCCGCTGTTGCTGCCCGTGCCGATTCCCAGCCGCGAGATGCGCAGCCCCGTCTGGCCGAGCGGCACCTGATCGACCGCGGTCCGCCGGGTGGCATCCGCCGATGCCGCCCGGATCTGGGCTGGCCCCAGGGAAATGGCGCCCGTCAACAGCGCCGCGCGGCCGATAAAACCGCGGCGGCTAATGCGTTGCTCTTGCATAAGATCCTTCCATGTTGGCTCGATACGCAACCGAACGTTCCAAAAAAAAACCGGCTTGTCAACCGGCCTCGATCCGCCACGGCACCTCAAACACCCGGACCGGCTGGGTGATGCCCTTGACGTGGACGGGTTCCAGCTCGCGGCACCGCGCCGCCAGCTCGGCGTCGTCCTGCCGCAGATCGCTCAGGGTCGCCTCGCTAATGATGATGCGGCTGCGTCCGGACACACCTTCCAGGCGGCTGGCCAGATTCACCTCGCGCCCGAAGACCGTGTAGTTCAAGATGTGCGCGTCCGAGCCCATCAATCCGACGGTGGCGATCCCGGTGTTCAGGCCGGTGCCCAAGGCGAGCAGCGGCAGCAGCGGCAGCTCCGGGCGCCCCTGTTCGAGACGGGACTGGTTAGCTTCGATCCGGCGTTGATTCTCCCGCTCGCGTTCCTGGTTCAATGCGGCGATCGCCTGCTGGGCCGCACGCGCGGCCTGGACACCCGCCATCGCATGCTTTTGTTCGGGGACCGGCGCCCCCCAGAACGCCATCACGCAGTCGCCGATATACTTGTCCAGCGTCCCGCGATGCTGCTTGATGGTGTCCGCCACCATGCCGAGATAGAGGTTGACGGTGGCCAATAGCTCCGCGGCCCGCTCGCTGTAATGGTGCTCCGCCGCCTCGGCGCTCAGCTGGCGTGTGCGGACATATTCCTCGGCCTCGGCCTGGCTCCGATCCGTGAGCTCCGTGAAACCCCGCACGTCAGCGAAAAACACGGTGATCCGCCGCCGGGCACCTCCCAGCCGGAGATGCTGGCTGCTCAGCAGTTCCTGCACCACTTCGGGCGCCACCATCTTCGAGAACACCGACCGGACGCGGCGTCGCTCCTGCTGCTCGAAGATGACCCGGTAGGTCACCATCGTGACATGCATGGTCAGCAAAGCCCCTCCCACCGGCAAGACCACGGGCAGCCAAAACTGGCGCGCTGCCAGCAAATAGATCGATATCCCCACATAGCCGGCGGTCAGCAGCAGCACGCAGACCGAAGCCCACACCGCGCGCAACGACCATGTCAGCCAAGCCGCCAGTGTCCCCAGGACAAGGATCAAAACGGTCTCTATGCCGTAAGAATACGGCCGGATGAACCGATTCAGAATCAATGCGTTGGCGACGTTCCAATGCTGGCTCAGCCCGTATGTGCGCGGGCTGATGGGAGTTGCCACCACATCGGTCAGGTCGTTGCCGGTGGCGACGGATCCGACCACGACGATCTGGCCGGCAAACGGTGCGGCCAGATCGTTGGTGTCGCCCGCTTCGCGAGACACATCCGCTGCCAGGAGCTGCTCGATGCCTGCCTTCGTCAGCCGGCTATCCCAGGGCGTCAGCCCCCAATCGAAATAAATGTGGCCTTCGCGATCCACCGGGATGATTCGGTATTGGCCGCCGGGCCCATGAAGGACGATCTCGCGCCGGTGAAGGTTGACGGCGGCTTTGTCCAGATCCAAACCCATTGCGCGCGCAGCCAGGGCCAAGCCCAGGTTCCAGATCCGCCGATCCTCGAAGGCCGGCTCCCATCGGGCCGGCCCCCCCTCGTCCTCACCCGGCAGCACCGTCTGCAGAAAAGTCGTGACCTCGAACCGGCCTTGGGCATCCAGCTCGATCTGCACCGCAGTCCGATCCTCCGTGTCCTCCTTCAGCAAGATCCGTCCGGGGGCGGCGACGGCGCGGTTCAAATCGCATCGCAACAGCCGGGCGGCGCGCAGAATATGCGGATGCCAAAGGCGGTAATCCATGTATGCGCGAGCTCGGCGGAGCACACCGTCCGAATCGGCATCCGCCGACACATCGCCCACCGCGCATGCGTTCGTGAAAAACAGGGGCGTCGGCGGCAGGCTCGAACGCGCTGCCAGAAGCACATTGCCGGCAGCGCGCAATTCACGCGCAAGGAACGCATCGGAGCCGATGATCGAGCCGCCGGGCTCGCGGACTGGCGGATGATCCGGGCGCAACTCGCCCAGGAGGATATCGCAGCCGACGGCCAGCGCGCCTTGCCGGGCCAGCTCGCGGATCATCCGCCCGTAAACGTGCCGAGGCCAGTAGAGCCCGCAGCGGAATCCCAGAACGCCATCGTTGACAATCGCGATGCTGTCGTCGCTGATCAAGACTGCTGCGAGGTTCGTCGCGGCGGGGACGCCCCAGTGCTGCGACTGGCGCATTCGCCAGTCGTAGGTCACTCGCTCGAACCGCTCCGGCAACTCGAATCCCGCCCACCAGCGCGGCATCGCTTGCACCAGGCAAATCAACGCCACAACACCGCCGCCAATCATCCATGGCGTCCGCCTTGCAGACGTTGTCCGCTCCGAGGCCATAAAAAAGCCCAGAGCCGACCGGCCCTGGGCTCAAAACGCCGCGTGTGGCGGCCGCTGATGTCTCTCTAGCTTCCCGCCGGCAGCGGCGCGCTCGTCTTCGCCGGCTCGCTTGTCAGCGGCGAAACGTTCTTCTCGCCGGACTCGATGATGCGGCTGGATTCGATCAGGATATCCTGCGGGGCCAGCCGGGGTTCGAGCGGCCACACGGCGGTCGGATCCATCGGCACCACCGAAGGCTCGCCCTCCGGATCAACCGGCGGGACCCAAACCTCACCCTCGTTCACGTCCTTGTCGAATGCCTTGCCCTGCGGTGTGGTGTATCGGATGAAGGCGGATCCTTCATAGATCCGAGTCGAGCCCGGATACTCGATGTCGAAGCGGCATCCGCGAATCGCAACCACGCCGTCCGGCTTTCGGATAAAATACTTCGACACCTCGTTTTTCTTCAGCTCGCCCAGGATCCGGCCGTTCGCCAGATAATGCCGCGTCTCGAATACCGTTTCCACGCCCGTCTCGTCAAAATTCAATTTCTCGAGCGTGAGGACAGTGTTGGCCATGATCCGGAGGAACTTGCCATTTTTCTTGAGGTCCAAGTCCACGGAAGAATCGGATTCGGTCTTGATCGTAGTCCCTTCCGTGAGCACATCCTTCTCGTGCACTGCCGTCCAGGCCCCGCCCGGGACCTGGTATTGGACAACGCCCTTGACCGCGGTGACGACGGCCTGGCCTGGCTGAGGAGCGCCATAAACGGAAATCGCCAAAACCGTGAACGCCACGGCGACACCACGGACCGCCCACCTGGAGAACAAGTTGCCGACGTGTTTCATAGTAAAGCTCCAATATATTTGCGTTTGATCAATATACCGACGCTCACTCTAGGTTTAAGCCACGAAAAGTCAACCGCATAATTCGATTTTCCTTCGTCCCGAATTGCGCAAAAATTTTGTTGCCCGGGAAGAGGGGGCAGGAGCGCGAATGGAGACCTTGGGCCAGCCACCATTGACGGCCTAAAAACTCTCGATGGAAGGAATCCATCCCTGCGGTCTCCTCCAAGGGATCGAGCGCGTGGAGGCATCCTTTCCGGCGCGCCCAATGGAATTTCCGAACACGCCCTAATATAACGGAAGTCCTTCATCCCGAGTGCTTTCCTCGAGACGACGCCGGACGATTTCCAAATAAGTCAGCGCGATGTGATTGTAATAAGGCTGGAGCTCGAGCGACCGCTCGAACCAGGATTGTGCCTTCGAGTAATCTCCAACCTGCATGAAATGCCACCCCTGATGTGCGGCCATGAAATAGCCGTTTGGATCCAGGCTCAACGCTCGGGCGAAGTATTCGCCAGCCTCTTCATGCCGTCCCAGCCAATCCAGGCACATCCCGTATCGCATCCACGCATAACCGTTATACGGATCCAATTCCCGGGCGAGGCGATACCATTCCATGGCCTCACGGATTCCGTCCGGATTGCCCACGTCCTTCTCCCAGTTGCGGATTCGCATGATCTCACCCAGGTCGTAAGCGGTTGCCGGATTCTTTGGCTCGCGTCGGAACGCTTCCGCCAGGCCCTCATACTGCGAAACCGAGTATTTGGGTTCACGGTCCGCCTTGCGCAGCGAAGCGGCCTCGCGGGCCGATCGAAATCCCTGCCAGGCCAGGCCGAATGTAATAGCCAGCAAGGCAACGCTATATGCAAGACGCAGGCCCCGTCTCGGCGCCGCCCAATACCGGTCTGTCGAAAAACGCGAATGGGCTGACAGAATAGCCATGAGCGTGACTGCCAGGATCGCGTTGGCGGGAACATGCATGTTGAAGTCCACGAAGGAATGGCCCAAAATGGCAATCAATCCCGTGCCAGCCCCCAGGACGGCTGCAGCCTTGGTGCTGCCCCGGCGATGGTGTTTCTGGACCTGGCGGCCCACGAATCGCCACGTCTTGGCCGCCCCGGAAAACAGGAGGCCCATCGTCCCCGCAATCAGCGCTGCGCCTGCCAATCCCCAATCGGTCAGCGTGTTCAGATAATCGTTGTGGACTCGGTCCGGCCGCATCTGGATGGCTTCGGGCCGGAACTCGCGAAACCGTGAATCGAAATGGCCCGGCCCAGCCCCCCACAGAGGATGCTGCCACCAGATCTGAAGGGCCGGACGCCAGATGCGAAATCGGATCTCCTCGATCTGACCGCCGACGATCATGTGGCGCCACTGGTTTTGGCGCGCAAACACCTGGCGCGCGAACAGGATGGCTCCGATCCCCAGCACCGCCACCATGATCCAGGCCGGCCAGCGCAGACCGGGCGAGCGGGTCAATACCAGCGCGAAAACCAGCAACGCCACGCCCATCGCCAGCCACCCGCCCCGCGACACCGTCACCCCCAAACCCGCCGCCATCACCAATGCCGCGTAGCCCACCAGAATGCGGGTCACGACCGACACACGCCCCAGAAAGACCAGGCCCAACGCCAAAGGCAGCGTCATCTCGAGAAATCCGGCCAGGTGATTGGGGCAGATGTACGTCCCCGACCCCCGCCCATGATACTGTTCGGGCTTCACCAGATGCCAGACCCGAGGCGATTGGGCGACATACTGGAAGAGGGCATACAGGGCCAGCGCCAGCCCTAGAAACACCAGAACCATCATGATCGCCCGCACCGAATCCTGCCGGTGCAGCCGCTGCAGCACGATCAGAAAGATCAGCCCGTAGACCAGAACCCGCACCAGTTCCTGGCGGGCGACGTATTCGATGTCCGCCGTCGCGTAACGGACGAGGGCATAGACGACGAAACAGGCTGCGCCCCATGCGACCGGCGTCCACAGGATCCGATCTCGCGGCGCCACCCACAGCCGGGCCACCCCCGCCCACGCCGCCAGAATCGCCAATCCCTGGACCACGAGGAAGGACCAAGTCTGGACCGCGCCCAAGGCCAGCGGTCCAAAAACCAGAAGCGCCAGGACCAGGCCCAGAATCGCCTGATCCAACCGCCGCGCCATGAGCATGCGGTCCATGTCACCTCGCACTCTACCTGAACCCGTGCCGACGGGTCACTGGAAATTTCAAAATGGATAGCCAATTCATCCGCTTCGGACTAGGATGAGGCATCGATGCTGGATGACCGTCTCTACATGCGCGAAGCCGGGTATGCCGCCTCCCCCTGGTGGTCGGCCACCGTGCTGGTTCTGGCGGCGAACCTGGTGATGTACGCGTTCCAGCAGATCAACGCTGTCTACTTGGGCACGGGGTTCGAGAGCTGGCTGGCGTTGAGTCCCGACCGGCTGGCGCGGGGCCAGGTCTGGCGTCTGATCACATTCCAGTTCCTGCATGCGGACCACCTGCATTTTCTGCTGAACAGCCTGATGCTTTACCTGATCGGCCGGCCGGTCGAGGAAGCCCTGGGCAGCCGGCGCCTGGTGGAATCGTATTTCATGGCGGGGGTTGCAGGCGGCATTCTCCATGTCATGCTGGCCTGGCTGGCGCCCTCCTATTTCAACCATCCCGTCGTGGGTTCCTCGGCGGGGATCCTGGGCTTGCTGGCCGTGCTCTGCCTGCTGGATCCGGACCGGGTCTTTCTGCTCATGTTCGTCCTGCCGGTGCGCGCCAGGTATCTGCTGGGGGGCGCGGTGGGCATCGCCTTGTTTTTTGTGCTGGTGCCCGCGGACACCGGCCAGGCCCAGGCCGCCCACCTGGGCGGCATCCTGGCGGGCATCGGATACGTTCACGGCTTCGTGCGCCCCGAGCGGACCTTGTTCGATTGGCGCCGCTATGGCAGGACCATCCGCCGGCGCGAGCTGGTCGGGGCCGCGTCCGGACGGCGTCCTCGCGGGTTGCGCCCGCGCCCTGCTGCCGAGGAGAATGAGTCGCCCGAGACTTTCATCAGCCGGGAAGTCGATCCGATTCTCGACAAGATTTCCGCCCAGGGCATCCATAGCCTGACCCCCCGGGAGCGCCGGATCCTCGATGCGGCCCGCCGCAAGATGAGCCAGCGATAATTTCGCGGGAATGAGTTGCCCTCGGATTTGCCCGCGCTACACTCCCCGGCCGCATGGTCGATCTGAGCGTCCTGAACCCAGCGCAGCGCCAGGCTGTCGAATGGATCGATGGGCCGGTGCTGATCCTTGCGGGGGCAGGCACCGGCAAGACGCGCGTCATCACCTACCGGATGGCCCACCTCCTGGATTGCGGCATCCCTGCGGGGTATATCCTCGGGGTGACCTTCACCAACAAGGCCGCCCGCGAGATGAAGCAGCGGGTCGAGCAGCTGGCGCCTCGATCCGCCCGCCGCCACGCGCAGGAGGCTGCGCCCGACCTCGTCATCTCCACCTTCCACTCGCTCGGGGCGCGCATCCTGCGCCAGCACATCGAGCGTCTGGGATACAAGCGCAACTTTGCCATCTTCGACGAGGCCGACCAGCTCGGGATCGTGCGGCAGATCTTGAGCCAGGTGTCGCTCGGAACCGACAAGGCCGATCCGGCCGAGGTGCGCGCCATGATCAGCCGGTGGAAGTCAGCCGGCGAGGCCGACCGGCCGTCGCCCGATGAATCGCTCCTGGCCGAGCTCGCCCATCGGCTCCAGGGGCGCTACGACGACGCCCTTCGCGCGTGCAACGCCGTCGATTACGACGACCTGATCGGCCTGCCCCTCCGGCTCCTGCGGGATCAGCCCGACGTCCTCGCCGCCTGCCGCGACCGCTTCCGCTACGTCATGGTCGATGAATACCAGGACACCAGCGCCAGCCAGTTCGAGCTCGTTCACCTGCTCGCGCGCGAGCACCGCAACCTGTGCGTCGTGGGCGACGACGACCAGAGCATCTACGCCTGGCGCGGCGCCGACATCCGCAACCTGCTCGATCTGGAGCAGCATTACCCTGAAGTCCGCATCGTCCGCCTCGAGCAGAACTACCGGTCCACCCGATGGATCCTCGAGGCTGCCAACGCCCTCATCCGCCACAACCTCCGCCGACGCCCCAAGAAGCTCTGGTCCGAAATCGGCGCCGGCGTCCCCATCGTGGCGCGGGCGTTCGAAAGCGATGAGGCCGAGGCCGCCGCCGCGGCCGAAAACATCGAGTGCGACCGTCTTGTTCGCGGGATCCCCTGGTCGGACCAGGCCGTGCTCTTCCGCACCAACGGCCAGGCGCGCCCCCTCGAGGCCGCCTTTCGCAAGGCCGGCGTTCGCTACCGTCTCGTCGGCGGCCAGAGCTTTTTCGACCGGCGCGAGATCCGCGATACGCTCGCCTATCTCCGGATGCTCCTGCATCCCCAGGACGACAACAGCCTGCTGCGGATTGCCAATGTGCCCGCGCGGGGCTTGAGCGATGCCACGCTCCAGCGGCTGCTGGCCTCGAGCCAGGAACGGCGCTGCTCGGTCTTCGAGGTGCTCGAGCATCCCGAGCTGATCGCCGGCTTGCCCTCGGCCGCCCGCCACGCCCTCGCCCAGTTCGGCCAGTGGATCGCCGCCACCCGCGCGCCGCTCTTCGCCCGCCCCTCCTTGGCCCTCCAGCCCTGGGCGGAGTCCTTTCTCGATCAGATTCAATTCTTCGCCGAGGTGCGCCGTCAGGAAAAGAACCCCGAGACCGCCGATCACCGAATCCGCAACCTGCGCGATCTGCTCTCGATGCTGGACGATCCGGCGCGCGCGGCAGGCGCGCCCGCCGAGCGGCTCGCCGGGTTTCTCGAGGATCTGGCCCTGGACCGCGATCGGTTCGAGGAGCGGGAGACCGCCGAAAACCGCGTGACGCTCATCACCCTGCACAGCGTCAAGGGGCTCGAGTTTCCCCATGTCCAGATCGTCGGGATCGAAGATGGCCTCCTGCCCCATGCCCATGCCCGCGAGGCCGGCACCCTCGACGAGGAGCGCCGCCTCCTCTACGTCGGCATCACCCGCGCGATGCGAACCCTGCAGCTCAGCTATTGCCAGACGCGCAAGAGGTACGGCCAGCCTGTTCCCCGACATCCGTCTCCTTTCCTCCAGGAGCTGCCCCCCGACGCCGTCACCTGGGAAGATCCTCGAGCCGCCCGGCCGGTGCCGGCCGCCCAGCGCAAGGACCTCTTCGCCGCGATGCGCGCCAAAATCAACCAGCCCGCCGATCCGGCGCTTTGACAAATCGTCAAAAACCAGCATGCTGTAGCGCAGTGTTTGCGCGCTGCCGGCCATGAAACCCGACGCTGAAACGGTCCAGCCAGCGGATCCGCCGCCCAATCCGCCCGTGCCCCCGCGTATGGGCTCCTCGGGGTCTGGGCCTTCCAGCACCAGCGAGAGCAAGTATGCGTGGAGCGAGGTGCCCCGCCAGGATCCACCCAAGCGCGAGGCGGGAGAGCGCTCCGCCGATTACCTCGAGATCTACCGCCTCTACGACCCGGAAACAGTCATGGCCCAGGCCGCCCGATGCGTGCAGTGCGCCATGGCGTTCTGCTCGCTGGGCTGCCCCCTGGGCAACCGCATCCCCGAATGGCTGGGCTTGGCCGCCGAGGGGCGATTTCTCGAGGCCGCCGCCGTTTCCCGCTCGACCAGCAACATGCCCGAGATCTGCTCGAGGGTATGCCCCCAGGAACGGCTCTGCGAGGGCATGTGCACCTTGATCGTGCGCGCCGATCCCGTTCCCATCGGCGCCATCGAGAAGTTCATCAACGAGCATGCATTCGCCCGCGACGCCGTCGAGGCGGTCCGGGTCATGCCCAACGGGCGCAGCGTCGCGGTGGTCGGGTCCGGCCCCGCCAGCCTGTCCTGTGCCGACGAGCTGGCCGCCCGCGGCTACGCGGTCACCGTTTTCGAAGCCCTCCCCATCCTCGGCGGCCTCCTGGCCGGGGGCATCCCATCCTTCAAGCTTGATAAGAGCGTGGTCGATCGCCGCATCGCCTTGCTCGAAAAGAAAGGCGTTCAGTTCCGGACCGGCGTGAGGGTGGGAGGCGACATCTCGCTGGGCGATCTGCTCGCGCATCACGATGCCCTGTTCCTCGGCATGGGCGCACCCCAGGCTCGCGAGCTCGATATCCCCGGCCGCGACCTCCCCGGCGTCCACCAAGCCATGCCGTTCCTCGTCCGAAAAAACCTCGGGCCCGCCTCCGGGCTGCCCGACATCGACGTCCGCGGCAAGTCCGTCGCCGTCCTGGGAGGCGGCGACACCGCGATGGATTGCCTGCGCACCGCCATCCGCGCCGGGGCGCGCCAGGCGGTCTGCCTGTATCGCCGCGATCTCGCCAACATGCCCGGCAGCCGCAAGGAATACCGCAACGCCCTCGAGGAAGGCGCGCAGTTCGTCTTCCTGACCAGCCCCATCGCCCTCGAAGGCGATCCCGATCGAGGGCTGGCCCGCGTGCGGTGCTCGCGCATGGCCCTCGGCGATCCCGACGCGAAAGGCCGCCGCAAACCAGTCGCCGTCCCCGATTCCGAATTCACCGTTCCCGCGGACATCGTCCTGGTTGCCTATGGTTTCGATCCGACCCCCTTCCCGCCCGAGAGCGAGTGGGGCCCGATCGCCGTCGACGAGAGCGGCGCGATCGTGGTCGACGAGAATCAGATGACCACCCTCGATCGCGTCTTCTCCGGGGGCGACCAGGTCCGCGGCGCCAACCTGGTCGTCTACGCCGTCCGCGACGGGCGCAAGGCCGCCGCCGGGATCCACCGCTACCTGTCCGAACACGCACCGCAAGCGTGATCCGAAGCTCGCCCCTATTCCGCTTCCACGCGGTCCGCCCGCCGCGCGGCATGCCGCATTTTTGGACGGGACTGTCCCGAATCGGATCGGATGATCCAGCCGCGAGCCGGGGCTGTTCCGTCCATCGACAATCAAAATTGAATTTAATTATTGACAATTACATTTTATGCCATAAAAGTGTTTCCGGTGTATCCATCCATTCCAGCGCGGCTGGCACGCCAGCCATCGGAGCCAGCGGCCGATCCTCCGGGGCTCCAGTCATGGCTGCGGCACCTGGCTCACGATGTCGAGAATCCGCTGGCGGTGATTCGGATGGCGGCGGAGGCGGCGGTGCGGGACAGCCTCCCGCCGATCGAGCGGCAATGCCTTGGGAGGCGCATCCAGCGGCAGGTGGATCGGATTCATCTGCTCATCCAGGAGTGGCTGGTGGTGGCGGGAGAGGATGGCATCGGCCGGGTCTGGCCGATGGTCAACATCGAGCTCTTCCAGCGGCGGATCTGGGAGGGCCTCGAGCCCGACCTGTGCGAGCGCCAGATCGAGCTTCGGCAAGGGGCCGTGGCGCCGTGCCTGCGCGCGTGGATCGAGGTTCGTTCCCTGACTTGCGCGCTGCGCCAGCTTTATCTGAATGCTTTGGAGGCGATGCCCGGGGCCGGCCTTTGGGTCTGGTCGATCCATGCCGAAGACCAGCGCGTCCGGTTGGATCTGGAGATGACCGTCTCGGCCGGCCCTGCGGAGGGCCTCCATCGCTTCCTGGCCGGCCTGGTTCCGGACACCCGGTCGGGCAACAGCGCCGTCGGATTTGTTTTGGGCAGCCGGATTCTGGCGTCGCACCAGGGCCGGATCGAGACGGTGAGCCTGCCCGCCGGTGGGCGGCTGAGCGTCTGGCTGCCACTGGCCAACCCCGCCGAACTCTCATCGGACTGTCTATGAAATTCCTGCCACGGATCCCACGCCATTGTCATGTGTCTCATGCATCCAGCGCTGTTCGCGGCAGACGGAATGGCCTGGTCGCGCTGGCATGGCTGCTGGCGATCATTCCAGCCCAGCGTTCGTTCGCCCAGCCATTTGGCCCGCCCGACCAGGGACAGCCCGGCGACGCCATGGTCCAGGAATATCTCCGAGGCGCGGCGGAGAGGCTTGAGGCGGATTTCCTGGGCGCGGTCCGTTCCGCCGAGGATTGGAGCGATCTGCGTCCGCGCTTTCACCGGGAGTACATGGACATGCTGGGATTATGGCCGATGCCCGAGAAAACGCCGCTGCGGGCCACGATCACGCGCACCCTCGACCGCGGGGACTACCAGGTCGACATGCTGCACTATCAGAGCCGGCCGGGGCTGTATGTGACCGCCAATCTCTACCGGCCCGCGGCGGCTGTTCCGGAGGGGAAATGGCCGGGGATCCTCTACGTATGCGGCCACTCCGCGCGCGGCCGCAACGGCAACAAGACCGCCTACCAGTCTCACGGCATCTGGCTGGCCCGGCACGGGTATGTCTGCCTGACGGTGGACACGCTCCAGCTGGGCGAGCTGGCCGGGCTCCACCACGGAACCTACCGCGAAGGCCGCTGGGAATGGCTGTCGCGGGGATACACGCCCGCCGGCGTCGAGTGCTGGAACGGGATCCGGGGTCTGGATTACCTGGCAGGCCGCCCCGATGTCGATCCGGCCCGGCTTGCCGTCACGGGCATCAGCGGCGGCGGCGCCGCCACGTTCTGGATCGCCGCGGCGGACGATCGGGTTCGAGCCGCGGCGCCCGTCAGCGGCATGGCCGACCTGGCATCCTACGTCGGGAACCGCGTGATCAACGGCCATTGCGACTGCATGTTTCTCTACAATGCCCATCGATGGCCCTGGACCCGCATCGCCGGCCTCATCGCCCCGCGGGCCCTTCTGTTCGTCAACAGCGACCAGGACCGCATCTTCCCCATGGACGCCAACGAGCGCGTCATCAACCGGCTCGAGCGGCTCTACAGCCTTTTCGGCGCCGGCGACCGCGTCGACAGCGTCGTCAGCATCGGCGACCATGCCTATCGCGCCGATATCCGCCAGGCCGCCTTCCGGTTCTTGAACACCCACCTCAAGAACGATCCCCGCCCCGTCACCGACACCGAGGTCGATCTGGTCGCTCGCTCTGGCGAGATCTCGCACCCGATCCCGCCCGAGGAGCTGCGCGTGTTCGTCCGCGACACCGATCTTCCCGCCGACGCCCTGAACAGCCAGATCGACCGCATGTTCGTGCCGATGGCGAAGGTCGCCCTGCCTGCGAAGGAGCAGTTCGCTTCCTGGCAGGGTGACCTGCTGGAGAAGATCCGCCAGCGCGTGTTTGGCGATTTCCCCGCCCGGGTGCCGGAGGCCCAGCCCCTGAGCGGCTCGACGGGCGGCGTCTTCTCCGCGAGCACCGAGCCCGGCATCCGGATTCGATTGCGCGCGGCGCGGACGCCATCGGAAAGGCCGGAACGGGTCTGGCTGTGGGTCGCCGGATCGGATATCGAGGCGCCGCTGCCGGCTGGATTCGAGAGTTTCACGCGGCCGGGGGATGCCGTGTATCTCTGCGAGCCGCGCGGCGTGGGCGGCACGAGCTGGACCCGCAAAAATCCGCCCAACTATGTCGAGCGGGCCCACTATCTCCTGGGCCGCACCGTGGACAGCGGGCGTGTCTGGGACATCGCTTCGGCGGCGCGCCTGGTTCGCGCGCGATACCCATCGCAATGCCCCGTCCATCTGGCGGGGGAGGGGCCCGCCGCCCTGCTTTGCGCCTACGCGGCTCTTCTGGAACCGGACGTGGCCGCGCTCCTGCTGATCGGTCCGATGTCGACGCACGAAGACCCCGCGGCTCCGGCGCTTTTGAACATCCTGCGCGTCTGCGATGCGCCCGAGGCGGTCGGCCTGCTGGCGCCGCGCCCGGTGACGATCGCGGGATCGGCCCTCAGCCCGTGGCAAAAGACGGCGGCGATCTACCAGGCTGCCGGCGCGGCCGAGAGGTTCGTGATCGGCCAATAAGCCCTTATTTCCGTTCTTGGAAAACCAGAGCCAGTGGGACAGGCTTGGTTGATGAAATCGCGGATGGTTCTTTTCCTGGCAGCGTGGGGATTGGCCGCGGCTGCATGCGCCGCCGCCGCTGCGCTCGTCATCGAGGATGTTTCTTACGCGCGGGATTCGGAAGCCCAGGCCGCCTGGAAGCCGATGGCCGCCACTGCCCCCGTGGCCATCCAGGATTTCCCCGACGGCCGGGCGCTGCGATTGCCCTGTCAGTTCGCCCGCGGACGCCCCGAGCGGGCATCGTGGGATCGATCCCTTGCGGTGGACTTGAGCGCCTGCCGCAGCATCGAGTTCGATCTCCTCTGCCGCGATGCCGAACCCGTCTCCTACTTCAGCCTCTACCTCAAGAGCGGCAATGGCTGGTACCACGGAACTTTCTACCCCGAGTCCGCCCGCGACTGGAACGTCGTCACGCTCGATCGGGCCAGCTTCGGGACCGAAGGCCAGCCGGCCGGCTGGGAGCGCATCGACGGGATCCGCCTCAGCGCCTGGCGCGGGCAGGATCGGGACACCGAGTTTTTCTTGCGGAATCTGAAGCCGGCCGGCGTGCTTGGCCAAGATGCTTTTGTGGCGATCATCCGCGGCGAATCGGTTGCGCAGCGCCGGCCCTCCGAGGCGCGCACCGTCAGCCAGTCTGCCGAAACCGCCGCGCAGCTGCTCCGGTCGGCCGGACTGGACAGCGCGGTCCTCAGCGACTCCGGCCTCACCGATGCCCAGCTGGCCGCGGCTCGAGTCGTCATCCTCCCCTACAATCCCGAGATCCCGGATCGTGCCGCGGATCTCCTGAGCCGATATGCCCGGCGGGGCGGGCGGCTGGTCGTTTGCTACTCGACGCCGGAGCCGCTCCGGTCCGTTCTCCCTGTCCGGTTCGGACCGCATGTCCGACAGGCGCGAGAGGGTGCGTTCGCGACGATTCGAGCGCGCGCAGAGGAGTGGGCGGGTGCGCCGTCCCTGACGGGCCAGCGTTCATGGAATATTCAGCAAGTGGAGCCTGTGGCCGGCTCGAGCCGTGTGCTGGCCGATTGGCTCGATGACCGGGGGCAGCCGAGCGGGTACGCCGCGGTGGTGGGCTCGACCCAGGCGGTCGTGATGACCCACATCCTGCTCCCGGACGATCCTGAGCGAAAAGCCCGGCTCCTGCTGGCCATGGTCGGGCATCTGGATCCGGATCTCTGGGGCCGCGCCGTCCGTGCGCGGCTGGACCGCGTTGGGGCCATCGGTCCCGCCAAGGATCTCGAGGAAGCCGGGGCCGCCATCGGGCGGCGAGCGGCCCCCGGCTCGCCGGCTGCCCAGGCGCTGGCCCGCGCGCAGGCGCATCACGGTCGAGCCAAGGCGGCTCTCGATCGCGGCGAATACTCGGCTGCCATGGACGAGGCCCAGGCGGCGCGGGAGAGCGTGGTCGAGGCCTGGTGCCGGGCGCAGAGTTCCGAGCCCGGGGAGTTTCGCGCGTTCTGGTGCCACAGCGCATTCGGCGTCGAGGGCTTGACCTGGGATGACGCGCTGCGGCGGCTGGCCGAAAATGGATTCACCGCGATCATTCCGAACATGCTTTGGGGCGGCGTGGCGTATTATGAGAGCCAGGTGCTTCCAGTGGCGCCGGTGGTCGCCGCGCGCGGCGATCAGATCGCCGCTTGCCTCGAAGCCGCCCGCCGCCATGGCATCCAGGTCCATGTCTGGAAAGTCAACTGGAACCTCGGCCGCGAGGCGCCCGCGTCGTTTCGGGACGCGATGCTCCGGGCCGGCCGTCTGCAAGCCAGCTTGAGCGGGCAGGAGGAGTCCTGGCTTTGCCCATCCCACCCGGAAAACCAAAAGCTCGAGATCGAGTCCATGCTCGAAGTGGCCCGCCAATACCCTGTCGATGGCATTCACTTCGATTACATTCGATATCCCGACGGCAATCATTGCTTTTGCGACGGCTGCCGCGAGCGCTTTCAGCGGGCCGTTGGCAAAACGCTGCTCGGCTGGCCGAGCGAGGTGTCCGACGGCGGTTCGCAGCGGGCTGCATGGCTCGAATGGCGGCGCTCCCACATCACCGCCGTCGTCCGCGCCGTAGCCGAGCGGGCGCGCGCTCTGCGGCCGGGCATCAGAATCTCAGCCGCCGTTTTCCGGAACTGGCCGTCGGACCGGGACAGCGTGGGGCAGGACTGGAAATTGTGGTGCGATCGCGGCTGGCTCGATTTTGTATGCCCCATGGATTACACATCGAGCCACCGGCAGTTCGAGACCATGCTCGCCCGCCAGGTCGAATGGGCGGGCCCAATCCCATGCTACCCGGGCATTGGCGAGAGCGCATCGAGTTCGCGTCTGGGCCCCGATGGAGTCATCGAGCAGATCCAGATCGCCCGGCGCTACTCGACCCGCGGTTTCGTGATCTTCAACTATGGCGTATCCGAGGCGCGCGAGCTTCTCCCGCGGTTGGGGCTGGGCATTACCGCCCGCAATGTAACAAGATAAATCGCCTGTTCACGGCCTTGGATTTCGATTTGCGCTGGGATTTCGGTTTCTTGTTTTCGCTGCCGGCGCGGCAGAGGCAGGCGAGTTGTTCGGCGTAGGCATGGGGGCTTGAATGGCCTTGCGCCACGCCATCATCCGGGCATGCAGGTCGCGAACCCGATCCGGCTGCTCCCCGGCCAGGTTGCGCCGTTCACCGAGATCGGCGCTCAGCCGATAGAGCTCAAGCCGGCCATCTTCGAAAAACTCCATCAGTTTCCAATCGCCAGATCGGATGACGCCGACGGGCGTGGTGCGCCACGTGTTTGCGCCGGCGCCGAGATAGCCGGGGAAATGCCAGAAGAGATCGGGGCGCGGCGATCCGGAGGACGGCGATCCCGTCAGGAGCCCGAGGTAGCTGATCCCATCGAGCCGGTAGCCGGCAGGCGGTTTCGCTCCCGACAGCTCGAGCAGCGTGGGATAGAGATCGACGCTGTTAATGGGCGCCTCGCAGGTCCTGCCGGATGCGATAGTGCCCGGCCAGCGAAAGAGATAGGGCACGCGGATCCCCCCTTCGTAGAGCGATCCTTTGCCCGAGCGCAGCGGGGCGTTGTCGGTGATGCTGCCGCCCTGGACACCCTCGCGTTCGTATCCGCCCACGCCGCCGTTGTCGCTGGTGAACACCAGCAGCGTGCGAGAGGACAATCCGAGCTCATCGAGCAGGGCCATCATCCGGCCGACGCTCTCGTCGATGCTGGCAATCATCGCGGCATAGACCGGGCTGTGGTGTCCGCCCGCCGCCGGCTTCGGCCCGAACTTCTCGATCATCGATTCCTTGGCCTGATGGGGCGAATGGACGGCGAAGTGATGCAGGCAAAGAAAGAACGGGCCGTCCTGGCGCCGCCGGATGAACTCCTCCGCCTTTTGGGTCAGGAAGTCCGCCAGATACGTGCCAGGCGAGACCTCGGCTTGCGGATTGGTTTTGAAGTCGAAATGCTGGCCCATCGAGACGATGGCTTCGTCGAATCCCTGCTTGAGCGGGTGGTGTTCAGGATCATCGCCCAGGTGCCATTTGCCGAAGAGAGCCGTCGCATAACCGGCTTGGCGCAGCGCCTCGGCGACGGTGACTTTTTCGGGAGGGAGCTTGGTGACATTGTCCGCGGGACGCAGCGGACGCGACTGCCAGTTGAACCGCTCGATGCCGCCGACCGTGTAAACGCCGGTCCTCGGCCCATATTGGCCGCTCATGAGCGCCGCGCGGGTTGGCTGGCAGTTAGGGCCGCAGGTGTAGCCGCTGGTGAACCGCACTCCTTGAGCGGCCAGCCGGTCGATATGCGGCGTTTCGTAATACCGGCTGCCATAGCAGGCGACGTCGGTCCACCCCAAGTCATCGGCCAGAACGAAGACGATGTTGGGCCGGTCGGCAGCCCCCAGCCAGGCGGGCCAGGCCAAGCTGGCGATTGCGGCCAGGACAAGAGCTGTCCCGAGAGAGCGGATGGATGCGTTCATGGTTGGATGGGGGCCGATGGGGTTGCACTGGCGGACGGTTTCAGCCAGCCGAGCGAAACGAGAAACGCGTCCGCGTCCGCTAATGTCTCCCGATAATATCGGTTGTCGCCGCGGCCGTAGTTGAAGAATCCATGGGGCTGTCCTTCGTAAAACCGGGCGTCGCATCGGATGCCGGCTTTTTCCATCGATTGCTGGAAACGGCGGATGGTCTCGACCGGGATGAGGCGGTCTTGCGTGCCCAGAAAGACGATGGCGGGCGGATCGTCGCTCGACACGTTATGGGCGGGCGAGAGCTGGCGGTAGAGATCGCCGACCCGGTCGGCGCCCCAGCCGCCCGGGCCGTTGTCGAGGACCGGATTGAAGAGAAGCAGAGCGTTGGCCTTGGGGGAGACATTCCGGTCGTCCTGTGGATCGTCCAGGCCGTCCACCATGCCGACAAAGGCCGCCAGATGCCCGCCCGCCGAACCGCCCGCCGCCGCAATCCGATCGCGATCCAAGCCCCAATCCGACGCGTGGGCGCGTACCCAGCGCATGGCGGACTTGGCGTCGTGGGCGCAGATCGTGGGCGGCGCCCCTCGAGTCGTCAGCAGGCGGTACTCGACCTGAACGCACACCATCCCGCGGCGGGCAAAATGCCGCGCTTGTTCGTTGAACTGAGACGGCCTGCCGCCTACCCAGCCGCCTCCGTGGAAAAAGACGATCCCGGGCCGGCGCCGGTCCAGCCGAGGGCCCGCCGGCTCGAGCACGAACAGCCGCAGCTCTCGACCACCACTCTTCTTGTAAACATAGGGTGTCCCATCTGGCGTCCCCGCGGCGGCAGAAGCAGCCGGCTCGGAAGGGGCCGCGGCGCCCCGGTCTGCGGCAGGCCTCGCGCCGGCAGGTTTGGCGGCCGCCAGCCGAGCCTCCGCCCGTTCGGATGCGGCAGGCTGAACGGCCGGCGCCACTCGAACCGAAGAGGGCGCGGGAGCCGGATTCGTGGCGCCGACCAGGTTTTTCACGAGGCGATCGACGTACCCGTTGGCTCGAGCCGGGGCTTGAGGATCCTTGACGGGCATGGTGCGAATCAGCTCCCGGAGCGAGCTGGCTTTGCTGCCGAGGGCGTCGATGGCGTTCAGCGCGAGCATCGACACATAGGCGCCGTTGCGATCCGCAGGCGCGAGCTCTTGGAGCACGGCCAGCGCCAGTTCGAGATCGGCGGGCGGGCCGTATTGTCCCAGCGACTGGGCGGCGGCGATTCGAACCGCCGGAGACGAATCGCGCAGGGCTTGACGGAGCCCGGATGCGGCGCGGGCCACGGCCTCGCGGCCCCGCATCTGGAAACCCAGGACCGCCCAGTAGCGGACGGCGGGATCGGCATCCCCAAGCCCCTGCTCGAGCGTGGGCATGGCCTCGGGCTGGAGCCGAGAGGCGGCCTCGGCCATCTCGAGAATCCGTTCGAGCGGGTACAGACGGGGATCATGGCCCATCTCGTAGATGGTCGTTCCCTGGGCGCGACGGTGCATTTCGGCTTCGACAAGGAACCCGACATCCCGGATCCGGAGGAGATGATCGCGCTGGGCCTGGCGGAGCTCCTCGAGTTTGGATTGGTGCGCGGAAGACGCGGCCAGGTTCTTGACCTCATCCCGATCGCTTTCGAGGTCGTAGAGTTCCTCGGGCGGCTTGGGTTCCCAGAAAAAGGTCTGGGGCGGCGCCAGCTTGCCCTCGTCGTAAAGCTGTTTCCAGATCCGCGTCGTGGGGGTTTGGAACATGTAATCCAGATACTGGCCGTAAATCAGATGCGGGAGATAGTTGCGGATGTAGACAAATCGGCCGTCGGTGACGGAGCGCACCATGTCGTAGCGCTCGTCCATGCGCCCGCGGAACCCGTGCAGGTAGCGGGGCGGCGGTGTTTGATGGGACCCCATGAAGGCATGGCCTTGCATCCACTCGGGAGGGGCCGCTCCGGCCAGGCTCAACAGCGTGGGGGCCAGATCGATGAATCCCACCAGGCGGTCGGACCAGCCCCCGGCCTGGTATTCTTTCGGGGCGAGGTCTCGATGCGTGTCGGGGACGAACACGATGAGCGGAACATGAAGTCCGGAGTTGTAGGGCCAGCGTTTGCTCCGGGGCATGCCGGAGCCGTGGTCGCCATAAAAGAACACGATCGTGTCCGAAGCCAGGCCGGCTGTCTCGAGTTCCTGGAGCAGGCGGCCGGCCTGGGCGTCCATGGCGGTGATGTTGTCGTAGTATTGGGCCCAGTCATGTCGGACCTCGGGCGTGTCGGGGTGGTAGGCGGGCACGCGCGCGCCAGCGGGATCGTGCTGAAGGGCATGCGGCCGCCGGCGGATCTGGCTTTCATGGGTGCCGGTGAAATTGAACACGGCAAAGAAAGGCTGGCCGGCCTGCCGGTTCCGGTAATGCGCTTGGGCAGATGAATCGTCCCACACCTTGCCCGGCTTGGTAAGATTGTAATCCTCCTTGCTGTTGTTGCTGCAGTAATAGCCGCGCTGGCGCAGAAACTGGGGATACATCTGCATGAAGGCGGGCATCGCGGTTTCGCTGCGCATGTGCTGGCTGCCGGTGCTGGTCGGGTAGACGCCCGAGATGATCGTGGTGCGGGCGGGGGCGCAGACGGGCGCCGTCGACCAGGCGCGCCGGTAGCGCAGGCCGCGCGCCGCCAACCGGTCCAGGTTCGGCGTCCGGGCATAGGCGTCCCCGTAGCAGCCCAGTTCGGGTCCGGTATCCTCGCAGGTGATCCACAGGATATTGGGCGAGCCGGCATGCACAGCGGCAAGGGCGGCGCCGAGCGCGGCCAGGAGCAGCGCGGTTCGGGGCCGGCTCCGGCGAACGGTTGGTGAGGTCTTCATGGTGAGTGGTTCAAGCCATGTCGTCTGGATTTCGGATTTCGAATGCAGAATAGCGGCTGGGCCGAACGGCCCGCAACCTCGAACTCGAAGCGCGCGATCTTTTCGCCGTCGCGGCGCACGAGCTCATAGGCCGAGCCAGGCCAGGTCGAATCGGGCGAAGACGATCTTTTCGTATGCGGATTTCTCGCCCGTCTCGAACAGGAGTCCGATCGTTGCGTCCGGCAGCGCGGCGAGGCAGGAATAGGCGCTGGGCTTTTCCGTGATTCGGCGAGCCACCGGCCATGTTTGGCCATCATCGCAGCTGGCGCGCACCGTCATGCGCTCCCGTTTCTCGCTGGCTGGATTGGCGAACAGGATGATCCCGGGCCGATCGGCGGCGTGATCGGCGGCGGGCCATGAAAGGCGGCGGATGGTGGCTTGGCAGATGGGTTCGATGAGATCCGGCGCATGGACCTGGTCGGCCCAGGTCAGGCCGCCGTCGGCGCTCAGCGCCGTCTGCCGGGTCCGCTGCGATCGGTCGTAGTTGCGCATGTTGAGCCGGAGCCGGCCATCGGCCAGCTCGACCACCTCGCATTCATTGACTTGGGGCCGGGGCGTCCGGCCGCCTAGCCGCCAGGTGCGGCCATGATCATCCGAGTAAATGACGTGCGAATAGTAATCGCGGGTGCCGGCCTCGATATGGTCGCAGGGAATGACCAGCCGGCCGGCGGAAGGGCCGCGCTCGATCTGAATGCCGGCCCCGGGCCCAGTCGCATACCAGGTCCAGTTCGACCGTTTGACATCGGCTGTGATCTCGCGGGGCGGCGCCCAGGTCCGGCCGTCGTCCGTGGACCGGGTGGCCCAGACCCGTCGCGAGTCCCGGCTGGTCCGGTCGATGATGCGCGGCTCGGTATCCTCCCCGCGATTCCACGTCATCAGCAGCTCGATCGCGCCGGTCTGGCGGTCGAAGACCGGACACGGATTGCCGCACGTGTTGGATCCGTCGTCCCAGATCGTCTGCACGGGCTCCCAGGTCCGCCCCCGATCGAAGCTGCGGCGCAGGAGCAGATCGATGTTGCCCGCGTCGCCGCGTCCAGACTTCCGGCCCTCGGCGAAGGCCAGCAACGTCCCGGCCGGCGTCGCCAGAAGGGATGGGATCCGATACGTGTGGTAGCCGTCCTGGCCCGACACGAAGACGTCCGTCTCCGCATATCGTCCGGCCGATTTCGCCCCCTGATCGAAGGTTGCCGAGAGGCCTGCATCTCGCTGGGACTGGACGTGACGGAGGATGGCATCGCGCATCGCCTGGCCGGCCTTGGGCGAGACCGCGTGGGTGCTGGGCGGATCGTTGAAGATCTCGCGGGGGCCGCCCAGCGCATTGTAGGCCGCGTAGACGCTCGTGGGCGGGCAGGTGGTGTCGATGAACCCAACCGTCAGGATCCCCGCCGCCCGCGTCCGCGTAGCGAAGTTCATCGCGTCATAGTAGCGAGCGGCCTCGAGGATCGCCGCATCGGGCCGGCCATCCGGACCGGCAGGCACCATCTTGGGCCAGCCGCTGATCCGGCCGGCAGCTCCTCCGCTGTGATCGCACATGGCCGGCACCCCGGCGGCGAAAAACGTCACGCGCGGATCCAATCCCGCGGCAACGATGGATTGCGCGCCGCCCTGGCTGCTGCCGTGAACGACCAAGGTGCGGCCATCCCATTCCGGCTGGGCGGTCAGAAAGTCCAACGCCCGGATCAGCCGGAGGAACATGCCGCGGAAATAGACGGTTTCGCGGGACTCGCGCCCGCGCCAGCGGTAATCCGCCAAGGCGCCCTTGGCCAGGTCGGCGTAATACTCGACCGGCTTGCCGTTGGGGATGCCGTGCGCGTTGATGTCCAGCGCAAGAAATCCCTGCTCCGCCCAGCCGGCAGCTCCCGCCAGGCCGGCGCTCCGCACGCCCGCGCCGTGAACGGTGAGCATGATCGGCAGACTCCGCCGTTTGGCGTCCGCCGGACGCGACAGGTACCCCGAAACCGGCGCGCCGACGCTCTCGGCCTGCAGATCCCAACAATCGATTCCCGGACGCGGCGACGGCACGGGCGTGAGCCGGGGGCGGATCGGCACGGCGGCCAGCTGGCGTTTCTGCTCGGCCCAGAAGGCATCGAAATCGGCGGGCACGGGCAGGCTGGGGCGGATTTCAAGCGGGCTGACCGCCGCTCCGCCGACGGCCGCGAGGGTCCGGCCGGCCGGAGTCTCCCAGGTCGCGCGGCATTGGAGGAAGCCCGGTTCATCGAGCCTGCCGGTCACGGCCCCGGTGCCGCGCTTCAGGTTCAGAGCGCCCTCGGTGATGGGCGGCACGCCATCCTTCGAGATGGTCCATTTCACCTCGGCTTCATCGACCGACTTTTCGCCAAGCATCAACCGCACCTCGAAGACGACCGGATCGCCTTTTCGGTAGATGGCATCGGAACGCTCGGTGTGGACAGTCAGAGCATAGTTGGTGGACGGGCTCCGCGCCTGCGCGCGCGCCGATGGAAGGGTCGGTATCGGCCCGCTGGCCAATCCCCAGGTTATCGATCCGACAGCCAAAAGCGCCCAAGCCCTCGCGACCGCTGGCGTGGGATGGCTCGATGAAATTCGGTGCATGGCATCATTGGATGCCAGACCGGGCCAATCGGCAAGCCGAAAGGCGGCCGCGCCGAGAAGGCGGCACGGACGGCCGAAAGTGTTCGGTCTCGAGCGCGCAGCCAGTCACCACCCTCAGAGCCGGATGCGTCAAGGGTGGCGAATCCATCCGTGCCGCTTGGCTGGCTGCGGGATCAACCCGGACTGGGCTGTGCCGCGCGGTCAAAGACCTCCCGGAACCAGGCGGGCGGGCGGATAACGCGCCCGTCGTGCCGGGTGAAGGCATGGACGGTGTAGCCGCGCGCGACGGGGCTTTGGGGATTGAGGCGGATGATTCGGGCGTCGCATCGCAGCCGGGCGGGCCCGGCGAAGGTGGCGGTCGTGGTGAGCTCCAGCAGGTCATCGTATCGCGCCCGCCCCAGATACTCGACATGGGCCTCGACCAGGGGCAGCCATGCTCCACGGGATTCCATTTCGGAATAGGGCAGGCCGATCTGGCGCATCAGCTCGGTTCGGCCGCACTCGAACCATTCCAGCACCCGGGAGTTGTAGAAGGTGCCCATCTGGTCGGTCTCGCTATAACGGACGCGCAACTGGATCGTGGAATGAATGTCATTCATGCGAGGCGCTCGGGCTCGGGCGCCGGATCCAAACTACTGGTGGAAATGGTTGCTGAATGCAAGCCCGTCGTCCGCCCATCCGATGGCGCATGGCCATCGCCCCGCTCCGGGCCGTATAAAAACCTGTTGCATTCGTTTCCATTGCTGGGCATTCTTTATTTCATGGTCAGTCGGGGCGTAGCGTAGTCTGGCTAGCGCGCGTGGTTCGGGTCCACGAGGTCGTGAGTTCAAATCTCACCGCCCCGACCATTTTTCTAGCGATGGCGGGCATACAAGGCGTGACGGTTGCAATCCAGATCAAGCTGAGCTGATGAATTGGTCCAGACCTGCCCATGGGATGGCTTTGGTGGTCGCCGGTGTGGCAGGATCAGCCGGCGCCGCCAGGGCATTTGATGCGCGCAATCTGCTGGCCTATCAATGGGGGCCCGTCACGATCCGCACCAGCCTCGAAGTCACCGAGCAGTTCAACGACAATATCTATTATCGGTCGAGCGTGAAGCGCGAATCGGACCTGATCACCAGCGTCACCCCAGGGGTCCGGTTGTCGCTGGGCACACCGTATTCGAAGAACTTCCTCTCCCTCGGATACGAGTATCATTGGAATTTTTACCAGGAACGGAGCGATGTGAATTACAGCGATCAGTCGCTCTCGTTCAATCTCCGGCTGACTGGCTACCGGATTTCGCTGCAAGGATCGGATCAGATCGACCTGCAAAACAGCGTCCTGGGAGGCAGCTTGAATCCGCTCGTACTGGGCGAGAATGCCAATGTTCAACGAATCACCTTCTCGGACAGCTACCAAGTGTCTTATTCCTTTACCGATAAAATCAACGGGCATGTTGGACTGAGCCACGGGCGCACCGATTACGAATCCGGCACATGGCTGTATGATACCACGTCGCTTCGAGGCACCCTGGGCACAACCTACAAGCCACGGACCCGGATGACATTTGTGGGCGAGGTCTATTATGGCACGACCATGTCGGAGCCGAATCATCCGCTGCAATGGCCTACCCCAGATATGGATTCGCTGGGCACGTTCGTCGGGTTCAGCGAGGTGTTCCTCAATCGTATTACGGGATCCGTCCGTGTGGGATATGAAGTGCGCCAGTTCGAAGGGCGGTCCGACAACAAAGGCGATCCAGTGGTCAATGCAAGCCTCGGTTACCGTTTTTCCGAAAAGCTTCGTGGGACCCTGTCCTATAACCGGTCGACCAGCGTATCCGCCCAATCGCCTGACAGTTCCAGTGTGAACGATAACGTGAGTCTGGCCCTGAACCGAACCCTCGGGCCTACAGGAAAAATCACGGTGTCGGCGGGCGGCACGATGCGAATATCCCAGTATGATGAGGGATCCGTGGTTTATGGGGATCGAACCGACAACCAATGGACCACATTTTTGGATGTCAGCTACCGATTCCAGCCCTGGTTTTCGACGGGGCTGCGATATGAATACGAGTTCTTCAACAGTTCATCCAAAGCGATTATTGACTATGACGTTAATCGGATTACCCTACGATTGGGCATAGGATTTTAGGCTATGAGTCGGACACGAGCAGAAGGCATGGTGTTCGGGGGTGTGGTTTTTTGTTTGCTTTGGGGCATCCACCTGGAAGCGCAAACCACGCCGTCGAACCTGTTTAACATCGGCGCGGATGCAAGCACGAATGCCGCGGCAGCGCTGGCGCCGGACCAGGATTATCGGATTGCGCCGCTGGATGTGATCTCCATCGACGTGTTCAACGAATCCAGGTTGAGCAAGGATTGCGCCGTCCAGGCCACCGGCAAGATCTCCTATCCATTGCTGGGCGATGTCGAGATTGCGGGCAAGACGACCCGGCAGGTGGAAGCCCATCTGAAAGAGCTCCTTGGGCGAGATTACCTCGTGGATCCCTTGGTGACCGTGACGATGAAGCAGTACCGGCTCCAAACGGTAAATATCCTGGGCGAGGTGTTTAAACCCGGCCCCATGCCGCTGGTGGGCGAGAAGCGATGGACGCTGCTGGACGCCATCAGCCAGGCCGGCGGCCTCACCCGCGGCGCCGCCAAAAGCCGCATCGAGTTCACCCGGCAAGGGAAGACCATCAAGGTCGATTTCGACGATCTCAAGAAACCCACCGATCCTGGCAAGGTGATCTACCTGCAGCCAGAGGACGTGATCTACGTGCCCTTGACCCCCTGGTAATCTGCTTATGGAAAACAATCCCCCGGGCATCCCGGCCGAGGCCGGCTTCCTCGAGGAAGTCACCAACCTGCGCCATTACTATCACGTCATCCTCGAGCGACGCTGGCTGGTCATTGCCGCATTCATCTCGGTGTTCGTTCTCACGATTATTTATCTGGCCAAGGCCCCGCGCATTTACCAGGCCGCGGCGCGGCTGCAGATCAACAGCGAGGCGGAGACGTCCCTCAACCTGAGCGGCGGCTCTTTCGGCGACCGCCAGGGCCAGGATTACCTCCAGACCCAATACAAAAACCTCATGAGCCGGTCGCTGCTCAGCTCGATCATTAACCAGCTCAAGCTCGACCAGGACCCGCGGTATGCCAAGTCCCGCGACATCGTCGCCGAACTGGCTGAGGACATCATCGTGTCGCCGATCCGGCTCAGCCGCCTGGTCGATGTGCGCGTCGAGCATACCGATCCCAAGAAGGCCGCCCTGATCGCGAACACGCTCCTGAACAATTTCATTGACAACAACCTGGACCAGAAGCGCGAGGCCTCCGTTCGCACCGCCCGCTGGCTCGAGCAGGAAACCGCTGTCCAAAAAACCAAGGTCGAGGAAGCCGACAACGCCCTCCAGAAATACCGGGTGGGGCTCAAGAACGTGTCCCTCGAGGAAAGCCAGAACATCATCCTCCAGCGGCTCAAGCTCGCCCAGGACCAGATGGTGTCCATCCAGGTCCGCGCCACGCTCGCCAACAGCCTGCTTACCGAGGTCCAATCGTTGCTCAAGAAAGGCGTCAGCATCGATAACATCCCCGCGATCGCCGCCAACTCAACCGTCACCCAGCTCAAGAACCAGCTGCTGTTGGAGGAGGCCGTGCTGGCGAGCATGCTGAGCCGCTACAAGGACAAATGGCCGGATGTCATCTTCGAAAGGGAGAAGATCAGCGCCCTGCAGCGGTCCCTGGACGAGGCCATGAAGGAGGTCATGAAGACCCTCGAAACCTCCGCTGTCCTCGGCAACACGGAGCTGCAGACCATCCGTGAATTGGTGGCCACCCTCGAGCAGGAACAGCTCAGCCTCGGCGAAAAATCCATCAAATACGACGCCCTCAAACGCGATGCCGAGCTGCAGAAGGCCCTCTACATGCGCGTGCTCGAGCGGCAAAAGGAGCTCGAGATCACGACCAACAGCAAGTTGAACAACATGTTCATCGTGGATGAAGCCGTGGCCCCGCTGAGGTTCTACAAGCCGCGCATCGTCTTCAGCCTCGTGCTCGGGATTATTGGGGGCTTGGCGGTCGCCGTCGCGCTCGCTTTCTTCGTCAATTACCTGGATGACTCGATCAAGACGCAGGACGATGTCGAGATCTACCTGCGGGTGCCGTTTCTCGGATATGTGCCCAATATCAAGTCCAACAGCGTGATCGAGCGGGACTTGCAGGCGCACATGCATCCCCAGTCGACCGCTGCGGAAGGATTCCGCACGATTCGCGCCGCCATCGCCCTGATGCCCAAGGCCGACCAGTACCGCCTCCTGGTCATCACCAGCACGATCCCGGCCGAGGGCAAATCCCTCATCGCATCCAACCTGGCGATCGTCACCGCCCAGACGGGTCTCAAGACGCTGCTTGTGGACGCCGACCTTCGCCGCCCGTCGGTCCACAAGGCCTATCAGCTCCACAGCCCCATCGGCCTGTCCGCTTACCTCACCAGCCAGGTCAACAGCATCGACGAAATCGTCCACACCAGCGAAGTCCCCCACCTCGATATCGTCTGCGCGGGCTCGGTGCCGTCCAATCCTTCGGAAATGTCGGGCTCGCTCCGGATGCGCCAGTTCCTCCAGGAGGCCAGCCGCCGATACGACCGCGTGTTTGTGGATTGCCCGCCTGTCTCCGCCGTCAGCGATCCCCTCGTGGTCTCGTCGATGGCCGACGGCGTGATCTTCGTCACCAAGTTCAACAAGATCCGCCGCGAGCACGCCCGCAAATCCCTCCAGCGCCTGCAATACGCCGGGATCCACATCCTCGGCGTCGTGCTCAACGACATCGACTTCGAGGGCAAGGACGCCTACTACTACTCGTATTACTACTACCAGAACCGCTACTACTCGAGCCATTACAAGTCCGACACGAGGGAGTCTCCGAAACCCGAGACTCCCAAGCCCGAGAAGGTCGCTAAAGCCTGATCCTACGGGACGGGCTGGCCGTCGGTGTCGATGATGCGAGCGGGGCCGTACCCCAGTTTCTCGATGCGGTCCGCCACTTGCTCGCGGGCTCCCACCACCACCCAGATGAGCTGCTCGGGCTGGAGCACGTCGCGCGCGACCTCGGCCACTTGGGCATCGGTCACCGCCCGAATCCGCCGGGCAAAAGTGGACGGGTGGTCGTCCGGCAAACGGAACTGGACGATATCGGTCAGCTCGGCTGCCTGTGCGCCCATGGTTTCCCAGCGCCCCGCCAAAGCCAGCACTTCGCGGCGTCGCGTGTCGGACAGTTCCTGCTCCGTCGGCGGACGATCAGCCCGGATCGACTCGAGTTCGCGGCGGATCTCCTCCATGGATTCGAGTGTCTTGTCCGTCTGGACGGGGACCTGAACGAAAAACGGCCGCTGGCCGCGGGCATCCACCAGCCGGGAACGAGCCCCGTAAGTCCAGTGCTTGTTCTCGCGCAGGTTCATATTGATCCTCGAGGTGAACTTGCCCCCCAGGATGCTGTTGAGGAGATCGATCGCCTCCTCCCGCGGGTTCGCTCGAGGCGGGGCCAGGTGGGCTGCGAAGATCACGGATTGCTCCGCGCCAGGCTTGTCGATCAGATAGACCCGGGACCGAGCCGGCAGATCGACCGCGGCCAGGGTCCGGTCCGGCACCGCCGCCGCCTTCCAGCCCCCCAGGTGTCGTTCGAGCACCGGTAGGATCTCCTCCCGGGTCGTGTCTCCGACGACCAGCAAGGTGGCGTTGTTGGGCTTGAGCCATTGGCCATAAAACCGGCGCAAATCCTCGGTCCGGATCCGCTGGATCGCCGCTTCGGTCCCCGTGCCGGTCAGCGGCGCGCTGTAGGCATGTCCGGCGCCATAAAGCAGGCGCGGCAGCACGCGCAATGCCATCGTGTCCGGAGATGTCTTTTCGAATTGGATGGCCGCCAGCCGCTCCTTGCGCATGCGCTCGAGCTCGCGGGCGGGAAAAGCCGGCTGCAGCAGCACGTCCTGGAACAGGTCCAATGCGGGTTCGAGGGTCGATTTCAACGTGTTCAGCGAGACCACGCATTGATCCAGGTTTGCCCCTGTGGAAAGGCGCGCCCCGAGGCCCACCAGGGTTTCGCTGATCTCGAGCGTGCTCCGGCGAGCCGTCCCCTCATCGAGCATGTCCATCGTCAGGCTCGCCAGGCCCGGCAGATCGACCGGATCGGCCGCATAGCCCGCGTCCATCAGGAGCCGGAAATCGAGCACCGGAACCGCATGATTCTCCAGCACGATCACTCGAAGCCCGTTGCTCAGCTCCTGCCGCGTGAACGCCGGGAACCGCGCCGTCGGCGGCTCGCCGGTCGATGGCGGCCGGCTCCGGTCAATCCCTGATTCGAGCGTGGCATAGTTGGCAAAAGGCTGGACCTCGAGCACAAGCAGGCCGTCGCTCAGCCAGGACCGGGCTGCTTCGAGCAAATCCTTCTCGGTCGCCCGCTGCAATCGCTCCAGCGTCTGCCGGTAGCGAGCTGGATCGCCCCCATACACCTCGTTCTCGAGCAGGATGTCCGATTTTCCCCCGAACCCTCCGATCCGCTCGGCGCCACGCACGAAACCGGCGACCTGCTGGTTCTGGACCCGACGGAGTTCCGATGCGGTTGGGCCGTCTCGCAAGAATCGATCCATCTCCTCCTTCACCATGGATTCGATCCGCTGCATGTCGACTCCGGGCCGCCCCAGCACGCTGACGCCAAACACGCCCGCAATCTCCAGACCATACGAACTGGCCGAGACCTGCACCGCCAGCTGCTCCTCGTAGACCAGTCGCTGGTAGAGCCGGGAGGTCTTTCCCGAGCTGAGGATGTCGCCCACCAGGCTCAAATAATCGGCGTCCGGCGCGCCCCACCCGGGCGTGGTCCAGGCGAAAAGCAGCAGGGGCAGATTGACCCTGTCCTGAATCACCTCTCGCTGGATCCCCGTCCGCCGAGGGATCCATTGCTCCGGGCGGCATACGGGGGGCCCCGACGGGATGTGCCCGAAGTATTTCTCGACCTTGGCCTTCGCGGTGGACGGATCCAGATCGCCCGCCAGGCAGATCGCCGCGTTGGCCGCCCCATAGTAATCGCCAAACCATTGGTGCACATCCTTCAGCGTGGCGGCCTCGAGATCCTCTGTGCGGCCGATGACTTCCCATGAATAAGGATGTCCCGCGGGAAACAATCCCTCGAAAAGCCTTCGATACACCTTGCCGTAAGGCTGGTTCTCTCCCTGCCGCTTTTCGTTCAGCACCACTCCGCGCTGCTCGTCCAGCCGGGCTTGGTCGATCGCGCCCACCAGATGACCCATGCGATCCGATTCAGCCCACAACACCAGGTCCAACGCCGAGATCGGCACGTCCTGAAAATAATTCGTCCGGTCGAAATCGGTCGTCCCGTTCATCGATGTGGCGCCTTCCGGTTCGAGCAGCTTGAAATAGTCGGCGTTGTAATGCTCGCTGCCGTTGAACATCAGGTGCTCGAACAGATGCGCGAAGCCGGTCCGGCCCGGACGCTCGTTCTTCGAGCCCACGTGATACCATACGTTGACCGTTACGATCGGCGCCTTGTGATCTTCGTGGACGATCAACGTCAGCCCGTTCGAGAGCTTGAACTTCTGGTATGGAATATCGACCGTCACCAGCGACCCCCCTCCGCCCTCGAGAACACATAGGCTGGCCATCACCGTCAGTGCGACTCGCCCGACCGCGAACCAATGCCGTGCAATCATGATCTCTTGTTCCTTTCCAGGCGGATTCTTGTTCGATCGCCGTTCTCCAGACAAGCCAATACAGCCCGAGCCGGCCGGGAGATTGCGCGACTCCGCCCCCCCCATGCGCCCCGACAAGGGGCTATACATCGCGCGGATTCCTGGCATCCTTGGGCAAGAACCGTCGATGGTTTGGCCTATGCGAATCCTTCTCGTGATGAGCGCGCTCTGTCTTGCCCCCTTGGATGCCTCCGCCTCGGCTGCTCCATCGGCGCGCGAGTTCAAGATCGACCGGCAATATCTCCTGATTCCGATCCGGAGCGGCACCACCAAGCGAGTGGTGACCCTGCAGGTGGACGGGGTCGTGGTGGTGCGCAACCAGATCGAGCTGGCCGAGGCGGATCCGGACTGGTGGGCGTTCATGGACGTCAGCGCCTGGCGCGGCCGGACCGTCGCTGTGCATGTGGATGATGCCGCGGGAGGGGCGGCTGCGGTGAGGGCGATCGAGCAGGGCGACGCGATCCGGGGCGCCGAAGATCTGTATCGCGAGCCGCTGCGCGGCCAGTTCCATTTCTCGTCCAAGCGCGGTTGGAACAACGATCCGAACGGCCTCGTCTATTACCGCGGCGAGTATCATCTGTTTTATCAGCACAATCCGTACGGGTGGAGTTGGGGCAACATGCATTGGGGGCATGCGGTGAGCCGCGATCTGGTCCATTGGAAGGAGCTGGGGGACGTGCTCGCTCCGGACGAGCTGGGGCCGATGTTCAGCGGCAGCGCGGTCGTGGATTGGGGGAACACCAGCGGGTTGGGCGCGGACGGTCAGCCGCCGCTGGTGCTGATCTACACGGCTGCGGGGAATCCGGCCGTCCAGTGCCTGGCCCACTCCACCGACGGCCGGAGCTTCACCAAGTATGCCGGCAATCCGGTCCTCCCGCAGATCACCGGCGGGAACCGGGATCCGAAGGTCGTGTGGCATGAGGCGTCCAGGAAGTGGGTGATGGTCCTCTACGTCACCGCCGCCGGAGGCGGGCACACCATTCATTTTCTCACCTCGCCCAACCTCCTCGAGTGGACGCATTCGAGCGTTGCCGAGGGCATCGCCGGAAGCGCATTTCTCTACGAGTGCCCGGATTTCTTCGAGCTGCCGGTCGATGGCGATCCGGCGCGCAAGAGGTGCGTGCTCACGGCCGCCAATGGCGAGTATGCAATCGGGACATTCGATGGCGCTGTGTTCAAGCCGGAGGAACGGAAGCTCCCCGGGCACCGCGGACGGGGTTTGTACGCGGCGCAAACTTTCAGCGATATCCCGCCGAGCGACGGGCGCCGCATCCAGATCGGCTGGTTCCAGACCGAAACCAAGGGGATGCCATTCAACCAATCCATGACCATCCCGCTGGAGCTGGGGCTCGCCTCGACGCCCGAGGGGCCCCGGATGACTTTCGCCCCCGTGAAAGAGCTTGCGTCCCTGCGCGCCAAGAGCCACCGGATTCGTCGCGCGACGCTCGAGCCCGATGGCGGCAACCCGCTGGCAGGAATCAGAGCCGAGCTGGTCGAGATTCGCGCCGAGCTCGAGCCAGGCGATGCCAGCGAGGTGGCTTTCGACGTGCGCGGGGGCGCGGTTGTTTATGACGCCAGGAGGCAGGAGCTGGCGGTCAACGGCCATCGTGCGCCTGCCCCGCTGCGCGCCGGCAAACAGCGCCTCATTATCTATTGCGACCGGACCGGGTTCGAGGTCTTTGCCAGCGATGGGCTGACGTATGTGCCCATGCCGTTCCAGCCGAAAGGGAACGACTTCACGCTGGGCGTCGAGGCCAGGGGCGGTGTGGCGAAGATTCTCTCGCTCGAAGTCCACGAGCTCGAGTCGGCCTGGGAGCTTCGCCCGACTCCTTGAATCCATGAGGCAGGCGCGTCGCCTCGAGCAGCTGGCAGCGCTCGGCAGCCGAAAAGCGCTCGATCGCGTAGCGGAGAGCCGTGCGCGGGATGGAAGAGCCGTGCTCGAGCAGAAAGGACTTCAATCGTGGCATGTCGGTCTTGCCTGCCTCGCGCAGCAGCCAGCCTGCGGCCTTGTGCATGAGGTCTTCCCGATCGGGGAAGTGTTGGCTCACAAGGTCGTAGGCCAGATCGAGATGCGTTCCACGGCGGGCGAAAGGCACCAGCGTCACCAGGGCGGCCCGCCGAACCCAGAGCGGTCTTGCCCGAGACCATTGGCGCAGCGTTGCGGCCATCGTCGGATACCGTTCAAGGATCGGGGTGAGGACCATGCCGGCGAACGAATCCACCAGCGCCCAGTTGTCCAGACGCGTCGCGAGCCAGCGCCGGGCCGGCTGCAGCAGATCCAGGCCGAATTCCTTCCGAAATCCGTGCAGGATGAGAATGCCGAGCCCGCGGATCTCCATCTCCGGTTCCTGGAGCAGACGGTCGCACAGGGCGACACTTTCCGCCAGTGTCCAGGATGGCTGGAGCCGTTTGACCTGATCGAGCCCATACTGTCGTAGCGTTGGCGAGTCAATGCCGAGCGCCACCACAGCGTGTTTGAAATAGTGCTGCACGCCCTCGGCCCGAGCGGGATTCCGCCGCGCTCGCAGGCTGCGAATCGCTGCTTGCGCCGCCTCCTCCACCCCGGCGCGATCCATCGAGAGAGCAGATTGCCTTGAGGGTTTCAAAGCTGCTGAGCGATCGGATTCTGCCGCCCCACTGCGCACGAGGTCAATCGCTGTTTTCTCTCGGGCAGCGGACGGTGCGCGGGGATCGGGCAAGCGGCCGGCGCCGTGGAACATCGACGCAGCAGCTATCCTTGCTCGATCGCCGGCGGCCCATTCGATGCTTCGGGCTGGACGGCGGCGGCCTGTCGCCGTAGTGTGATGAGTAGCCATGCCCTTGAACGGCCTCGTTGATCCTTTTATCGCCGGCCAGGAGCGGGCCTTGAACAACGCGCAACCTGCCGCCCACTGAAATGAAAAGACATCTGCTCATCCCATCGACCATCGCCGCGACCATTGGCCTCCTGGCGCTCGCGTCATCGTCCGAGTGCGCTCAGGAGCTGGTGAAGGCTCAGGATGGCTCGGGCGTCATTGGCTACAAGGACACGCCCAAGCTCCCGTGGTGCGACTGGCGGGTGCACGATCCGGACCGGCCCGCCCCTCCGCGGATCGATCCGGGCCCGGCCGGCCCGCCCGCCCCCGTCCCCGCCGACGCCATCGTGCTCTTTGATGGGAAAGACACGAGTCAGTGGGAGGATTCCGATTGGAAAGTGGAGGACGGCTGCCTCGTTTCCGGGAACAAAGCCCTGGCGTCCAGGAAACAGTTTGGCAATGCGCAGATCCACGTCGAGTGGATGGCCCCCGCCGGCTTCGAAGGCCCTTGGTACAACCGCGGCAACAACGGCGTGTTTCTGATGGGCCTGTATGAGATCCAGATCTTCGACTCCTACAACGAGAAGATTTATCCGGACGGCCAGACGGCGGCGATTTATGGCCAGACGCCCCCTCGGGTCAATGTTTCGCGCCCCCCCGGCCAGTGGCAGACATTCGATATTGTTTTCACCGCGCCGGTTTTCGAGGGCGGCCAGCTCGCGCAGCCGGCTCGCGTGACGGTGTTCCATAACGGCGTGCTCGCGCAGCTCGACGAGATCATTCACGGCGAGACCCAGCATCGCGCCCTTCCGCAATACGCAAGCCGGATCGGCAAGGGACCGCTGGTGTTCGGCGGCCATGGTTGCCCGGTGCGCTTTCGCAGCGTGTGGGTTCGGCCGCTGGGAGGGTCAGGGCAATGATTCGCCAGGGAGCGATGATGAATCCGACCCATCAGAGCCAGGCGCCGTGGAGCCATCGCCTGCTGGTCTGCTTTTTCAGCCTTCTGTTCGCCCTCCTGGTCTATTGGCTGCTGGGATTTGTCGTGCGCGACATTGCGACCTGGCCCGGCCCGGATTACGCCGCGCTCGAAGCCCAGATGATCGATCCGTCCTTGCGCCAGGAGGCCCAGGCGCTGCGCGAGCAGATCGAGGAATCCAACCGGCTCGTCAATGGGTATCGCCAGCGGCAGGCTGTCCTGCGCGACAGCACCGCCAATTCCGAGCGGACGATGAACCAGTTGCTCGAATTGCAGAAGCTGAACCTGCAAAAGAACCTCGCGCCGACCGAAGCCGACCAGCGGGCCTTTGACGAAAGCCGGCAGCTCTTCCTCGATCACCAGAAGAAATACCAGGAGATCAACGACCAGATCGCCACGGCCACCGAACGGCTCGAGAGCCTCGAGCGGCAGCAGCGCCAGTCCCAGAAACGGATCGAGGAACAGCGCCGGCCGGTGCAGGAGGCCTACGCGCGCCACTCGACGCTGCACCAGCTCAAGCTGGCGCTGGGGAAATTGTCCGTGCTGCTGCCATTGCTGGCGTTTGCGGTGTGGTTGTTCGTGAAGAAGCGCGGCGGCCTCTATGCCCCGATGATTTACGGGTTCGGTCTGGCGGTGCTGGTCAAGGTCGGCATGGTGATGCACGAGCATTTCCCGCGGCGCTACTTCAAGTACATCCTGACGGTGGCCGCGTTGCTGCTGGCGGCGCGCGTGCTGGTCTACTTGCTTCGCCTTCGGGCGTTTCCCAAGCCGGACTGGCTGCTCAAGCAGCGCCGCGAGGCCTACGAGCGGTTTCGATGCCCCGTGTGCGGCTATCCAATCCGCCGCGGCCCGCTCAAGTTTATCCGGTGGAGCCGGCGCAACCTCCGTCGAATTCAACCCGCCAGCGACCCGTCCGATCGCACGGACGAGCCGTATATCTGCCCCGTATGCGCGACTTCCCTGTTCGAGGAATGCCCGGCATGCAAGGGGATTCGACATTCCCTGCTGCCCGCCTGCACCCACTGCGGAGCGCCGTCCAGTCCGGCGCAATCCCCTCGCCCCGGTGGATGATTCGCTGGATCATCCTTATGTCCTCCCGATGCTCATCCTCGAAACAGCGCCGGAAAATGGCAGTGGGGGTGCAGATCATCCTTCTCCTTGCGTTCGTGGGAACCAGGTCTTTTTTAGGGGGGACGGCACGAGGGGAAGCGAGTTCCTGGGAAGGGTGGGTGACGGCGGGAGCCAATCCGCAGCGGACATCGTGGGTGCCCGATGCAGCCCCTGGTGCGCTCGAAGAGACTTGGGTTAAGCCCATCGAGCCGTACATCTCCCAGAAGGTGCAGATCGTCGCGGCCGGGGAGAAACTGTTCCTGTCAACCGCGCGCGGGCTTTATGCCTTCCACGCAGAGACCGGCGCCGATCTCTGGACCTATCCCACGGAACTTCCCCTGGGCCACTCGCCAGCCTGCGCCGGCGGCCGTATTTACGTCGGTGGATTGGATCGGAAGATCCACGCCATGGACGCCAACACAGGCCGGGGCCTCTGGACATTCACCGCGCGGGGGGGATTCCATACGTCTCCGCTCGTGGTCGCCGGCGTTGTGTATGCCGGAAGCCGCGATGGACGCATGTATGCGATCGACGCCGCCACCGGAACGCTCGTTTGGGAATACCGGACGGGGGGGCAAATCCTTCAGTCCGCCGCATACGAGGACGGCGTCATTATTTTCGGCTCTCAAGACGCGCGCGCTCATGCTCTCGATGCCAAGACGGGCGCGCGTGTGTGGCAGTCCAGGAAGCTCCCCGGCATGGGTTGGCACTCCTGGTGGCCTGTCATCTACAAAGACACCGTCCTGTTCACGCGGACGGAGGTTGAGAAGGGCTTGGTCGGGCTCCAGAACGAGTGGCTCTTCTCGAAGAAAATTCCGAATACGCTGCCGGGAATCCTCGGAACCGAGTTCGGCGACTGGGCGGCGGGCGAGCCGACGATCGATATTCGCACCAACCCCAACGGCGGCACGATCTCCGACTGGTTCGAGCGCTATCCGTGGCGGCGCAGTCTCATCGTGTTGGATCGTCGCACGGGCGAGGAAATCGCCTTTGATCTGGACAAGGACGGGATCGCGGATGCCGCTCCCATGCTCTGGGCCTGGACGCACGGGGGCACGTGCTACCCGCCGCTGGTCAGCGGCCACGATCAGGTGATTTACCTGCGCAGCATTAGCCACGCCGTGGGATCGGCGATTCCGGGAGCGCTGCTGATGGGCTGGAAGTACGGCACGCCATTTCTGAGCCTTCCCGTCTCGAGCGTCCAGGGCCAGAGCGGATTCTGGCCGGCCGACGAGCCGGTGGGGATTTCCGCCGGCGGGAGGTTCCTCTATTGGAATTTGTGCAACGATCGCTTTGTCGGGAGCGTGGACCTGTCCATCGCGAATTCCCCATTTCCGAACAGGGATGGCAGGCGCCAGTGGCGGCACGTGACGGGAGACGGCTTCAAGACCAACACCATGCCCGCAGGATACAATCGCCAGGCGAGCCCGTATTCTTGGAGCCTTGGCGGAACCAAGCCGATGTACTGGGCCCACGGCGACAACGCAGGACCCACGATCTACAATGGCAGGATGTACGTGCATCGCGGCAATGCCATCGTTGCCTTCAGCCCCGGAGGATCCGGCTCGAGCGCGCCCGTCCTCGCCCCCGCGCGCGCGCCTTCTGGAGGCGCCGCTCCGGACCCGCTCTCCGAGACATTCCTTCGAGAGCAGCTCGAGGCGGAGGTTCAGAAGATTTTAGACGCAGGTCATCTGAAGGCGGGATTTGCGAAAATCGGGCTTGTGGACTTCATGACCGTCAGCAGTCTGGGGCAGTATCTTCTCCATTACTGGCACAATCCCGCGGAGATGCTCGCCACGCTGCTGCGCGCGCTTCCTCACCTGCCCGCCCCCATGCAGGACAAGGTCCGCCAGTATCTGAAAGATGAATACAGCGCCTTCCCTCCGTACCAATACGTGCATATTGGATTCCGGGACGGAGCGCCGCGCGAGCCCTTCGAGTATCCCCCCTCGACGCCGCGAGTTTTCGAGCACGATTTCGGCCCGCTTTCGGGCAGCCCGTTCCGCGTCTGGAGCAAACCACCGCAGAACGTTTATGCGATGTGGAAGTACGCCCAGGCGGGATTGGCCGAGCCGGCCACCGTGTTCCGCCAGGCCGCGGGTGTGATCGGCAAGACGCCGGCGGACGATGTGCTCGAGGCTTTCCCGCATGTCCACAACGCCTGCATCGCCGGCTACGTCGGCTACGTGGAATTGGCCAAGATGGCTGGCCAGCCGCACGCCGCGGAACAGGCGGAATTGAACCGCCTCTTGGAGCTTCGGGCGCGGAGCTTCCGGTGGGACGTGCAGGCCAATACCGGGAACAGACAGAGCGACCAGTACTTCTACACCCTCATCACCGCCTGGAATTTCATGTTCCTCGTTCCCGAGCTGGCGGACTATCTGCGCCAGCACGCGCTGCCGAAGGCGCAGGAAGCCGTCGAGCGCTACACGCGCATGGCGCCTTATTGGATGGCCGGGCACAACGAAGAGGTCCAGCACGAGAACGGGCTCACCCCTCTCCAGCAAACCCACGCGCTCTTCCAAGCCAAGGCGCAGGTGCTGAGAGCTTCTCGAGAAGAGCTGGCCGGGCTCCTCGACACCCCCTTGGTTCCTGCCGGCGACCTTGATTACATCGATAATCTGATTGCGATTCTCGAAGCGCCTTTGGGCTTCCCTCGCACCGGGCCGATGTAATCGGTTGCTTCACGGCGCGGGCGCCTTCCGGCGCTCAATCCTCAGCCGGAGCGAAGCTGGGCTTGATCGCGCACCCAAGGCGTTGCGCCGCCACACCGCCGCAAACTCTCAAGAAACAAACGGAAAGTCGCATGGACAGGGCAGATGCATTGCGTGCTAAATGCTGCCGTCCAATTCGAAATACAAAATGAAAACGAGAAATCGGTTTTGCCTTCTCATCTCCTTGCTCGCGCCCGGGATATCCGCGGCAACGGCCGCCCCAGCGAATACGCCCGCCGTTCCGCGCTGGGAGCCGCACGATTTCAGCTTCGGCACCAAGGCCCAGCCGCCCAACCCGTTCCTGGTGGAGTTTTCCGCCACCGTCAAGAAGCCGGATGGGACTACATTTTGGCTGCCAGGGTTTTTCGACGGCAACGGTGCGTGGAAAGTGCGCGTCGCGCCAACCACCGAAGGGCTGTGGTCGCTCGTGACGAAATCCGACGTGCCGGAGCTTAACGGCCGGTCGGCCGTGTTCACCGGCGTGAAGAATCCGAACCCGAACGTCCACGGCACGTTGCGCGTGGACAAAGCCAACCCGCATCACTTCGTCTTCGACGACGGCACGCGGTTCTTCATGCAGGGCTACGAATACGACTGGCTCTGGGCGCTGGACATGGACCAGCCGGGCGTGCCAACGGTGGCGCAGTCGCTGGATATCCTCGCCCGCCACGGCTTCAACTGCATCATCCTCAATTCCTACGCCCACGACACGGGTTGGCGCAACGGGAAGAGCAGCCCTGATGATTATGGTCCGCCGCTGCTCTATCCCTGGCAAGGCTCGAACGACCAGCCCGACCACCGCCGGATGAACCCCGCCTATTGGCAGCATTACGACCGGGTGGTGGCGGCGCTGAACGAGCGCGGCATCCAGGCGCACGTGCTCATCAAGGTCTATAACAAACAGGTCAACTGGCCCAAGCGCGGCAGCGCCGAGGAGCAGCTGTTTTTCCGCTGGCTCGTCGCGCGCTATGCCGCGTATCCCAACGTCATCTGGGATTTCTCCAAGGAGGCGCACAACGAGAAAGACCTCGCCTACAAACAAGGCATGCTCAAATTCCTGCGTGAAATCGATCCGTATCATCACCTGACGACCGTGCATGATGACGACCAGGCTAACGATAGCGGTGCGTACGATGAGCTGACGGATTATCGTGCCGATCAACAGCACGGGAAGTGGCATGAGGTGATCCTGCGGCAGCGCGAGCGCCGCGCATGGCCGGTCGTCAACGTCGAGTTTGGGTATGAGCACGGGTCCAAGGGAACGAATGACCTCACCTATCGCGTGGGGCAGCCGCCGGAAGAAGTGCTGCGCCGCGCCTGGGAGATCCAGATGGCCGGCGGCTACACCGCCTACTACTACACTTACACCGCATGGGACATCCTTCGTCCACTCGACGTGCCGCCGGGGTATGCCTACTTCAAACACTTCGGCGATTTCTGGCGCGCGACGGAGTATTGGAAACTCGAACCGTCGGACAATCGGGTGAACCATGGCTGGTGTCTGGCGCAGCCGGGTCGCGAATACGTCGTGTTTCAAAATCAAGCGCGGCCGTTCACGCTGGACATCGCCGATGCGAAATCCCCGCTCAAAGCCGAGTGGTTCAATCCGCACACCGGCAAGCGGGCCGATGCCGGCTCACTCGCCAGTGGAACGGCGAGCCTCACGCCGCCCGCCGGCTGGGGAGCCGCGCCCCTCGTGCTGCATCTTCAGGCGCATTGATCCACCTGCGGGCGCCGTTCGAGCCGCCAGCCGGGAGCGTCGGCAGCCACCCGCGGTTTGCCGGATTCGACCACTCAGCCTCCGGCAAACACGGGCCGGAAGCCCGCCTCTCCGAGGATATTGCCAGTCATTGCCGCATTCTGCCAGGCATGTCCTGCCGCATCAAGATCCACCAAGAACCCATAGCGTGGATTCTCCTTACGTCGGCTGCTACGGTTTCCTAATCCTGTTCTGACCGGCAGGGCGAGCGCCCGAAAAGTTTTGACGGACTGTTGGGGTCTTCTATGGTCAGGTAATGAACCTGGCTCAGCATTCGACTTCGGCGTTCGCCGTGGGGCTCCAACCGCAGCGTTATTTCCATGTCTTGAAGGAGGGGATCGGCGGCATGTGCATCCTGGCCCTGGCGCTTTGCGGCCGGGCGGAGCAAGCCGCGAAGCATCCCAACGTGCTGCTCATAACCACGGATCAGCAGCAGGTCACGGCGACCAGCGCCGCGGGCAATCCCCTGCTGAAGACCCCGCACATGGACTCCATCGCTGCCCACGGGGTGTATTTTACCAGGTCCTACTGCGCCTATCCGCTATGCAGTCCCTCGCGGTCGGCGTTGCACACCGGCCGCACGCCGCATGAAATCAAAGTGGACCGCAACTCGGTGCCGATTGACCCCGCCATGCCGATTTCAGGCCAGGTGTTTCGCGCCGCCGGCTACGATACCGCCTATGCCGGCAAGTGGCACATGCCCAATGCATATCCCACCGACGGCATCGCCGGCTTCGAGGTGCTGAACAAGACGACGCGCCAGGGGAAGCTGGCGCATGACGTGGATGAGGCGACCATGAATGCGGCCATCGAGTTCCTCCAGCGCAAGCATGACAAGCCTTTCTACCTGGTGGTTTCCTTCATCAACCCGCATGACATCTGCCTGCCGGCCGGAGGGAGCAGCCCGCTGCTGGCTGCGGTGTGGCAGAAATACCAGCCACCTGCCGGCGCCCCGTTGCCGCCGCTGCCCGCCAATTTCGGCCCGACCGGCGGCGGACCGGGTCCGTTGCTGGCCAAACATGAGGAGTGGGATGAGAACCAATGGCAACGGTATCGCTACGCCTATTACCGGATGGTCGAGGACGTGGACCAGCAGGTCGGGCGTGTCCTCGAGACGCTGCGTGAAACCGGGCAGGAGGACCAGACCCTCATTGTCTTCACCAGCGACCATGGCGAGGGACTCGGCTCGCATCGCTGGACCGGCAAGATGATGTTCTACGAGGAAGAATCTGCCGTGCCATTGATCATTAGCTGGAAAGGTGTGACCCCGCCGGGACGGATGGATCGGAATCACTTGGTTTCAACCCTCGATGTGCTGCCGACCCTGTGTGACTACGCGGGCATTCAGCCGCCTCCCCTGATGCGCGGAGAGAGTCTGCGGCGCGTCATCGAGAATCCAGCACAGCCCGGCCACGAGTTTGTCGCCTCGGAAATGGCCGGCGGCGGGGCACGGCGCGGAGGGCGGAGTTTCATGGTGCGGACGAAGCAGCATAAATACGTGCGGCTGGCCGGCCCCACGACGACCGAGCTGTTGTTCGACCTGGAAGCCGATCCCGGTGAAAGGAAGAACCTCGCTGCCGATCAGGCAGCCGCCCGCGAGCTGGAGCGTCACCGTCAACTCCTGACGCAATGGAAGAAAACGACGGAGGAAGACCAATACCCCATCCCAACTGACCCACCTGCGAAGCGCAAGAAGGCGAAACAATAAGCGTGGCGTGCATCAGGATCGGCTTGGACGCGGCAGGCGAAAGCGCACAACCTTAGGGTCTGGATGGCATCTTCCAATACAGCCCGACACATTCGAAGGTCGGCACGGCGTTGGGATTCGCCGCGGGATCGGCGGCTTGGACCAACCCTGGAGGCCACACCATCGTGAGAACCAACGCCAACTCACACGCGCTCCGACGGTCCGCCGATGAAAGTTCAGTTTCGCAATCTGCGGATCAAGAGGATGTGAGCCCCATGGCCGGCGATTCAATGACACCGCGAATGGCAAATAGCCGGGACTGACACGAATAGTGATTCTATGAAAGCCAATCGGATTCGCGCCTCGCGCCGAGTAGCAGCCGCGGCGGCTGGCGCGTTGCTCATCGCACTGTTATCCGGGATGAGCTGTGCGCTCCCGGCAGCCCAGCCTGCCGCTCCAATCGTGCTGGTCAAGGACGGCCGCCCGGAAATCCGCATCGTCGCCGGCAGCATTCCGGAGCCCGTGACCGAGCTGCGGCATTACCTGAAAGAAATATCCGGCGCCGAGCTGACCGTGGTTGCGGCGCGGTCGGGCGTCGCGGGCATTTACGTGGGCACGGTGGCCGATTTTCCCTGGCTGCCGCGGGTTCAACTTGATGCACGAGACCTCGGCCAGGAAGGCTTTCTCATCCGGAGCGATGGGACGAATCTGTTCCTGCTGGGCGCCCAGGCTGCCGGAGTGCCGCATGCGGTCGTCAGCTTCCTCGATGCTCTGGGATGCCGCTGGTTTTTTCCCGGGAAGACGTGGGAGTGCATTCCGCGGCAGCCGACGATTGCGGGCAGTTGGGACCAGGCCAGCCGGCCGAGCTTCGCAACCCAGCGGAAGATCTGGTACGGCTTCGGCACGTACAAGCCCTGTGAAGCCGATTACGCGGCCTGGTCGCGCCACAACCGCCTGGGCGGCGCTGTCGGGGTCACGATCGGCCACACGTGGCATGGATTGGATCCGGGAAAGGATTTCGCGGCGCACCCGGAGTGGTTCGCCCTGGTCGACGGCCAGCGCAAGGCTGCCAAGCCCTGTTACAGCCATCCGGAGGTAGCGCGACGAGCTGTCGAGCATGCGCTGGCCCAGGCCGAGCGCGGGGCGGGCATGATCAGCATGAGCCCGCCCGACGGGCTCGGTTATTGCGAGTGCGAAAGGTGCTTTGCCGTTTTCGGGGGCGGTGCTCCCGAGGCCAGGCACGGGACCTGGTTCTCCCGGCGGCCCGATGGCGTGGTCGTGAGCGCCACCTCGGAAACGCTGTTCCGGTTCATCAACCAGGTCGCCGCGGCTGTGGCGGAGAAACATCCCGACACGCTGTTCGGCGCATATGCTTACAGCGCTTACTCGCATCCGCCCTCCTTCAAGCTGCATCCGAATGTCTTCCTGCAAACCACAACCGCGTTTCGCCGCACGGACCTGTCGCTGGAACAGCAGCTCGATGCGCTGAAAACCCGAGCCAGCCGGATCGGGATCCGCGATTACTACAGCGTCTACCAATGGGACTGGGATTATCCCTCCGCTGGCAAGCTCGAGCCTGCCCGGCTCCCAAACGAGCTGCGGCTTTACCTGCATTATCTGGCCTTGCGGGTGCGGCTGGATCGAGCGGCCGAGCGAGGCGATCCGCAAGCGACGCTCGATGCCATTCAGGCCGAAACCGTCTTTGGCGGGCGTTTGACCTACACCCATATGATTCACACGCGTCCCTTATTGGGGAAGGCGTTCCTGCGCCGGTTCAAGCCGTTCGAGGCATTGCTGGCCAATGTGCCTGCCGCCCAGAAGGAAGGGGCCGGCTGGCGGCAGGTGGGCGCGCCGCCTGCCCCCGAGGAATTGGATCGGCTCTGGGCCGAGGATCAGCGGTTTCTCGGGCTGTAATTGGAATACATGTTAATCAATCACAGGCATGTTCTTGCAGTGCTCCCGATCGTTGAGGACGACGTGTTATCGATGGCAAGGGCGGGTTTGAAGGGATAAGGTGTGGCATTCCACCGAGGACTGAATGGTCACGGCCCCTATCTGGATTGATGTGATCATTGGTCGGACCATCCATCGCAAAAGGCGTTCGCGCCATTATAAATGCGGGTCTCTTTTACAACGGCGCCGGGACTGCCTCGCCCGGCTTTGCCGGCAAGAAAGAGATTGCCGCCGAATTTAGCATTGACGTCCTGCTAGCACGCGCCAATGCCTGCCTGCGCCGCCACCGGGAGCCGCCCGCGAAAACCTTCGAGTTCGGCGATTGCCGGTTCGACCTGCAGTCGCACCAGCTCACCCGCAAAGGCGCCGAGGTCGCGCTCACGCCCAAGGAATTCCGCGTCCTGGAATACTTCGCGCGGAACACCGGCCGCGCCTTGACCCGCCAAGAAATCCTCGATAGCGTTTGGGGCGAGGACTTGATCATGACCGAGCGCAGCGTCGACCGCTGCATCAACACCCTGCGCAACAAGATCGAATCGGACCCGTCTCGTCCCCAATTCATCAAAACGATTCGGGATGTTGGATACCGCTTCGAGCTGCCTTAACGTCAATGCTGTTTAAGAATTCAGCCATCGCCCTCCCCGACCGAGTATTGGACAGGTCTGTTGCGATGGGTATTCTTTCGGAAGCCCAGCCAGCTCCTCACCGGTTGCCGAGTGCCCCTTGGCAGGATTGTGGCCGGCCGTTTCAGCCCTTGAACGGCGCCGCGAGCCTGGCCTTGACCGTCCGGCGGTCGAGGTCCAGGCGCCGCGCCGTCTCCTCGAGATTCCGGGTTTGCGCATACACGATCGAGCAATAGCGCCGCAGGACTTGCTCCGCGGTCAGCCGCCCCGTCTCCATCTCCGCCGCCAGCGCCGCCGCGGGACGGCCGGGCGCAAGACGCATGGGCTCATAACGGCCGCGTACCAGCACGTTGCGCACGCACTGCTCCAATTCGCGAAAGTTCCCCGGCCAGAGATAGTCGGGACTCAATTTCTTCTCCACCACATCGAGGACTTCTGTCGCCAGGTCCTCACCTTGCTCGTCCCCGACCAGCCGGCGGGCAATGAACCTCACCAACCGCGGCAATTCCTGGGGAGAATCGGCCAACTGCTCGCACAAGGACGGAGTGACGATGACATCGGAGCAGAGGCGGTAGTAGAAATCCCGGCGGAACCGCCCGGCCTCCATCTCTTCCACCAGATCGCGGTTGGTTGCCGAGATGATCTTGCCGGAGAATGACCGCGGCCTGCTTTCACCCAGCCGGTAGAACGTCCGCGTCTGCAGGACGCGCAGCAGCTTGACCTGGAGCGACACGTCGATCTCGCCAATCTCATCCAGGAAGACGGCCCCGCCCTCGGGGCACACCTCCAGCCAGCCTGCGCGATCCTGCAGGGCCCCCGTGAAGGCGCCGCGCTTGTGGCCGAACAGCTCCGCTTCGACCAGGTTGACGGACAGTGCCGATACACTGAGCGGCTGGAACAGCTCCGCCGGGTCTTGCGCGAACCGTTGTGCGATCGGATCAAACGGGATGAAGCCCGAACGGGCGATCGCCTGCGCCACCAACTCCTTGCCCGTCCCGGAAGGGCCAGAGATCAGCGTCGTGATCTCGCGCATCCGATGGAATAAGCCTCTTCGATAGCGATTGAAATTGCAGGTGAATATCGACTCCCAGACGGCGGCGCGGAGGCGAGCCACAGGCGCAGAGCCGCCGACAATGTTGCTGAAGATGTTGATGAACGCCCGTTCCACTTGGCAAAGACCGGCGAACACGTGTGCCGCCTCCGGGCCCGACAGCGGCTCCTGCCGGGCGGGCTCGAGGTATTCCCGCAGGTCTCTCGCAAAGGCCTGGAAGCACCGGGCTGGGCTGGAGGACGCTGCCCCCGCCGCCATCATCGCCTGGAAATCACTCCGATAGCGCTGGTATAAGAAATAATAGACCAGGTTCTCGTATCCCTCGCGTTCGTCCGCCGCCAGGCGCGCTCCGCCTTTGAGCAGTGGGTGGAGACGGCCCAGGATCGCGCCGGTTCGCTCGGTCAGCCGTCGAATGTTCGGATTCCTGGCCCCGGAGTCGGCGTTCAGATTCCAGGCCGCGGAGGGATCGTCCACGAAGGCCGCCCCCAACGCCTCCCGCTCGAGGGCGATGCGTTCGGGGAGAAAGTGGTTGCATGCCACCAACCGGGTCATGACTCCGGCAAAGGTGCGCTCAGATGGCTTCGTCAGCAGTTTCAAGGGCAACTCACAAAAATTGTATGGCACCTGGCATTGGATGTCAACCCCGCGTTCTCCCGATGGGGCGTGCCTCGCCGATTTCCTCGGAAACACGGCTCATTTCGAACGGAACCGCGCCTGGCATGGCTCATGCATAAGGTAAACCCATGACAAAGTTCCTTCCACTTCGGCATCCGAAAGCAGCTGGCGCCACGCTCGCCGTGATTTCGATGGGCGCGGGCACGGCCGCTCTGCTCGCCGCCGATTTCGGCGGCGCGCCCTGGGTGCGCCGTGCGCCAAAAGTAACTGTTACCCGGGAAGGGGTATCGTTGTGCCAAAAG